>JAHBVC010000002.1 GCA_019637755.1 Anaerolineales bacterium
CTATCTGTATAAGTTCTAGTTGGCTTTGATCAGCTCTTCGGCCAGCTTCTCCGAGACCTGCGTGTAGTGATCGAATTCCATCGTGAAGGCGCCACGGCCCTTGGTGGCCGAGCGCAACTCGGTGGCGTAACCGAACATTTCCGAAAGCGGCATCATGGCACGGATAGCCTGCACCCCACCGGGGCGATGGTCCATACCCTGGATCTCACCGCGGCGAGCGCTCAGCTGGCCCACGATGTCACCCAGGAACTCTTCGGGCACGGTCACTTCCACCTTCATGATCGGCTCCATCAAAACGGCCTTGCCGAGACGCATACCTTCTTTGAAGGCCATCGAGGCAGCCATCTTGAACGCCATTTCATTCGAGTCGACTTCGTGGAACGAACCGTCGTACAGGGTGACCTTGACGTCAACCACCGGGTAGCCACCTACGGTGCCCGACTCGGAGGCTTCCATCACGCCCTTTTGCACGGCGGGGATGTATTCCTTAGGAATAGCGCCACCGACGATCTTGTTCTCGAAGCTTACGCCCTTGCCGGGCTCATCGGGAACCATCTCGAAGACGACGTGACCGTACTGACCACGACCACCGGACTGCTTGGCGTAGCGCATTTCGGCCTTCTTGACTTTGCGCGTGATGGTTTCGCGGTAGGCGACGCGTGGGCGGCCGACGTTGGCCTGCACGCCATACTCACGCATCATGCGATCCACCAGGATCTCCAGGTGGAGCTCGCCCATGCCGGAGATGACGGTTTGGGCTGTCTCCGGGTCAGACTTGACGCGGAAGGTGGGATCCTCTTCGGCCAGGCGATGCAAGGCTTCAGCCATCTTGTCCTGGTCAACCGCGGTTTTGGGTTCCACGGCGATCGAGATCACCGGCTCGGGGAAGCTGATCGCTTCGAGCACGATCTGCTTGTTCTCATCACACAGCGTGTCACCGGTGATGGAGTTCTTCAGGCCCAATACGGCGCCGATGTCACCCGCTTCGATGACGTCTACTTCTTCGCGGCGGTCAGCATACATACGGATCAAGCGGCCGATGCGCTCGCGTTGGCGCTTGACCGGGTTGTATACCGAGCCACCCTTCTCGATCTTGCCGGAGTACACGCGGAAATACGCCAGGCGGCCGACGTACGGGTCAGCCACGATCTTGAACACCAGCGCCGAGGCGGGCTCGTCGTTGCGCGCGTGGCGCTCCACGGGCTGCTCGGTGCGCGGGTCAATCCCCTTGACCGCCGGAATGTCCAGCGGCGAAGGCAGGTAGTCCACTACCGCATCCAGCACCGCTTGCACACCACGGTTCTTCAAAGAAGAGCCGCAGAAGATTGCGTTGGCCTTGCCGGCAATGATGGCACGGCGCAGGGCTGCCTTGAGCTCATCGATCGAGATCTCCTGGCCATCGAGGTACTTGACAGTCAGATCGTCATCGGTTTCGGCGATGGCTTCCACCATCTGCTCGCGCTGCTGGGTGGCCGCGGCCAACAGGTCAGCCGGTACTTCGCCTTCCACCGGCTTGCTGCCATCGTCTGACCACACGATCGAGCGCATCGTCAGCAGGTCCACCACGCCCTGGAAGCCGGATTCGGCGCCGATCGGCAACTGCATCGGGATCGGGTTGGCCCCCAAACGGGTGCGGATGCTCTCGACACTGCGTTCGAAGGAGGCGCCGATGCGGTCCATCTTATTGATGAAGCAGATGCGCGGCACTTCGTAGCGGTCAGCCTGGCGCCATACGGTTTCAGACTGCGGCTCGACACCCATCACGGCGTCAAAGACCACGATACCGCCGTCAAGCACGCGCAGCGAGCGCTGCACTTCGGCAGTGAAGTCAATGTGGCCCGGGGTGTCAATAACGTTGATCAGATGGCCTTTCCACTCGGCGGTCACTGCGGCAGACACAATCGTGATGCCGCGCTCGCGCTCTTGTTCCATCCAGTCGGTAACGGTGTTGCCCTCGTCTACATCACCCAGGCGGTGGGTCTTGCCGGTGTAGAACAAGATACGCTCGGTAGTGGTCGTCTTCCCGGCGTCAATGTGGGCAATAATGCCTATGTTTCTAAACTTCTCAAGTGGGTAATTAGCCATTCTGGTCTAAAAGCTCCAACTAAACACGGTAATGGGAGAAGGCGCGGTTGGCCTCTGCCATCTTGTGGGTTTCTTCTTTCTTGCGCACCGAGGCCCCCTGCCCCTGCGCGGCTTCGCTCAACTCACCGGCCAGCTTCTCGGCAAAGGATTTGCCGCCGCGGGCGCGGGCTGAGGCTACGATCCAGCGGGCGGCCAGCGCGAAGGCGCGCGAGCTGCTCACTTCCATCGGCACCTGGTAGGTGGCGCCACCCACACGGCGGGGGCGCACTTCCATGCTGGGGCCAACGTTCTTCAACGCGGTCTGAAAGACTTCCAGCGGGTTTTGCTTGGTCTTGGCCTCGATCATGTCGAAGGCATCGTAGATCAGGCGCGTGGCCGTGCTCTTCTTGCCATCCAGCATCATGCGATTGATAAAAGCCTGCACCTCGGTGCTCTTGTAGCGCACATCGGGGGTGCTGACTCGTTTGTCTGGGCGTCTGCGTCGTGCCATGTACTTACATCTCCATTAACTGCGGCAAGCTCACCAAGGTGAGCTGCTTAGGCGGCCTTAGGCCGCTTGCTGCCATATTTTGAACGGGCTTGCTTGCGGTCATTCACGCCGGTGGTATCCAGCGTACCGCGCACGATGTGATAGCGCACACCCGGCAGGTCCTTCACACGGCCGCCACGCACCAGCACTACGGAGTGCTCTTGCAGCGTGTGGCCCTCACCCGGGATGTAGGCGGTCACTTCCATACCATTGCTCAGACGCACACGGGCAATCTTGCGCAAGGCCGAATTCGGTTTCTTGGGGGTCATGGTGCGCACGACGGTGCAAACACCACGCTTCTGCGGCGCACCCTTAGCCTGGCGGATACGGCGCTGCTTGTAGGTGTTCAACACATACTGCAGCGCAGGCGCCTTGGTTTTGCCGCGCTTGGTCTTGCGGCCCTTGCGAACTAACTGATTGATTGTCGGCACTATCTTTCTCCGTTTTCTACTTGTCGGCAAAAACGCGCTTGCGTTTTGCCGCGGCGGTGGTTTCCCGCCGCACCATGCTTGTGTTGCCTGCACAGCAAGCTCTCACCCTCGCTGTGATTGTGGGCCGCAGCCCAGCAGTATTCCGTTGTGGGGTTGCCCGCGCCAGACTGCTACGATCTGCCGGGGCGACCACCAGCGCACCCTCCCCGTTCCTGGTGAAGGTCGCCAGCGGCGGAGCATGTTCTCCGCCTGGCTCCGTGGGCGGGCTTGTGCAGCCCGCCCACAGAGTACGAGGCCACCTGATGCAGCGGATGGCCTCGTTGTATTACTTGGCTCGGTTCCGCAGCTGTGCTGCGGGGTATTCAGTTTTCGCGTTCAGCCGTGGGCACTACGCCCATTTCCAGTTGTACGCGAGGATGGATTCTAACCGTGCTCTTTTTAGCCGTCAAGGTGTCTTCTTGAGGTCCTCACCCAGCCCCAGCAAGCCTGTGCCGAGACGCGGCGGGCGAGCACGCTGCTCTTCCTTGCCGAACTTGACCACGCCGTCTTCGGTTTCCGCTTCCACCGAAAGGCCCAGGGACTGCAGCTCTTTCACCAACACGCGGAAGGAAGCCGGAATGCCGGGCTCTTCGATGGGCTCACCCTTGACGATCGATTCGTAGGTCTTGACGCGGCCGACAACATCGTCGGATTTGACGGTGAGCATCTCCTGCAGGGTGTAGGAGGCGCCATAGGCTTCCAGCGCCCACACTTCCATTTCACCGAAGCGCTGGCCACCGAACTGCGCCTTACCGCCCAGCGGCTGCTGGGTGACCAGGCTGTACGGGCCGGTGGAGCGGGCATGCACCTTGTCTTCCACCAGGTGATGCAGCTTGAGCATGTTCATCACGCCCACGGTGACCGGCTGGTCATACTGCTGGCCAGTCTTGCCATCGCGCAGGGCCTGCTTGCCCAGGTAGGGGATGGGCTTGTGGTGCTTGACCATGGCGCGCTGCGCCAGCATGCGCAGGGTTTCGTCGTCGGCATTCTTGCCGGGATCATCCTCACCGAGGCTGATCAGCCACAGGCGCGCACAGGCGTTGGTGGCCTTCTGGCCGCGCTCTTTGCGTACCGGCAGCGAGATATCCGCATGCTCAAAGGCCAGCAGGTCATCGGCGTTGTAGCCCTTGTCCTTCAGCCATTCGCGCACAGTGGATTGGCGCGCATAGGTCATATCCTGCGCCACGCGGCTCATGCTGTACTCCTTGCCCAACCACTGCTCCAGATACAGGTTGCGCACTTCATTATCATCTTCCAGCGATTCGGCATCGTAGGCGCTGTCTTGTTCTGCCAGCCAGGCCCAGGCCTTCTCGCCAGTTTCCTTCCAGGCTTGATCCATCAGCCAGGCACGCGCCAGCTCGGCTTCGATCTCGTACTCGCTGGCACCGTCGAAGACGGGCACCAGGGCGCGGAAGCCGAGGCGCTTGGCCGCCCAGCCCAAGTGGGTTTCCAAGATCTGGCCGATGTTCATACGGCCAGGCACACCCAGCGGGTTGAGGATGACGTCGACCGGGGTGCCGTCTTCAAGGAAGGGCATATCCTCCACCGGCACCACCTTGGACACCACACCCTTGTTGCCGTGGCGGCCAGACATTTTGTCGCCGGCGGTGATCTTGCGGCGCTGCGCCACGGAGACGCGCACCATCTTCTCTACCCCGGCGGAGAGTTCAATGTTGTCCTCGCGGGAGAAGACCTGTACGTCCACCACCTTGCCGCGCTCACCGTGCGGCATACGCAGCGAGGTGTCTTTGACGTCACGCGATTTCTCGCCGAAGATGGCGCGCAACAGGCGCTCTTCGGGCGTGAGTTCCTTCTCACCCTTGGGCGTGATCTTGCCCACCAGGATGTCGTTGGGGCCAACTTCGGCGCCGATGCGCACGATGCCGTACTCGTCGAGGTCCTTCACCGCTTCTTCGCCCACGTTGGGGATGTCGCGAGTGATCTCCTCAGGGCCGAGCTTGGTGTCGCGCGCCTCGAGCTCATACTTCTCGATGTGGATCGAGGTAAAGCGATCGTCTTGCACCATCTTCTCGCTGATCAGGATGGCGTCTTCAAAGTTGCCACCCTCCCAGGAGAGGAAGGCCACCACCGCGTTCTGGCCCAGGGCCAGCAAACCATCCACCGTGGAGGAGGAGTCAGCGATGACATCGCCCTTCTTGACGCGCTGGCCCTTGACGACGGCCGGGCGCTGGTCAATGCAGGTGCTCTGGTTCGAGCGCTGGTATTTGCGCAGCTTGTAGGTGCGATCCTTCTTGCTCTTGCTGCCCTTGATGGTGACTTCATCACCGCTCACGGAGACGACTTCGCCGTCCTCTTCGGCCTGGATGACCTGGCCAGAGTCTTTGGCGGCGTGGCTCTCCATACCGGTGGAGACCAACGGCACTTCGGGCACCAGCAGCGGCACGGCTTGCGACATCATGTTCGAACCCATCAGGGCGCGGTTGGCGTCGTCGTGCTCCAGAAACGGGATCAGCGCAGCACTGATGCCCACCACCTGGTGCGGGGCAACATCCATGTATTCAATATCTTCAGCACTGGCGAACAGGAAGCTGGAGCCATAGCGGCACGAAGCACGCTGGCGCACAAACTCACCCTCTTCGTTCAGCAGCGCGCTGGCTTGCGCGATGTAGTAGCGGTCTTCATCATCAGCCGAGAGGAAGTGCACTTCATCGGTGACGTAAGGCACCACCAGCACTTCTTCCACACCCAGCTTGGCAATTTCCTTGGCCAGCTTGTCATCGATGCGCGTGCCTTCTTTGGCAACCACCTTCTCGTTCTTGGGGTCCACCAGGTCCTCGCGCAGCTTGCGGCCCACCAGGCGCTTGTCGTCCGGCGGCAGCGCCCCGGTCACCTTGCGGTACGGGGTCTCCACGAAGCCATAGTCGTTCACGCGGGCGAAGGAGGCCAGGTTACCGATCAGGCCGATGTTCGGGCCTTCGGGGGTCTCGATCGGGCAGATGCGGCCGTAGTGCGAGTGATGCACGTCACGCACATCGAAGCCGGCACGCTCACGGCGCAGACCGCCAGGGCCGAGCGCCGAGACGCGGCGCTTGTGGCGCAGCTCGGACAGCGGGTTGGTTTGATCCATGAACTGCGAGAGCTGGCTGGAGCCGTAGAACTCACGCAGTGCGGCCACCATCGGGCGGATGTTGATCAGCGTGATCGGCGAGAGCTGTTCCTGGTCACGGATGGACATGCGCTCTTTGATCACGCGCTCCATGCGGCGCATACCCACGCGCAGCTTGTTTTGGATCAGCTCACCCACCGTCTTGAGGCGGCGGTTGCCGAGGTGGTCAATATCATCGGCGTGCTCCACGCCATTGTTGATCAGGATCATGCGCCGGGTGAGGTTCACCAAGTCCCACTTGGTCATGGTGCGGTGATCCAGCGCCACGCGGTCCTTCTGGCCCAACTTCTGATTGAGCTTGTAGCGGCCCACGCGCTCCAGGTCATAGTGGCGCTGGTCGAACAGCTGGGTCTCGAGGAATTCGGTAGCGTTATCCAAGGTGGCCGGGTCACCGGGGCGCATGCGCTTGAAGAATTCGATCAGCGCCGCTTGGGCGATGGTGAGCTTGCCATTGTTGGTGTCCCACTCCGGCTCCTGATTCAGGGTGGCCTGAATGAACTGGCGGTCCGGGTTGGTATCGATATCGGCGAACAGCGCCATGATCTCTTCGTCGGTGCCATGCTTGAGCGGCGAGGTGCGGTTGCCGTCATCCACGGCGCACAGGGCGCGCAACAGCACCGTGATGGGCACGGTGCGCTTGCGGTTGAACTTCAGGGTCAGGTAGTCAGCCTTGCGCGTCTCGAACTCCATCCAGGCGCCGCGGTCAGGGATCAGCTTGGCGGTGGCCTGCGGGCGGTTGGTGGCGCGGTCCAGTGGGGCTTCGAAGTACACACCCGGCGAGCGGATCAGTTGCGAAACCACCACGCGCTCGGTACCGTTGATGATGAAGGTGCCCTTCTCGGTCATCTCAGGGAAGTCACCCAGGAAGATATCTTGCTTGATCGGCTCGGGCACATCCGGCCCGGCCAGCAGCACGGAGATGTACAGCGGGCTGGCATAGGTAAGATCGCGCTCGATGCACTCTTCGATGGAGAATTTGGGGTCTTCAAACCAATACTTCAAATCCCACTGCTTGGCTTCGGGCGTGCGGCTGGGGAAATACAAGCGCATACCCTTGTTGTAGGATTCAATTGGCGAAATCTCATGGAAGAGGTCGCCCAAGCCATCCGACTTGAGACGGCGGAACGAGCTGAGCTGCACCTCGATGAGGTCAGGCAGGGTCAACTGCGTGGACAGACGGGAGTACGTTTTGGTGGGAAGAGCTTGCGCCATTCAGCGCCTCCTAAAAGGGTGTACAACGAAAAAAAGACCAGCCGCTCTCAATTTCACAAAGGGCGGCCAGTTTGCGACAGGTGATTATAGAGCATGCGGTCTAAAGATGTCAAGCGTATTTAAGGAAGAAGTAAGCTGGCTCACTGGCATTTGACTCCCCCGGCTAGCGTGCTGTATCATACCGCTTCCAGGTTGGTCGGATGATCGCGGGTTCCCTTCGGGGGGCTCGAGGAAAGTCCGCACTCCATAGGGCATGGCGCCGGGGAAATCCCGGGGCGGGGAAACCTGCCGGATCGGGCCACAGAAATACACCACCGCGCAAGCGGCCAGGGTGAAATGGTGAGGTAAGAGCTCACCGGCGCGGCAGCAATGTCCGCGGCCAGGCAACCCCCGCTGGGAGCAAGGCCAAACAGAGGTGAGCAGCGGCCCGCTGCACTTGAGCCTCGGGTAGGCTGCACAGATAGATGATCATCCAAGCCCGTTCTGCGGGCTGGACAAAATGCGGCTTATAGACCGGCCTGGAAACAGTGCCGCTGCACCCTCCCCGGGGCAGCGGCACTGTTTCCATTCCAGTCCCATTCACGCGTGCGGCCTAGCACATTACCTAACGCACTACTCCCCAAAATTGTTAGCCGCCAGCGCCTGCAATTCCGCCAGCGCCGCCTCGGCGCCCTCCCCCTCGGCCGAGAGCTGGATCACCCCGCCCTGCCCCACGGCCAGCGTGAGCAAAGCCAGCAGGCTCTTGGCGCTGACGGTGCGCCCCTCGTAGGTGACGGTGATTTCAGCGGCGTGCTTCTGGGCCGCTTTGACGAACAAGGTGGCTGGGCGTGCATGCAAGCCCACCGCGTTCTCAATGGTCAGCTCGATCGATTTCATGCTGAACCCTCCTATTCTTTTAGTTGGATCGGGAAACAAGCCGCGTTAGTACTTGACGTAATAGCGGTACTCACGGCCCACGTAGTAGCAAATGTTGTATTCGGTGAAGCGCCGGTCTGTGCTGTGGCTGATCTTGACGCTCTTGAGCACCGGCTCCGACGCCGCGATACGCAGCTTCTCGGCCACTTCGGGTGGCGGCAGCATCGCTTCAAGGTAATCCAGGGCGGAGGTGAAGAAGATGCCAAACTGGCCCAGGTACTCGTAGAAGGATTGGTAATAATCCGCCGGGTTGGTGGAAAATTCGCGCGTAAAGGGAAAGGTATTGATCGAATAGCCGATCAATACGCCGTCATCCACGGCACGCACACGTTTAAGCTGAATGATCGGGTCGCCTTCGGCGATGTTGAGGATGCCCGCCAGGATCTTGTCAGCCTTGGTTTCAGCAAGCTCGACATCCACGGTGGTGGCCTTCTTGCCCAGGGCGTGCATTTCATTAGTGAAGCTTTTGAGCACCGGGCGCTCTGCCAGGTTCTCTTGCCAGTCAGTCACAAAGCTACCCTTGCCGCTCTGGCGCACCAGGTAGCCGGCGTTCTCCAGCTCGTTGAGCGCCTTGCGGATGGTGATGCGGCTCACCTGGTATTGCTCGCACAGCTCCATTTCAGTCAGGATCTGGTGCCCGGGCTTCCAGTGCCCAAACAGAATCTTATAGCGCAGCTCTTCTTCGATCTGGCGATACTTTGGCAGGGATGGTTTGGCGCTTGAATTCTGCATGTGGCCCGTATCAGATGATGGAAAGCGAATGCCCCACAGCCCCATAGCTAGGCCAACAACGCATCCAGAATGGCTTGTTTGGCGGAGGATTCTTCAAGTAACTGCCTGATTTTATCATCAAGCAATTTCTTGGCCACCGAGGAGAGGATCTTGAGGTGCAAGTTATCCGTATTCTCTTCGGGCACGGCGATGCCGAACACCAAGCGCGCCTGCTCATCCTCGTTCCAAGCCACCGGGGCCGCCAGGCGCAGGTACACCAGGCCCGAATGCGCCACACCCGCCGAACGTGCATGCGGAATGGCGATCAGGTTGCCGATGCCCGTAGGCACCATCGCCTCACGTTCATACACATCCTCGATGTAGCGCGCCGGGTCACTCAGCCGGCCGGCGGCATCCAGCAAGGCAGCCACCTGGGCGATCACCGCCGCCTTATCCGCCAGGGCTACATCCAGGGCGATCAACTGTTCATTAATGATTGTGTCCATACAAGTATCCTCGCAGCGCCTGTTCTGGCTGGCTGGGGTTGCCAGCCAGCCAGAATGAGGAGGTGCACATCCGGCCATGCGCCAGGGGAATCGCGCACGGCCAGTGTAAAACCGAACTACTTGGCTTCTTGGTGATCCTTCAACAGCATGCCCATCATCACCGCCGCCACAATCGTGCCAATAGCACCAAAGACGAGGTAGAGAGGGATGTTGTTGACCAAGGGGATGGTGAAAATACCACCGATCGGAGCGCTGAGGGTGATGCCAAACATACCCGCCAACGCACCGCCCACCGCCGCGCCGATCATGATCGAAGGCAGCACCACCTTAGGATGAGCAATCACGAAGGGAATGGCGCCTTCAGCGATGAAGCTCAGGCCCATGATGGCGGCCGGCTTGCCGGCGTCACGCAGCTCAGGCGAGAACTTCTTGGGGAACAGGAAGGTGGCCAGGGCGCAGCCACCGCTGATGGCGAAGGCAGCGGCGCCGATGGCACCCATCGCCACGGAAGGCACGGCGCTGCCATCGGCGGCAGTGAGGGTAGCCACCGAGAAGAGGTAGGCAGCCTTGTTGACCGGGCCACCGACGTCAAAAGCGGCCATGGCGCCAATGACAGCGCCCAACAGGGCGGCGTTACCAGTGCTGAGGCTCTGCAGGAAGCCGTTGACGGCGCCGTTGAGCGGGGTCACGAAAGCGTTGATGGCGATCATGCCCAGGGCCACCAGGATGGTACCGACCACCGGGTAGATGATCAGGGTCTTAGCACCCTCAAAGGAGCGCGGCAGGCCCTTGGTAGCTTTCTTGAGCAGGTTGATCAGCCAGCCGGCCAGGAAGGCGCCGGCGATGGTGCCCAGGAAGCCGGAGCCACCATCACGCGCCAGCAAACCCACCACTACACCAGCCAGCAGGCCGGGGCGATCAGCGATGGAGTAGGCAATGTAGCCACCCAGGATGGGCAGCATCATGCCGATGGTGGTGGCGCCGACGGTCAGCAGCCAGGCCGAGACGGGGTTGCTGGCGCCGAAGCTGGCCGCACCCGAGTTGGACGCATCAAACAGGAAGGCGAACGAAATAAGTACGCCGCCAGCCACGATGAACGGGATGAAATACGAGACACCCGACATCAAATGGCGATAGATAGCTTTTCGATCCATGTCTTTCTCCTTATGGGGCCAACCCTAGCGGGTTGGCCAAGCGAAAATCAAACGCAACGACTCCTCGATGATATTTGTGTGCGACCGCCTCCTTAGGGGTTGTAGACTTCGGCTTTGCCGTCTACGATCTGTTGGATCACTTGCTCGCCACGATGAATGGCGTCAGAAGATGACACGGTGAGTATTGGCTTGCCACGGAAGCGTTCCATCTCCACCATGGTGTCGACGGCCAGCACAATCGCTTCGGCTTCCTGGATGTCTTCATCCGTGAGGCGGTTTTCCACGCCCCCTGCCCCATTGGTCTCCATCTTCAAGTCGTAGCCGTGCTGCTTGGCAAACTTGATCAGGGTCTCGGCTGCAATGTAGGTATGGGCAATGCCTGCCGGGCAGGCGGCCACGCCAACGAGTTTCTTCATCTATGCATCCTTTCCGGTTTTGGTGATGACGAGGTTGAGTAGTTCACCCGCGGCAAACTGCTCAGCGAGGGTGTGCATGGGAGTGTGGTTCTCTTCCACCAGGTCGGTCTTGCCAGTCAGCGCCAGGCCAGCGCCCAGCGAGAGCGAACCAGAGGGCTGCGGCGCGGCCTCGGCGTTGAACATGCGCAGGATGTAGCCTTCGCCACCGTCAGACTTGATCAGTGTGCCAAAGCTGGCATCTGAGTCGATCGAGGCGAACTTGAAGTGCGCCGGCAGCGCCGGTACCCACGGGTTGATGGGGAAGTAGCTGATCAGGAAGAAAGTGGGATCGATCTTCTGCTTCTGGCTGTAGATCGGGTCTACGGCGAAGATGGCGTACTCGCGGAAGAGCTTGTTGCCATCCAGCGTGGCCGAGAAGCCAATACCAAAGTCAAACTCCACCGTCCCCTGCATTTGATGGGTGGGCGCGGGCAGCAGGCGCTCCGGCATGCCGCTGGGGCGGCCTGGACGGCGGTGGCGGTCGGGCAGGCCCACGTAGCCCATGGCACGCAGTACGGTGAGCATCAGGTCACCAAAGCCCTCACCCACGAATTCGTATTCCTTGAGGCTGCGAGTGAAGACGGTGAGCACGCCCTGCTCGTCCTGGGTGCTGACATGGTTGAGCAGCGGGCCGGTGGCGCTGGGCTCTTCGAAGTACTTCAGTTCCTTCCAGATCGCCATTTCCTCGCGCACACAAGGGCGCTCAATGAGGCTGTACTGCGCCCCGGCATGGAAGGTTTCGATGGTTTTGTGGGTGCGAATGCCGATGCGCAGGCGGTGGTCTACGCTGCTGTTGACCACCTCGCCGCGCACGCGTAGGATGCCACTGTCATCCAGGCTGAGCTTCACCCAGAACGGCAGCGTGTGATCAGCTACCTTCAGCTTGCGCTGCTCCAGATTGCTGGGGATGGCCATCTCGCCTTCGAAGAGCATCTCGGCGTGCAAGCCAGTCTGCGTGCTGGTCTTGAAGTCGGCGGCGGTGATTTCGCGCGTCACCAGCCACTCGTCTTCGGGGGCCGGATAGTCGTAATCGTAGCTGTCACCTTCGTCGCCGCCGTCCTGCAGGAACAGCGCACGCTGCACGCTCTGGCCGGTGCGCTTGTCAGTGATGGTGATGCCCTCAGCATCGCAGCTCACGCTGAGGAACTCATTCTCGATACTGTGCTGATTCTGTGGGACGACCACTTCGGGAGCCTGGTCGCCCTGCTCCACTACGGAGAGGGTCTTGTAAGAGATACCGTCAAACTCGCCCAGGTTGCAAACAATTTCTGTGCGGTAGAACCACACGTCTTCGTTCATATCGGCCGGATTCTTGCGTGCCACGCCCCAATAGTGCTTGACCTGCTCCAGCACGGTGTACGGCAGGGTCTTGCCCTCCAGCTCCAGAGTGAAGCCGGGGCCGCGCGACACGATGGAGAGGCGCTGCACCATCTCGCGCTTCCACGGCAGGCTGTTGATGACCACCAGCGCCATACCGGGCAGCTGGCTGTCATCTACTGAGAAGGACAGCAGACGGCACAAGTAATCACGCGTGCCACGCATGATGTTGTACGAGATGGTGGCCATGTCTTTGATGGCTTTGTTGGTCTCATCACCGTGGGTGGCGGAGCCGTGGGTCTGGCAATTGACCAGCTTGTACCAGGTCTCATCGATGAGGCCCTGGTCGTAAGGGATACCCACCGCATCCAGCATGGCCATCATGGGCTGCACTTCGTAGGAGATGCGGCGCTCTACGCGGTCAATCAGGGTCTTGATGTCCGAGCGCGCCGAGTGCATGCCATTCATATGAAGGCGGTGATATTGCGGCGAGAGGATCTCGCCCACATGTGTCTTTAGGTCTTTGCCGTTCTTACGTACATGCTCAAAATACTCGGCCCAGGTGGTGTACTTGAATTCAATGCGGTCTTGAATGCTGTTGTAGTGCTTGATCTTCTCGGGAATGTCCAGCATGACTGGGTTCTGGTCAAAGCCCAGCGGGAAGACGAACTCGTTCTTGAGCGTGCTGCGTTCTACGAGGCGGTCGATCAGCTTAGCGACATCGATCTTGTTGTAGTCCTCGGCCTCGTTGGTGAACAGCTTGCCGTCACGGAAGGCGTGGGCGCCGTAGCCGTAACCAGACAGCAGCACATTGCACAGTACCTGGCTGCCGTCATTGGATTTGAAGTAAAACTCATTACCGAGCCCGTAGATATCGCCCACCCCACGGGTGAAGACGAACTCTTTTATGCCGAACTGGTTGTAGATCTTGGGCATGTCGCTGGCGGCGCCGAACGGGTCTGCCAGATAGGCAATGCGTGAGGCTTTGCCCAGCTTCTTGGCGTTCTTGATGCCTAGGCGCAGGTTGTTAACCACCGACTCAGCGGAGCTCATGTAGGTATCGAGCTGAGACACAAACGGCCCAATGACCAGCTTGCCACTGGACACCAGGCCGCGCACCTCTTCGGTATCCTCAGGGTGGAGCTGAAGATATTCGTCAATCGCCACGGTTTGTCCGTCAAAGAAGAAATCTTTGACGCGGCCATCAGCAAAGGCGCGCATCATCTCGCGCATGTTGTAGGCAAACACCACCATCGACTCTTGCGAGCTAAACCACCAATACGGGTCCCAATGGGTATGGTGAATACCGTGAGCGATCAGTTTCTCAGACATACTGCTACTTATCCTCTCTTACAAAGGCCTTGTGCAGCACTACCGGCTGCTTGCCTTGTGCAATCACTTCGTAACGGCCCAGGCTGGCGGGCACCAGAATGACATCCAGGTACTTGGCGTCATAACCTTTGCTGGGGTCTGCTACTGATTGGACGCGAACGGCCTCGCCGTCTACCACGGTGAGCACGCAAAAATCGCCGTGGTTGTCACCCGGGTAGCGGCTGCCGGTTTCCATTTCGATGCGATGGGTCTCGAAAAAGATCTCTTCGTGCTGCCCTACCAGCAGCTCACGCCAGCCTTCGCCAGTGGCAAAAGGACGCGGCTCAAAGGCAATGTTCTCCATCACCCACTTTTCATCGCGCTCAAAGCGCAAGGCCTGCTCACCCAGCTTGGTGTGCAGCGGGCGGGGCTTGCCGGTGATGTCCATGCGCGTGTAGTCATACATCTTATAGGTGTAGGCGCTCATCGTCAGCGTGCCGAGTTCCAACACCAGCTGGTTGCGGCCAGAGGCGTGGACTGTACCCGCTGGCAGGAGGATTTGGCGGCCCACGTTGGATGGGATGGCATGCACATAGGCCTGGTAATCCACCAGCGAGCTGTCTTTCTCAGACTGGCGCACCAGCTCCAAGAACTTGTGCGGATCGGCATCCGAGCGGAAGCCGCAGTAGGTAGCCGCGCCGTGCCCGGTGAGCACGACGTAATAGGCCTCGTGCTGGGCGGCGTAATCACCATACAGCTCACGCGCCATGGCGTCGTTGGGATGGCACTGCACCGACATATTGCCGTTGCTGTGCCATGTATCATCGTAGTTGAAGCGGATGGGCAGGTAACTGCCAAAACGGGCGTGCAGCTTGGGGCCAATTACGCCCTGCGCCACCGCATCCATAAAGGTAAGGAAGGGGATGTCGATGAGGTGCTCACCACTCTGCGCCAGCAAGCTGGCTTCGGTATGAATGAGCTCAAACGACCAGGCTACTTTGTCTACCAGGTCTTTGGGCACGTTGCGGTAGCGCTGCAGGAACTGGCCGCCCCACACACCCTCGACATATACGGGCTTGGCGCGCAGCGGGCGCGCTTGCAACTGCTCACACACCGCCTGCAGGGAGCGGCCGCTGAGCAGGCTGAACGAGAGGCTAGAGTCAAGCAGGTAGTGGTCAATCAGCCCCCCCTGCACCAGTTGCTTACGCAAACCCACGGCCAACTCATTGTCAATGAAATAGGTCTGGCGCACGGTGGTATCCATGTCGTATTCGCCGTTGCTGCCCAGGCACTGATACTGGCCGGCGAATACACGCCACGCTTCGTCTTTGGGCGTTACGTCAACGAAGGCGATTGCGGCAGCCGCGTGCCGCGGCTGGGCGGCTGCGCTGCCCAGGCCGAAGAGCACCGTGCTAGCATCCGCCGGCACGCTGGCGAGGAAGGCGGCAAGCGCCTGGCTATCGAAGAAGGGCTCATAGCCCTGATCGAACAGCCTGCCGAAGATCAGCTCCGGATCGGTTTCGCGATCCATGGGCAGATACGGGGCGAGCAGATTTCGGATGTCTTGTGGGGAGCGATAGAATTGGGAAACGTCTTGGAAGGTAACGGAAGGTGCGGCTTGGCGAATGGCATCCACCAGGCCGTTGATATTGGCGCCAGGCATACCGTCCAGCACCAACAAGCCGGTGGGAAGCTGGGCAGCCAGGGCATTGGCAGCCTCGGTAAGCGAAGTTTTGAGATCAGCCACAGGAGCCACAGGATTAACGGCGGTGAGATCATCAAATGGAATTGGTTTGTACGCAAAGCCCATGCTTACCGGCCGCAGCCTCCTGAGTACATAATGTTATGACAATATATTATTATCAAACAAGCCTGTCAAGGGTAGTTCGCCCCACAAACGCAGCCACAAGGAGCAGCAGCATATGAGCAATTCCCCCACCCTCGGTTTTATCGGTCTGGGCCTGATGGGCAAACCGATGGCCGCCCATCTATTGAAGGCCGGCTTCCCGCTGTGGGTACACAACCGCAGCCAGGCCGCCGTCGACGAGCTGGTGGCCCAAGGCGCCCACCAAGCCGGCTCGGCTAGAGAAGTGGCCGAACACGCCGAGATCATCATGACCTGCCTGCCTGACTCGCCCGATGTAGAAGGCTGCGTGTTAGGCGAAGATGGCATCCTCTCCGGCGCACAGCCCGGCCTGATCGTGATCGACCACTCGACGATCAAACCGGCCACGGCGCGGCACCTGGCCGCGGCGCTGGCCGCGCGCGGCATGCACTTCCTCGATGCGCCGGTGAGCGGCGGCCAGATTGGCGCGCAGAACGGCACGCTGACCACCATGGTGGGCGGTGACGCCGCCGCGCTGGAAACGGCCCGACCGGCCCTGGCAGCCTTTAGTAAGGCGATCACGCACATCGGCGGGCCGGGGGCGGGCCAGGTAGCCAAGTGCTGCAACCAGATGATGGTGGCGGCGCAAATGGCGGTCATGGCCGAGCTGCTGATCCTGGCTCGCAAAGCCGAGGTGGACGCGCAGAAGGTGGTGGCCGCCATCCGCGGCGGCGCCGCCCAATGCTGGACGCTGGACAATAAGCCGCAGCTGCTCTTCGAGGGCAAGCGCCAGCCAGGCTTCAAAGCCTATATGCAGGTGAAGGATCTGGGCATCGTGATGGAAACCGCCAAGGAGTTGGGCATGCCGCTGCCCGCCACCGCTGCCAACACACAACTTTTCAACGCCATGATGGCGCTGGGCATGCAAGACCTGGATAACTCCGCCATAGTAGGCGTGATGGAGCAGTTAGCAGGCGTGGAGCTGCTATGAGCCTGAGTAACGAAGCGCTGTGGCGCCAATACGGTGCAGCGATCGACGAGCTGGCTCTAGTGATTGCCGATTGCCCTGCGGAACTGTGGCAGGCCAGGCTGTGGAACGACCACCCCGACCAATGGATGGCCAAGGGCTTCTCGACCTTTTGGTATCTGGGCTATCACGCCATCTTCTGGCTGGATATTCACCTGTTTGGCACAGAAGAAGGCTTCGCCCCGCCCGCGCCGTACCCATTGGTGGAGATGCAGCCACACGAAACTCTGCCCGCGGTACTCTCGAAACAAGCGCTGCTCGATTATCTGGCCATCTGCCGCCAGAAGTGCAAGGACATCGTGCTGAACCTGACGCCGGAGCAGGCCGCCCGCGTGTGCAGCTTCCCCTGGGGTGAGCCTAGCTACGGCGAACTACAGCTTTATAACCTGCGCCATCTGCAAGAGCACGCCGCGCAACTCAAGCTCTTCCTAGGCCAGCAAACCGGCTACCAAAGCCAATACGTCACCCGTGCAGAACTGTAAATAAAAAAACGCAAAACGCTAAATAAATCCCTGATACACAAAGAACGCGCCCACCACCATCAGCAGCACGCCCGCCTGCAGGGTCAGGCGGCGCAGCCAGGCGGGTGCGTGCTCCTGGCGCAGCAATACCTGGCGTGCCCACCACAACTGGGCCAACGCAAACAACAGGCTGCCGCCGGCCGCCGCATACGCGCTGGCCATCGGCCAGCCGCGCTCGATGAGCTTATACAATGCCGCATACACCAGCATGCCGATCGCACTGATGTACAGCGTGCGCCATTGCACCTGGCTGGCACTGGGCTTGCTACGCCCGCGCTTGGCCTGTGCCAAGCGGCGGCTGGCTTGCACCATCACCGCCAGCACCAGGACTACCAAAATCAGCGCTGGCACCGGGGCATAGGGATGCAACTCGAAGATCTTGAAGCCCAGCGCCAGGAGCACCGCGGCGATCGCCGTGGCCGCTGGGGCACGCGCCGCCCAGGCCAGGCTGCCCCAGCCTGCCAGCAACTCGCCCGCCGCCAGCACCAGCAGCGCCACCACAAAGTTGCCCAGGTAGCGGCTTTCCGAACCGGTGAAGGTGCGCACGCCAGCCTGGCCCACGATCCACAGCGCCAGCAGCAAGTACAGCGTTAGCGCGGCGGCATGCGCCAGGCCGCGGCGTTCAGCTTCGTCTTCCAGGCGGCCAGCCGCCCAGGCGCCAACCGCAATCGCTACCACAGCAAGCACAAGCAATCCCGACCACACCATCAGTCTTTCCTCCGGGCGTAGCCCATGCGCTCCAACTGCAGCTCATCATCACGCCAGCCTTCGTTTACTTTCACGCGCAACTCCAAAAACACGTTACGTGCGCTCATTTTCTCGATCTCTTCACGCGCCGCCTGGCCAATTTTCTTGATCATGCGCCCGCCCTCGCCCACTACGATGCCCTTATGCGAGTCGCGCTCTACGAACAGGGTGGCCTCGATCTTGGCGCCCTGCTCGCCGCGTTCGAGGTACTCGTCGATGCGCACAGCGATGCCGTGGGGCACTTCATCGCGCAGCGATTGCAACGCCGCCTCGCGGATTAGGTCGGCGGCGATCTGGCGCTCCCAAAAATCGGTAATTTGGTCCGGCGGGTAGAAGGGATCGCCCGCGGGCAGCAAGGCTTCCAGCGTTTGCAGCAGCTCGGGCAGGCCGGCGCCGCTACTGGCCGAGAACTCCAGCAGCTGGACTGCGCTGGCCAGCGCGCCATACTGCTCACGGCGTGCGCTGCGCGTCTCCTCATCGCTCACCAGGTCGATCTTGTTCAGCGCCAAGAGCAGCGGCTGCTGGCGCTGGCGCGCCGCCAGGCGTTCCGCCAGGCCGCGATCCTCCTCGGTGGGCGGGGTGGAAGCATCCACCAGGAACAGCAAGACATCGCCATCATCGAGGGCGTAGAAAGCATCGGCGTTCATAAAATCGCCCAACTTGCTGCGGCGCTGGTGCACGCCAGGGGTATCAACAAAGATCATCTGGGCCTTTTCGGTGGTCAAGATGCCCAGTTGGTTGCGCCGCGTGGTTTGCGGCTTGGAAGATACGGCCGCCACCTTTTGCCCCAACAGGGCATTCATCAAGGTGGATTTGCCCACATTGGGGCGGCCCAAAACGGATACGTAACCTGCTTTAAATGTCATTACTTTCATTTTATCAGGGGTGGGAAAAGCGAGTGAGCAGGGAACGGTGATTAGTAAACAGGGGGAACGAGTAATCAGGAATAAGGGAGCAGTGATCAGTGATCAGTGATCAGTGAACAGGGAACAGGGAACAGGGAACAGGAACAGGGAACAGGGAACCCAAAGGGTAAACCACCCACTCCTCCCAAACGGGTGAGAATTGCTCATGCACTGCTCCCTCCTCACCGCTCACCAGGCTCTGGACAAAGCCGCGCCAATCATGTAAAATCCCTCCGCTTTCATATAGGATTCGGAGGAATTACTTTGGCAAACATTAAATCTGCCATCAAGCGCAACCGGCAGAACGAGAAGCGCCGTCTGCAGAATCGTGTTTATCGCAGCTCGGCCAATACGTTTGTGCGCAAGGCCAATGCCGCCATCGCCGCGGGCGATGTAGAGCAGGCCAAGGAAGCCACCAAGGTGGCTGTGGTCGCCCTGGACAAGGCCGCCAAGAAGAGCATCATCCACGCCAACAATGCCGCTCGCCGCAAAGGTAACTTGATGAGCAAGCTGCACGCGTTGGAAACCGGCAAGTAACCTGCTTACACCTGCCACCCAATAGGCCTGCTCACGCAGGCCTATTTTGTTGCCAGGCGGCGCAGCCCCCTCACCTGCCGTATAATCACGCCCTATGTTCACTGCTGAAAAGGCCGCCGCTGAGGCGCGCATCCTCGAATTTTGCCGCGCCGCCAGCTTGCCCGCCCCCACGCTGAGCTGGAGCCAGATCCCCTTCGCAGGGGAATGGGGCATTGCCACCTCGCTGTTCCAACTGGCTTCGCAGGAAGCCAAGCAATCCGGCCAGAAGATCAACGTGCCGCAGCGCGCCACGCAGCTGGCCGAGCAACTGGCTGCCGAACTCGCCAGCCTGCCCGGCTTCACGCGCGTGGAAGCCGTGAAGGGCTACCTGAACCTGTATTTCGACACCGCCGAATTTGCCGGGCGCGTGCTGACCAACGTGCTCAGCCAAGCGGAGCGCTACGGCTGGGGCGAACCCAAGCAGCAGCGCGTGATGCTCGAGTTCTCGCAACCCAATACCCACAAAGCCTTCCACGTCGGCCACCTGCGCAACATGATCCTCGGTGCGGCGTTGAGCAACATCCTCGAAGCCGCCGGCTACGAGATGGTGCGCGCCAACTATATTGGCGATTATGGCAAAGACGTAATGAAGTGGATGTGGAACTACACCCGGCGCCACGCCGGCGAGCAACCGCCCGTCAAGGACGTGACGCGCTGGATGGGCGATCTCTACTCCGAATCCAGCCGCGAGCTGGAAGCCGACCCCAACGGCGAGGCTGAGATCCGCACGCTGTTCTCCCAGTGGGAAGCCGAAGACAAAACCGTCTACGACCTGTGGCTGCAGACGCGCCAATGGTCGCTGGATGGCTTCAACGAGATCTACGCGCAGATGGGCATTCACTTTGACCGCATCTACTTTGAGAGCGAGATGGAGCGGCTGTGCAAGCCGATCATTGATGAGCTGATCGCGCGCCAGATCGCGGTAGACGAGCGCGCCGAAGGCGGCACCGTAGTCGTCAAGCTGGATGAGTTGCTGGGGCTGCAGGAGAAGTATCGCGTGCTGGTGCTGCAACGCTCAGACGGCACCTCTCTCTACGGCGCCTGGGATCTGGCACTGGCGCTGCAGAAATTTATTGACTACGCCCTCGACCAGTCGATCTATGTCGTCGATGTACGCCAAAGCCTGCACTTCACCCAGGTGTTCAAGACCCTGGAGCTGGCCGGGCACGAGGCGCTGATGCAAAAGGTGCTGCACCTGCCCTACGAGATCGTCAATCTGCCGGGGAACGTGATCATCTCCTCACGCGAGGGCGTCGTGGTGCTGCTGGAGGAGCTGATCGAGCAGGCCACTCAGCGCGCCGCGGCCATCGTGGCCGAGAAGAACCCGGAGTTGGATGAGGCCACGCGCCTGAGCGTAGCCCAGCAGGTGGGCCTGGCGGCGATCAAGTACCCGATGCTGGCCCGCGAGACCACCAAGATCGCCACCTTCGATTGGGAAGCCGCGCTGGATTTCAACGGCCAGGCCGCCCCGTATATCCAATACGCCTGCGTGCGCGCTAACAGCATTTTGCGCAAGGCCGCCGCCGAAGGCGCCGCGAGTGCGCAACAACCGCCGCAGCACGCACTGGAGCCGAGCGAGATCGAGCTGATCGAGCTGATCTCGCGCCTGCCGGATGCGATCCAGCGCGCCGCCAACGAGCACAAGACACTGCACATCACCAACCTCACCTACGAGCTGGCCAAGGGCTTCAATGATTTCTACAATCAGTGCCCGGTGCTGCAAACCGAGGAGCCGCAGCGTAGCTTCCGCCTGGCCCTGGTGGCGGCGGCGCGCCAGGCGATGCGTAATGGTTTGGCGCTGCTGGGGATTGTTGCTCCAGAAGTAATGTAAACTTATCCTATCCAGCCACCGCGTATGCGGTGGCTGATTCATCTCACTCACTGGAAACCTGATGCCCAATACCCCGCCACGTCGCTTTTACCTCACCCGCCCTAGCCAGTTTGAGATCACCTACAGCATTAACCACTGGATGGACCCCAGCAATGCGGTTGACCGCCCCCTGGCGCAACAGCAGTGGGATGCGCTTTACCAGTTGTATCAAGCGCAGGGCGTGGCGGTAGAAGTGCTCGATCCGATGCCGGGATGGCCTGATTCGGTGTTCACCGGCGATTCGATCTTTCTGTATGGCACGCAAGCCATCGCCAGCCGCTTCCGGCACGCCGAGCGCGCCGGCGAGGTGGAGCCCCAGGTAGCGCGCTTCGCTGAGCGTGGCTACACCATCCACCGCCTGCCCGAGGATGTGCTCTTTGAAGGCAACGGGGATGCGGTCTACTGGAACGGGCGCATATTCGCCGGGTATGGGGTGCGCAGTGATAAGCAAGCACACGCCCACCTCGAGCGCATCCTCAACGTAGAGGTGCTGCCGATCGAAGTACTGGCGCCCCATTTCCATGTAGATACCGTGCTGTGCCCACTGAATGCCACTACCCTCGCCTACGCGCCTGCCGCCATCGGCGCCGCCAGCCTGGAGCGCCTGCGCAGCCTGGGGGTGACGCTGATCGAGGTGGCCGCCGAGGAAGCCGAGCTGCTGGCCTGCAACTCCATCGTGCTGGGTGATCAGGTGATCATGAGCACGCCGCATGCCCCGCGGCTGCAGGCCGCTTTGCATGCCGCTGGTTTCCAAACCCATGCGCTGGAGATGAGCGAATTCACAAAGTCCGGTGGCGGGGTCAAATGCCTGACGCTGGAAGCCTACCAACCTGCGTAGACTGAATATCGGCGAAGACAAAGGCCCTTGCATCTGCAAGGGCCTTTTTTTGTTTTACGGCTTCAGCGGCAAGATAAAGCGCGTGCTGACATCATTGGCGCCGCCGCGGCGCAAGATCACCTCCACCTGCCAACTCCCCGGCAGGCTCAAGTAATTTCCAGTCACGGCGTAGCGCCCAGGCGCATCGCCGGCCGCGGCCTGCGCCTCGATAATGCCCAGGCTGGAGCCCGGCTGAGAAAAGCGCAGCAACACCTCACTGGGCAGCTGCTGCGGGTTGCGGCGCGCGTCGTTTACATCTACCGTGAACTGGTTCACGCCCACCTGTGCCGGGGCAATGTAGACGGTCAGGCGCACCTCATCCCCGGCGTATTCGTGCACTTGCACGCGCGCGTAGGCTTGGGCGTGGGCCGCCCAGGCTGCCTGGCTGGGTGCGATGCTGGTCATCGCCCCCACCAGCAGCAACACCAACAGGCCCAGCAGCAACTCAGTGCGGATGGTGCGGCCAAAGGCGCTGAGGGCCGGCGCGGCATGTTTGCGTAAGCGCGGCGTAAGGATGCGCAGGTTGATCGCCCCCAGCCCTAGCAAGCCAGCGAACAGCACGGTCTTCGCAATCAGGGCACGGCCGTAGCTGGTAGTCGGCAGCAGCCAGAGCTGCCCAATGTGCAGCCAATAGCTGAGCAGGCCGGTGAGCGCCAGCAGCACCACGGCAGCGATCGCCAGGCGCGAGAAACGCGGCACCAATACCGCCATGCGCGCTCGTGACGCCTGGCGGCTGCGCACAACCGCGTCCAGCAAGGGCAGCAGGCCACCTAACCAGCTCACCGTGGCGGCCACATGCAGCCAATCGGCCACGATGGCCAGGGGCGCCAGTGGCCGCAGGGCCGCAGCGTGCGCGGTGAGACTGACAGTGAGCACGGCCAAGCCCCCCAGCCCGGCGAGCAAGCGCCATGTGCGCGGCGCGGCCGCGGGCAAGGCTCGCCAGGCCAGCACGCCGCTGGCCAGGGCCAGCGCGGAGCGTGCCCACCACAGGCGGCCGATGTAGCCGCTGCTGATGCCGGCCAGCGTCACCCACAAGTCTGCGCCGGCGATGTTGAGCGCCTGCACCGCCAGCAGGCCAAGCGTAGCCAGCAGCAGCAGCCCGCTGCCGGCCAGCGTGCTGCGGCGAATGCTCCGCGCCACCCCGGCCACCAGCGGCTGGCCCAGGCTGGCCGCCAAGGGTTGCACGACCAACAGCCAAAACACCACGCCGCCATAGGCCAGCGCCAGGCCCACAAAATTGAGCCAACGCACGCTGCTTTCCAACAGCGGCGGAAAGCGCAGCGCCGGATCGACGAAGCCCGGCGGCGGGGTCAACTCATCCAGCTCGGCGTCCACGCCCACCCCAAACGGAATGGCGCCTTCGGTCACGTGGCCATCGGCATTGGAGCGCACGCGCCACACCGCCGTGTAGCTGTCCTGCGGCAGCGGCTCCAGCGGCAGGCGCAGCACGCGCGGCGCACTGGCATCCACGTTGCCCGGCCCGGGATTGACCAGCTGCTTGGCAGAGTTGAATAGCTGCACTTGGCTGAAGGCAGGGTCGATCTCTTCGGTAAAGGTCAGGATGATTTCCGCTGGTGCGGCCTGCAACAGCTCGCCGCTGGCGGGCTGCGAGGAGAGGATGCTGGCATGTGCCCACACACCCCACACCAGCGCCGCCGCCGCGCTCAATGCCAACCCACTGGCAATGAAAACTCGCTTCATGTGCAACCCGTCCTTAATATGAGCAAAGAGCCTGGCCCGCGGGCCAGGCTCTGAATTGATGTGCGGCGCGCAGCTTACTTGGATTTGCCGCGCTTGGCCTGGCCGCGGGTTAAGCTTACTACCAGCCCGGCCACACCAGCGACAGCGCCCAGCGCACCCAACAGGGTCGCCGTCTGCAGCTTGCCGGCCAGCTCAGCCACGCTAGGCTCGGCGGCGGGGAAGGCGATATCGGACTTGACATTGATGCTGCTGAAGGTGTGCGGCCCGCTGGTCATGCTGGCATCCACCGGCGTGCCATTGATCTCACCATAGATACGCACGGTATAGTCACCGGCGGCGGTGGGCAAGGCATGTGCAATGTAGCCGCCCGGCTGGCCCCAGCGCGCCGCCAACGGCAGCTCGCGGGTGGTGCTGCCATAGGTCAGCTCCAGGTGCAGGGTCGCTTCGGCGCCTTCCACCGGCTCCCCAGTGACCGAGTTGGTGATGCTCAGTTCAATGCCATTGACATCGCCCTGATAAGCGGGCTCTATGTCCCACCCCACCACGATCTCATAGTCACCGGCTTCAATATGGCCGTGGGCAAATGCCGCCAGCATGCCTACGGGGCTGGCCAGCAGAGCCAAAACAACCAGGGCTGCAACCAAAACACTTAATTTACGCATAACTCTCCTCTTTCTTTGGGCACATCATGCCTGCACAGGCAAGTCCCCCCTTATCTACCTTTAGGCGCCGGGCAGCCAGTGTGAAAGCTCACCAATTTTTTGGGACAATTGTAGGACAAAGCCGCGCAACTCAGGCTGCCGGGAAGATGCTCGCGTGGGTGGTTCCAGGCAAAGAAAAAGCACCCAGAGGGTGCTAGCATCCAGAGGGTGCTAAAAGCTATGGCCGGCGCGTAGGAGCTAGATATCCAGGCGGTAACCTACCCCGCGCACGGTGACCAGCAGCTTAGGCTTCTTGGGGTCTTTCTCGATGGCGTTGCGCAGCCAACTGATGTGCACATCCAGTGTGCGCGTATCCCCTGTGTAGTTGGTGCGCCATACTTTCTTGAATAGCGCGTTGCGCTCCACCACTTCGCCCTTGCTATCAATGAGCAATTGCAGCAGGCGCACCAAGCGCGGCGTGAGCACGGTCTTCTTGGCGCCCACTTTGACTGCGTGGCTATCCAGATCCAGCTCGATCGGGCCGGCCTTGAGCAGGCGGCCCTCTTCCGGCGGCAGCAAGGGGGCGATGCGGTTGAGCAGCTTGCGCTGGGTGAAGGGCAGCACCAACACCGCGTTGGCGCATTCGAATTCAGCTTCCAGCGGGCGGGCGGGGTCAGAGATCAGCAGGATCGGCATCGTGCTGACCCGGCTGCGGATCGAGGTGCAGATGCGGCGCCCATTGGTGCGCATCGAGGCCGCATCCAAGATCACCAGGTCGAACTTGGCCTGGCCGACGCGCTCCAACGCGTCTTTGCCGCTGGGCACGCGCTCCACCTGGAAGCCCTTCTTAAGCAAGGCAGGCACAAATTCGCCGTTGCTGATCCAACGGCCTTCCACCCACAATATCTTTGTTTTACTTGCCTGAGATAGTTTACGCGCCATGTGCCAATACCCCCAACGTGCTTAAGAGAGACCTGCGCCTAAACTCATTCATCCGTACCGAGCAAAAATTATAACGCACAAACCTTAAAGAAAAGCAGGACTTTCAGGCTACCCGCCAGCACTCGTTAAGGTTGAGGGTTGTGCGGCTGGCGCCAGGCACGCGGGACGGATGATAAAATAGCGCACTATTCGCTGGCCATCGCACTGCCTCTGCGTGCGGCCAGCCTTTCAGGCCTGGGCTGTTTGGCCCGGAGGCATACACAAAATGAGCGAAATGATCGAAGTGGTGATTGATAGCATCCGCGTAGGGCTGATGTCGCAGCAACGCGTGGTGATCTTGCGCGAAGCCGAAGCAGATCGCTACCTGGCGATCTGGATCGATCCCTACATGGCCGAGCAGATCACCTTTGCGCTGCAGGAAGTGGAAGTGGCCCGCCCGATGACGCACGACCTGATCCGCGAAGTGGTGCGCAGCCTGGATGGCCGCGTGGTGCGCGTGGAAGTGCACGACCTCAAGAACGATGTGTTCTACGGCAACATTGTGGTGGAAGCCAACGGGCGCACGATCGAGATCGACTCGCGCCCCTCGGATGCGCTGGCGGTGGCCGTGCGCACGCATGTGCCCATCCTGGTGGCGCGCAGCGTGCTCGACGCGGCCGGCATCGTACCCGAGGAAGATATGGATCAGGGTGCCCATTCGGATGGCGATCGGCCGCTGCTCGAAGAAACCGAGATGACCGATACTCGCGTGAACCCGGAAGAGCGCCTGGAAGCCTTCGAAGATTTTCTCTCCCAGCTCGACATCAGCGATGATGATGACGAGAACGGCAAGCCCACCAAGGGCAAGAACAACTAGATGAGTGACGCCTACGCCTCAGACAGCCCGCCCCCCAGCGGCCCGCAGCAACTGGTGCCGCACAGCCGCGAGGCCGAAGAAGCCGTCATCGGCTCGGTGCTGATCAACCCTGAGGCGTACTACGACGTTGCCGATTTCCTCACCGCCGAAGACTTTCACATTCACCGCCTGCGCTGGGTGTGGGAAGCCTTTACCCGCCTGCACGAGCAGCGCATCCCCATCGATCTGCTCACCGTCACCGAAGACCTGGATAAGAACGGCCACCTCGCCGAGATTGGCGGCCCGGCCTACATCACTGGGCTGATCAACAACGTGCCCAGCTCGCTGCACGCCGAGGCCTACGGCCGCCTGGTGCAGCAGACCAGCATCCGCCGCCGCCTGCTGGAAGCCGCCAACAAGATCGCCAAGACCGCCTATCAGGAGAACCTGAGCGTCGAGGCGGCTATCGAGGAAGCCGAGAAAGCCGTCTTTGGCGCCAGCGACCACCAGCTCTCCACCGACCTCAAGCCGATCAAGCAGGTCATCAGCGATTATTACGACCGCATTGACCAGCTCTCGCGGCGCAGCGAGGAATTTTACGGCGTGCCGACCGGCTTTATTGACCTGGACCGCTTGCTGAGCGGTATGCAGCCCTCCGATCTGCTGATCATCGCCGGCCGCCCTGCTCAGGGTAAATCCAGCTTCCTGATGTCGATCGTCAAGAACGCCGCCCAATTGCATAAAAAGCATGTGGCCATCTTCTCGATGGAAATGTCCAACGAGCAGTTGGTGGCGCGTTTGCTCTCTCAGGAAACCGGCATCAACTCCCAGAAAATGCTGAGCGGCAAGCTGGAACAGCGCGAGTGGGATCTGTTCGCCCAGGCGGTGGAAACGCTGGGCGGCATCAAAGTCTTTTTGGATGATACGCCGGGCATCTCGCCCACGCAGATGCGCGCCAAGTGCCGCCGCCTGCATATGGAGTTTGGGCTGGACTTGGTCGTGGTGGACTATTTGCAGCTGATGCAGGGTGACGGGCGCAACGACAACCGCGTGCAGGAAGTCTCGCATATTTCGCGCAGCTTGAAAGTGCTGGCGCGCGAGCTGAACGTGCCGGTGCTGGCCGCGGCGCAACTCTCGCGTGCGGTGGAGCAGCGCGCCGACAAGCGCCCGATGCTGTCGGACCTGCGCGAGTCGGGTTCGCTGGAGCAGGATGCCGACATCGTGATGTTCATCCATCGCCCAGACCAGTACGAAGAAGACAGCCTGCGCAAAAACATCGCCGAGATCATGGTCAGCAAGCACCGCAATGGCCCTACCGGCGTGATCGAGCTGGTCTTCCGTGAGCAACTGGCCAAGTTTGAAAATGCAGCCACGCGCACCGTGGATTTTGCGGGGTTCAATGAGCGCCAAGCCGGGCAGCAGCCACAGTAGCTTCGGCGGCTTCCCCGCGGGCAAGGTGCGCTTCACGCGCCTGCCCGGCCCCTTTTTCAGCGAGCTGCTGCCGCAGATCGACAGCCTGGCCGAGCTGAAGGTGACCCTGTACGCACTGTGGAAGCTGGAGCGCATGGAAGGCGAAGCGCGCTACCTGCAGCCGCAAGACTTCACCGAGGATGCGCTGTTCCTCTCCGGCCTGCCCGGCGGCCAAGCCGACCTGGACGCGGGGTTGGCCGCAGCCGTACAGCGTGGCACGCTGCTGCAGGCCCAGCTAGAATTAGATGGTCAGCCGCGCCAGTTTTATATGCTCAACTCGGCGCGCGGCCGGGCGCTGTACGAAGCCGTGCAAAACGGCGAGTGGCAGCCCAGCGGCGATGGGCGCTACCCGATCGAGCTGGCCCACGAGCGCCCCAACATTTTTGCGCTCTACGAACGCAACATCGGCGCCATCACCCCGATGATGGCGGATGCGCTCAAGGATGCCGAGCGTGAGTACCCCCAAGAGTGGCTGGAGGAGGCGATGCGCATCGCCGTTGAAAACAACGCCCGCTCGTGGAGCTATGTACAAGCCATCTTGCGCCGATGGCAGGAAGACGGACGCGATGAGCGACGAACTCAAGGGAATTCTGAAAAAGATCGGCGAAGCTACGTCGAAGGCGAATTCTCAGACTTCATCGAACACTAACCAGAACAGCCACATGCAGCCGGATACGGTTGGCGACCCCAACTGCCCCCATTGCGGCGGTCTGGGCTACGTGCGCGCTGACAAGCCGCTGGGGCACCCGGAGTTTGGCCGCACGGTCATCTGCACCTGCCGCAAGGATGAGGTGGCGCTGCAAGCCCGCCGCCGCCTGTACGCCATCAGCCGCCTGGACGAGCTCAACGAGCTCACCTTCGAGAACTTTGAGCCGCGCGGCCGCGTGGGCCTGCCCGCCCGCCAGGCCGATTCGTTGGAGCTGGCCTTCAACCAATCGCAACAGTTTGCCCAGAATATGGAAGGCTGGCTGCTCTTTGAAGGCGGCTACGGCAGCGGCAAGACCCATCTGGCGGCTGCCATCGCCAACTTCGCCGTGCAGATTGGCCTGCCCACGATCTTCATCACCGTGCCCGATTTGCTGGACAGCTTGCGCTTCACTTACGGCTCCGCCGAGGAAAGTTTCGAAGAACGTTTCGAAGAAATTCGCCAGGCACCGCTGCTGATCCTGGATGATTTCGGTACGCAGAACGCCACGGCCTGGGCGCAGGAAAAGCTGTTCCAGATCATCAACCACCGCTACATCAACCGCCTGCCGCTGATCGTCACCACGAATTTGGCCCTCGACCAGATCGAGGGCCGCATCCGCTCGCGCCTGAGCGACCCGGAGCTGGTGACCCAGATCCGCATGCTGGCCCCTGACTTCCGCCGCCCCACCGACGACAGCGCCAACGAGCTTTCCTCGCTGCACCTGCTACGTGAGCGCAACTTTGCCAGCTTTGACCTGCGCGAGGGCGAGGGGCTGCCGGCTGCCGACAGCCGCAGCCTAAAGAAAGCCTTCGACGCGGCACGCAAGTTTGCCGAGAAGCCCAAGGGCTGGCTGGTGTTCACCGGCGGCCACGGCAGCGGCAAGACGCACCTGGCCGCCGCCATCGCCAACTACGCCCAGGACCTGGGGCGCATGCCGCTGTTCATCATGGTGCCAGATCTGCTCGACCATCTGCGCGCTACCTTCAACCCCAACAGCCCAGTGAGCTACGACCAGCGCTTCGAAGAGATGCGCAACGCCGAACTATTGGTGCTGGACGATTTGGGCACGCAATCCGCCACCCCCTGGGCGCGCGAAAAGCTGTATCAGCTCTTCACCCACCGCTACAACGCCCAGTTGCCCACGGTGATCACCACCGCCGACCGGCTGGAGGACATGGACTCGCGCATCAGAGCGCGCATGCTGGACACGCGCCTGTGCACGATATACGCGCTGACTGCGCCGGCCTACACCGGGCGCAAGAAGCGGTAGCAACTCATACTAGTTTAGGGCAGGGAAAGATGAATTTTAGTCAGCGCATGGGAATTAGCCCAGTTAATGAGACTATTCAAGTTGCAGAAATGTCCGATTCTTTGCGAAATAGACTTTGGAATGTAATTTACACATTTGTCTTCAACGAAGGTCACGTTGGCTTCAAAGGTATGGATATCAGAACAGTAAGCATTAAGTTCTACCATTCATTTTTGAAGCTCCCTGTTGACCATGTACCCAGCAACCCAGTTGCACAACTTGAATTTTTTCGTAATTTCTTTTTTACATCTGCTTGGCATGGGGTGTATGATTTTATTGAATGGCTAATCTCAAAAGATCTAATGTCAACTGATGCAATCGAGATTCTAGAGGATGTTCTTGTTAGCGAGTTTTCTGGCTACAGAATTATCGACGGAAATTTTCTTCCAATTACGAGCCCTGAGGAAATCTCGACCATTCAAGCTGCCATAGATCAAACAGAGATACCCGGAGCTTCCACCCATCTAACTCGGGCAATTGAATTGCTATCTGATAAAGAGAAGCCCGATTACCGCAATTCAATTAAAGAATCAATTTCTGCAGTGGAAAGCGCTGCCCAAAAACTTGCTAACTTACCCAAGGCTACTTTAGGCGATGCCATCAAGTTAATTGAACAGAAACATCGCATTCATCCCGCCCTCAAAGATGGTTTGCTCAAAATTTATGGATACACGAGTAATGAAGAGGGAGTAAGGCATGCAATGCAAGATAGTCCAGATTTGCGCCAAGAAGATGCATTATTGCTTTTGGTTATGTGCTCAGCCTTTGTGAACTATCTAAGCGCAAAGTCGAAGCAATCTTAAATTTGCCAATCCTCACCACCTGCGTGCATCCTTCCTTCCCCAGCCGCTAGTTGAAGCCAGTCTTGGCAATCTACCACCGAACTCCGTAGGGGCGCAGCATGCTGCGCCCCTACTAATCACCCAAACCGACATGCCTCGCGTGTCGCCCTGAGCGCAGCGAAGGGCATCCGCAGACCCAATTCCATAAAAACCACCCCGCCGGAAACGCGTGAGGGTGCAGCCCAGTGACCCCCCAACTGCAGCCGGTTCCCGCTTCCCACTATACGAGGAGCAACAGGGCGAGCAGGCCTTTTGTAAGCCGCTTGTTGCGACGTGGCAATCTGCCTTTACTGATCCACCCAAACAAAAAAAAGCGGCCAGCTTGCGCCAACCGCTCTCAACTCTCAACTCAAACCACAATGCCTAACTTAGCTCGCCTTGGTCTCTTCCACCCACAGGCTGCTGGCCAGCTCATAGCCGATCACCTGGTCGTTGCGGCCCATCTGCAGACGCAGCGGGCCGTTGAACGGCGCCCGGCTCACCAGGGTGAACTCCACGCCCGGGGTCAGGCCCAGGTTGGCAATGTAGCGCAGCTTATCCATATCATGGGTGCGCACCCGCGTTAGCTTGCAGCTCACGCCCACTTCTTTATCCACCAGCGGGCCATCGTTGGGGAACGTGATCGTGCCGTCCTTGGTCGGGATCGGCTCGCCGTGCGGGCAATTAGTCGGGAAGCCGGCAAGCTGGTCAATACGGTCTTCGAGCTCCTCGTTGATGCCGCGCTCGAACACATCGGTGAGCTCGTGGGCCGAGGCCCAGTCGTAGCCCATCACCTTCACCAGGAACACCTCGCCCAGGCGGTGGCGGCGCAGCGCCGGCATGGCGATGCGTTCGCCTTCTTTGGTGAGACGCACGCCGCGGTACGGCTCGTAGGTGGCAAAGCCAGCATCGGTAAGACGCTTGACCATGCGGGCAATCGCCTGCGGCGAGGATTCCACTTGCTCGGCCAGGTGCGAGAGCGACACTTTGCCCTCATCCTGCTGGATGCGGAACACCTCGGCAGCATAGCGCTGCATGGCGGGGCTTACCTGGGAGCTACTCGTCATAGGTTCGTTTCAACCTGGGTGTTAATATGATTTTTCTGATACAAATTCAGTCTATTATACTAGCAAAGCCGCAAACTGGCACAGCCACCTGCCCACCCGCCCCTCTGCTAAGGCCGAAAACAAACAATTAACCATTTAATAAAGCACCGTGGCTGCGCCTCAGCATATACTGAGGGCCTATGTATAATGAGGGCTGAGGTGGCTGTGAACGCAAATACGCGCGAAACATTGGAACGCAAACTAGGGGAATTGATGGATGAGGTGCTGCTGCTCGGCAGCATGGTGGAGCAAGCCACGCTGCAATCGGTGCGCTCGCTGCGCGAGCGCAATTTCGTCCTCTCCGAAGAGGTCTACAAGAACGATAAGCGCATCAATACCAAGCGTTTCGAGATTGAAGAGCGCACCATCACGCTGATCGCCACCCAGCAGCCTATGGCGCGCGATCTACGCATGCTCACCGCCGTGCTGGAAGTGATCACGGAGCTGGAGCGCATGGGCGATTATGCCAAGGGCATTGCGCGCATCACCCACAATCTCGGCGGCCAGACCCGCCTCAAGCCGCCCAGCGGCCTGAGCACGATGGCCGATATCGGCGTGGACATGCTGCACAAGGCGCTTGAAGCCTTCGTCTCCGGCAAGGTGGAGCTGGCACGCAGCGTGCCCAAGCAAGACGATGAGGTGGACGCGCTGTTCAACGAAGTGCAGCGCGAAATTCTCGACCAGATGATCGCCGCCCCCGAGAGCATCGATCAGATCAATCATCTGCTGTGGGCCTGCCATAACCTGGAGCGCCTGGCCGACCGCGTGATCAACATCTGTGAGCGCACCGCCTACATCGCCACCGGCGAGATGCGCGAGTTTGACGTAAGCGACGACGAGAAGTGGCAGCCGGCCGAATAGCGCCGCGGCTCAGGTCACTTTCGGTTTGACACCCGCGCATGGCTGTGTCATACTCCAGTCAGTTCCCACCCCCGCTATCCCACTCGCGAGGAGGTGTTGCCCATGGATAGTATCCGTCTTAGCGCAGCGGCAGCACTCCTCACCATTGTGAGCTAACGCTGTCGCTGCGCAACAAAACCAAAGAGCCCGTTACCGGGCTCTTTGGCTTTTTAAAACTAGCTGATCAATCTAGTCCGGCGTGGGCAGCTTCACCACGCTGAGCCAATATTGCTTGAACGAGCTGACCACTTTCAAGAACTTATCCATGCTCACCGGCTTGACGATATACGAGCTGGCAAACTGGCGATAGCTCTCGGTGATATCGGCCTCATCTTGCGAGGTGGTCAGCACCACCACCGGAATGCGCTTCAAATCTGCATCCTGCTTGATGGCCGCCAATACCTCACGCCCATTCATGCGCGGCAGGTTTAGATCCAGCAAGATCAGATCGGGGCGCGGTGCATCGGCAAACTGGCCGCGGCGGTGCAAAAAATCCATCGCTTGTTCACCATCCATGGCCACATGCAGGTTATTGGTCAGCATGCCATCCTTGAAGGCTTCCTGCGTCAAGCGCACGTCACCGGGGTTGTCTTCAACCAACAGAATATCGATCAATTGAGCATTCTCCATCGTACTCCTCCTGTTTAGATCAGCCGGCGGGCGCGCTGTTCAATGCTTTCGGCGGCCGGGGCAGCCACGGCGTCCTCGGCCGGCTGGGCCTCCGGGCGGTCCATCAGCTTGGGGTCAGGTTCGGCGGGCAGCGTAAAGTAAAACGTGGTGCCCTGCCCCGGCGTCGATTCGACCCAGATGCGGCCGCCGTGGCGCTCGATGATCTTCTTGCAGATCGCCAGGCCGATACCGGTGCCCTCGTAGACCTCACGGCTGTTCAGGCGCTGGAAGATGACAAAGATGCGCTCAGCATGCTTGGGGTCAAAGCCAATGCCATTGTCTTGCACGCTGAACAAGTAGTGCTCGCCATCGCGCACCGCATTGATCGCCACAATCGGTTGGCGCTCGGCACGGAATTTGATCGCATTGCCCACCAGGTTCTGAAACACCTGGGTGAACTGGTTACGATCCACGAACACCGCCGGCAGGCTGCCATACTCAATGCGGGCCTCGTTCTCCTTGATACGCATCGAGAGGTTCTGCAGTGCCTCTTCCAGCACACTGCCAGATTGCACAACTTCCGGATCGCGCCCACGCGTCCCCACGCGTGAGAAGGCCAAAAGATCCTGGATCAAACGCTGCATGCGCGAAGCGCCATCCACGGCGAAGCCAATGAATTCGCGCGCATCATCATCCAGCTTGTCGCTGTAGCGTGATTCGAGCAATTGCATATAGCTGCTCACCATGCGCAAGGGCTCTTGCAGATCATGCGAGGCTACATAGGCGAACTGCTCGAGCTCTTTGTTCGAGCGCTCCAGGTCCAAATTTTTGCTGCGCAGATCGTCTTCCAGCTTTTTCTGGTCAGTAATATCCGTCCAGATCCCGCCCAGGCCCAGCAACTCCTCTGCTTCATTGAACAGCGGAAACTTGAGATTGAGGTAGGTGCGCTCAACCCCATCCACCACGGCGCTGAGCTCGGCGCTGGCTGGCCGCCGGGTCAGCAAGGCCTGGACTTCGTTTTCCAGCACGCCTTCCAGCAGCGGCTCCTTGAAGACGGCATCCGCCTCCTGGCCAATGATCGCCGCGGTGGGGAGCTGCACCAGCCGGCTGAATTGCGAATTGGCCATCTGGTAGCGCCCGGCCACATCTTTGATCGAGATTGCCGAAGGCGAATTCTCGATCAGCGAACTTAGCTGGCGCGACACCGCATCCAGGTTGATCTCCAGGGTGCGTTGGGCCTGCCCGGCCAGGTACATACGCTCTGCACTGGTGATCACGATGAAGCCCAACAGCAGCATGGCCGTGATCGTATAAGTAGAGCGACTGATCGCCGCCTCGTACCAACCACGGTCTTCACCATAGTAAATCAGCCAGCCCAGCATAAATGGCACCAACAGTACGGTAGCCAGCAGGCGGCGCGTGGCGGCGCCGTGCGGCGTGGGCGCGATTAAACGATCCATCCAGCCGCGATCTTCCATCTGTAGTAAAAGCACCAGCGTGGCGAACACCATCAGCAGCGAGGTGTTGAGTGCCATGCCAAAATACAAAAAGATACTATCGCCAAAGGCCAGGCTGAAGGGGAAGCTGAGGAACACGCTCAAGCTGATGATCTGCACCAACACGAGGATGTAGCGGCGCGTCTTCTCAGACCAGGCCTTTTCCATTATGACGGTCAGCGAGATCAAGCTGAGGGAGATAGCCGTAGGCGCCGACATACGCCCAAGCGCATCCGTTGCTACCGAGCCCATATCGTCTACAAATGGGAATTCATCAATGCCCAAATTGATCTTGAAAAGAAACTGCACCAGGGTGAGCAGAGCGAGCAAACATACCAGGCTAGCCAGTAGCCGCGCGGCGCGCTGCTTGCGCAGGCTGGGCTGCTGGTGCAACACCAGCGCCGCGCCGAGCAAGATGAAGCACAAGGCCGTGTTGGCCTTCATGGTGGCTTGATCAGGCAGAATGGAGGTGAGTGCCGGGCTGTGAACCGCCCAACCCAGATAGACCAGCAGGCCGAAGAACAGTACCAGCCAACTGAGCACCAGAGGAATACGTTTGGTTGTGATGGCGGCCTCCACTCAGCAACAACTTGCAGTTATGCAAGCTGCCCGCCCCAGCTTACCTGATTTCTGAAACCCGCCTGCTAACAGATTTGCAAGGGTTACGCTGAGAGGATTACGGCGCTGTTCTTGCCTTGCTGCTTGGCCTGATACAGGGCCTGGTCTGCCACCTGCAACAACGCCTCGCCAGTTTGGGCGTGCAGCGGGAAGCTGGTCACCCCGGCGGAGATGGTGGTGCGTATCGTCTGGCCCTGGATCACGATTGGCTGCTCGGCGAAGCGCCGGCGGCACTCATCAATGCGCTCGCGCGCTCTTTCGGCGCTGGCGCCCGGAAACATGACGATGAACTCGTCCCCGCCATAGCGGCACACGATGTCGCCGGCGCGGGTGTTCTCCATCAGAATATGGCCCAGGCTCTGCAGCACCGTATCGCCAATCCCATGGCCGTAGACATCATTGAAATTTTTGAACAGGTCAATATCCAACATCACCAAACTGAGCGGCTCGTTCTTGCGCGTGGCGTTGGCCAGCTCGCGCGGCAATGATTCCTCCAGATAGCGCCGGTTGAACACCCCGGTCAGCGAATCGCGAATGCTTTGCTCGCGCAGCTGCGCTTGCAAGGCTTCGTTATGGGCGATCTGCTCACGCAGGCGGCGCTCCACCTCAACGCGCTGCGAGATATCGCGCATCACGATCAGGCGGCCCTCAAACCCCCCGGTCTGGTCATACAGCGGCACAACGTGCAGCTCGATCGTGCGGGCGGGTTGGCCCGGCCAGGCCAGCTCCTGGCTGGCCGGGCGCATCTGCAGCAACAGCGCCGCCAACTGCGGCCAGGCGCCAAACAGCTCGGCTCCCGACCGCCCAATCGGCACTTCATCGCCGAGGCCAAGCAATTGGCGCGCCGCCGGGTTGTAATCCACCAGGCGGTCGCGTGCATCCAATACCACCAGGCTGTCGCTCATCTGCTCCACCAGCGTGTGACGTGCAATCGGCACAATATCCAGCAGGCCCAGGCGGAAGATGGCATAGGCAAAAATGATGCCGGTGAGCGTGAAGGTGAAGGGAGTGAGATCCAAATTGGGAAAGGGAGCCAGCCCGGCCACGCTGGCCACATTGACCACCAGGGGAATCGCCAAGCCGATCAGGACCGCCAGGATCTGGTTGCGATACAAACCGCGCGAGGTCACCAGGGCGCGCAACAGGAACCCAATCGCCACCAGGATCAGGCCATAGCCGTAGACCAGGTTGGCGTAGAAACCAAAGCCGCCATCGAAGATCACCCCCTGCCCTGTCACCCGCTTGCCAGCAAAGAAGACGCCATGCAGCGGATCCGTCCATAGCAGCACCAGGGTCAGGAGCGGGATGGTGATGAGTAGCAGGAAGCTCAGCCCATTGAGGTAGCGGCCGTGGCCAGTGAACTGCAGCGCGAAACAAAATAGCGCCGTGGGCACACTCAGCACGCCGATATAGGTAAGATCCAGCCAAAAGAAGGGCGTTGGGCCAGGCAGGCGCAGCCAAAACAACGCATAGGTCAGTGACCACCAGCTCAGGCCCAGCAGCAACACCATCAAGGCGCGCCCGCCGCGATAGGCCTGCTGGCGCCAATTGGTAAGCGCTACCCCAGCCGACGTGAGGCCGGCAACCGCCAGAGCCAGCGCATATCCCCATTCAATCGTCAAAATTGGCACCTCGCGCCCACAAAGTAGGCTGACTATATCAAAAATGCCAAAATTTGCCTAAGCCAGGCAAGGGCAACCCACAAAAAAAGGCGCCGGTGTTGGTTACCGGCGCCTTTGCAATGTGTTGCCTACTTCAGCGCATCCACGATGGCGCTCGCGTTGTAGCGCATCATCTCCAGGTAGCTGGGCGCTGGCCCTTGGGCTTCGCTTAAGCTTTCTGCATATAGTGTCACCAACTGTACGCCGATGTCGTCGGCAATGCGTTCTGCCAGGCTGGGGTTGATCGAAGAGGCGATGAAGATCGCCGGCACCGCATGGCTACTCAAGCTTTGCTCCAAGGTTGCCAACTCCCCAGCCGAGACTTCACTGAGTGAACTGAAGCTGGGAATGAGCACCCCGACGATCTCAAACTGGTAGCGCCGCGCAAAGTAGTTGAACGACTCGTGATCGGTTACCAGTTGGCGCTGCTCCACGGGGATCGCCGCAACCTGCTCTGCAATCCAGCCATCCAACTCTTCGAGTTGTGCTTGGTAGCGGGCCGCGTTGGCCTGGTACTCTGCCGCATGGGCAGGGTCCGCCTGGCTCAGCGCCGTGCTGATCACAGCGCTCCAGGCCTGCACATTGTGGGGGTCCATCCACACATGCGGATCTTGCCCGCCATGATGGTGATGTTCACCTTCATGCTCGTGTTCACCTTCATGCTCGTGGTCCCCTTCATGCTCATGCTCGCCCTCGTGCTCCCCTTCACCTTCGTGCTCATGCTCCCCTTCACCCTCATGCTCGCCTTCGTGCTCGTGCTCCCCTTCGTGCTCGTGTTCCCCTTCGTGCTCGTGTTCCCCTTCCGCATCTTCCTCAAAGGCAAGCAGGTCAAGGTCTTGCGAGACCACTACCACTTTGCCATCCGCGCTGGCCTGAGCCAATACGCTCTCGATCGATTCTTCCAAACCCAAGCCGTTGACAAAGACCAGCGCGGCGCCTTCCAGCTTGGCCGCATCTTGCGGCGTCGCCTCAAACGCGTGCGGATCTGCCCCGGCGGGCACCAGCACGGAGAGTGCGATGTGCTCGCCCCCCACCTGGGCGACGACATCGGCAATGATGGAGTTGGCCGCCACTACCTGCAATTGCCCGCCCGGCGTGGCCTGCCCGGCGGCCTGCGGAGCGCAAGCTGCCAGCAAGAGCACAATGGCTGCTAAGAAAATACGCATATGAAAACCTCTTTCTTATTGAAAATGAATTTCATTTTCATTATACAGAGAAACCTGGCCCGGTCAAGGCCAATTTGGGTGTTTATTCAGACACTTCTAAGCCAAGCATGGTGAAATAGCGGTGCCTGGAGGCATTGCAATGCAACGCATCTACACTTTATTCACCAGCATCGCCCTCTGCCTGGCGGCATGCAGCCCACTGGCCACCACCCCCACTGCGCAAGCTATTGCACCTGGCGAAGAAGCCCAAGTGCGTGCGCTCATTGAAGAATTCGGCACACGGCTCAAGAATGTGTCGCTGCTGGGGCCAAACGTAGAGCAAGAAATGGCAACACATTACGGCCCACTGGTGAGCCCGGAGTTGCTGGCCGCCTGGCAAGCCGCACCCACGCGGGCGCCGGGCCGCCAAACCTCCAGCCCGTGGCCGGAGCGCATCGAGATCCAGCAGGTTCAGCTACGCTCTGCCACTGAGTATGCAGTGAGTGCTGAGATCATCGAGCTGACCAGTGATGGCCAATCTTTCAGCTACCCCGTGGCCCTGTGCGTTCGCAAGATTGCAGACAACTGGCTGATCGATGGCTACACTGCGCAAGGGCAACCCTAAGCACGCAAGATGCGCTCCAAAAGCGAAACGCCCCAAATTTGGGGCGTTCTGCTTTTTGTGCTTAGCGGGATGCCCACCAAGCCAATGTGTGGAATTCCTTTACTGGTCGAAGCCCAGTAGGAGCTCCTTGAAGCTGTAAAAGGAATGCCCCTTTGTGGATGTGTACCGAACCAATGCGTGGAGTTTCGTGACTCGGCACAGCCGAGTAGAAACTCCCTAAAGCTGTAGAGGGGATGTGCCCAAAGGGCACATCCCCTCTACAGCAATGCCCCCACGGGGATTCGAACCCCGGTTTTAGCCTTGAAAGGGCCACGTCCTAGGCCTCTAGACGATGGGGGCGTAGCCAATTGCTTCGCAATTGGCTCTGGAGTTCGCAAGCGAACTCCAACGGTCACTCGTAAGTATGAGGCTGATCTCATACTTGAGCAAGGCGAGATTTTACCATGCCTATGTGGAAAATTTGCAGCAGTTTACGGTTGGGCAGGCAAAAGTACCGGGTGAGCTACCACGGTCATATTGGTGAGTGGCCAATAGCGAAAGATCGCTTTGCCAACGATCTGCTCAATCTGCAAAAAGCCCCAGGTGCGCGAATCATCGGAGTTGTTGCGATTATCGCCCATCACAAATACTTGCCCGGCGGGCACGACGTGCTCGGCGTAATTGCCATTCTGCGGGCCAAGGATGTAGGGCTCTTGCAGGGTGACCCCGTTCACCACCACCGCACCGTTGTAAATGGCAATATGATCGCCAGGCAATGCGATCACGCGCTTGATGTAATCCAGCTCTGGGTTGCTGGGCGCCGGGAAGACGATCACATCGCCGCGCTCGATAGCGCCGGCGCGATACGCCAGGCGATTGACGACGACATAATCGCCCAACTGGAAGGTGGGCTCCATGCTCACCCCATCCACGCGCACCCGCGCCGAAACAAAGTTGATCGCCAGGAACAGGAACAGTGCCAGCAGGATGGTTTCGATCGTCTCGACCAGGAAGCGGCGCAGTTGTGAGGGGGGCTGAGTTTCCAGCGCCACCACATTCTGGCGTTCGAGTGGGCTAACGTCTTCGGAGGGAGGCAATGCAGAAGGAGGGAGTGCCATGAGTGAAGTTGCGATTATACAGCCGCAACCGAGAACTTAGTCGAGCTCTGGAATTGAGAGCGAATCCACAATGCCCACGATCACCGAGGTGACCGGGGCGTCTGGGTTAGCTAAGACTTGGCGGGCGCCATTGCCCTCACGATTGACCAGCACCGTGTCCCCCACCCCGGCCTGCGTGCTGTCAAGGGCGATGAAGTCACCGCTGGGCTTCTCGCCCGGCAAGGTCAGCGGCTGCACGACCAGCAGGCGGCGGTGTTTGAAGGCCGCATGACTGAGCGTGGTGACTACCGTTCCGGTAACTTTGCCAATGATCATCAGCTGTAACGGGCCGTGCCCACCTTGAGGGTGAAATCAAAATCGCCGTCGGGGCGCACTTGCAATTCGTCTACCAGGCCCACCAACGCCAGGTCCACCGGCACGAACTTGACGTCCGGCAGCGCCAGGGCGGCCTCACGCGAGCGGGCCATGACGCACAGATCGCCCTCGCCCGCTTCGACCACGTCCACCGCCACCTGCAAGCCGCCCACCGGCTCCAGCTTGCTGTTCAGCGGCTGCACTACCAGCAGGCGGCAGCCGGCCATGTCGGGATACTTGATGGTGCTGATGGCGACGCCGCGCACACGCCCGAAGATCATCTACTTGCCCAGACTCTTAACGACGCGCTGCACAATGGTGCGCAACAGGGTTTCGTCCACCTGCCCACCCAGCTTGGCCTTGACCGCGGTGAACACGCGCGCTTCCAACTCGCTGCCAGCGGCGGCCGGTTTGGCCGGCGCACTGGCGGCGGGCGATGGGGTCTCGTTGATGTACGGGCGCGCCGGTGCCGAAGAAGGACGGCTGTCCTTCTCGTCCACCAGGGCAATGCCCGCCCGGCGCGCTTTCTCGCGCGCCAGCTCGGTGAGCACGGTGTCGTCCGTGATGGTGAGCGAGGTCACACCCTGGCGCGCCAGGTCTTCAATGTCTCGCTCGGTGTAAAAGACCTTGGCCATACCTACTCCTTAGCCTTCAATGCCGTCCAGCGCGTTCAGCGCCTTGGTAGCCGCTTCGCTGGCGGTAACAATTTCAGACTCGCTGCCCGCCAGCCACATGCGGCCAAAGCGCCCCACCGAGGAGACGTGCATGACTTTGATATTGGCGCTCTTCTCGGCTTCGTTGCAGGCCAGGTTGATGTAGGCGGCCGGGGCCACTTCCATCACCAGCATGGTCTCGCCGGGCACCAACATGCTGCCCTTGCGGAAGCGGTTGAGCAGCTGCGCCTGATACGGGTCCACATTGGTAATGATCTGCTGTGAAGCGATCTTAGGCTTGATACGGTCTTGCACCGTCAGCCCCAATCGATCCAACACGGCCTGACCGGCTTCTTTGACGGCGGCCTGGTTCATGGAGTGCACTTCGAACATGCCGAACTCGCGTTCGACCAACTGGGCGCCGGGGCGGGCTTCGGTGGCCTTGACGGCGATGTCCACCATGCGGAAGGCTTCGTTGCCGGGGGCCATTTCCACATACAGCGAGGCCATGCCCTCCGTGGGCAGGTCACCCTGGGTGATGGTGCCGACGAAGGCGGCGTATTGCGGCTGCATGCGGTCCAGATAGCAGTAGCAGCGTAATGAGAATTTTTCTTGTGCCATAGAACTCCTCTAATATTCGTCCTGCGAGCTATCCGCAACACGAGCTTGCCAAACGGGCTCGGAGATTGCCACGTCGCTCAGCGGCTACGCCGCCTCACGTCCTCGCAATGACATCCCTACTGTGCAACGCCATGCCGATCGGCGTGACGAAGACCGGGTGCGGCGGAACGCTGGTAGCGATGCCGGTGTACTCCTGCACCACCTGCGCCATGCCCGGAAAGTTCACCGTGCCGCCGACCAGGGTGAGCTGCTCCACCGTACCACCTTGCTGCTCATACGCAGCGATGTGGCGGGCGGTGATACTGGCGACCTTCTCCATTACCGGGCGCACCACGGGCAGCAAGCGAGCCTGCTGCGCCGGGTCGGTCTTCATTGCCTCGGCGTCCTCAAAGCTGACACCGTGCGCCCCAGCGATCACCAGCGTGAAGTGCGTACCGCCGGTGGCTTCGTCTGCGGTGTAGACCACCTCGCCGTCGCGCAGGATGGCGATGCCGGTCGTGCCGCCGCCTACATCCACGATGGCGCCGTTGTGGATGCCCAGCAGCGCATTGGCGGCGCTGGGCTCATCCACCAGGGTCTCGCAGCGCAGGCCAGCCGCTTCCACCACGTTGGCGGTGGCGCGTACTTCGGCCAGTGGGACGCCGGGTGGATAGGCGCTGGCGGCGTACTCCAGCGGGCGGCCGATGCGTGCTTCCACGCGGGCCTTCATACCCGCCAGGCGGTCTACCGCACCGGCATAATCCACCACCAGGCCGTCACGCACCACCTGGGCGAACTGGTATTCGCCCGCCACGGGTGTGCCGCTTTCATCCAGCACCACCAGCGTCAGGTAGGCCGTGCCCAGGTCCGCGCCCACATACAACGCGCCTTGCGGCGGCTCGGCCAGCGGCGCCGGCTCGGGGTCACCCAGCCAGCGCAGCACTTCGGCGGCGCGGGCTAAGACGGCAGCCGGGTCACGCGTAACGGCGATCGGCGGAACGGACAAACTTGCGTCCGTTACTTAGCGCCGGAGCGGCCGCCCAGGCTGCCGCGGGTCTGCTGCGGCAGGATCATCTCAACATTCTCGTGCGGGCGCGGGATCACATGCACAGACACCAGCTCGCCAATACGTTTGGCAGCCGCGGCGCCAGCGTCAGTGGCGGCCTTGACTGCACCGACATCGCCACGCACCATCACGGTGACATAGCCGCCGCCTACGTACTCAGAACCAATGAGCACGACGTTGGCAGCCTTCACCATAGCATCTGCGGCTTCCACCGCGCCGATCAGGCCACGGGTTTCCACCATTCCCAAAGCAATCAAACCCAAATCTTGTGCCATTTCTTTCTCCTTCTACTTTCTTAGTGATGAGTGATTAGTGAGCAGTTAGTTACTCCGCAGGATTTGCTGAACTACTTCTTGAACAATACTTTCAATCTCAGTGACGGACGGCGCATGGCTGGGGCCAGCCGGCACGCTGCCAGGCCGCATGGCGGCTTCAGGTGGCGGCGTGGTTTCGTAGGCCATGCGCTTGATATTGAAGAGATGATAGACAGTGATGTTGTCACCGGTGATGGCACCGCCGATACCGCCAGAGCCGAGGGTCAGCGAGGGCATCACCTTGGTGGTGAGGCCGATGGTGCCCAGCGTGCCCATGGTGTTGACGCCGATGCGGAACACTGGCTTCTCCAAGCCGAAGGCCATAGCGATCTTGTCATCGCCCGTGTGCAGGATGACGCTATGGCCACGCCCGCCGAAGAGGATCATCTCGACGCAGCGGTCACAGCCCTGCTCCCAGCCGTCCACCTCGTACCAGCCCAGCACGGTGGTGAGCTTCTCGCGCGAGAGCGGCTCTTCCCGCCCGATCTTGCGCAGCTTGGCTACCAAAATGCGCGCATGGCTGGGAATGCTGATGCCCGCCAACCCTGCCAGCACCTGCGGCGACTTGCCCACCGTGGCGGTGTTGATGCTGCCATCCGGATGGAACAGCGTGGTGCGCATGGCCTGGGTCTGCGACTCAGTCATGAAGTACGCGCCTTCGTTCTCCATCAGTTGCTGCAGGCGGGCGGCAATCGGCCGATCAGCGATGACGGCCTGCTCGGTAGCGCAGATGACCGAGCAATCAAACGACTTGCTGGCCACGATATAGCGGGCGGCGCGCTCAATATCGGCGCTGCGGTCAACATACACGGGCACGTTGCCGGGGCCAACGCCGTAGGCCGGCTTGCCCTGCGAATGGGCGGCGCGCACCATGGGGCTGCCGCCGGTAGCCAGGATCACCGCGGTGCGTCGGTGGCTCATGAGTTCATTGGTACCCTGCAGGCTGATGTGCGACATGCACTGCACCAGCCCCTCGGGCGCGCCAGCCGCCACAGCGGCTTGCGCCATCAGGCGTGCCGTCTCCACGCAGCAGTTCACCGCCGCCGGATGCGGGGCGACCACTACCCCATTGCGCGCCTTGACCGAGATCAGGATCTTGTTCATGGTGGTGGAGGTAGGGTTGGTGCTGGGGGTCAGCGCCGCCACTACGCCCATCGGCCAGGCAATTTCGTACACACGCGTCTGTGGGTCATGGCGCACCACGCCCACGGTCTTGATGTGCTTGATGCTCTCCCACACATGCTTGGAAGCGAATTCGTTCTTGAGCTTCTTGTGCTCAGGCACGCCGTAGCCGGTTTCCTCGCTGGCCATACGGCCGAGGCGCTCGGAGGCCTGATAGGCCGCATCCGCCATGGCCTGGCACACGCGGTCCACCTGTTCTTGTGTAGCCGTGGCCCAAATGCGGTGGGCAGCATAAGCCGCTTCCACCATGTGGCGGGCCTGCTGGATGGACTGGAGGTCTTTGTCGAGTTCAGCCATGGTTACTTCTTATAGGTGTTGGCGCCATCCACCTGCAGCGAGTCGATGACGGCCATGATGACGGCATCCACCGGCGTGTCTTTGGTGATGTCGGTCTGGCGCCCGCTGGAGCCGTGCGCGGTGAGCACCAGGTCGCCGACACCGGCATTGACGGTGTCGATAGCAACATAGGGCTTGCCGGTGGCTTTGCCAGTCTCATCGGCCTCACGGCAGATGAGCAATTTGCGGCCTTCCAGCTTGGGGTCTTTGATAGTGGCCACAGTCGTGCCGATGATCTTTGCGATTAGCATAAACAACCTCGCTGCTCAGTCATTCCGACGAAGCCGAAGGCTGCGGAGGGATCCTTTAGGGCAAGAAAAGTCCACCTGGACTTCAAATGGCCTAAAGGATCCCTCGTCGCCGTAGTGTCGCTTTGCGCCACTACATAGCTCGCTCGGGATGACAATGCAAAATATGTTTGCGTGGACATCAATACGCCTTTGCCGGTTCAGGAGCCGCCACGGCGCTGACGCGCGTGCTGCTCATTTCTTTTTCGCCCGCCACGATCTTGACCCCTGCGCTGGCGCCGATGCGCGTGGCGCCCGCGTCCACTAGCGTTTTAGCGTCAGCGTAATCACGCACGCCGCCGCTGGCTTTCACGCCCATGTCTGGGCCAACCACGCGGCGCATCAGGGCAATATCGGCGGCGGTAGCGCCCCCACCCGAGAAGCCGGTAGAGGTCTTGACGAAGTCTGCACCGGCTTCTTTGGCCAGCAAGCAGGCAGTAACCTTTTCTTCTTCTTCCAGCAGCGCCGTTTCAATAATCACTTTCACCAGCACACCCGCGGCGTGCGAGATGTGCACTACGCCGGCAATGTCACGGGCGACCAGAGTAAAGTCACGCCCCTTGAGTGCACCGATGTTGATAACCATGTCGATCTCGGTAGCGCCGTCACGCAGGGCCGTCTCGGTCTCGAAGACTTTGACATCGGGCGCATCGGCACCTAGCGGGAAGCCAATGACGGTGCAGACTTTGACATCCGTGTTCTTGAGCAAATCAGCACACAGCTTGACGTAGCCCGGGTTTACGCACACCGAGGCGAAGCCGTGTTTGCGTGCCTCGTAGCACAACTGGGCGATCTGGTCTGGCGTGGCGTCTGGCTTGAGCAGCGTGTGGTCGATCAGCTTGGCCACGCTGGGGTCTTCAGGGATACCACCCAGCGAAGAGGTTAGGCGCTCGGCGCCGGCGTTGAGCACATGGCCCACGCGGTCAAAGCAGGTCTTGACGCAGATGCCATCGGCACATTCCTGCGTGCAGTGCTCGCAGTTGTCATGCGTGTGGGTGTGTTCCTGCTCCGCCAGCGCGTGCAAAACCTCACGCGTGACGATCTCCACAATTTTGCGCACTTGTTCGCTATCGTATGCCATTGTTTGCCTCTTTTTCGATGGCCGATCGCTCTTCGATCGCCATGATCTTGTCCACACGCCCGGCGTGGCGGCCGCCGCCAAATTCGGTGGCCAGCCAAGTGTCAGCAATCTGCTTGGCCAGCGCCATGCCAATCAGCCCGGCGCCCAGCGTGAGCACATTCGCATCATTGTGCTCACGGCTGTTGACCGCCGTAGCGTAGTCGTAGCACAAGGCGGCGCGCACGCCGCGCACTTTGTTGGCAGCCATACAACTGCCGATGCCAGCGCCATCCACAATGATGCCGCGCCAGGCTTCGCCGCTGGCCACTTTGCGCGCCACCGCGGCGGCAAAATCAGGATAATCCACCGCTTGGGTGCTGTTGGTGCCACAGTCCACAATGGTGTAGCCATTGGCCTGCAAGTGCTCCTTGAGCACCTCTTTCATGGCGTAACCGCCATGATCAGCGCCCAGAGCTACCACGCGAACCTTCAAGCCTTCACGCTGGGTGGGTGTGGCGGGCTTGGCCGCCGGCACATCGCCAGCCGCGCCGAGCTGGGCAGTCACGCGCTGCACGATGGCTTGAACTTGCTCGTCGCTCACGGGAGGCATAGTCAGATTATAGGGCAAGCGCGTCGCTCAATGCGCAGCGCACTACCCTCGCCCGCTCCCGGCGGGCACTGGCAAACGGCGGAAGCCAAAATCCTGCACAGGCGCATGCAGTTTGAGATTGGCATAGAAGCGGAAGTGGTCCGCGCGCACTTCAGAATCGACATATTCGATGACGCGGCCTTCAGCCGTGCGCGTCTCGCGATGGAAGACAAAGACCACGGCGGGCTGCGGCAGGCCGAGCAGCTCGGCTACCTGGTCGCTGGCCAGGCTGGCTTCGATCTCCTGCTCGGCATGGTCAGGGCGCTGGCCATATCCATCGGCCAGAATTTGATACAGGGAGGTGCTGGCAAAGTCATGCTCAAGGATGCCGGGGAAGAGTTCGTGCGGCAGGTAGGCGCGCTCGATAGCAGTCGGCTCACCGTCCATAAAACGCAGACGGTTGAGGAACGCGACCGGGCTGCCCAGTTGCACCTGCAGGCGGCGTGCCAAAAACGCATCCGCCGGCACCAGGCTGGCTTCCAGCACGCGGCTGGCTACCTGGCGGCCTTGCATCTGCATCTCTTGCGTGAAGCCTAGCAGGTATTCGGCGGTCTTGCTGACGCGTGGCTCAGTGACGAAGCTGCCCACGCCTTGCAGCGTGCGCAGGTAGCCCTGGGCGGTGAGGTCAGCAATGGCGTGGCGCACGGTGTTGCGCCCCACCCCGTACAGCTCGCACAGCTCGCTTTCGGAGGGGATGCGCTGGCCGGGCTGCAGGTGGCCGCTGCGCATTTGCTCGCGCAGCTCGTCAGCCATGGCTTCGTATAGTGGCTTGGCGGCGCGTGACTTCTCGTTCAGCAGCGTCATTGGCCGGCCGCCTTGTTGACTTCGTAGCGTAGCTCCACCATGCCGGTGCCCATTTGCTGCACAGCGCGGAGGCGCAGGGCGTTGCTAGGCAGGCGGCGCGGAAACAAAGGCTTGCCCTGCCCCAAAGTGACTGAGGCCACTTGCACGATGATTTCATCCAGCAAGCCGGCATCGTAAAACTGGCCGGCCAGCTCGCCGCCGCCCACCACCCACAGATTCTTATCGCCGGCCTGGGCGCGCATCTCCGCGTAGACAGGGCGCACGTCGCCGCGGCAAAAGCGCAGATCTGCCTCAGCCAGCACTGGCAAGGTGCGGCTGGAGAATACCCAGGTGGGTTGTGTGTAAGGCCAGGCCGAGCCCGTTTCGGCGATCACTGCGTCTGCGTTCTCTTGCAACCATTGGTAGGTCGTGGAACCCATTGCCAATGCCCCCACTTCTGTAATGAAGGCGGGGTAGCTGCTCTCGGCTAGTTCACCCAGCGAGAACAGCCACTCCAAGGAATCATCCTCGGTGGCAATGAAGCCATCCAAACTGGTGGCGGTGTAGTATTGAGTCTTCATGCACTCATACCTACATGTTCCAACATGTCCCTATGATAGATAAAAACCAGATGTGAGTCAACCCCTGGCGATAACTTGGTCTCGCGGTTGCCGTTGTCCCCTATAGCTGGCCGCCCGGCCAGCAGAATAGGAGGATGTATGCTTAACTGGGCACTTACCTTTTTGATTGTGGCGCTCATCGCCGGTGCATTGGGCTTCGGTGGTATTGCCGGCACGGCCACTGAGATTGCCAAGATCTTGTTCGTGGTGTTTTTGGTGCTGTTCGTGATCTCGCTCATCTTTGGGCGCCGGCCACGCATGTAGCCCAGGCACCACAAAAAAAGCCCGCCAAATGGCGGGCTTTTTTTGTTGCTAGCACTCAGGCCGCCAGCGGAATCACATAGAAGAGAATAGAAAAGTAGTGCAAGGCGCTGCCCAGCAACACAAAACCGTGCCAGATAGCATGGTTAAAGGGCAGCTTCTTCCACACATAGAAGATCACACCCACCATGTAAGCCAAGCCACCGCCGGCCAGCAGCCACAGGCCACCAGGGGCCACGTTCTCCAGCAGCGGGCGAATGGCCACCACCACCAGCCAGCTCATGCCGATGTACGGAATGGCATTGACCCAACGCGGCAGCTTGAGCATGACGCCCTGCATGGCAATGCCGGCAATGGCCAGCGTCCACACCACCGCCAGCAGGCTCCAGCCCCACGGCCCGCGCAGATTCACCAGCAGGAAGGGCGTATACGTTCCTGCGATGAGCAAAAAAATCGCCGAATGATCCAGCGCGCGCAGCCATTTCTTGGCGCGCTCCAGCGGGATGCCGTGATACAGGGTGGAAGTGGTGTACAGCATGATCTGGGTGGCCCCATAGATGCTGCAACTGACAATGTGCCAGGCCGTCCCGTGCAGGCTAGCGAAGCTGGCCAGCACGGCCAAACCGGCAATCGACAAGACGATGCCAATACCGTGCGAGATGCTGTTGGCCAGCTCCTCCGCCGGGGTGTAGCGATTGGCGTGAATGTTTACGCTCATTGAGTTAATTATAGCCAAGTGCTGGCCGCCCAGGCAGCCCTTTACCAAGCCTTAACCTGATTGCACCAAGCGCAAGGGCGCAAGGTTGTTATACTGCCGCCAAATTTACCTTTCCCAACAGGAGCTATCCATGCGCAACGCCCGCCCTACCTCGGCCGCTTCCAAAACCGGCTACGTCAAATTCTCCAACAAACTCTCCAGCTCGCTCGACCAGATCTCCAGTACGGTGCGCGAGAACGCCCAGATGATTGACTCCATTCAGGAAGTAGCGCTGGAGCTCACCACAACCTTCGGTAGCCTGCACACGGTGGCCGTCAAATACGCCCGTAGTGCCAACCAGGTGCTGGATGTGATCCTGCCCATCGTGAAGAACCTGCCCATCGTGCCCAAGAACGCCCAGACCATGCTGGTCAACCTGGAGAAATGGACGCAGCTGATCATCGACAACGAGGCCAAGACCTCGGCCACGGTGAGCTCGGTGCGCAGCGGCCTGCAGTCCGGCGATGTGAACAAACTCAAGACGCACGCTGCGGATCTGAAGTCGGTAACGGCGGCGCTGTCGAAGTTGGCAGTGAAATAGCTGTTAGCTGTTAGTTGTTAGTTGTTAGCTATAAGCTGTCAGCCATAAGCTAAAGACAAAATCAAAACAAAAACAAACCGCAGAAATGTGCGGCTTGTTTGCTAATTACGCGTGTCATCCTGAGCGGGTTTTGCATCACACACCCGGGCGCCGAAGCCAGAACAGCGAAGGATCATTGCTGGCGCATCTTCCACGCTACGCATGTTTGAAACACGCGCCGTAGATGTTCTTCGCTTTGCTCAGAACGACACGCGCCCTTTGTCATCCTGAGCGGGTGTTGCATCTCACACTGGGACGCCGAACCCGCACCAGCGAAGGACCTTGCTGGCGCTTCTCCCACGCTACGCACGTTTGAAACACGCGCCGTAGATGTTCTTCGCTTTACTCAGAACGACACGCGCCCTTTGTCATCCTGAGCGGGTGTTGAATCTCACACCGGGGCGCCGAACCCAGAACAGCGAAGGATCATTGCTGGCGCTCCCTCCACGCTACCCATATGAAACACACATCGGGATGTTCTCCGCTTTGCTCAGAACGACACGCGCCCTCTGTCATCCTGAGCGGGTTTTGCATCACACACCGGGGCGCCGAGCCTTGGTCAGCGAAGGATCCTTGCTGGCACCTCTTCCACGCTACGCATGTTTGAAACACGCGCCGTAGATGTTCTTCGCTTTGCTCAGAACGACACGCGCCCTTTGTCATCCTGAGCGGGTGTCGAATCTCACACCGGGGCGCCGAAGCCAGAACAGCGAAGGATCGTTGCTGGCGCATCTTCCACGCTACGCACGTTTGAAACACGCGCCGTAGATGTTCTTCGCTTTGCTCAGAACGACACGCGCCCTTTGTAACCCAGCCCACAGGAACGCAAGCCCACAAGCTGACCGCTAATCGCTAACAGCTAATAGCTAAATAGCTATCCACTACTCTCGCTGTTTCGCCACAATGCGTATCGGCGTACCCAGGAAGCCGTAGGCTTCGCGGATGCGGTTTTCCAAGTAGCGCTCGTAGGTAAAGTGCAGCAACTTGGGGTCATTGCAATACAACATAAACGTAGGCGGATCGCTGCGCACCTGCGTGCCGTAGTAAATACGCAGGTTGCGCCCGGCACGGTTGGGCGCCGGCTGGTGCGCCTGGGCCTCTTCCAACACACGGTTGACCTGCGAGGTACTGAGCTTGACCATGCGCTCGGCGCCAACTTTGATCGCCATCGGCAGCACGTCTTGCACGCGCTGGCCGGTTTTGGCCGAGATGAACAGCAAAGGTGCATAGTCAATAAATTTCAGCACATGGCGAATGTTGCGCGTGTATTGATCCATACTATAGGAGTCTTTATCCACCGCGTCCCACTTGTTCACCAGCACTACCGCGCTTTTCCAGGCGTCCTGCACATAGCCGGCAATGTGCGCATCCTGAGCGGTGATGCCCGTGGTGGCGTCGATCACCAACAGCACCACTTCGGCCCGCTCGATGGCGCGCACGGAGCGGATCGCCGAGTATTTTTCCACGCCGGGCTCGATCTTGCCACGGCGGCGCAGCCCGGCGGTATCGATCAGCTTGACACGCTGGCCCTCAAACTCCACATAACTATCCACGGTGTCACGGGTGGTGCCAGGAATATCACTGACGATAGCGCGCTCCTCGCCCGCCAGCGCGTTGAGCAGCGTCGATTTGCCGGCATTGGGCTTGCCCACGATAGCCACCGAGAGATCTGCATCCAGACCCTGCGGGTCTTCTGGCTGCGGCGGCAGGGCAGCCACCAGCGCATCCAGCATATCGCCGGTGCCAGAGCCGTGCACGGCGGACACCGGATGCGGGTCGCCCATGCCCAGCTCATAGAACTCAGCCAGATGGTCACGGCGCTGCACCGAATCGACCTTGTTGACCACCAGCAGCACCGGCGGCTCGAGGCGCTCTTCCACTTTGCGTTGGCTGCGGCGCAGGATGCTGGCCACTTCGCGATCCGCCGGGGTGACGCCGCTTTCCACATCCACCACGAACATCACCAGATCGGCATCGCTTACCGCCTGCTGGGCTTGCTCACGGATCTGCTCGATGAACTCGGCCGAGCCGATGGAGAGCGGCTCGCGGCCACGCGTGACCGCCGTGGGGTCAATGCCGCCGGTATCCACGATGATGAACTGCACGCCGATCCAATCCGATTCGGCGTACAGGCGGTCACGCGTAGTGCCGGCCACATCATCCACCACGGCCAGGCGCTGCCCAGCCAGGCGATTAAACAGGGCACTCTTGCCCACGTTGGGGCGGCCCACAATAGCAACAACAGGTTTTGACATAAAATCCGCTTCTTTATTTACGCGCGATCACAACTTCGATGGCGCTGGGCGTGATCGATGAAATTTGCACGCCATTGGGCAAGATCTCCGCCTCCGGCTCCAGCATATGCGTGCCCAACGCCAAATCGCTCACGTCCACGATGAGCCGCACATCCGCTGCCGATAGATTTTGCAGCACCGTCAGCGGACCAGAGATGATAACGCTGATGCTCTGCGGCGAAAGTGTGGCCGTGCGGTTGGCCGCCAGGCCGATGACTTCCACATTGAGGTTGAGCAGCACGCTGCTCTCCACCGGGGCGATGCCCACGGTCACCTGCACGTTCTGCTCCTCGCCCACTACGATGACGCCCTGCGGCAGCGCCAGCAGCAAACGCGTTTCCAGATCATCATTCAAATTGGTCAGATCGAGCGGCTGCGTGGTAACGAAGCCGGGCAAGTTGGCCACTACTTGCGGGTCGGCCGAGAACAGGGTCACCACCGGCGGGGAGACGGAAATATCGGTGACGCGGAAGCCGCTGGCGGGTTGGCCGCTGGTCTCCACTTTCACCGCCACATCGCGATAGCCGCCGGATTGCAAGATGCTTACATCCAGGGTGGCTTCACTGGGTTCGATGGTCAAGCCACTCAGCACGACGCCATTGGCATCCACCGCCTGCAGGGTCACTGGCAGGCTGATCGGTTCACGCGCCTGGCTAATATCCAGCACGGCGTGCACGCCGGCCACCTGCGCCATCAAGCTCAACGGGCCAACCACGGTGGCATTGCTGGGCGCCACGCTGACGCCATCCAACTGGAAGCCCAGCGCCAACTGGCCCTGCAATTGCGGCGTGATCATCACTTCGCGCACCGCCCGCGGCTCCAGCGCCACGCTGATCTGCTGTAGGGTGAGGCTGACGACGCGGATCGGCCGCAAACTCGATTCGACCTTGATCTCTACCTCGTGTTCGCCTTCCTCCAGCCCGCTCAAGTCAACATACGCCTTGACCGGGCGCGGCTGGGCCACGAGCTGCGCCCACAATGAGCTGGGCGCGCCCAAGCGCACACTGACCTCGCTGGGCAGGCTGCCGATCACCATCAGCTCAGGATCGAGCCCACGCACCTCCAGGGCCAACGGCACGGGGTAATCACGCACCTCGTTGGGATCAGCCGCCACCACGGCCGAGATCCACACCGCGAAGGCCAGCAGGAAGGCCAGGGCCAGGGTGCCGATGTTGGCCCACAGTCGTTGCCATAGCGTGCGCAGCATCAAGCCTCCGAATCCTCTGGCGGGTCAGGCAGCAGGAAGGGCAGATAGCGCGTCAGCAAGCGATCCAATACGCTCTCGGATTCCACCGGGCGATAAAAGGCACGCAGCACGCCTTCCAGGCGCTCGCGGCCCAGGCGCTGGATCATGCGCCCACCAAAGGCTACCGAGATGGCGCCGGTCTCCTCGGAGACCACCAGCGCCACGGCATCACTGATCTCCGAGGTGCCTAGGGCGGCGCGGTGGCGCAAGCCCATGCGCCGCCCGGCGCTCTCCGACAGCACGCCGCTGGAAGACAGCGGCATCACACAGGAGGCGCCGATAATGCGGTCATCCGCCACGATCACTGCGCCATCGTGCAACGGCGTGTTCGGATAGAAGATCTGTAACAATAATTCCGGCGTCACCTGGGCGCCCATCGGCACCCCGGTTTCCACGTACTCCTCTAGGCTGTCCAAACGCTGCAGCACGATCAGGGCACCGAAGCGACGCTCGGAGAGGCGGATGGCGGCGTGCGCCAGCGATTCGATCACATCACGCCCGGCGCCTTGCCGCGTGCTGCGCCCGCTGAGGATCGTGCTGGCGCGCCCGAAGCGCTCCAGCACGCGGCGGATCTCGGGGGCGAAGATCACCGGGATAGCGACCAGGATGGCCGGCACGGAGTTGCGCACCAGCCAGGAGAACGCCGGCAACTCAAAGATCACGGTGAACAGACTGATCATGATGTAGAGCAGCAGGAAACCGCGCAGCAACACCATGGCGCGAGTGTTGCGAATAAACAACAAAGCCGCAAAAATGATGAGCGTCACCAGCGCCAGGTCAACAAAGCTGGCCAGGCTAAAGCGCTGCAAAATAAACGTGAGCTCGTCAAATAGATTACGCATAACTAGATCGGTCGTAGCACCCGGTCAGCCCGCAACTGCTTAAACAGCATCACCGTATCGGGGCGGCTGGATTCCTGGGCGGCTTCATGCCAGGCGCTGACCTGCAGTTCCTGCGGCAGGCGCTCTTCGTAGCCCAATGCCAGCCACAGATCGCGCTGGGCCGCCAGCCGCGGGCTGACGAACAGCAAGATCACCTCGCACTGCAATTCACGCGAGGCCTGCTCCACTTCGCTAACGAGGAAGGGGATGTATTCAGCATGCGCCAAACCACGCTGGACGAACAGCCCATCCACGCGCGCCACCAGGTTTTCCACTTTCCAGCCCAGCAAGGCCTTCAGCCCATCCAGGGTATGCAGCAATAAAAAGGCCTTCTCGCCAAAGGCATCCACTACCTGGGCGGCCTGCAACTGTGCTTGATCAGCATTGGCATTGATGAACTCGGCAATCTCCTGCGCCTGGCGCGGCCGGGCGCGCATCACTTGCATGCCATTGGCCAGCCCGGCCGTCACCGCCCCGCGCAAGCGCGTCGGCACGGTTTCGCCGGTCGCCTGTGGGAACAGCGCGCGCCAGGCAGCCTTGACTTGCTGCCAGGTCTGCTCGATCGAAACACTGTTCTCGATCACCGTATCCGCCTCAGCCGCTTTCTCTGCTTGCGGCGTCTGGCTGGCCATGCGTTTGCGCGCTTCCTCTTGCGTCATACCGCGCTTGTTTTCCAAGCGCGCCAGTTGCACGGCTTCGCTAGCGGTCACCACCCAGATCACATCACACATCTGGCGCAGCGGCGATTCGAGCAGCTTGATCGCCTCGATCACGATGACCTGGTGCGAGCTGCGCCGCGCCAAATGGTCTACTCCCTGGCGCACCGCCGGGTGGATCAAGCTCTCGAGCAGCTTCAAGGCCTGCGGGTCTGAGAATACGATCTGGCCCAGCTTCTTGCGGTCGATCTCGCCATCGTCTTTGAGCACAAATTTGCCAAAATGCTCCACCACGGCCGCATAGGCCGGGCCATTGTGTTCAATGGCGCGGTGCGAAAGCGCATCCGCATCGATGCCAAAGGCGCCGGCATGCTCCAGCATGCGGCGCACCACACTCTTGCCGGTGGCGATGTTGCCGGTCAGGCCGATGACAAACTTCCCAGGCCAGGCGCTCATCTCAGCCAATCACCCCCAGCTTGCGGCCCACATCGGCGAACGCCTGCAAGCCATGTTCCAGGTCACTGCTGTCATGCGCCGCTGAGATCATCACGCGTAAGCGCGCCGTGCCACGCGGCACCGTGGGGAAGGCGATCGCCATGGCAAACACGCCCGCGGCGAACAGCTCACGGCTGAATTGCTGGGCCAGCTGCTCATCCCCCAGCATCACCGGGGTGATCGGGGTGACGCTCTTGCCGGTGTCAAAGCCCAGCGCTTGCATTTCTGTTTTGAAGAATTGGGTATTGGCCCACAAGCGGTCCACCAGCTCACTGGATTCCTCAAGCAGGTCCACCGCCGCCAGGCAGGCGGCCACATCCGGCACAGTCATCGCCGAAGAGAACAGGAAGGGGCGGCCGCGTTGGCGCAGCCATTCCACAATGCGCTCATTGCCGGCCACCACCCCACCCACTACGCCGAAGGCCTTGGAGAAGGTGCCTACCTCAACATCCACCTTGCCGTGCAGATTAAAGTGATCCACGATGCCGCGGCCGCCCTTGCCCAGCACGCCTTCACCGTGGGCATCATCTACCATCAGGATCGCATCTGCCTGGCTGGTGACGGCATAGATCTCCGGCAGCGGGGCTACATCGCCATCCATGCTGAACACGCCATCGGTCACCACCAGGGCGCGGCGAAACTCGCCGCGGCGCTCGGCCAGCACGCGCTGCAAATCGGCCGGATCGCAATGCTTGTAGCGAATGATGCTGGCCCCGGAGAGCCGGCTGCCATCAATGATGCTGGCATGGTTGAGCTCATCCGAAAAAATGGCGTCTTCCTTGCCCACCAGCGCCGGCAACACGGCCAGATTGGCGGTAAAGCCGGATTGCAAAGTGATGGCCGCTTCCACACCCTTGAAGGCGGCCATACGCGTATCCAGCTCGACGTGCAAATCCATGGTGCCGGCGATGCTACGCACCGCCCCGGGGCCCAGCCCATACTGGCGCATGGCGGCTTCGGCGGCGGCGAGCAGGCGTGGATGGTTGGCCAGGCCCAGATAATTATTGGAGCAGAAGTTGAGCACGCGCTGGCCGTCTACCTGTAGCCAGGCGCCCTGGGGCGATCCCAGGGTACGGATGTGGTTGTACAGCCCTGCATCACGCAAGGCCTGTAGTTCTTCGCCAATCCAGGCCAATCGATCCGTCATCGCGCTCCTTGTGCGTGTACTGAGATTAACTCGCGGCGCGCACCAACGGCGCGCAAATGCCCTGATTCTTATTATACGCTCAGGCACTGCGCTGCGCCGCTTTAGCCACGGGGCAAGCGCTGCGCCGCGCATACAGCAGCAGAAAAAGGCGAACTGTATAATTTATCGACATGCGAAAATTACTGATCGGCCTGGCGCTAATGGTGGGGGTGTTGTTCATCCTCAACCACTTCACCCAATTTGATGAGATCCTGGTGGTGCTGCAGCGCAGCGATTGGCGCTTCATCGCCCTGGCGCTGCTGTGCGTGGCTGGTTGGCTGCTGTGCACCGCGGCCACCTACCAGAGCGTCTTCGCCGCGCTGGGCGTAGAACGCCCCCTGGGGCCGCTGGTGCCGCTAGCCGCCGCGGCCAACTTCGTCAACGTGGTGGCGCCTTCGATGGGCATGAGCGGCATGGCCGTGATCATCTCGGATGCACACCGCCGCCAACTGCCCTCGGCGCACGCCACCGTGGCTGGCGCGCTCTTCGTGTTGTTCGAGTACGCGGGGTTTGCGCTCTACCTGGTGCTGGGGCTGCTGGTACTCTTCCGCCGTGATGACATCAGCGGCCCGGAACTGGCCGCCTCGGGTGTGCTGCTGGCGATGACCGGCGTGCTGCTGGTGATCTTGTACCTGGGCATGCGCGCCCCGGCCGAGCTGGGGCGCCTGCTACGCTGGATCGCGCGCAGCACTAATACGCTTAGCGCACCGTTGACCAAGCGTAAAGCCATCTCCGAAGAGCGCGCCGAGCAGTTCGCCCATGACATCGCCACCGGGCTGCACTCTGCGCGCCAGCCGCGCAAATTATGGAAGCCGCTCTTTTACGCGCTGCTCGGCAAGGGCCTATTGCTCGGCGTGCTGACCTCCGTATTCCTGGCCTTTCAAGTGCCGCTCTCGATCGGCACGCTGATCGCCGGCTTCGCCATCGCCTACCTGTTTCTGATCGTTTCGCCCACCCCGGCCGGCGTGGGCGTGGTGGAAGGTGTGCTGACCCTCTCGCTTTCCTCGATGTTCGTGCCACTGGAACAAGCCGCCGTGATCACGCTGAGTTACCGCGTGCTCACCTTTTGGCTGCCCCTGTTCTTCGGTTTCCTCAGTTTTCAATTTCTGCAAATTCGCAAACCATTTCCGGCCAGCTCGTAACTCTTTTCCCCCGAACATGGTAAAATGTGCCGCTCACCGTTCAATCGGTGTGGGAGGGATGGCCGAGTGGTTTAAGGCGGCGGTCTTGAAAACCGTTGTAGGTCTACGACTTACCGGGGGTTCGAATCCCTCTCCCTCCGCTGAACAGATACTGGGGAGGTCGCATAGCCCGGTCTAGTGCGCCCGCCTGCTAAGTGGGTTCCGGAGGTTTCTCCGGACGAGGGTTCAAATCCCTCCCTCCCCGCCTTGAATTGTGCTGCAGTAGCGGTACAATTCCCCGCCGAGTCAGGATGGCATCTGAGCCTGACTTAACAACAGATGTGAGGACTAGCTCCTCGTCTACTCGTCATACCGCAGACGCGTAGAAAGCTGAGGTCTAAGTCACCTCGCTGCCAGTACTGCCGCCACGCGGCGTTCGCTGCCCTTGCGAACGCCAAAGTGTGAGGCGGTTGTTGGTGAATTACTAGCTGAGGCTATAACCGCCTCACACAAGCTCTCGTAGCTCAGTGGATAGAGCACTTGCTTGCGGAGCAAGGGGTCGCGTGTTCGAGTCGCGCCGAGAGCGCTACGCTGCGCAGCAGCGTCTAAAGTTGCTTCGCAACTTTCCAGAGACCGCCGTTTTTACGGCGGTTTTTGGTTTAACCGTCCACTTGGTGGGCTACGTTGCTGCGCAGCGTTTAAAGTTGCTTCGCAAGTTTCCAGAGACCGCCGCTTTTACGGCGGTTTTTGGTTTAACTACCCGCTTGGCACACAGCGCTGCTGCGCAGCGTACCAGTCTGCCCACTACCTGGCAGGCATCCTGCATCTGGGAACCAAACCCTGTACAATCGAGTCTTACAGCGTATGCCTAGCAATCTCAACGACACTCAGGCCACCCAGCCTAACCGGCGCAGCAGTGAGCCTGCCACCACCCGCCCGCAGCGCGGCGTGCCGCCCCAAGCCCCGCGGCCACGCCGCGCCTGGCTGCGCACGCCGGCGCTGGTGTTCGGGCTGGCCGGCTTGGCGGCGCTGCTATTGGTCACCAGTGCCAGCGCCGCGCTAGGCTGGAGCGAAGGCCGCACCATCCTCTACGCCACCGCCACTATGCAGGCTGGCATGCAAATGCTGGAGCAGTACAACCTGGCCATGGAAGACATCACCGCCGGCCGCTACGACCTGGCGCGCCAACGCCTCGAATTCATCTACTACGAGAACCCGCGCTTCCTCGACACCGGCAGCAAGCTGATCGAGGTATTGCTGGTCTTGCAAAACACCCCCGAAGCGCCCACCAGCGCCCCGCTGCAGGCCAGTGCTACCCCCACCCAGGATCCGCGCACCAAGGAAGAGCTGCTGCAGGCGGCCCGCCAGCAGTTGGCCGCCCGCGAATGGAGCGCCGCCATTGATGCGCTGCTGGCGCTGCGCAAAGCCGATGCTGGCTACTTCACCGCCGAAGTGGACGGCATGCTCTATGCCGCTCTGCGCAACCGCGGCGCCAACGAGATCACCCAGCAAGGCTTATTCGAACCGGGTCTGTACGATTTCTCGCTGGCGGCCAATTTCGGCCCGCTGGATGCCCAGGCCAGCAACTATCGCCAATGGGCACGCCTCTACTTGTATGGCAATGCCTTCTGGCTGGCCTATCCGCAAGATGCTGCTTACTATTACGGGCAGTTGGTCGGCATGGCGCCTGATCTGCGCGATGCGCAAGGCAATTCAGCCTTCTATCGCTATTGGCAATCGCTGGTGCACTGGGGCGATAGCCTGGCCACCAAAGAAAGCTGGTGCGAAGCCAGCGAGGCCTACCAACAGGCGCTAGCGGCCCGCAACGATGCCGGTCTGCAGCCCACTGGCGAATACGCCTACCTAAAATGCCTCGGCCCCAGCGCCACGCCCACCTTCACCAGCACCGCCTCGCTGACCCCCTCGCCCACCAATGCCACCGCCCTAGCCAGCGCCACGCTGGCCAGCCCGGGTGCCAGCGAGACGCCCAGCGAGACCCCCGCCGCCAGCCTGACGCCCTCGGCCACCTTCACGCCTTCACTCACTTTCACCCCCTCGGCTACGTTTACCCCGCAGCCGCCAACGGCGACGCCATAATATGCTCCGCCGCCTGAACCCTCTCCCCTATCTGCGGGCTCACCGCCGCAGCGCCTGGATCACCCTGGCGCTGTGCGTGCTGCTGTCACTGCTGGTGGTGCCCAGCGCGTACTCTTGGGCGCGCTACTTCGGCGCTGCCCCCAGCGGCCTGTTCGGCCTGCCCAACATCGCCATTGCACAGGCGCCAGACAGCCAGCCACTGCAGGTCGACGATATTTTACAAACCAGCCCGGATGTGGCCTTGCCGCCAGCCTGGGACGGCGCCGAGCGTGTCACCATCTTGATCATGGGGCTGGATTACCGTGATTGGTCTGCCGGGCAAGGCCCCTCGCGCACGGATTCAATGATGCTGCTGAGCATCGATCCCGTCAGCAAGACCGCCGGCATGCTCTCGATCCCGCGCGATCTGTGGGCGGTGATCCCAGGCTTTACGCCCAACAAGATCAACACCGCCTACTACTTCGGCGAGCTCTACAAGGTGCCCGGCGGCGGGCCGGAGCTTGCCCGCCGCACGGTGGAGCAAACCATCGGCGTGCCGATCGATTACTACGCCCAGATCGACTTTAGTGCCTTCGTGCACTTCATCGATCTGCTCGGCGGGGTGAAGATCACCATCCCCGAGCCGATCCGCGTGGACCCTCTGGGAGAATCGCCGCCGCGCACGCTCGATGCGGGCACGCAGTTGCTGCCCGGCGATCTGGCGCTGGCCTATGCGCGCGATCGCCACTCCGGCGGCGGCGATTTCGCCCGCGCCCAACGCCAGCAGCAGATCGTGCTGGGCGTGCGCGATCGTATTGTGGATTTCAACTTGCTGCCCGGCCTGGTGGCCAACGCCCCTGCCATCTATGCCGAGCTCTCCAACGGTATCCGCACCAACCTCAGCCTTAACGATGCCATCCGCCTGGCGGTTTTGGGCACCCAGATCGCACGCGAGCAGATCGAGTATGGCGTGATCGGCGAGCAGGACGTGATCTACGGCAACTCGCCGGATGATCTGGCGATCCTCATCCCGGTGCCAGATCGCATCCACGCACTGCGCGATCGTATCTTCGCCGCCACCGGTGCGCTCAGCCCGCTCACCCCGGGCTCGCCCGCCGAGCGCATGGCGGCCGAAGCGCCGGCCATCGCCATCCAGAATGGCAGCGGCGATGCCAGCCTGGGGGCGCGCACGCAGGAGTATCTCAACAGCCTGGGCGTCTATGTGGAGCAGGTGGGCGCGGCCCCCGCCAGCAGCGTCACCGTGCTGGTGGATCACCATGGCAGCCCGCACACGCTGAGCTTCCTGGCCGAGCTGATGGGCGTGCCCAGCAGCCGCATCCTGCACGAATTCGATCCCAGCCACGCTTACGCCGTGGAAATTCGCCTGGGCAGTGACTGGGCGCAGGCCAATCAACTGCCCTAAGCGCTAAAACAGCCCTAACCATTCCTTTACCAGCCAGGCCTATGCCTGGGGGTACAATCTAACGTTCATGGAAAACAAAGACAGACCCCAAATTCTCTTAACCAACGATGACGGCATCAACTCGCCCGGCCTGTGGGCCGCCGCCGAGGCACTCTCGGCGCTGGGCTATGTATGGGTAGCCGCCCCGCGCGAGCAGTCCTCCGGCATGGGGCGCAGTATGCCCAACAGCTCGGATGGCATCATCACCACCCAAACGCTCAACGTGCACGGCAATGACTGGACGATTTACGCCGTGGGCGGCACGCCCGCCCAGGTGGTGCAGCATGCCATCCTTGAGATCATGCCGCCCTTCACGCCGGATCTGGTGGTGGCGGGTGTGAACTATGGCACCAACTTCGGCACCGGCGTCACCATCTCCGGCACGGTGGGCGCGGCGCTCGAAGGCGCCTCCTACGGCGCTCCGGCGCTGGCCGTCTCGCTGGAGACTGAGCACAAGTACCACCTCACCCACTCCACCGAGATCGATTTCAAGCCCGCGGCATACTTCACCGCGCTGTTCGCCCAGAAGTTGCTCACCCAACAGTTCCCCGAAGATATGCAGGTGCTCAAGATCGAGGTGCCGGCCAACGCCAGCCTGGATACCCCCTGGGAGCTGACGCGTCTCTCGCGCATGCGCTTCTACGCCGCCACCGCACCACAACGTGCCTCGTGGTCTGAGCCGGGTTCCACCGGCTATGCCGAGCCCAGCGATACCAGTATCTTCGGCGCCGGCACGGATGTGCACGCCACCCTGGTGGAGAAGAAGGTGGCCGTCACGCCGCTCAGCCTCGATCTGACCGCCCGCGTGGATTTTGCTGCGCTGGAAAAGGCGCTGCGCGGGGGCTGAGCGACAGCGATGGCCAAGCCCAGCGCACCGCTCAGCCTGCCTGAAGTGCTGCAGGTGCACCAATACCAGTACGACGGCAGCCACCGCAACCCGAATGAATGCGCCCTGTGCGCCATGACCACGCTGACCAATATGGCGGCCCGCCGCAGCGGCCAGCCGGGCTTTAGCCTGGCGGCCGTGCAGCTGGGCCGCTTTTTGGATCATATTCCCTTTCGCTTTCCGCGCTTCCCGGCCTGGTTCCCCGGCCCGGGCGGCGCAACCCACCCGCTGGCCGCGCTGTGGGGCTTGCGCGCCTATGGGCGCATGCTGCGCAGGGAAGGTATCAGCTTCCCGTGGCGGCCGGTGCTGCGCCGCCGCCAAACCCCGGCGGAGCTGCGCGCCGTGCTGGCCGCCGGCCAACCCACGCTGATCTACGGCGTCGGCGCCACCGGGATACCGCATGTCGTTGTGCCACTGGAATACAGTGCCCCGCACTGGCTAGTGCTCGACCCTGGCGCGCCGCGTGAACAGAACCCGGCGCGCTGGAGCGAAGAGCAACTGCAGCGTTGGTGGAAGAATTTCCTATTTATTTACCCAGCGGGGACGATGCTGACGTTGGAAGTTGTTGAGTAATGAAAAGAAATCAGTGAGCAATAATCAGTGAGCAGTGAGCAGTTAACAGTTAACAGTAAACCGTAATCGATGATTAGCGATTAACGATTAGTGATTAGGGACTAGTAATCAGCGATTAGCGATTAACGATTAGTGATTAGGGACTAGTAATCAGCGATTAGCGATTAGCGATTAGCGATTAGCGATTAGATTTTAGCTGAAACATTTCTAGTAGCTTGCACGCTACTTAGGCTCAGCCCCAATATCAGCAGCAACACCACACACCAATAGTCTGACTCCTGGGTCAGGCGCCATTGCAAATTCCCCATCAGCCCATAAGGGATATTGGCCGCGGCGAAAAGCAGTACGCCGCGCGCCGGGAGCGTCGCCCACAGCGCACTGCCGGCCAGCGCCAGCGGGGTGAGCACACTGTTGCTGGCAGCATACGGCGCCAGCAACAAGCCCGCCGCGACCAGCGCACCGGCTTGCAACTGGGTCAGCGTGCTGGCCTTATGCACACCACTGCGCCATAGTGCCGCCAGCGTGATCGCCAACACCGCCGGCCAGAGCAGCCACAGCAGCCAGCCCGCATGCCGCCCGCTAACGGCTGCCAGGCTGCTATCGATCAGCGTGCCACCCCAGGGGAAGGTGCGCATCGCCAGCCACCACTCGCCGCCCTTCCAGGCCAGCAAGGGCAAAGCCAGCGCCAGCACCAGCCCAGCCGCCTGCAGCAGTGGGCGCCGCGGCCAACAGCGCAGGGTCTGCCAGCCATACACCAGCAAGAACAGCCAGGTTTCCTGGATCTTGGCGCTGGCCAGCAGCACGCCAGCGGCCAGCAGCCAGGCATTATGGCGGCGGGCGGCGGCCAGCAATAGCAGAATGCCACCGATCACCAGCAACTCCAGGTTGCCATCGGCCAGTTGGCGCAGGGCGGGGTAGCTGCTGCACAGCAGCAGCACGCCTGCCGCCCAGCGCAAGCGCCCGGTGCGCGGCACGCAGAGTGCGAGTACGCACAAGCACAGCAAGCCTAGCAGCGCCCAACTGCTGGCGAGGGGCAGCAGACTCAGCGGCCATAGAAACGGCAAAGCCCAGGGAGGTGTACGTAATTCAGTAAGGCCGTAGTGTGCGGAGAAGTGGCGCGTGCCGGACCAGATATGTTTCCAATCGATCGCCAGCCCGCTATCCGCAATCGGCAGGCGGGCAAAGCCACGCACCAGCAAGGCCGCCGCCAGCCCAAGGGCGGCTACGACGGCTAGGCTGCGCCACGGCGCTCTCACGCCGGCGGCCGCCAATTGCGATAATGCCAGCGCACCTGCCAGACGCGCACGGCAGCCTCAATTTGCACGCGCATGCGCATTTTGGATTTGCCTTCGGTGCGATCCGCAAAATAGAAGGGCACCTCGCCAAAGCGCGCCCCGGCCCGGTGTGCCAGGAACAGGATCTCATACAGGAAGACGTAGCCACTCGAGACGACATTCTGATAAGGAATCTTCTCGAGCAGTTCACGCCGCCAGAGGCGGAAGGCGCCGGTAACATCTTTGACCGGGATGCCCAGAATGCTGCGGGCGTAAAAATTGCCCCAGCGCGAGAGCGCTTTGCGCCACAGCGGCCAATGGCGGTCAATACTGCCGCCGGGAATGTAACGCGAGCCCAACGCCAGATCACACTCGGCCAGTTTGGCCACCAGCTCAGGCAGCTTCTCCGGCGGGTGCGAAAAATCGCAATCCATCTGGCCGATGGCTTCGGCGCCGCGCTGCAGGGCGTACTCGAAGCCGTAGATGTAGGCGCGCCCCAGGCCACGCGGCCCCTGGCGGTGCAACACTTCCACATTGGCATGCTGCGCAGCCAGCGCATCGGCCACTGCCCCCGTGCCGTCAGGGCTCATATCATCAACGATCAAAATATCCAGCCCGGCAATCGATTGCGCCAGGATGGCCGCCACCAGCCGCGGCAGATTTTCAACTTCATTATAGGTAGGGATAACCAGGGTGATCTTCATATCAATCCGAAGGCTGCTTGTAAATGACAAAATCGCACTGGCTGTGCCCACACGCACAGCACTCAGCCTCATCCACGCGGAACTCGCGCCCGCCGGAAAGGCTGTGCGCCGCCTCCTGTAACAAGCCGACCATGAAGAAGCACACCGGCTTGGCCTCGCCGCGGCGCCCCCAGCACACTGCGTTGGGCGCCACGCGGAAGTGAAATTCGTTGGCGTGCTCCACCAATTGGCTCGCCTGGTCACTGATCTGGCTGAAGATACGTGCCAGAGCGCCCAGCCCAATACGCAATTTTACGGGCAGCGGTAATATGCGGAAAGCCGCATCGGCCGTGCCGGCCAGCGCCCCGAAGTTGCTCAGGGCGCGGGCAAAGGTTTGGCGCCCCACGCGCAGCGCCAGGCCGCGGCCGCCACGTGGGCCATACAGCGCCTCCATGCCGGTGTGCAGCGCGGCGAACTCGGCAAAATCAAATTCGCGCGCCAAGTTGGCCGGCGGGTACTCGCCGTGCAAGTGAGCCAGCCCAGCGCCTTGTAACAGCGCCTGCATAATGGTGGCGCCAGCCACCAATTCCTGGGTACTTTCCAACACCGTGCGGGCAAAACGATTGGGCAAGTAATAGCCACTTGAAGATAGGGCGAGCATGGTTTAGAGCAAGCGCTGCAAGTCGTTCACCGCCTTGCGCAACTCCAGCAGCAAGAGGCCTAGGCGCGCCTCATTGCTGGCCATGATGGTGAGCACAGTGCGCGCATTGGCGGCAGTGAGCAAAGCGAAACCCTGGTTGCCTTTGATATACACCTGCTCCAGCGTGCCACGGCCCAACTCACGCGCGATGCGCTCGCCCAGCGAGAGCAGCGCCGCCGACATGGCCGCCACGCGGTCTTCCTCCGCGGGCGGCGCCAGCACAGAGGCGATGATCAAGCCGTCATCGCTCACCAGCGCGGCGCCTTCGATCTCAGGCGTACTCGCCAGGAGGGCACGCAGTTGCTGGTCTAATTGTTGTTTACGAGAGGCGTTCATTGTGAGCTTGGGAAGACGGGTAACTCTAGCATGGGGATGGCAAGAATGCAAGGATGAAGGGCGGAAATCAACTCTAGCCGACGAATATAGTCTGTAGTTGCCTAGTCGTTTAGTCTATTGGTCGACCAGCCGACTAAATGACCAAGAGACAACACTAGTCAATAACGACTAACCAACAACTCACTCCCAGTCCGGCTTATACTCCCCCCTATGCTCATCCATTCCGCATCCCAACTCCTCACGCTGGCCGGTGGGCCGCAACGCGGTGCCCAGCTGGGCACGCTAGGCTTGATCGAAGACGGCGCCGTGCTGCTGCGCGAGGGCACCATCGCCGCCGTGGGCCACAGCGCCGAGCTGCGCGCCGCCTACCCCAACGAAGACAGCTACGATGCCAGCGGGCGCGTGGTCATGCCCGCCTTTGTAGACGCCCACAGCCACCCCATCTGGGCGGGCGACCGTGCCGCCGAGTTTGAACTGCGCCAGCAGGGCAAGAGCTACCTGGAGGTGCTGGCGGCGGGCGGCGGCATCCTCTCCACCGTGCGCGCCACGCGTGCCGCCACTCTGGAGCAGCTACACGCCGAGACCGAGGCGCGTCTGCGGCGCATGTTTGCCCACGGCAGCGCCACGATTGAAGCCAAGAGCGGCTACGGCCTCAGCCTTGAGAGCGAGCTGCGCCTGCTGGAGGTGCTGCTGGCGTTGGATGCCCAAGGACCGTGGGAGCTGGCGATTACTTTTCTGGGTGCTCACGCTATCCCCGCAGAATTCAAAGACCGCGCCGGCGACTATGCCCAAGAGCTGGCGCACAACTGGCTACCCGAGCTCAAAGCCTGGTGGCTGGCGCACGCCGGCGGCCGCCCGCTGCCCTTCTTTGATGTGTTCTGTGAGACGGGGGCGTTCGACCTGGGACAAACACGTCTGATGCTAGAAGCCGCCAAAGACGCCGGCTTCCCGCTCAAACTGCACGCCGATGAGTTCGATAATCTGGGCGGCACCGCCCTAGCCGTTGAGTTGGGCGCCGCCTCGGTGGATCATCTGGTGGCCATCTCCGATGAGGAGATCGCTGCCTTGGCCGCCAGTGACACCGTGGGGGTAGCTCTGCCCGCCACGCCGTTCGGCCTGGCCGAGGCGCATAACGCGCCGGCGCGCAAGATCTTGGCGGCGGGTGGCCTGCTGGCCGTAGGCGGTGACCTTAACCCCGGCACCGCCTGGTGTGAGAGCCTGCAATTCACGCTGGCGCTGGCCTGCCGCCAGCTCAAGCTGACCCAAGCCGAGGCGATTGCCGCCACCACGATCAACGCCGCCGCAGCCATCGGCGCGGCGGAGCGCACCGGCTCGCTGGAGCCGGGCAAGCAAGCCGACCTGCTCATTCTGGATGTGGCGGATTACCGCCAACTTGGTTACCGGTTTGGCACCAATCTTGTACATAGTGTGTACAAGAAAGGAGTGCCGTACCTGGTACATCAAGATGAGCTTTCTACAGAATCTAATCAGTAGCATGCCCGCGCATTACGCGCTGTTGGCCCTGATCCTTTTCATAGGGCTATCCGTGGTGATCCTGCGCGCCATCATCAAATTGGCCATGCGTGCATTCGTCTTCGGCTTGGTTGGCGTTATACTGCTGGGAGTTATCTACTACATCGCCCGCTAACCACGAAAGAAGATTGCAGCATGCCCACAATTGATCAAGCCCGCGCCTGGTATCCCGCTTACGACCCAGTACACGGCTTCGATCATATTTTGCGCGTCTTGCGCACGGCAGAGCATCTGGCCGAGCGCGAAGGCGCCGACATCGAGATCGTGCGCGCCGCCGTGCTGCTGCACGATGCCAGCGGCCAGACCGGCGGCGAAACCCGCGCCGACCACCAGGAGAGCGGCGCCGAGTTCGCCGCCGAGGTGCTGGCCGCCGAAGGCTGGCCCGCCGAGCGCATTGCTGCGGTGCAGCACTGCATCCGCACGCACCGCTTCCGTGGCACCGAACGCCCGCAGACGCTGGAAGCCAAGATCGTGTTTGACGCCGACAAGCTGGACGTGATTGGCGCCTACGGCGTGGCACGCACGCTGGCCTATGACGTGGTGATGGAGTGGCCCTTCTTTGCCGAGCCGTCTGAGCACTTCATGCAAACAGGCGAGAAGGCTGCCGACGAAACCCACAGCTCCTATCACGAGTACTTGTTCAAACTGAGCAAGATTTTGGAGCGCTTCTACACCCCCACCGCCAAAGCGATTGGTGCCCAGCGCCAAGAATTCCTCAACGCTTATTTTGAGCAGTTGGCCAGGGAAGCGCACGGCGAGTTCTGATTAATCGATTAGTTGATTAACAAATTCATCAAACCCAATCTGTTAATCGGATAATCCACTATCAAACTAGCATCAATCATGAAACCTGCTCTAGTATTCATCGAAGATTTGGCGCGCCGTGCTGGCGAGGTTTTGCGCGCCGGCTACGGCCAGCAGCATGAAATCGCCTACAAGGGCGAGGCTGACCTGGTGACCGAGGTGGACCACGCCTCTGAGGCGCTGTTGCTGGGCGAGATCATGGGCCAGTTCCCAGAGCATCGCATCTTGAGCGAGGAAACCGGCGAGCACAATGGCGATGCCGAGCATGTCTGGTACATTGACCCGCTGGACGGTACGCTCAACTACGCCCACGGCATGCAGACCTTCTGTGTCTCGATCGCCTACGAACACAGCGGCGCCTTGCAGTTTGCCGCTGTGTACGACCCAATGGCAGATGAGATGTTCAGCGCCGAACGCGGCCAGGGCGCCTGGCTGAACGGGGCGCGCATTCAGGTCACCAACCCGCCCTCACTGCGCGAGAGCTTGCTGGTCACCGGCTTCCCCTACGATGTGCGCACCAGCCCGCGCAACAACTTTGCCGAGTTCCAGGCCTTCTCGCTACGCAGCCAAGGCGTGCGCCGCCTCGGTTCCGCCGCCCTCGACCTGTGCTATGTGGCTGCTGGCCGCCTGGACGGCTACTGGCAGCTCAAGCTGAGCGCATGGGATCTGGCGGCTGGCGCCCTGCTGGTGCACGAGGCGGGCGGCGTGGCTAGCGGGGTGCTGGGCCAGGCAGAGTTTCTGGCGCAGCAAAACGGCATCCTGGCGGCCAGCCCGGCGCTGCATGCAGAGATGCTGGCAGTGCTAAAGGAAGTACACTCTTAGCCAGAGGCGTTTATGCGTTCCTCGCTGGGCGTCTGATAACATTCTTTTGATGGTGGGTATTCATGCCAATAAAAACTGAGCTGTGGCGCATCGATCACGGCCTCGAAAAAGTTCCGTCCTCTTCGCTGGAAGCCGAAAGCCGCCTTGAGGCCGCCATTGATGCGGATATCGGCGTGATCGATCCGAATCTGATGATCATTGGCCGCCAGGTGCAAACACCTTTTGGCAAGTACATTGATCTATTGGCGATCAATCCCTCAGGGGATCTGGTGGTGCTGGAGCTCAAACGCAACAAGACGCCGCGCGAAGTCGTCGCCCAAATTCTTGATTACGCCACATGGGTACAAGAGCTGAAGTACGATGCCATCGCCAGCATTTACAATGCCTACGCACCGCACTCCGAGTTTGAGACTGCCTACGCGCAGCACTTTGGCGGCCCGCCACCCGAAGAAATAAACCAGCAACATCGCTTGCTGATCGTGGCCGCCGAGATGGACAATGCCACCGAGCGTATCGTTAACTACCTTTCCACCGCCTTTGGTGTGCCGATCAATGTAGTTTTCTTTCAGTACTACCGGGTAGATGGCGGTGAGTTTCTGGCGCGCTCCTGGCTGATCGATCCCGCGCAAGCCGAGGTTCAAGCCGAAAAAGGGGCGCGCTTGCGCGGCAAAGAACTATGGAACGGCTCTGACTTCTACTGTTCCTTTGGCGAAGGCCCGCGCCGCAGCTGGAAGGATGCGATTACCTATGGCTTCATCTCGGCCGGTGGCGGAAAATGGTACAGCCATACGCTGGCCATGCTCACCTCTGGAGCGCGTGTCTTCGTCTTTATCCCGCAAACTGGTTATGTCGGTGTAGGCAAGGTGCTGGAAGAGGTGAAGCCGGTTTCAGAATTTACGGTGGAGATCAACGGAACGCCCACGCCGATACTCAATGCGCCTCTCGTGGCCAACGCCATGGGAGAAAACGCCAATGATCCCGAGCTCTGCGAATATCTGGTACGCATCCAGTGGGAGAGCACCCGCCCGCTGGAAGAGGCAATTTGGGAAAAGGGTATGTTTGCCAATCAAAACTCGGCGTGCAAACTAAGAAACAAATTCACACTTGAGCGTTTATACGAGCATTTCTCGCTCAACACCTAGCACCACAAAACTCAACCGGGTTCATTAATCAGCCTGCCCCACTCCGCTAGCGTGAGCGTTTGTGGGCGGCGCATCGGGTCGATGCCAGCCGCCTGCAGGCGGCTGGCGGCTTCGGTCTTGCCCCACATCGCCCCCAGCGAGTTGGCCAGCGTCTTGCGCTTCTGGGCGAAGGCTGCTTTGGCTACTTTGAAGAAGGGGTCGATCCGTTCCCAGGGCAGCAAGGGTTGCTGGTAGAGCTCAATCAGCAGCAGCGCCGAATCCACGTTGGGTGCCGGGTAGAAGGCACCGGCGGGAATGTGGTGCGCCAGCCGCGGCTGGCCGTAGAGCTGCACGCTGAGCGCCAGCAGCGAAAGGTCCGGCGCGCTGGCGCAGGCCCGCTGGGCTACCTCCAGCTGCACGGTGAGCGCCATGCGCGCCGGGCGTGGGTGGCTCTCCAGCAAGTGGCGGATAAGGTTCGAGGTCAGATAGTAGGGGATATTGGCAACGACCAGAAAGCCGTCTTGCGTGAAGTGCTGGCTGATGTCTACGTCAAAAATGTCGGCATGCAACACCTGCACGTTCTCCACGCCCTGCAGCGTGCTGCTGAGGGCGGGCAGCAAGCCCGCATCCAGCTCCACGGCCACCACGCGGCCAGCTGCGGCCGCCAGGTGGCGGGTCAGCGAGCCGAGCCCGGCGCCGATCTCGAGCACCTCATCGCCTGCCCCTACCCCGGCCGCACGCACGATGTTCTCCAAATGCACTTCATCAACGAGAAAGTTTTGGCCCAGGCGTTTGTTGGGCCGCAGGCCGTGAGCGCGCAGCAGCGCGGGAACATTAAGGGGCGGGAGCATGCGGCAATTATAAGTATGAAGGCGGAGGGATGAAAATTAGGAATTAGCAGATTGGAGATTGCTTCGTCCGTTTGCGGCTTGCATGGCGTCGAAGCCGCAATACTCCTCGCAATGACAGTCAGGCTACGGCGGCCACACCAAAGGCACATCTGGCGGCACGGGTGTGGTGAAGTACATGGTGACATACTGTGCCCAGCCCACGTAATCATCATCCGTGTAGGCCAAGTCGATCCACGGCACGCTGCGGTCACGGTAGGCGCCAACATCCGCCACTACCGCCGAGCCGTAGCCAGGGATGTAGACGCTGTGTCCTCCCAAGGCGATGTACCAGTTGTACCAGGTAGCGATCACGCCACGCTTGACTGGCAAGCCCAACGAGGTACCGTGGTAGCACTTGTCTGGCACGCCGGAGCGACACGGCGAGTAGGAGGTAGCGAACACCTGCACGGCGCGGTAATACTCGATCGTGACGCCGTCCACCACCGCAGTGTGAATGACGATCTTGGTACCGTAGCCATTGATCTGCTCCACCGGTTGCACCAGCAGGCGCTCGGCTTCGGTTTGGCGCGAGACTTCCTGGCCATCCTCATAGCGCACGCGTACGCGCGCCGCTTGCACACCATCCTGGCCGAGCTGCACCACCGATTGCTGATCCAGTTCGGCGCTATCGTCAGGCTGCCAGCGCGTCTCATGGGGCACAATTTCCTGCACCAACTGCACGCTCTCTTGCACGCGCACCACGCGTATCTGGCCATCTGCCGGCACGGGCTGATCTTCGGCCGGCACGCTGTAGTCCTCGCCTTGCAGCGCCACCCCAGCCTGGGCCAGCGCTTCGCCCACCGTGGCAGCCGGGCTGTACACGGTGTGGCTCTCGCCGGCCAACTGCACGGTCAGCGGGCGGGCACGTACCAGTTGAGCATTGAGCGCAGCATCCAGCGGCGTTTCGGCCGGCGGTTCTAATTGATCCGCCGCGGCCAGCGCAATGCCCTGCGCGGCCAGCGCCTCGCCGAGGGTGCTGGCCGCGCTGTGGAACTGTTGGGTCTGGCCATCCACTTCCAGCGTGATCGTCACCGGGCGGCGCAGGGTGAGCACCAGCGCAGCCCCTGTCGGCAGCGGCTGCGCAGGGTCAAGCGGGCGGCCCGCCAGCAGCAACTGGTCGGCGGCAGTCAACTCCACATCCCACTCCGCCAGCAGGCTACGCACCTGGCGTTCGCTGCTGACGGTGTGATACCACTCGCCATCGGCAAACAGGTGTATGCGCGCGGCGCGTTCCACGGCGATGACCAGCCCATTGCGCAGCGGCATCCAGCGGGCCGGCTGCACCGTATCCGCCGGGGCCAGCACGACACCGGCCTCAGCCAGCGCGGCGCCTACGCTAAGCGCCCGCGTGGTCAGCGGCTCGGCCTGGCCATCGACCAAAATTGTCACTTGGCGCGCCGTAGCCGCATAGCCCGCCAGCAAGACAAGCACTGCGGCCACGATGGCTAGCCAACGAATACGTTTGGGGGTCATTTCAACAGTGTACCTGGCTGAAACAATGCGGCAACTTAACGTTTGATGTGGCGCCGCCCAGGCGCATAGTGTTGCTGGTAATAATCATAGGCTGCGCCGGCAACCACCACCGCGAACAGCCCCACCGCCGCCCAAACCAGCGGCTCAATGCGCGCCTGGCTTTCCAGTTGCACCGGGCCACTGCTGTTGCGATTAAAGGGCCGCAGCGCGGGATTGCCGCGCGTCAGGCCCTGCGCCACGGCCAGCAGGTTGGTCACGCGCCCCAATGACCAACCCAGCTCCTCGCTGGCTGGCATGGTCGGCGCCACGGTGGCGCCGAAGCGGGTCTTGTGCACAAAGCGCCACGGGTCGGCCACAGCAATATCGGCGAGGTACAGCGGCGAATCCTCTGTGCCGAAATTGATTTCGCTACCATCCGCCCCGTGGCAGTCCGCACAACTGGCTTGAAAATCCTTGCGCCCTTCTTCGGCATTGCCCAGCGCGCCGCCATTGGTGGGGTTGATCATCAGGTCGGTATCCACCAAGCGCGTGCGCAGGAAGGCGATCAGATCACGCGTGGCATCCGAGTCGAGATAGCTGCTGAAATCATGGTTGGCGTTGGCGCTGCCGTTAAGCCAGCTAAGCACTTCGGCCTGCGAGCCGCCGACGATGCCGGTAATGCCTTTGAAGCCAGTGTAGTAGGTGGAATGCTGCCCATAGGCGCCCGCGGCACCTTTGTAATCCCAGCCGTGGCACGCTACACAGGTCCAGGTTTGCGTGCCGGCACTTTTATTGACGTCTTGTGTGTTCCACAGGGGGTGGTTGCCGGGCGGTGGCACCACATCCAGGGTGATCATCCAGTTTTCGTAGATGCGGCCGCCGCGCACGGGGTCGCCCAGCACCTGGCCAGCCCAGCCGCGCCCGGCGGCCAAGGCGCACAACGCGGCAAACAGAACAAAAAAGGTAAAAGCCAGTAGACGCTTCATGAGGGCAACGCGAACAGCCAGTATAACATCCGCAAAAAATTCGCCGGGGTGCCGATACACAAGCGCCCCTTCGAGCGAAGGGGCGCTTGGTTAGTCAGCGGAATAGGTTTACTGAGTACGATCCAGCAGGAAGGCGATCAGATCGCTGATGTCTTCCTCGGAAAGGATCTCGGAAAAGTTCTGCGGCATTACGTCAGGCGAGAAGCCGGGCACGACGAAGGCATTCGGGTCCACGATGGACTGGTGAATGTACTCCTCGGCGCTCAGGCCGGCCACTTCATTGCCGGCACGGCCAGCCAGGCCGTCGAGCACGGGGCCGACGGTGGCGGTGCTGATGCCGCTGATGGTGTGGCAAGCCACACAACCCGCCTGGGTGAAGAGTGCCATGCCGCGGCCCTCGGGAGTCGATTCATCCACTACCGGGCCGATCGGCTCAGGCGTGGGGATCTCGCCCAGGGCGTATTGCTCAAAGTTCATGATGAAGGCGGCTACGGCGCGAATTTGGTCATCGCGCAGCGGGCCACCAAAGCGCTCCGACCAGGTGGGCATCGCCGGGCTGCCACCGCCGACATACTCGGGGCGAGTGGAGACCTGGCGGCCGGTGGTGACCACGGAGACAATGTAGTCCTCCAGGGTGCTGCCCCAGCCGATCTCCGCCATGCGCTCGGCAAAGAAGTGCTCGTCGCGCAGGCTGGGCGCAATGCCGGTAATGCCCTGCCCCTGCGTGCCATGGCAACGGGTGCAGTTGGCCTGGAAAACGCCAGCGCCGAATTCGATCTGGCGGGCGCGCTGTTGCTGCACATAATCCGCCAGACGCTGCGGCTCACGGATGCCCAGGATGATGATGATCGCCGCACTGAGCAGAACAAAGATGGTGCCAAGTACGATCTCGAGTTGAACGCGTTTCATGGGTGTTTACTCTCCTCGTACCCAGTTACTCAGAACCCAGCGTGCGGTTCTCATGCAGGAAATAGGTGTGTTCGTAGGTCTTGTCCTCTCCGGTGGTCGGGTCGGTCCAATCGACCTGCGGGGTTATCCGCACCATGCCCGGTTGGAACTGCTCGACGATGATACGCGCCGCCAGATCAGGCAGGCGGCCATCGGCTTCCGCAGCCAGCAAGCGCTCGCTGAACTGGTTGAACACCGCGGTCAGTTGCGGGCAACCGATCACCACGTTTTCCGGCTTGTTGTGATCCGGCTGGTAGGCCAGGCCGGGGCACAAGTCGCGCCCGTAGTCCTCGCCGACGGTGTAGATACCCTGGGCTTGCGAAAGCTCAGCGTAAGGAACTTCACGCAACGGGCCTTCGCCTTCTTCGGGCGCCAGGTCTTGAATGACGCGCGTGGCCGCCGGGGTTTCGATGCCGTATTCAGGCAAGCCCATGTAACTGAGCGCCAGCATGATAAAGACCCACGAGAGGCCCCAGGCGATGGCAAACGGCCGCTTGCTGGAGAGACGCGAAGGATTTTTGTCGATGTAGGGGATGGAGACCAGCAGCACCACCAAGACCGGCGGCACGATCAGGCCCATGACGAACTTGGAGTCGAGGATCTTGCTCAACTCCAGGGTGAAGTCGACGCCGAACAGGCCCAGCAGCGGGTGCAGGATGGGGTTGACCAGGCTTTCGATGATGCTGGCCGGGTCTACCTTCAGCATGCCTTGCAGCCACCAGAAATACCAGGGGGCTTTAGTGTCCAGCGGCGTGCTTTGCGGGTTGGCGTGCGTTTCCAGCGGAGAGTGGAACCAGCGGAAGTACAGGATCACCAGCATGACGAAGATGCCCAACGTAATGAGGAAGATCTCATGGCTGAGCAGATCAGGGATCAAGTCAATGCGGCGGTTGTATTCCTTCTTCTTGTCAGCTGGCAGCTCCAGCTCTTCCACCACGGCCGGCAGCGAAATGCTGTGCTCACGCGAAACCTTGTAGTAGTGAATACTGATGAACAGGATGGCGATCAGCGGGAAGAGGATGACGTGCTGCAGGTAGAAACGCAGCAAACCACCCATACCGATATCGGGCGCGCCACGCATCACCAAGTTCAGCGTGGGGCCAACGATCGGGCCAGACTCGGTGATCGAGGTACCTACGGTCACCGCCCAGTAGGACAACTGGTCCCAGGGCAGCAGGTAGCCGGTGAAGCTCAGCCAAGCCGTGATGGCCAGCAGGATCACACCCGTGAGCCAGGTGAAGGAACGCGGTCCCTTGTAGGAGCCGGTGAAGTAGGTGCGCAGCATATGCAGCCAACTAAAGGCCACCATCGCTTCAGCACCCAGGCGGTGAATATCGCGGAACAGCTCACCGAAGAACACATTGCTCTCGATGGCCAGCACCGAACCATAGGCTTGGTCCGGGAAGGGTACGTAGTAGGCCATCAGAATAACGCCGGTGATCACTTCGATCACGAAGAAGAAGGTGACGAAGAAACCCAGGCGGAAGGTGTGCGTGAACCAGGTGGCCGCCTGCGGGTAGTAACGCGGGCGCAAGTGGGCCACGAAGCTGGTGGTGATCACCTTGTAGCGCGGGTTGGGCTTTTCGGTCGGCGGATCGCCGCGCATGATGGCACGCAGCTCACGCAGGTTGAGGCCGGCGGTGATGATGCGAATACGATCATCGAGCGCCTGGAACAAGGCCGATTTCCACTCGCTGCGCGGTGGGATCGGGGAGTAGTTAAGCCGTTTGAGGATGTTGTTGATGAAGGTCATGTCTCGCTCTTAACCGTGAACTTCGCCAAGGATCTTGGCGCCAGTGTTGACGCGGACAATCGCATTCGGGTTGTCCGGCAGGGGAACCGGGCCACCATCCGCGGGGGTCTGGGCCAACACGTTGCCGTTCTCGTCTTCGATGGTGATCACGAAGCGATCGAGGCTGCGCGGCGCTGGGCCGAGGATGTAGTCACCGTTGTGAGCGTACTGGGAACCGTGGCAGGGGCAGATGAACTTGAACTCCTGGTCACTCCAGCCGTAGATACAGCCCAAGTGCACACACACCTTGTACAGGGCAGTCACGCCCTCAGGGGTGTTGGAAATCCACAGCTTGACCTTGGGGAAGTTGGCCGGGGCCGCTTCAGGCCCGGGCAGGTCACCCACGCGCCCGACGGTGAACATACCGCCAAACTCGCCTTCGCGGAAACGCGGGATACCAAAGATCACCGCACCGCCCGCCAGGGTCAGGGTCAGAAACCCCAGAGATGACAACCAGGCGATGTTAAGAAACTCGCGCCGGTTCAAAGGCGGGTTGGCTTGCTCCTCAGGGGGTACTTCAGTTTGGCCGGTGGGAACGGCAGCTTGCGTCATTCGGCTCTCCTAACAGATGGTTCCTTATTTGCGTATTTTATCACTACTATTGAACCCGGGGCAACTAGCCAGGCAGGGCGTACTGGGCGGTATAGATTGCGCGAATGATCAGCCCCACCGTGATGATCGTGGCGGTACTGTAGACCAGAATCTCCGCGCGGGCCGAGCGCCCCTTGGTGTACAGGTAGGCCGCCGGGATCATGATCGGCAGAATCATGCCATACAGCAAGTGAATGTTGCGCATCGGGCGATAGCCGCCCAGCCACAAATAGCCGCCCAACAGACATTCGGCCAAGATCAGCAACTCAGCAATCACCAGCATGCCCCAATACGAGGAATCGATGCCTTGCTTGCGAAAAAAACGCACATAGCCCCACACAGACAGGATGAGGAAATAGTACAGCGAGGTTGAACCCAAACCTGCATGCAGGCGAACTACAAAATCGGCCATGGTGCTCCTTGAATGACATTATTCTAATCACTTTGAGTGTAGCAATAAAGGCGAAAGTAAGCCTGTCACTTGGTTGGCTAGTCACCTAGTCGAGCAATGACTAGGTGACTAGCCAACCAAGCGACTGACACAACATATAATCGCTGCATGAAAGCCATCTACTTCGAACAACACGGCGGGCCAGAGGTACTGCAGTATGGCGAGCGCCCCACCCCGCAACCCGCCCCCGGCTGGGTGCGCGTCAAGTTGAGCGCCGCAGCGCTCAACCATGCTGATCTGTTCGTGCGCGCCGGCTGGTCGGGCATCAAGCTCAGTCTGCCGCATATCCTGGGAGCGGATGGCGCCGGCGTAGTGGATGCGCTGGGTGAGGGCGTGACGCGCTGGCAACCCGGCCAGCGCGTAGTGATCAATGCCAGTATTTGTATGGAAGAAGACGAATTTACGCAGCGGGGCGAAGAAAACAAGTGCCGCCACTGGGAGCTGCTGGGCGAAAGCCTGCCCGGCACCTATGCCGAATATGTGTGCGTGCCGGCCAGCAACCTGCTCGAGATCCCCGGCAGCTTCCCGGCGGCGCATGCCGCCGCAGCGGCGCTGGTGTATGTCACCGCCTGGCACTCCATCGTGCGCCGCGGGGCGCTGCAAAAAGGCGAGACGCTGCTGATCGTGGGCGCCTCGGGCGGCGTGAACACGGCCAGCATCCAGATCGGCAAGTATCTGGGGCTGCGCGTGATCGTGGTGGGCTCAGACGAAAGCAAGTTGGCCTTGGCGCGCCAGCTGGGCGCCGACGAAGTGATCGACCGCAGCCAGGGCGACTGGAGCAAGGCCGCCTACCTGCTGACCGAGAAGCGCGGTGTGGATGCCGTGGTGGACAATGTAGGCATTACCTTTATGCAAAGCCTGCGCACGCTGCGCAAAGGCGGCCGCCTGCTCACCGTGGGCAACACCGGCGCACCCACCTTCGAGATCGACAACCGCTATATCTTCAGCAAGCACCTCAGCATCCTAGGGTCGACGATGGGCACCTTCAAGGATTTTGCCGATGTGATGGCGCTAGTCTTCGCCGGCGAGCTCAAGCCAGTGGTAGACCGCAGCTACCCGCTGGCAGAAGCACGCGCCGCCCACGCACGCATGGAAGCCGGCGGGCAGATGGGCAAGATTGTTTTGGAGTTCGAGTGAGCAGTGAGGAGTCGGCAGTGAGCGGTGAGGAGTGAGGAGTAATCAGGAAACCCGCGATTGCGAGGAGTACTGCTTTACAGCACGGGCGAAACAATCCCCAAACCTGCTCACATCATTTGTCATTGCGAGGAATAGGCGCAGCGCAAGCACCAGCACGGGCGAAGCACACATCATTTGTCATTGCGAGGAGTATTGCCGCTTTGCGGCAAACGGACGAAGCAATCCCCAAGCCTGCTCACTCCTCACCGTTCACTGATCAAGCAGCAGCACGGGACGAAGCAACGACACTCTGTCATTGCGAGGAGTAGGCGCTGCGCAAGCAGCGGCAAACGGACGAAGCAATCCCCAAGTAGACTTTAGGGCTTCAAGCCAGATTGCTTCGTTGTTCAGTGGCTGCGCCGCTTCACGGCCTCGCAATGACATACACCTCCCGCCATTGCGAGGAGTAGGGGCTGCGCAAGCACCAGCACGGGCGAAGCAACGACACATTGTCATTGCGAGGAGTATTGCCGCTTTGCGGCAAACGGACGAAGCAATCCCCAAGTGAATTTAGGCACCGGCCAGGATTGCTTCGTTGTTCAGTGCCTGCGCCTATTCCTCGCAATGACATACACCTCCCGCGATTGCGAGGAATAGGCGCAGCGCAAGCACCAGCACGGGCGAAGCAACGACACACTGTCATTGTGAGGAGTATTGCCGCTTTGCGGCAAACGGACGAAGCAATCCCCAAGCCTGCTCACTCCTCACTGTTCACTATTCAAGCAGCAGCACGGGCGAAGCAACGACACACTGTCATTGCGAGGAGCATTGCCGCTTTGCGGCAAACGGACGAAGCAATCCCCAAGCCTGTCCCCTGACCCCACCCGCCCACACCAACAAAAAAGCCCCGCCTAATGGCGGGGCTTTTTTTGGCTTTTTGCAGCTTAGTCGAGCAGGCTGGCGGGCACGGTGCCGCCGTTCTCAGCGATCTTCTTGAGCACGGCCTTGTGCAGCCAGGTGTTCATCTTGGCCGAGTCGTCGAGATACTCAGTGGGCACGCCCAGCTCAACGGCCAGTTCCTTGCGGTTCTCGAAGCTGCTGTCAATATCCAGCAACTTCAGCAGATCCACGATGGAAACCTTCCAATTGAGCTCCTGCGGGTTGGCCTTGGCCAGCGCGTCCATCTTGGCAGCCACATCCACCGCATCCATCGGGGCCGGCTTGTTGGCGCCCAGGCCGGTGCTCAGTTTGGCACGCGGAGCAGCGGTTACGCCAGCCTTGGGAGCCGCGCTGGTAGCACCGGCATCCTTGGCGTCATCGTCCTTCTTGATACCCAAACCCTTAAGAATCTTGTCAAAAATACCCATTTTTTTGTTCTCCTTACAAAATAGGTGCCGCCCTCTAGCGGGCAATCGTTTTGGAGTTTAACACACTACACCTGCCAGTCTGTTAACTTAATGTAATAACTAGAATCACCCGTAAAATGTTATGCACTGCCAAAGGAGCTTTCGATGCTAGCTACGCCCTCCCGCATGACCCCACAACAATTGTGGCAGCGCATCCACACTGGCCGGGCGGCCTACTCCGCCGTGTACGCCGGGCTGACGCCACGCCAGATGACGCAGCGCCCCGGGCCACAAGCTGATTGGTCGGTCAAGGACCAGATTGCCCATCTGCTGTGGTGGGAGAACCTGGCCATGCTGCGTGCCCCGCTGCTGCTGGCCGGCGAGGACACCGGGACGATCCACAACCTGGATGAGATCAACGCCCAGGTGCTGGCACAGAGCGAGGCGATGACGCTGAAGGAGGTGCTGACCGCCTGGGCTGCCAATCTGGCGCGGCTCAAAGCGCTATGCGCCAGCCTGAGCGATGCCCAGCTTAACCAAACGCGCCGGCCACGCCGCGCACCCTACCAGATCCTGGTGACCGATACCTTCGAGCACTATGCCGAGCACCAGCCTGACCTGGAGCGTTATGTGGCCAGCCTAAAAAAGAAACCCAAGGCCTAACTATGCGCCTCACCGAACGCCCCACCCACAACGCCAACGGCCAGCCGATCCTGTACTTCACCTTCGATGATGGCCTCGCCGCCGATACGCCCGCCGTGCTGGCGGCTTTGGCCGCACACCGCGCGCTGGCCACCTTCTTCGTAGTCGGTGGCCGCGTGCAGCTACTGCCCGAGCTACTGCAGGCACAGTTGGCTGCCGGACACTGTGTAGGCAACCACAGCTTCAGCCATCCGCGTCTGGCGCACATGCCCCAGGCGCTGTTCCTCAAAGAAATGCACGCTACCGCCGAGGCGGTGCGTACTGCCGCAGGCACGCGGCTGGCGAATAGCACGATGCACATCATGCGCCCGCCCTACGGCAGCACGGATGCCAATACCGAGCCGTGGGTCAACGCCCTGGGCTACGAGATGGTGCTGTGGGACGTTGATCCTGAAGATTGGGGCGAGCCAGGGACCGAAACCATCGTCGGCCGCGTGCTGGCGGGCGTGGCGCCGGCCGCCAGCGTGCTGCTGCACGATGGCGGCGGAGACCGCAGCCAGACCGCCGCCGCTTTGCACAGCCTACTGCCCACGCTGGCCGCCCAAGGCTATGTGTTTCACTCACTGGCAGGGGTTGCCCTCTAGCCATGCGCAAATCTGGCCCAGCCAATCGGCCACGCGGCGTAACCGTGCTATTGGCGCTAGTGTTAATGTTCACAGGCTTGCAGGTGCTACGCCTGTGGGTTGCCCTGCAGCAGGCGGCTCAGCTTGCCAACCTGCCATTGCCAGTGCCCGCCGGATACTTCGCACTCAGTGCCGGGTTGTGGGCGCTGGCCGCAGCGGCCACAGCCTATGGGCTGGCCCGCCAGCGGGCCTGGGCGCCCAACGCCACCCGTGGGCTGGCGCTAGGTTACACCGCCTTCCAGTGGGCAGACCGCCTGTTGTTGCAAAACAACGGGCTGCACAAGCACCCCTGGGTCTTTCAAGCCGTATGGGGCGCCGTTTGCCTCAGCGTGCTATTCGTTATTCTGGCCACCCCCGCAGTGCAGGCCTACTATAGAAACACCGCCATCAGGAGTGAAGGATGACACAAACTTCAAAGATCGAAGAACTACAACAACTACGCATCCAAAGCCAGCAAGGCGGCGGCCCCGCCCGCGTGGAAGCGCAGCACAAGCAAGGCCGCCTGACGGCGCGTGAGCGCCTGGACTTATTCCTCGACAAGGGTTCCTTCCGTGAAGTCGATGCCTTTGTCAAGCACCGCACGCACGCCTTCGGCTTGGAGAAGCAGCAGATCCTCAGCGATAGCGTAGTGACTGGCTGGGGCACCATCGACGGCCGGCTGGTGTATGTATTCTCGCAAGACTTCACTGTCTTCGGTGGCAGCCTGAGCGAAGTGCACGCCGAGAAGATCATCAAGGTGATGGAAATGGCGCTCAAGAACGGCGCGCCGGTCATCGGACTGAACGACTCGGGCGGTGCGCGCATTCAAGAAGGAGTGGTTTCGTTGGGCGGCTATGCCGACATCTTCCTGCGCAACACGATGGCCTCCGGCGTGATCCCGCAGATCAGCGCCATCATGGGCCCCTGTGCCGGCGGTGCGGTGTACTCCCCCGCCCTGACTGACTTTATCTTCATGGTGCGCAACTCCTCGTACATGTTCGTCACCGGCCCCGAAGTGGTCAAGAGCGTGACCCATGAAGAAGTGACCTTTGAAGACCTGGGCGGTGCCAGTGTGCACGCCAGCACCTCGGGCGTGTGCCATGTGGTCGGCGACTCGGAAGCGGATACGCTGTTCCTCATCCGCAAGCTGCTCTCCTACCTGCCGCAGAACAACCTCGAAGACCCGCCCTTCAAGCCCAGCAAGGACAACCCGCTGCGCCGTGATGAGGCGCTGGATACCCTGATCCCAGACGACCCTTCCAAGCCGTATGACATCAAAGATGTCATCCGCATGGTGGTGGACGAAGGCGCCTTCTACGAAATTCATGACCAGTTCGCCCAGAACATCGTAGTGGGCTTCAGCCGCCTGGGCGGCCATGTGATCGGCATCGTCGCCAACCAGCCGATGGTGCTGGCCGGTGTGCTGGATATTGACGCATCAGACAAAGCCGCTCGCTTCGTGCGCTTCTGCGACTCGTTCAACATCCCCATCTTGACGCTGGTAGACGTGCCCGGCTTCATGCCCGGCACGGCGCAGGAGCACAACGGCATCATCCGTGCCGGCGCCAAGCTGCTGTACGCCTACTGTGAGGCCACTGTGCCTAAGCTGACTGTGGTGACACGCAAGGCCTATGGTGGCGCCTACGACGTGATGAGCAGCAAGCACATCCGTGGTGACGTAAACCTGGCCTGGCCCACCGCTGAGATTGCCGTGATGGGGCCGGACGGCGCGGTGAACATCATCTTCCGCAAAGAGATCGCCGAAGCCAAGGACCCGGTGGCACGCAAGGCCGAGCTGGTGGCTGAGTACCGCAAGGAATTTGCGAATCCCTACGTTGCGGCCGGCCGTGGCTTCATTGACGATGTCATTCAGCCCAGCGACACCCGCCCCCGCCTGATCAACGCGCTGGAAATGCTGACCAACAAGCGCGACAGCAACCCGGCGCGCAAGCACGGGAACATTCCTCTGTAGGCCATCATGTTCAATAAAGTTCTGATTGCCAACCGTGGAGAAATTGCAGTGCGCGTGATCCGCGCCTGCCGTGAGCTGGGTCTGCAAACCGTAGCCGTGTACTCAGAGGCTGATCGCCAGGCGCTGCATGTGCGCCTGGCCGACGAGGCCTACTACATCGGCCCGGCGCCCTCACGCGAATCCTACCTGCGCATGGATCACATCTTGGATGTGGCCAAGAAATCGGGCGCAGGCGCCATCCACCCAGGCTACGGCTTTTTAGCCGAACGCTCGGACTTCTCGCAGGCCTGTGTAGATGCGGGCATCCGCTTCATTGGCCCCAAGCCCTCGGCGATTGCCGCCATGGGCGATAAGGCGATTGCGCGTGCCACCGTGGCCGCCGCCGGCGTGCCCGTGGTGCCTGGCACCGAGGGCGAAGGCAGCCTGACCGACGAAGAGCTGCTGAAGGCGGCGCAAGACATTGGCTTCCCGCTGCTGATCAAAGCGACCGCTGGCGGCGGCGGCAAGGGCATGCGTGAAGTACGCAACCTGGACGAAATGCCCGGCCTGCTGGAGAGCGCCCGCCGCGAGGCGCTGGCCGCCTTCGGCGACGGCAACGTCTACCTCGAGAAGCTTATCGAAGGCGCCCGCCACATTGAATTTCAAATCATCGCCGATGAGGATGGCAACACCATCCACCTCGGCGAACGCGAGTGCTCGCTACAGCGCCGCCACCAAAAATTGCTCGAAGAATCGCCCTCGCCCTTCATTGATGAAGACGAAGACTTCCGCCAGAAGATGGGCGCGGTAGCCGTCAAAGCCGCCAAAGCGGTGGGCTACGTCAACGCCGGCACAATTGAGTTCCTGGTAGACAAGGACAAGAACTTCTACTTCCTGGAGATGAACACGCGCCTGCAGGTGGAGCACCCCATCACCGAAGAGGTGACCGGGCTCGACATCGTGACCGAGCAGTTGCGCATCGCGCGCGGCCGGCCACTGAGCCTGACGCAAGACCAGGTGAAGCTGCAGGGCTGGGCGATCGAGTGCCGCGTCAATGCAGAAGACCCGCACAACAACTTCCTGCCGTCCACCGGTTTCATCTCGCACCTCACCGTGCCCACCGGGCCGGGCGTACGTGTGGACACCGGCGTGTATGCCGGCTTCAATATCTCGCCCTACTACGACTCGCTGATCTCCAAGCTGGTGGTCAAGGGCGAATCACGCGCCCAGGCCATCTTGCGCATGCGCCGTGCGCTTGAGGAATATCATGTAGTCGGCGTGATGACCAACATCCCCTTCCACCAGCGCATTCTGGAGCAGGCACGCTTCATCGCCGGCAACTTCGATACACGCTTCGTGGAAGAACGCTTCTCGCTGGAGAAGGCCGAAGAGGGCATGGAAACGCACCCGGAAATTGCCGCCATCGTGGCTACCCTGGTAGCCAACGAGCAGGCCGAGCGTTCGGCGCACATCATTTCACGCGGCAAGCGTGATACAAGCAACTGGAAGTGGGTCTCCCGCTGGGAACGGATACACCGCTGATGAAATACATCACTACGATCGACGAAACGCAATACGAAGTAGAAATCCTCAGCCCACGCCAGGTGAGCATCAATGGCACGGTCTACGAGGTGGACTTCAAATCGGTGAGCGGCCAGCCGATCTACTCGCTGCTGGTGGACGGCAAGTCGTACCAGGCGCACGTGTACTCCGGTGAGGAGGATGACGAGCTGCAAGTGCTGCTGCGCGGCGTGCTGCACAGCGCCAAGGTGGAAGACGAGCGCGAGAAGCGCCTGCGCGCCGCCGCCGGTGGCGGTAGCGCCGATGGCGGGGAATTCGTGCTCAAAGCGCCGATGCCCGGCCTGATCGTGAAAGTGGCCGTGAATGAAGGCGACGAAGTCAAAAAGGGTGACGTGTTGGTTATCCTTGAATCGATGAAGATGCAAAATGAGCTCAAATCGCCGCGCGATGGCAAGGTGTCGCGCGTGCAGGTGAAGGCTGGCGATAGCGTAGAACAACGCACCAACATGGTGAGCATAGAATAGGCGCGTATGGTTACCCTGGTAAGCGACAAAGAACTCGAAGTCAAATTTCACATTGCCGACCCCGCCGCGCTGGAGCAGCGGCTGGTGGCGGCCGGCGCCACCCTGCTGCACCCACGCACGCACGAATTCAACCTGCGCTTCGATAGCCCCAACGGCTCGCTGAGCCAGGCCGCGTGCATGCTGCGCCTGCGCCGCGATACCAGCAGCCACATGACCTTCAAAGGGCCTAGCACTACGCTGGGCGGCGTGCTGGCCCGCCAGGAGATCGAGTTCGACGTCTCCAACTTCACCCAGGCGCAGAAGTTGATCGAGGCGCTGGGCTTCACCTCACGGTTCATGTACGAGAAACACCGCACGACCTATGGCCTAAATGGGTTGAAGGTGACGCTGGACGAGATGCCTTACGGCAACTTCGCCGAGATCGAGGGCACGGAGCCGGAGCCGATCCAGGCTGCCGCGCAACAACTGGGGCTCAATTGGCAGCAGCGCCTGCCCGAGACCTACATCAGCATCTTCCGCCGCCTGAAGGATCTCTACGGGCTGCGCTTTACTGATCTATCCTTTGAGAACTTCGCTGGCGTGGAGGTATCGCTGGAACGGGCGGGTATCCTCCCAGCTGATTCATAATTGTCCACAGATGAACACGGATAAACACAGATAGATTCAGTTGTTTGGGGGGACTTAGTGGTGCAACCGAATGAACTCAACATACTTACTGAGGTAGTAATTGGTGCCGCATTTAGAATTTCCAACACATTAGGTGCGGGTTTCCTGGAAAAAGTGTACGAAAATGCAATGGAAGTTGAACTGCGGTCAAACAACGTGCAGTTTACTCAGCAGCAACCGTTTACCGTAAGATACAAGGGCTTTGTTGTTGGGGACTATATTGCAGACTTTGTAATCCAGAAGCAGCTTATCGTAGAAGTGAAAGCACTTACATCACTAGACAAGGCGCATACCGCGCAGTGCCTCAATTACCTAAAGGCCTCTGGCCTCTCACTTGCTCTACTTATTAATTTTGGAACCCCAAGGGTGCAGATCAAACGCATAGCAGGCAGATAATAAGGGTTTATCTGTGTTCATCTGTGTTCATCTGTGGATGAATCTCCCCATTCTGCCAATATACTCCCTCAACCACAGCTTCCACGCCTAGCAGCTCATGTACGCGTTGCTGCATCGCCCCAGAGTCGCCGCTGGTCACGTAGCGCGTAGTCCCGTGCTCGCGCGTACTTCCCTCGCCGCCAGCCGCAGCCAGGCCGCCGGCGGCCAGCAAGCTGTGCACGCGGCGCGCCACCGCCGGCGCCGGGTCCACCAGGCGCACCGCCGGGCCAACAATGTCGCGGATCGTATCGAACGCAAACGGGTAATGCGTGCAGCCCAGCACCACCGTATCCATCCCCTGCGCCAGCATTGGTTGCAACGCCTCACTAAGGATGCGGCGTGCCTCCGGCCCATTGGCCCGGCCGGCTTCGATCTCGCTCACCAGGCCGCGGCAGGTATTTTGCAGCACCGTCACGTCTTGCGCAAAACGCTCCACCACAGAGGCGTATAGCTCGCCCTCAAATGTGGTCTCGGTAGCCAGCACGCCCACCACGCCGCTGGCGGTGTGCTCGGCGGCCGGCTTCACCGCCGGCTCCATGCCCACCACCGGGATCTGCGGATACCGTTGGCGGATGGAGTGCAGGGCCGCGGCAGAGGCGGTATTGCAAGGGATCACGATCAGCTTGGCGCCTTGCGCTACCAAATACCTGGCAATCGCCTCCGAAAAGCCACGCACCTGCTCCAGGCCGCGTGGCCCATAGGGCACATGCGCCTGGTCAGCAAAATATATGAAGTCTTCGCCGGGCAGCTCGGCTTGCAGGGCACGCAATACGCTGAGCCCGCCTACGCCAGAGTCAAAGGCGCCGATCGGTTGCGGGGATGTGCGGTGGGGGCTATTCATACGCAAAATAAAAAGAGCGCAGCTTGCGCTGCGCTCTAGGTTATACCAGATGCAAAATTCTAGTTGTCAAACTTCTGCTTGAGGCGAGCCTTCTTACCGCTCAGATCGCGCAGGTAGCCCAGGTTGGCCCGGCGCACCTTGGAGTGGCGCTCCACCACCACCTTCTCGATCAGCGGCGAAGCCGTGAGGAAGGTGCGCTCGACGCCGATGCCATTGCTGGCCACGCGGCGCACGGTGAAGTTGCGGTTGTTGCGCGAGCCACCGGCCTTCAGCACGGTGCCCTTGAACTCCTGAATGCGCTCGCGATCGCCTTCTTTGATCTTGACATGCACACTCACCAAGTCACCAGGGCGCAAGGCGGGGATATTTTCATTCGGTTTGGCTTCTACAGCCTTCAACAAGTCAGCCATGTACTCTACGTCCTTATCGTATCCTTAAAAAGCAACGTGGGATTGTACCACAAAGCGCCTAGTCCGCAAACAGGTCTGTGGCGCGGTAACTATCCGGCGTGGGTGGGTAGATGCGCGTAAAGCGGTCTTTGTTGCCCAGCCAGCGGGCGATCACTTCGAGCAGGTTGGAGCCAATGAAACGCCCCCCACCCTGGCTGGCATGCGCCGCATCGGCTTGGTCTTTGCGCGCCTGCACACGGCGATAGTTGATCGTGACGTGTGGCGCGGTGTCCTTATCGCGCGCCAAGCGGGTGAGGTCGATGTCTTTGTTGCGCCCCACCTTGGAGGGATCTTTGCCTACCAAGCGCATCAAGAACACAGCGCGGCGCAGGCGGGCGCGGTTACGGGCACTGACGTATAGCTTGGCGGGCTGGTAGGCCGCGCCGGCCGCGGGGTACTGGGTGGCGTCGCCGGCAGCGTGGAAAGCGGCCAGCGTGGCTTGATGGATGTGAATATGATCCGGGTGATAGTAGCCACCGGTCTCGTCAAAGGTCACCACCACCTGCGGTTTGAGACGGCGGATCTCGGCGACAATGCGCCCGGCCACCTGCTCCAGCGGCGCCTGCACCAGCGCCTGCGGATTGGTGTTGTCCTCAGAGCCCACCATGCCGCTATCGCGATAGTTCAGGAAGATGACACTCTTGAGCCCGAGCGCCTCCGCGGCGCGCATCAGCTCGGCTTCGCGCAGCTCGGCGATGGTTTTATATTTGGCCAGATACTCAGGGTCTACTGTGCCGGCTTCACCGCGGGTAGCGCAGATCAGGTGCACATCCACGCCTTGCGTGTCGTAGTAAGCAATCGTGCCCCCCATGCCAAAGGATTCATCATCCGGGTGGGCCAGCACGATCAAAATGGTCTTGCGGGGGTTAGTGTCTGCGTCCATGGCGAAGGTTCATTATAGTCCTGGCGCGGGGTAGATGCGCTAATACACCGGCAGGTCTGGGTCTACTTGCTCTGCCCAGGCGTTTATGCCACCCACCAGGTTACGCACGTCAGCAAAGCCGGCCGCCTGCAGGTACTCCACCACGCGTTGCGAGCGCGCCCCGCTATGGCACATCACTACATAGCTGGCCGCCGGGTCAAGCTCCGCCAGGCGCGCCGGGATCTGCATCATGGGAATATCCAGCGTACCCTCAAGGCGCGCAATCGCCAGCTCATGCGGTTCGCGCACATCGATCACGGTCAGGGCCGCGCCGTCGGCGCGCTGCTGGGCCAATTCGGCCGGGGAAATCTCGTTCGGGTTTTGCATGGCTACCTCATGGTTGGACTCAGCGGGCAAACCGCAGAATGCCTGGTAATCGATCAGGTGGATAGAGTCTGGCGGCAGGCTGCACACTGGGCAGGCCGGGTTTTTGCGCAGGCGCACGGTGTCCGTTTGCATCTCCAGCGCGTTGAACATCAGCAGGCGCCCTACCAGCGGTGCACCGATGCCCAGCAGCAGCTTGATGGCTTCGCTGGCTTGCAAGCTGCCAATGATGCCGGGCAGGCTGCCCAGCACACCGCCCTCGGCACAACTGGGTACCGTGCCCGGCTCGGGCGGTTGCGGGAATAGGCAGCGATAGCAGGGACCGCCCGGCGCAGCGAAGACACTCACCTGGCCGTCAAACCGATAGATGGAACCATACACGAACGGAATGCCCAGCTTGAGGCAGACATCATTGACCAGGTAGCGGGTGGGAAAGTTGTCGCTGCCGTCGATAATCAGGTCGTACCCCTGGGCAATCTCCAGCGCCGTGGCCGAATCAAAGCGCTGCGCCAGCGCCTGCACTTCAATGTGCGGGTTGATCTCCAGCATGCGTTGGCGCGCCGAGTCAACCTTGCGCTGGCCCACCTGCGGCGTGCCGTGGATCACCTGGCGCTGCAGGTTAGAAGCATCGACGCGGTCATCATCCACCAGGCCAATGCGCCCCACCCCGGCCGCGGCCAGGTACATCGCCGCCGGCGAACCCAGGCCGCCAGCACCGATGAGCAGCACCGCCGCAGCACGTAGCTTCTGCTGGCCGGCCAACCCCACTTCAGGAATGAGCAAATGGCGCGAATAGCGCTGTAGTTCGGACGCCGTCAACGCCGTAGGGGCAACCGCCGGAGTGGGCATGGCACAGTTATACCCCTGGCCGGCGTTTAGCCGCCATGGCGCACAATCGCATCCGTCATGCGCGCCACACGCACGATGGGCTCAACATCGTGCACACGCACGATGTTGGCGCCGCGCACGATGCTGACGGCGACCGCAGCGGCGGTACCTTCCATGCGCTGGTCTGGCGGCAGATCGAGCGTGTAGCCGATGAAGGATTTGCGCGAGGGGCCAACCAGTAACGGATACCCGAGATCGCGCAGCTCGCCGCCGCGGTCTAACAGTTCCAGATTCTGCTCCACCGTTTTGCCAAAGCCAATACCGGGGTCAAGGACGATGTACTCATCGGAAATGCCAGCAGCATGCGCTATCGAGATGCTTTCGAGTAGCTCATTGCGAATGTCACCGAGTAGCTCGTTGTATTCAACGCCCACATAGCGGCCGCCCAGGCGCTCGCGCACCTCGGCGTTGGCGGGCTGGCTGCGATTGTGCATCAGCACCACCGGCACGCGCCGCGCCGCAATCAACGGCGCCAACGCCGGGTCCGCGCGCAAGCCCCACACATCGTTCACCAGTGCGGCACCCGCATCCAGGGCAGCGGCCGCCGTGCTGGCCTTATAGGTATCGATGGATATGGGCGTATCGAATTCGGCGGCCAAGGCCTGCACAACCGGGAGCACGCGGGCCAGCTCGTCTTCAGCGCTCACCGGCTGGCTGCCCGGCCGCGTACTCTCGCCGCCCACATCCAGCAAATCGACGCCTGCGGCAACAAAGCGGCGCGCCTGCTCCACTGCCGCAGCCACGACCTGTTCCTGTGAATACAAGCCATCACCAGAGAAGCTGTCTGGCGTGATGTTGAGAATACCCATCACATAGGTGCGGCTGCCCCAATGAAACTCATGCTTACCGATCTTCATGCTGTGCTCCCGGCGTGAACTGCATTACCCCGCTGGCGTCTTGCGCCGCCAGCAGCTCGGCCACGGTGGCGGCGAGGCCGGGCACGGCCAGTTGAGGGGCGAGCTCGGCCAATGGCACCAGCACGAAGGCCCGCTCCGCCAGGCGCGGGTGCGGTATGGTCAAGCGGGCCTCAGCTTCGCCGAGGTCCACTTGAAAATCACCGTACAGCAGAATATCGATATCAATCTCGCGCGGGCCGTAGCGAAAGCTGGCCACCCGCCCTACCTGCTGCTCAATATGCTTGATATGTGCTAGCAACTCCTGCGGGCTCAGTTCGGTCTCGGCTTCCACCACCATATTCAGGAAGCGCGCTTGCTCGACGTAGCCCCATGGCTCGGTTTCGTAGACCGTGCTGCGGCGCACCATGCGCACGGCGGGGGTAAGGGCGGCGAGGGCCGCTTCCAGATTCGCCATACGCTCCCCGCGGTTGCTGCCTAAGCCAAGATAGATGGTCGTGACAGTCATGGGGAGGAGTATAAGGGATGGAAATTCGAAAGAGTGGAGAACAATGTCATTTAGTTGCTTGGTCGCATGGTCGCTTGGCCAATTGACCAAGCGACCATGCGACCAGCCAACCATTAAAACTATCGATTAATCAATTAATCGATGGCCTAGGAGTTAGTTATAATACGGGCTCGTATTTGGAGAGGTCGCATAGTCTGGCCTAGTGCGCGCGCTTGGAAAGCGCGTATACCGCAAGGTATCGAGGGTTCGAATCCCTCCCTCTCCGCTGCACCGTTCTGCATACGACGCCGCCTTTGGCGTCGTTTTGTTATCCGGAGGTGGAAATGACCCAGAGCCAATTGCTACGCATGGACAATATCGGCATCGTGGTGGAATCCCTCGATGCGGCCATCGCCTTCTTTGGCGAGATCGGCCTGACGCTGGAAGGCCGCACCCTGGTCGAGGGCACCTGGGCCGGCCGCGTCACTGGCCTGGGCGATCAGACGGTGGAGATCGCCATGCTGGTAACGCCGGATGGGCACAGCCGCATTGAACTGTGCCGCTACCTGGCCCCCGCCATCGCCGCAGATCACCGCCGCGCCCCGGTGAACTCGCTCGGCTACCTGCGCGCCATGTTCGCCGTGCGCGGGCTGGATGCACTGCTGGCCCGCCTGACCGCGCAGGGTGCTACGCTGGTGGGCGAAGTGGTTCAATTCGAGAACAGTTACCGCCTGTGCTACCTGCGCGGCCCCGAAGGCATTTTGGTGGGCCTGGCAGAGCCGCTGGAACCATCGGCCACGCCTTGACATTCCGCCCGCTGTGTTATATAACTAGATAGTTATATAACACAGCATGAGCACCGCTACCGACACTCTCAGTCTCACCTTCGCCGCCCTGGCTGACCCGACGCGGCGCGCCATCCTAGAACGCCTGACGCGTGGCGCCGCCACGGTCAATGAGCTGGCTGCGCCCTTCGCCATGAGCCAGCCAGCCATCTCTAAGCACCTCAAGGTGCTGGAGAAGGCCGGGCTGATCACACGCGGCCGCCAGGCCCAGGCACGCCCCGCTGAGCTGAACGCCGCCCAGTTGGCGCTGGTGACCGGGTGGTTGGAGCACACCCGCATCCGCTGGGAAGAGAGCTTCAACAAGCTGGATGATTACTTGAAGACGCTGGATCCAAGCGACCACTAGGCACCACCCCACGACCATCGCCAAAAGGAGAAAACGATGAACAAAATGACGATCACTACCAACGGCGCCGAGCTGTATCTGGAGCGCACCTTCGCCGCCCCGCGCGACAAAGTATGGGCCGCCTTTACAGACTGCACCCACCTCACGCACTGGTGGGGCCCGCAGGGCTGGGAGCTGACCCACTGCGAGATGGATTTTCGCGAGGGTGGCCGCTGGCACTATTGCATGACCGGCAAAGACGAGAACGGCGAGACGCTCGAATCCTGGGGCCTGGCGGACTACACCGCCATCAACGCTCCCCGCGAATTTACCTATATCGATGCCTTCTCCACCGCCGAAGGCGGCAAAGTGCCCGGCATGCCTGAATCCGAGATCACCATGGAATTTGTGGAGGTGGAAGGCGGCACGCAGGTGCGCAGCCGCGGCGTCTACGCCTCTGCCGAAGAATTGCAGAAGATCATCGCCATGGGCGTGGAACAGGGCATCACCGAAACCTGGGATCGCCTGGAAGACTTCCTGGCCAAGTAGAGATAAAAAACGCCCAGCGCAGGCTGGGCGTTTTTGTTTTAAACTGGCAGCATGGCAAGCTCGCAAGAATTCAGCCTTGAGGTGGGTGCGCACGGCCACGTATCCGCCCTGCTGCAGGCACCCAGCCATGCCCTGGCCCTCTTGGCGCTGGCGCACGGCGCCGGCACAGATATGCGCCATGCCAGCATGCAAGCCCTGGCCGATGCGCTCGCCGCGGCCGGGATCGCCACCCTGCGTTACAACTTTCCCTACAAAGAATACGGCCGGGGCCGGCCCGACTCGCCCGAAGTGGCGACGGCCAGCGTGCTGGCCGCCTGTGGGCTGGCGGCCCAAGTGGCGGCCGGGCTGCCGCTATTTGCAGGCGGGCGCTCCTTCGGTGGCCGCATGACTACGCTGGCGGCCAGCCAGGCGCCGCTGCCCAACGTGCGCGGGCTGTTGCTGTTCGCCTTTCCGCTGCACTTGGCGGGCAAACCCGCCGTGACGCGGGCGGCGCACCTGGCCCAGGTGGGCGTGCCCATGTTGTTCCTGCAAGGCAGGCGCGATGCACTGGCCACACCGCAGCTTCTGGAGCGCAGCCTGCAGCCGCTGCCGCGCGCACAACTCCACTGGCTGGCCGAGGCCGATCATAGTTTCAAGGTGCTCAAACGCTCCGGGCGCACGGATGCCGAAGTGCTGCACGAAGCCGCCCATGCCAGTGCGGCGTTTATTCGCTCAGTGGCTTAATGGTGGTGATGCCCGTGCGGCTCATGGCTTAGGTCAGCTTCGAGCGCCGGGCCGAGCAAGGGCCGGATGCGCCCCCAGCCCGACATTTGGGTGGCGGCCCAGCAGGCCACCACCGTAGTCAGCGGCACGGCGGCCATCAGGCCCAGCGAACCCACCAGGGTGCGCAAAATTTCTTCGGTCACAAATTCACGATTGATAAAGCCAAACCAATCTGCCCCATCGCCGGATACCAGCAGCAGCAAGGGCAGCGCCGCGCCGGTATAGGCCAGCACCAAGGTATTGACCGTGGCGGCCACATGATCCTGCCCTACGCGCATGCCGCGGCGGTAGAGGGCACGCCAGCCCTGTGTAGGGTCGAGCAGGTAGAGCTCGAAGATCACCGAGGCTTGCGTGATCACCAGATCGTCGAGCACGCCCAGGCTGCCGATGATGATGCCGCCCAGCACCAGGCCGCGAAAATCAAGGATCGCCGAGCTGGGCTGCTGGCTCAGGAACATGGCTTCTTCGCTGCCGAAGCCAGTCATGCGGGCGAACTCAATAAAGTAATCGGCGAGCAGGCCGGTGAGCAGCAGTGCGATCAGGGTGCCGATCACCGCCGCGTGCGTTTTGATCGTCCAGCCATACACCAGGTAGAGCGTGCCCGCCAGAATCACGAACGAGCCGGCCACGCTGACCCACACCGGGTCATCCCCCGCCAGAATGCGCGGCAGGATGAAGGCCAGGATCACGGTCAGGCTGAAGCTCATCGAGATCAGGCTGCGCAGCCCCTTCTTGCCGCTGATGAACAAGGTCACCACCACGAACAAGGCGAACAGCACCGCCAGCGGGCGGCTGCGCACATAATCGGCGTAATAGGCTTGCGGGGCTACATTGGGCACGGCGCTGATCGTCAACAGCAACTCATCGCCCGCCGAGAAGTACGAGCCGGGCGCCACGATCTGGCGGCGGCCGTAATCGACTTCAAAGGATTGGCCGGCATATTTGCCCTCGAGCACTTCCACCGAGAGCACCTGGTAGGCCTGCAGCTTGCCGCCCATGTCTACCTGGCCTGCCTGCACAATACCGGTGACGCGGGCGCGCACGTTATTGCTGGTATAGCCGCTATCATTTTCGGCGGCCGGGGCGCTGCGCACCTGGCCCAGCCAGTAGCCGCCCACAAATACCAGCACCAGCACCAAGGCCAGCGAGCCGCGCAAACGTTTGAGCATAGAAGTCACCATGGCGGGGTATTGTGCCGTACGCCCGTGCCCGTTGGGGGCGTAGTTAGAAGGCTGCCAGCCAGCCGGCCAAGGTGCTGGACTGCAACAGTTGCAGCGTAACCCAGCCCATCCCCAGACCCAGCGCCCAGCCTGCCAGCACATCTGAGACGAAGTGCAAGCCGGTGGCCACGCGCGCCAGCCCCACCAGCGGCGCCCATATGCCCAGCAGCACGCCAAACCAGGCCGGGCCGAGCGCTACGGCCAGCACGGCCAGCATCGCCGCACGGGCGGCATGCCCCGAAGGGAAGGAATGCGGATCGGCCTTGCGGTAGATCTGGCCCCATTCGCCCGCCGGGCGGGCGCGGCGCACACTGAATTTGATCACCAGCACCACGATGGCGGTCAGCGCAATGCCCATGAACAGGGCCAAGGCGCGCTGGCGCCACTCGGCGCCGCCGAGCCACATGATCAATAGCAAGCCCACGCCCCAGAACCACGAATCACCGGAGTGGCCGAAGAAGATCGCCAGGCGGCGCAGCAGGCCGGGTTGCTCGGCCACGCGCAGGCGCGCCGACCAGGCGGCATCTTGAGTGAGCCAGTGTTCCATCAGCGCTTGGCTTCCAAATATGCGCGCATGACTTCGAGATGGTGGGCCTTATCCACATCCATGCCGATCTCGGCATACGGGCAGAACTGCGCCCGCGCCCGCAGCCCCAGGCTGCGGCTGGCACGCTGGGCGGCCGCCGCAATGCTGAGCTGGCGGATCAGCGCCAGGAACAGCGTATCAAAGCCGATCAGCGCGGCTTGTTTCAGCGGGCTCTTGCGCGCAGCGCTGAGCTTCTCCCAGGTGCCGCCGCTGGAGAGGATCACGCTGAGCGCCACCGGGGTAATGTCGCCACCGCACACCTCGGCGTCTTTGAGGCGCGTAAAGGTGCGCCGCGAATCGGGGAAGCGCGCTTCCATTACCTCACGCGTGACCACGTTGTAGAGCATCTCATCCTCAGGCACGCGCAATTGCCCCAGCACCCAATCCACCATCGCGCCGCTGATCGCCGGGGTATCCGAGGGCACCAGCACGCAATACGAAGCCTCAGGGTTCAGCTCCACGATCTTGCGTGCGCCGGCGCGGATGTTGGGCAGCATCTCGCCCTGGTTGGGCACGTAGCTCAAGGGCTTCTCGCAGGTCAGCCCGTCGGCCTCGCTGAGGCCGACGATGACCACATTGCCGATGTGCTGCGCCTGGCTCAGCGCATCCAGGATCCACTGCACCATCGGCTTGCCGGCAATCTCGATCAGCGCCTTGGAGCGGCCCTGGCTGAATTCGTACAATGATTCGCCGGGTTGCGGAATGCCGCCGGCGCTTAGCAGTGCGTCTACTTTCAATTCAACTCCCGGATCTGTGGCTCGAGCTTGAGCTCATCGATGATGTGGTTCAACTCGGCATGGGTGAGCTTGCGGCCCTTGCCGGCCGCGGCGATCAGCGCGGCTTCGAGCATGTTGGTGCCAAACGACCGCCCGTCAAACACCGGCGTAGTGGTCACCAGGTATTTAATCCCCACCTGCTTCAGCAACTCAATATCCTCAGGCGTGGTGGTGTTGGTGACGATCACCTTGCCGTGCATATCATTGGGCATGTTGCGCTTGATGTAATGGAAATCACCGGCCACCACACTGGCCCACTGGAAGTATTTCTCCCACTTGGGGGTGTGTAGCTCTTGCTTTTCGCCAGTGGGATAGACCCATTCAAACGGCAGGCGGGTGGCGATGGGGGCAACTACCGCCGCCATGGTCTTGAGGGCGCTCTCGCTGCGCAGGGGGATGGGCACTTCAAGTGCGAACATAAAATCGCCGAACACGCAGTCGTAGCCCGCCTTGAGGAACGAATCGGTCATGCCCCAGCGGTCAGTGCCTACGGTCACGAAGGCGCGCTTTTCCTTGATGTAATCGCCGGTCTTCTCGTGTAGGTAGCCTACGGCGCGGTTCTCCAGCGTGTTCTTGAGGCCCTCGCCATCCACCAACGGGGTCTTTTTGACGTGGCGCACGATTGGCTGCACAGAATGCAGGGGGTAGAACTTCTTATCCACCAGCAAGCCCAGATCGGCGCCGCCCAAACCAAAGGCATCCACCTTGCCATCCAGCTCCTGGAAGAGCTCGGCGGCCTTTTGCATATCGCCATTGGTGCCAATGCGCTCAATGCGCACGGTCTCCCCCAACAATTTGACCTCTACGGCTTTATCTCGCTTAGACGAACCGATACTGATACTGACTGCACGCTTCATAAGGGCGTCTCCTCAATGTAAGATTGGCGGGTTAGCCCGTCTGGGGCCTGATTTTACTCTCGTTAGCACCGCTGACCGCTATAACCCCGCAAAATGCTGCTAGAAACGCCCCCGCCCTTGCGGTATAATTCACGCGTGGGGGCCTTAAACCGCCAGGCCTGAGGGTCTGAGAACCAGCTGGAGGTGCTTGTGGCAGTTCCCAACTACGCATATTTCCGAGGCAAGGTCGTTCCCTATTCTGATGCCAAGATTGGCGTGATGACGCATGCACTGAACTATGGCACGGCCATTTTTGGCGGGGTGCGCGGCTATTGGAACGATGCTGAGGAAGAGTTGTTCATCTTCCGCCCGCAGGACCATCTAAAACGCCTGTATAACTCAGCCAAGCTGATGGTGATGGAGATCCCGGTAGGCCCAGACGAGTTGCTCGACCGCATGGTCGAAATGCTGCAAATGGAGGGCCATCGCCAGGACGTGTATGTGCGCCCGATGGCCTACTTTGCCGACGAGATCATCGGCGTGAAGCTGCACGACCTGCAGACCGAAGTCACCCTGTTCTCGGTGCCGTTCAGCAAGTACGTCTCGAACGACACCGGGGCGCACGTCACGATCTCCTCGTGGCGCCGCCTGGATGACAACATGATCCCCGCCCGCGGCAAGATCGCCGGTGCGTACGTCAATACCGCCTTCATCAAGACCGATGCGGTGCGCGCCGGCTTCGATGAGGCGCTGGTGCTGACCGCCGATGGCCACATTTCCGAAGGCAGCGCCGAAAACGTGTTCATGGTGCGCGATGGCGTGGTGTTCACCCCGCCGATCACCGATAACATCCTGGAAGGGATTACCCGCCGCTCGATCATCGAGCTGGCCCGCGAGGCCGGCTACACCGTGATCGAGCGCTCGATCGACCGCACCGAAGTCTTCCTGGCCGATGAGCTGTTTATGACCGGCACCGCCGCCCAGGTCACCGCCATCACCAAGGTGGATCACCGAGTGGTGGGTGACGGCGCCATGGGCCCGATAACCAGCACGCTGCGCCAGATGTATGACGATGCCGTGCGCGGGCGCCTGCCCAAGTTCCGCCACTGGAACTACCCGGTATACGAAAAGTTGATGGTGAAGTCGTGATCAACGCCACGCGTTGACTTCATGTGTATATGACCTACGAAGTGGCGCAGCCCTGAGGCTGCGCCACTTGTATAAAAGAGAGACCGCCTATGCCCGCTAAGACGAAACTCGAAGCCCTGATTGAAAAGGTGTCCAAGGCCAAAGTTGGCCTGCCGGAGACCAAACGCATCGCCGAGCAGACGATGAAGAACGAAACGCCCGCCAAGGCGCTGGATCTGGCCAAGGATCTGCTGGAATCGCACATCTACCAGGCACGCGTGCTAGCCACGCTGCTGCTGGGCCACCTGGCCGGCCAAACGCCGGAGCCGCTCAAGCTGCTGCGCCAACGCGTCAGCCGCGACCCGGATTGGCGCGTACAAGAAGCCTTTGCGCAAACCTTTGACCTGATCTGTGCCCAGGCCGGGTACCAGGAGAGCTTGCCGCTGATCAAGGACTGGCTGGGCGACGACAACCCCAGCGTGCGCCGGGCGGTGACCGAAGGCCTACGCGTGTGGACGGCACGCCCCTATTTCAAAGCCAACCCTGAGGCGGCCATCACCCTGCTGCGCGGGCTGCGCGCCGACGAGAGCGAGTATGTGCGTCGCTCCGTCGGCGCGGCGCTCAAAGACATCGCCAAGAAGCACAGCAGCCTGGTGAACAAGGAACTCAAGACCTGGGATCTTTCCGATAAGAAGATCCAGCAGACCAAGCTGCTGGTAGGCAAAGGCAGCGCCAACGCTCCCAGCCCCGGCCAACAGGCCGCTGCCAAGAAGGCGGCAGCCAAGAAAGCTGCTGCTAAGAAGCCGGCGGCTAAAAATAAGCCGGCGGCCAAAAAGAAGCCGGCAGTGAAAAAGGCCGCCAAGAAGGCAGCGCCTAAAAAGGCGGCGCCTAAGAAGGCGACCAAAAAAGCGGCCGTCAAGAAGAAGGCCGCCAAGAAGAGCAAGAAGTAACGAGGCTATTCAGCAGCGTCTTCGCTGAACAGCCACTTCTCCATCACCAGCGCATCTTCGCCGCCGGCGTAGTACTTACGCCACACGTCTACGCGCGTATAGCCGCGCTTCTCGTACAGCGCGATGGCGGCTTCGTTGCTCATGCGCACCGAGAGGCGCATGCGCGGCACATTCACCGCCGCCTCGGCCTGCGCCATCAGCGCCTGGCCGATGCCCGCGCCGCGGCGCTGCGGGTGCACCGCAATCGTAGCGATCCAGGCCAGGTGGTCGCGGCGGCGCACATCCACGGCGATGAAGCCGACCAAGTCCTCGGCCTCGCCTTCCACCGCTTTCCAGCGCAATACACTGGGCAGGCTGAGCACGCTGATCATTTCGATCAACGGCCAGGCATCCAGCGGGAAGCTGAGCTGCTCAAGATCACGGATGGCGCTAAGGTCGCGCAGGCCGGCCGGGCGCAGCGCGTAGGTGCGGGCCGGCGCGCTCATGCCTGCGCCTGGCTTTGCTGATCGCGGATCTGGGTCGACGAAAGATCCAGCCGGAACTCATCGGCGCTCAGGCCGGCGAACAGATCCTCCAGTCCGGCGGGAATGGGTAGATCGGCCAGGGTATAAAACGCCTCGCCCACTTTGCGGCCAGCCACCAGGAAGCTACAGCCCTGGGCGCGGATGAAATCAAACGCGGCGTGCATCGCCGCGGCGTCATTGGCAGTGTATTTCGGATCCACCAGGCGTCGGGCGGTATCAAAGCCCACTACGAAGACACTATGGGGATACAGTGCCGCCTTGTCGCGAAAGAGCGGCGCCCGGCTGAGCAGCACGCGCTGCCCCAGCAGGCGCGCCTGGCTTAGGCGCGCTTCCACCGTGGCCCGGCTCAGGCTGGGCTTCTCCACATTCTCGAGTGAGAGCTCAAAGGCAAAGGGCAGGCCGAGCTTGCGCTGCGCCGTCTGGCCCAGCAGCAGGTGCCCCTCGTGAATCGGGTTGAACGAGCCGGAGAGGATCGCGCCGCTATACGGCACATCTTGCACATAGGCCGCCGGTGGGTAGCACAGCACGCTGCGCGCCTGGCCCGCCATCAGCGCATCCAGTGGCTGACTGGCGGCCTGCTGCGCGGTGTGCACCTGCTCGCCGGGCAATAGATCCAGCGGCAGTGGCGGCTGCTGGCTGGCCTGCAACAAGGCATTCAGGATCAGCATGCTCACTAGCGCTTCTTCACCGGCGCGCTCCCGCTGCCCTTTGGCCAGCACCAGTTGGTAAGTCGTCACCTCCGCGGCACTGTGCAGCGCCAGCACGACCTGGTGCTCGCCGCGCTTGGCATAATTGGTGGCGATGCTGGCGGTGCTGCCCAGGCCGAGCGCCGGAGCCGCCTGCGGTTGGGTGGCGAGCGCCTGCGCATAGGCCGCGGCGGCCATCGCCTGGGCGGTGCTGGGGCTGACGTATTTCTGGGGCACAAAGCCCACATACTGCTGCAGGGCACGCGCCGCATAAGGCACGCGTGCATCCAGTACGAATTGCGAGGCGCCGCCCACCCCCAGCAACCATTGGATGGCCTGCGCGCCGGCGCCGGTGACCGCCAGGGCGGCCTGGCGCCCGCTGGCAAACAGGGCCGCTAGCTCAGTTGGGTACATTGGCGCACATTATAGTCCCTGCGCTTTTGGCATCGTTGTTGCATCGTAAAGCCTGCCAGGAGTGGTTAACCCTGCATTCATGCGCCTAAAAACGCCCAATGCTATAATCACGCCTTGCTACCCAAAACTATGAAAAAACCCTTCTTTCAACGTCTTGCCCAGCGCTTCGGCGCCATGAGCACGCTGCAAAAAATCCTCTCGGTGGCCTTCGTGCTGGCCACGCTGGCTACCGCGCTGACCGCCTTCAATTTGGCGCGCCAGTTTATCGTCAGCACCACCTCCTTCAGCCTGCCCGGCCTGGCTCTCTCGCAGAACGATCCCGATGAGCCCAGCGGCAGCGGTGCCCCCCAGGTGGCCCAGAACCTGACGCCGACCCTGACGGAGTGGGACGGCACCTCGCGCGTGACGATCCTGCTGATGGGCCTGGATGCGCGTGATTGGGCATCGGGAGACGGCCCGCCGCGCACCGATTCGATGATCCTGTTCACTTTTGACCCGGCCAGCAACACCGCCGGCATGCTCTCGATCCCGCGTGACCTATGGGTGGATGTGCCCGGCTTCGGCCACAACAAGATCAACGCCGCCTACCAATTGGGCGAAGGCGCCCGCCTGCCCGGCGGCGGCCCCGGCCTGGCGATCAAGACCGTGGAGCAGTTCCTCGGCATTACGATCAACTATTACGCCCAGATCGATTTCAGCGCCTTTGAACGCTTCGTCGATCTGATTGGCGGCGTCAAGCTCACCGTGCAAAACAGTGTGGATGTGCAGATCATCGGGCAAGAGCTGCCCGTGCGTATCTACCCCGGCCGCCAGGTACTGAATGGCGCCTATGCGCTCGCTTACGCGCGCGCCCGCCACAGCGAAGATGGTGACTTTGACCGCGCTCGCCGCCAGCAGGAAGTGATCCTCGGCATTCGCCAGCAACTGATGCGCGATGATGTACGCAACCTGCTGATCTCCCGTGGCTTCCAGATCTATCAAGATCTTTCCAGCGGTGTCAATACCAATATGACCCTGGAAGAGATGTTCTCGCTGGGCTTTACCCTGCGTAATGTCGAGCCCAGCGAAATTCGCCAGGCGGTCATCGCTCCGCCGGATTATGTCGCCCCGGCCACCTCGCCGGATGGCTTGGCGATCCTCAAGCCGATCACCGAAAACATCCGCACCTTGCGTGATGAAATGTTCACCACCGGCACCGTGCGCAGCGTCGTGGCGGCCAGTAGCGCCTCGCAGGTGAACATGCAGGCCGAGGCGGCCAGCGTGGCCGTCTACAACGGCTCGGGTAACTCCGGCCTGGCGGATAGCACCCGCGCCTACCTGCAGGCCCAGGGCTTCAACATCGTCACCACGGGCAATGCCAACCCGGTGAACGCCACCACGCTGATCGACTACACCGGCAATCCCTACACCTTGCAATACCTGGTGGAGTTGATGGGCGTAACCCCCGGCTATATCTTCAATCGGTATGACCCCACCAGCCAGGTAGACGTGGAAGTCATCGTGGGGCCCAACTGGGCGCCGCCCAGCCAGTAAGGCCCATCCAAAAGCGGCGCCAGGGCGCCGCTTTTTGCGCACGCCTGCCAGAGAGTGTTAAACTCTTCCGTACGTACTTATGGTCTCCCCACACGGTAACGAAGACGCATTTCGCCGCGCCATGAATCTGGGGCACTCTGCCGCCTGGGAAGGCCGCTGGCAGGAGGCCGTAGAGCACTACGGCCATGCCCTGCAAGAGTTCCCCGATAACCCGCCCACACTGAACAGCCTGGCCCTGGCGCATTACGAGCTGGGCAATCTGGAGCAGGCGCTGGAGTTTTACCGGCGCGCCTCGCGCCTGGCACCCGAAGACCCGTTGCCGATCGAAAAGATGGCCGAGATCTTCAAAACCACCGGGCGCAAAGACGAAGCGATCCAATTCTCGATGCGCGCCGCCGAGCTGTATCTCAGCCTGCGCGATGCGGACAAGGCGATCAACAACTGGACGCGGGTGGTGCGCCTGGAACCTGAGAACCTCGACGCACACAGCCGCCTGGCACTGGTGTATGAGCGCCTCGGGCGCATCCCCCAGGCGATTACCGAATACATCGCCGTGGCCGCGCTGCAACAGCACGCCGGCGAGATCGAAGAGGCACGCGCCAGCGGCGAACATGCCCTGCGCCTGAATCCCAAGAGCAAAGAAGCCCAGCAGGCCGTGGCGATGCTGAAGGCCTACAAAACCCTGCCCAAGCCGCTGCGCATGGGCGCCGCCACCGGGCCGCTGCGCCTGCCGCCCGGCGCGGCGCGCCCCAGCAGCCTGCACCCAAGCCTGCATGCCTTTGATGAAGGGCCTGACCCAGTGGAAGAGGCCAACCAGCACGCCCTGCAGGCTCTGGCCGCCATGCTGTTTGACCTGACCCCGGTGGAGCCGGAGAAGCGCAAGGGTGGCCTGGGTGAGCTGGCGCGCACGGTGACCGATGGCATCCTGGCGCGTGGCTTTGACGAGCGTGCCATTGCGCGCCATCTGAGCCAGGCACTCGAATTTGAAACCCGCCAGGATGACAAACACACCGCCGAACAATTGAAAGCGGCGATTGATGCCGGGCTCGATCATCCCGCGGCACACTTCAACTTGGGCACCTTGTTGGAAGCCCACGGGCGCGCCGAAAGCGCCCAACGCCACTTTCAAAAGGCGCTTGAGCACCCTGACTACGCCCTGGCCAGCCATTTACTGATCGGCGACTATTTGCGCCAGCAAGACAAGACGGAAGACGCCGTGCGCGAATACCTGCAAGCACTGGCGCTGGCCGATGCCGCCGTGGTGCCCGCCGAGCAAGCCCCGGCGCTGCGCGCCGCCTACGCCAGCCTGCTGGAGAAGAGCGCCGGCCAAGAGAACCGCCAGGCGCTCAGCCTGCTCGGCGATAACATCCGCTATCTGCTCATGCGCCCAAATTGGCGCACTGGGGTGAACGAAGCACGCGGCCAGCTACCGGTGCGCGTAAACGCCAGCGCCCCCACCCCGGTGGCCGAGATCCTGACCCATGCCAACAGTGCCCGCCTGGTGGATGCGCTCGGGCGCATCAACCAGATCTCGCGCCAGGGCCACTTGCGCGCCGCCATGGAAGAAGCCTACGCCGCGCTGGAATTCTCGCCCAGCTACCTGCCGCTGCATGTACACATGGCCGAACTGCTGCTGCTCAGCGACCGCCCCCAGCAGGCCACCGAAAAGCTGGCCACGGTGGCGCGCGTCTACCGGGCGCGCGGCGACAATGAGCGTGCCACGCAAACCTACCAGCGCATCGTCGCCATTTCGCCCCTGGATGTGGATGCACGTCTGCGCTTGATCGAGCAGCTCAGCGCCAGCGACCAACTGCCGCAGGCCGCCAGCCAGAACCTGGAGCTGGCCGACGTGTACTACCGCCTGGCCCAGTTGGACAAGGCCCGCGATACCTACGAGAAGGCGCTGCGCTTGGCGCAAGGCGCCGAAGTGGACGCCGCCTGGAATGTGCAGGTATTGCACCAAATGGCCGATATCGATCTGCAGCGGCTGGATTGGCGCAAGGCGCTGCTGGTCTACGAGCAGATCCGCAGCCTGGCACCTGATGACGAAACCGCGCGCCTCAACCTGGTGCAGCTCAACCTGCGCCTGGGGCAAGAAGGCAAGGCCAACGGAGAGTTGGAGAACTATCTCTCTTACCTCAACAGCCGCGGCCGCGACGAGGAAGCTGGCAGCTTCTTGAGCACGCTGGTAGACGAGAACCCGCGCTTCACCCTGGGCCAGCGCCGCCTGGCGGAGCACTACCAGCAGATGGGCAAGCGCGGCGATGCCATCCGTACCTGGAACAAGGTGGGCGAGCTATTGGTGGAAGCCGGTGACCGCGAAGGCGCCAAGATTGCCGTGCGCGCCATCCTGGCATTGAACCCGCCCAACCCCGAACGCTATCAGCAATTCTTGCAGCGGCTGAGCAAGTAACGCTGTCTCCCTACTCCCATTCACTGCAGCAACCCGCTGTGCGAGTTTTTAATTCTTGTCATTCCGAGCGCAGCGAGGAATCCTTTAGGTCATTGCAAGTCTAGTGTAAGCAAGACATGGCCTAAGGATTCCTCACCACTCGCTGCGCTCGGGTTCGGAATGACACGGATGGCATTCGCAGATGTACCCTTGCTACCCGCACCATTTAGCCGCACCGTCATTCCGAGCGGAGCGAGGAATCCTTTAGGGCACAGCAAATCCAGCCTGGATCAGGGATTGGGCTTGATCAATACTCCAGGCAACTGCGCCACCGAGGGCAGGATCAAATCCGCCCCTGCGGCGCGCAGCTCGGCTTCCTCGCCAAAGCCAGACAGCACGCCGATCGCCTGCGCCCCCGCACGCTTGGCCGCCAAAATGTCCACCGTAGTATCGCCCACCATCACACAAGCTTCCACCGGCACGCCGAGCTGCGCAGCAGCATGCAGCAACGGCGCAGCCTGCGGCTTGGTGCGCGGCGTACTAAGCCCGTGTACCACCACAGCAATCTGCGCATCCAGCCCGCTGGCCTGCAAAAAGGCCTGCGTGGCGGTGGCGCCGCGCACGGTGATCACTGCCAGCGGGTAACGGGCGGCCAATTGCTGCACCGCGTCAGCGATGCCGGGGATGAGCCGCGCGGCGCTCAGCCGCAGCGGGCGGCGGCGCGCCAGCGCTTCGCTCAGGCGGCCGATCGGGCCATCCAGGCCCAGCACATCCAGCAAACCGAGCACATCGTTGCCGGGCTTCTCCAGGCGCATCACCATTGTGCGTGCGTGGCGAGCTGCACGCGGCAGCCCGAAGACCAGCCGCAGCCAGCGCGTAAACTGAGCCACATAATGATCATCGGTATCACGCAGGGTACCGTCTACATCCAAAAAGACGGCTCTGATCGTGCGGGCATCAAAGGCCATGCTGCGCCGCCATCCTCACGGCAATTCAGATTAAACTAGGGCTATGAAAGCAAACCACATTCTACTGCTTGGTGATCTTGTGCTGATCACATTGTTCATGCTGGTGGGGTTGCAGTTCCACTCCAGCGGCGCCGAACGTTTGCTGCCCAATTTGGTGCCCTTTGCCGCCGCCTGGTGGCTGGCCGGCCACCTGACGGATCAATGGCAAGTGCCCAGTTGGCGCACGCTATGGAAGCTGCTGCCGGCGATGGTGCTGGCCGCGCCGCTGGGAGCGGTGCTGCGCGCCGCCTGGCTGGGCGGTGTGGCGCTGCCGCTGTTCACCGCCATCACAGCCGCCGGCTTGGCGGCTGTGTTGCTGGTGTGGCGCGCCATCTATCTGTGGCTGTTTGCCAAAAGGAAGCCTTGAGCGAAACCGCGCTGAACGAAGCTCAACTGGTGCAGGTGGCCCAAACGGGCGATCTGGACGCGTTCAATCATCTGGTGCTCAACCACCAGGCGCTGGCCTTCAATGTGGCTTATCGCCTACTGGGCGATGATGCCCTGGCCCAGGACGCCACGCAGGATGCGATGCTGGCCGCCTACCGCAACCTGCGCAGCTTCAAAGGCGGCTCGTTCAAGGCCTGGCTGCTGCGCATCGTCACCAACGCCTGCTACGACGAGCTGCGCCGTCAAAAGCGCCGCCCGCAAACGCCGCTGGAGCCGCAAGCCCCGGACGGCGAAGAGTTGCCCGAGCCGGCCTGGCTGGCCGATCCGGGCGAAAGCCCAGAGGAACTGGCCGAGCGCGTTGAGCTCAACCAGGCGATCCAGCGCTGCCTCAATCAACTCGAAGAGGAGTTTCGCACCGCGGTGGTGCTGATCGATGTGCAGGGCCTGGAGTACAGCGAAGTCGCCACGATCCTCAAGCGCCCGCTCGGCACGGTGAAGAGCCGCCTGGCGCGCGCCCGCAGCCGCATGCAGGAATGTCTGCGCGGTTTTGCGGAACTCTTGCCCGACCGATTTCGTCTTAACCGCGAAGGCACGCAATGACCGCACCCCTTTCGCCCCACGAACTCGAGTTGCTCTCAGCGCACCTGGACGGCCAACTCAGCCCGCCTGAGCGCGAGGCCCTCTTGGCGCGCCTGGAGAACGAGCCCGCGCTCACCGCGGCCTTCAAAGACTTACAGCGCCTGCGCAGTGTGCTGCGCCGCGCCCCGCAGCGCAGGCTGCCGCGCCAATTCATGCTCAGCCCGGCGCAGGCCGGGGCCGCCGCGGCACGCCGTGGCTGGTCAGGCTTCAACTTCGCCAGTGCGCTGGCCGCGCTGGCCTTGCTGTTCGTGCTGGCCACCGATTTTTCGCTCAACGGCCTGCCCAGCGCACCGGCGGCTGAGCCGGTGCTGATGATGGCCGAGGCGCCCGCCGCCGATTCCGCTGCCGGCGGCCTGGTGACTGGCAATGCCATCGCCGAAAGCCAGGTGGCCGAAGAGGCGCAGGCCCGCAGCCTGGAAGCGACGGCAGACGAAATGTTCTCCACAGAAGAAGCGCCGAGCTTGAAAACGGCGCCCGCGCCGACGCTCACCGGCTGGGTGGCGGCGCACGCCAGTGACCTGGAAGCCCTGCTGGCTTCGTTGGCGGTGATCGCCGGCTTGCTGGCCTGGCACCAGCGCCGCAGATAAAAACAAAAAAGCGGACCAATGGCCCGCTTTTATTTTGCGCCAGCGGCCGACTTAAAAACACAAGGCGATATGATCGCCTTGTGTTTTTAAGTAATAATCATGCGCATGCCCGATGCGCTCAGCGGCTCTGTGGAGTACGTCACCTATTACAACGCCGAGAACGGCTACAGTGTCTTGCGCCTGCGGCCGGATGAAAGCGCCTACAGCCAGGATGCCGACGGCACCGTTACGGTGACCGGCAACCTGCCGGAATTTGCCGTGGGCGAGCATCTTGAGATGCAAGGCGAGTGGGTCAAGCACCCGCGTCACGGCTTGCAGTTCCAAGTGCAGACGCTGCAGCAAACCCTGCCCACCAGCGTCGAAGGCATCCGCCGTTATCTAAGCTCCGGCCTGCTCAAAGGCGTTGGCCCCACCCTCGCTGGGCGCATTGTGGATCATTTCGGCGCGCAGACGATCGAGATCATCGACAAGCAGCCCGAGCGCCTGCGCGAGGTTGCTGACATCGGGCCTAAACGCCATAAGCAGATCCTCAACGCCTGGGAGGAGCAGCGCCAGGTGCGCGAGGTGATGCTGTTTCTAAGCAGTCACGGCATCAGCACCCATTTGGCCACCAAGATCTTCAAAGAATATGGCAACCGCGCCATGCAGGTAGTGCAGAACGATCCCTACCGCTTGGCGCGTGATCTGCAAGGCGTGGGCTTCCTGACCGCTGACAAGATCGCCAAATCTTTTGGCCTGCCGGCCGAGCACCCCGCCCGCCTGGAAGCGGGCCTGTTGTATACGCTGGCGCAGTTCAGCGCCGATGGGCATGTCTATGTGCCGCGCCCGCAATTGCAGGCGCGCGCCGCCGAGTTGCTCGGCAGCTCCGTGGCGCCCCTGCAGGCGGCGCTGGAGCGCCTGGCGGTGCGCGGCGACGTGGTCATCGAGGCCGAGGCGGTGTACCCCAAAGATCTGCACGCCGCCGAAGTGGGCCTGGCCGAGCGCCTGCTGGCGCTGGCCACCGCCGAGCACAGTGCCACCGCCGATCTGCCGCTGCTGCGTGACCCGGCGGCCCTCAGTGACCTGACCCAGGTGGATGCCCAGCAGCGCCAGGCGGTGCTCACCGCCCTGCGCAGCCCGGTGAGCATTCTCACCGGCGGCCCGGGCACCGGCAAAACCACTACGATGAAAGCACTGATCGGCCTGCTCCAGCTTTCCGGTAAGCGCTTTGCGCTGGCGGCCCCCACCGGGCGCGCCGCCAAGCGCCTGGCGCAAACCAGCAACCAGCCCGCCAGCACCATCCACCGCCTGATCGGCTACACCCCCGGCGAAGGCCCGCGCTACAACGAAGACGAGCCACTGGCGGTGGATCTGGTGGTGATCGATGAGGCTTCGATGCTGGATGTACAGCTTACGCATACCCTGCTCAAAGCCTTGCAGCCCGGCACGCATTTGCTGCTGGTGGGCGATGTGGATCAGTTGCCCTCGGTGGGCGCCGGCGATGTACTGCGCGACTTGATCGCCAGCCAGCGCTTTCCGGTCACGCGCTTGGAACAGATCTACCGCCAGGGCGCCGGCTCCGACATTGTGGCCAATGCGCACGCCATGAACCAGGGCGCTATGCCACAGACCAGCAAAGATGCCGCCGGCGATTTTTTCCTGGATGCTACCGAGAGCGCCGAGGAGGCCAGTGCCAAGATCGTGGCGTTGGTGACCCAGCGCATCCCGGCGCGCTTCGGGCTGGACCCGTTGCAGGATATCCAGGTGCTCTCGCCGATGTATCGCGGCGCGGCGGGCGTGGCGGCGCTCAATGCGGCGCTGCAAGCCGCGCTGAACCCGCCCAGCGCGCTGAAAGCAGAGCGCCGGATGCACGGCCAGTTGCTGCGCGTAGGCGACCGTCTGATGCAAGTTCGCAACAATTACGACAAGACCGTCTTCAACGGCGATATTGGCCGCCTGGTGGAAATTGCCAACGAAGCGCAAACGTTGACGGTGGATTTTGAAGGCCGCCGGGTGAGCTACGACTGGAGCGAGGCCGACGAGCTGACCCTGGCCTACGCCATCACCGTGCACAAGGCACAAGGCTCCGAGTTTCGCTGCGTGGTGATGCCGGTGCTCAGCCAGCACTACATCATGCTGCAGCGCAACCTGCTATACACCGGCGTCACGCGGGCCCAAACCCTGTGCGTACTGGTGGGCAGCCGCCGGGCGATCGGCATCGCGGTCAGCAACAACAAAGTTGCGCAACGCTGGAGTGGCCTGGTGGCGCGCCTGCAGCCCAGCGCTGCCCAGACTGCTACAATCCCCGCATGAGCTCACGCCGCTACTATTTTTGCCTGGCCCTCCTGGCGCTGCTGGGCAGCCTGGCGGTATTCGCCGCTACGCTCCCCTGGGGGCCGGGCCTCTCCACGGATGGGGCACGCTACCTCTCCACCGCGGAGAATTTGGCCGCCGGCCGCGGCCTGGTGGATTACCTCGGTGAGCCGCTGGTGCATTGGCCGCCGCTGTACCCGGCGCTGCTGTCCGGGCTGCATTGGCTCAGCGGCTGGGATGTGCTCAAGCTAGCGCAGATCCTGAATAGTCTTGCCTTCGGTGGAGTGATCCTGCTGAGCGGAGTGTTCCTGTGGCGCGCTTTGCTCGGCCAGCCGGTGTTCGCCTTATGGGCCAGCGCGGTGGTGGCCACGGCACTACCGCTGCTGGAAGTTTCGGCCAACGTGGCCTCTGACCCGCTGTTCATGCTGTGCGTACTACTGTGGCTGCTGGTCGCCCAGCAGTATGCCGCCGGCCGCGCCACGCGCCATTTCTGGCAGATGGCGGCGCTGGCCGCGGCGGCCTGCTTCCTGCGCTATGCCGGGGCGGCCCTGGTAATGAGCGGTGCGCTGGTGGTGCTGCTGGCCTGGCGGCCGCAGTGGCGCGGCGCACTACGCTGGGCCACTGCCTACGGGCTGGCCAGTGGCCTGCCTATCGGATTGTGGGCAATTTTGCACAACTACCGTCTAAGCGGCTTGCTACTCGGCAGCCACCAGCCCGCCTACCCGCCTGGCTTGCTGCTCGCCTTCATCGAAAAAGTGGTTAGCTGGTTCGTGCCACAGCGCATCCTGCTCAGCGTGCCGCCCTTGGCGCTATTTGGCGTGCTGCTGGCGCTGCTGGCCTGGCGTAGCACACGGGCGCGCTGGGCAGCCTTCGGCCGGCGCCTGCTGGCGGCGCCGCTGCTGCCCGCGGCGGCCTTCACGCTGGTGTATGGCGGCATGCTGGTGTTCACCATCAGCTATGCCGAGCACCGCGTGCCTGGCAGCCAGCGCCTGCATGCGCTGCTGCTGCCTTGCCTGCTGGTGCTGGCCGCGGCCGCCTGGCAGGCGTTTGCGCCGCGCCTACAAGCCCCCTGGCGCCACGTGGCGCTGGCGGGGCTGGCGGTGTGGCTGCTCTTGCCGCTGTATCGCAGTGTGGAGTATGTGCAGCGCTCCCAGCAAGAAGGCGATGTGAGCTACTACAACCTGTACAACACGCGCAGCCTGCGCCAGTCTGAGCTGGCCACCTACCTGCAGGGCCTGGCCCTTACACCCGAAGATAAGGTGTATAGCAATAATGAGGCCGCCGCCTGGTTCTTGCTGCGCCGGCCAATCTATCGCCTGCCGCGCTACGACGGCGAGACGCAGGCCAGCCTGGCAGCAGCCCTGGCGGAGTTCAAGAGCTGGCCAGCCGCGCAAGACCAGGCCTACCTGATCTGGTTTGGTGCGGCGCTCGACTATAAGCGCGAGGTGCCCACCCCGGAGCAGCTTCAGACGCTAGTGCCTGAAAGCACCTTGCGCCTGCTGAGCAGCTTCCGCAGTGGGTCTGGGGATGTGTATATTCTCGATGGGGAGTGAGTGCCGCGCCGGCGCTTAGGGCAGCGCCTCTGAGCCAGGCAACCCATCCTCTTCAGAGGGGGCTTCCTCAACCACAAACTGGCGCCAGTCACCATGCACGCCCTCTTCGGTAACGCCAAAGTAGAAGCGCAGACCGCCATCCACACGCTGCACAAAATCATAGCGATCCTGCTGGCGCTGCACATAATGCTTGAGCAGGCCAAAGTCGCCGCGCCACTCTACGGAGAGTTGGCCAACGTCTTTGGGCAGGCCGGCATACTCTGTGATGGCGTAGTGCCACAACTTGCGCGCCGATTTCTCGGTGACGTTGTTGACCACCATGTTGTTGCGCAGATCGCGCACGATGTAATAGGCCACCCCGTTGCGATCCTCCTGCGAGACGACTTCCACGCCGGTGCGCGGGGCGTGCTCGGCGCGGCTGGGCAGCTCAGGCTTGGGCGCCTCAGGCGCTGCGGCAGCCGCCGGCTGCGGCTTGCTGCCGCGGCCATTGCTGGCGGCGCCGTGGCCGTTGCCGCGCCGGCCCGCACCGCGGCGCGGCTCTTTGCCTGGCTTGGCGGGCGGCTCGGCTTGCGGAGCCGCGCCGGTCACCAGGCGCACGATCTCATCGCGCACGGCCAGCCCGGTTTCGGCTTCGGTGCGCAAGTAGATCTGGTTATCGTCTACGGCGTAGGGCTGGTCATCGCCGCGCGGCACGATCACGCGCAGCACACTCTTGCCCTCGCTTTGCAAGGTATCCACCGTGCAGGCCAGCGGCGGGCTGATGCGCTTGCCGATCTCCTGCTCCAGTTGGCGGATCGCCTGGCTGGGGTTGCGCACGCCCAGGATCGGTTTGGGCTCGGCGCGTAAGCCAATGAAGAGCGTGCCACCGTTGGTGTTGGCAAAGGCGCATACATCGGCAATGATGGCATTGAGATTGGTGCGCCCGCTGAGGCTCTCGTGAAACTCCTGCACGATGTTGCTGCCCTGCTCGCGCGCCGAGCGCACAAAGTCAAAATGGGCGCCTTCGGCCTGCTTTTTGCTTAGGGCCGGGCGCGTGCGCGCAAAGTCGTTGCTTTCAAACAAGGCCTTCAGCGCTTCAAAGCTAGCGGCGGGCAATAGCACTTCCGTCACGCGCCCGCCGATGCCCAGATTGTTATGGCGCTTGGGGTCATTATCCAAACGATGGGCATCCGAGCCTTGGATGCAGTGCATGCGGCGCGGGTATTCCGGCTTAATGCCGCTGAAGAAGGCGGCGGTGGAATAGCGCCCACGTTTATCCAGATCGGTCACTTCCAACGCGTGCAGATGCGGGTCTTGCGTGTAAGCGATCTTGGTCTGGCCGCCGAAGTTGAAGCCGCGCATCGCCACGCCATTAGTGGAGTTGGCATGCGCGGCGATGACGATACCGCCGGCCTCGTGGATGGCCTGGTAGGCGGTCAGCACATCGGCCGAGGCGCCCACGGTGACGCTGCCGGCATCCAACTGGGTTGAGGGCACATTGAGATCGAGCAGAATGTGCTCGATCTCGCGCAGCGGTTTCTTGGGGTCAAACAGGCCCAGAATATGAAAGCCGAAGGTGGCGGTGAATTCAAAGCCGGGCAGCACCAGAATTTTGGCGCGCAGGCGTTCGTATTCCTTCAGGCGCTCTTCTTCTTCCGGCAAGATGCGCTTGAGGCTGCGCAGCATGCGCAACTGTTCGAATTCTTCTTCCATGCGGCGGTAGCCGCTGGCGGTGTTGTGATCGGCAAAGCCGATGATGTCAAGGCCGCGCTGTTCAGCCCGGCGCAAAATATCCAGGTAGCTGGCTTGCGGCTCCTGGTAATCGCTGGAGGCGGGGGTATGCAAATGCAGATCCATGGCATACCATTTTTTCCCGCCGCCGCGGGATCGATTTGTTTTCACACTGTCTCCCATACTACAACTCAGCTCCCCTCGGCCAGGCGACTGGCCAGCAAATTCACCAACTCATCGGGCATATACGGTTTCTGCAGGAAATCATCGGCGCCGCGTTGCAACGCCTCTTCGCCATAATCGATGCCCGAGGTGAGCAGAACATACACATTGTTGAAATCAGGCTGGCGGCGCAGCGCTTCGACCAAGTCCATGCCATTTGCGCCGCGCAAATTCACATCAGCCACGATCGCATCCGCCGGGTTGGCGCGCAGCTCGCCGCTGAGATTGTTGAAATCGGTCAGCCGGTGGACCTGGTAGCCCTCAAAGTGCAGCAGATCGTGCACCAACTGGTAGAGCATCTCTTCGTCCTCGAGCACCAGGATGGTTTTAGGCATGCGAGCCGCGCCCAGCAGTGGCGCCTTTGCGGCGCGTGGTTTTGGATGGCTTGTGGCCGTTGCCGGCCTGCCCGTTGCCGCCCGGCTTGGCTTTGGCCGCAGCTTTCGGTTTGGCGGCCTTGGCGGCGGGTTTGCTGGCCAGGGCGTAGCCCAAGACTTCATCCATCGTCTTGACGAATTTAAAGTCCAGCTTGGCGCGCACCTCTTTGGGCAGCTCTTCCAGGTCAATCTCGTTGCGGGCCGGCATGATGATCGTCTTGAGGCCGGCGCGGTGGGCGGCCAACACCTTCTCTTTGATGCCGCCCACTGGCATCACCTGGCCGCGCAGCGTGATCTCACCGGTCATGCCGACATGCGGCTTGATCGGCGTGCCGGTAAGCAACGAGACCAATGCGGTCACCATGGTGACGCCAGCCGATGGGCCATCCTTGGGTTGAGCGCCGGCGGGCACATGCAAGTGCAGATCGGTGGTTTGGAAGAAATCAGGCTCAATGCCGAGCTGCTTGGCGCGTGAGCGCACATACGAGAGGGCGGCGCGAGCCGATTCTTGCATCACCTCGCCCAACTGGCCGGAAAGCTGGAAGCCTTTGCCGCCGGGCATGCGCGTGGCCTCAATAAAGAGCACATCGCCGCCGGTGGGCGTCCACGACAGGCCGGTCACCACGCCGGGCAACGAGGTGCGGCTGGCGATCTCTTCCATGCGATAGAAGCGCTGCGGGCCGAGGTGCTCGCGCACCCGCTCGGGTGTGACGCGCACCGGGGTTTTGGCCGTGCCTTCGGCGATGCGCGTCACCAGCTTGCGGCATACCGCGCCGATCTGGCGCTCCAGGTTGCGCACGCCGGCCTCGCGGGTGTAGGCGCGGATGATCTGGCGAATGGCCCCATTGCTGAACTTAACCTCGTTCTTGCGCAGGCCGTTCTCGCTCAGTTGGCGCGGGATCAGGTAATGCTTGGCGATCTCCAACTTGTCGCCCTCGGTATAGCTGCTCAGGCGGATGATTTCCATGCGGTCACGCAGCGGGCCGGGGATGGTATCGAGCGAGTTGGCGGTGGTGATGAACATCACCTGCGAGAGATCGAGCGCCACTTCGATGTAATGATCGCGAAATTCGCTGTTCTGCTCCGGATCCAGCACCTCCAGCAGGGCCGAGGCAGGATCGCCGCGGAAATCATTGCCGAGCTTATCCACCTCGTCGAGCATGAAGACCGGATTGCGCGTCCCGCTGCGGCGCAGCCCCTGCACAATGCGCCCGGGCAGCGCGCCGATGTAGGTGCGCCGGTGGCCGCGGATCTCGGCCTCGTCGCGCACGCCGCCCAGCGAGATGCGCACGAACTCGCGCTCCAAGGCGCGGGCGATCGAGCGCCCCAGCGAAGTCTTGCCGACGCCGGGCGGGCCAACGAAGCACAGGATCACGCCTTCGCGCTCCCGGCGGATGCTTTGCTCACGGCGGGCACGCTTGCTCAGCTCGGCCTTGCGCTCGGTGCGCAGTTTGCGCACCGCCAAAAACTCCAGGATACGATCTTTGACGTCTTTGAGGCCATAGTGATCCTGATCGAGCACTTTGCGGGCGTGGGCGATCTCCAGGTTATCTGCCGTGGTCTTGGCCCAGGGGATGGCGATGAGCCAATCCAGATAGCTGCGGATGACGCCATACTCGGCCGAGGCCGTGCTGAGCTTGGAGAGGCGCTCCAGCTCACGGCGCGCCTGTTTATCGGCCTCTTCAGGCATCTGCGCGTCGTCGATCTTCTTACGCAGCTCCTCCACCTCAGCGGCTACTTCGTCGGTCTCGCCCAATTCGCGCTGGATCGCTTTGAGTTGCTCGCGCAGGAAGTAATCGCGCTGCATGCCCTCGATTTCCGAGCGCGCCTTATCTTGAATACGCTGGCCCACTTCGAGCACTTCGATCTCATGCGTGAGGAATTCGACCAGTTTGCGCAGCTTGTCGCGCAACGAGTCCAGCTCCAGCAGCTCCTGCGACTGGGCCAACTCCATGCGTTGGAAATTGGCCACCAGGTAGGTGGTCTGCAGCGGGTTCTCCAGATCCATAATGCTGGAGACCAGCTCCTGCGGAATGGTGCCGAGCAGCTCGGCGATGCGCTGGAATTGGCTGCGGGCGCTGCGCGCCAGCGCTTCCACTTCCAGCCCATCTTCTTCGAACTCTGGGGCCAGGCTGATCTTGGCTTTGAGGTAGGGCTTGGTGGCGGTGAATTCGCCCAGGCGGAAGCGCGCCAAACCCTGCACCAGCAGGCGAATGGTGCCATCCGGGGCACGGAACAAACGGTGCACCGAAGCCACCGTGCCCACCGGGTACAGATCCTCCGGCCCCGGGTTCTCCTTCTCCGGATCGCGCGAGGTGACCAGGCCCACCAGGCGGTTGCCAGCCACGGCCTCATCCACCAGGCGGATGGAGCGCGGCTGGCCGATGGTGAGCGGCACGCCGGTTTGCGGATAGACCACCAAGCCACGCAACGGCAGGATCGGCAGCTCATCGGGGATCTCAGGCAACCCGTCTTCGCCTTCGCTGCCCGAGCGCCCGGCCTTGCCCTTGCTGTCTTTGGCGATCTTGGTGATGGTGGGCTTAAAGATCAACTCATGCAGGGCATGGCTGTCTTCTGCCTCCATCCAATCCCACATGTCGGCCAATTCATCAAACCAGGAGCGCGCCATTAGGATGCTCTCTCTTTCGGTAGGGTCACGATCAAAAATCCATCACGGTAGTTGGCGGCGATGTGCTCACTATCCACCGGTCCGGGCAGCTGCAAAGCGCTCAGAAATTCGCCGAAGCGCACTTCCATCTGGTGGTAGGCGGCTTCGTGTGCCGGCTGGCTGGCGGGCAGTTGGCGCACACCATAAATAGCCATCTCGCGCCCCTCGATGGCAATGCTCAATTCGCCCTCCTGCATACCGGCCACCTCGACGCGCACCAGGTAGGCTTGCGCAGTCTCAAGCAGGTCAGTGGGCGGGCGCCACAGGTGTGGCCGCGCCGCCCACTGGCGTGAGAAGGCGGTGATCAGGCGGAAGTGCACCTCCTGAGAGTCTTCCCAGGCGGAGCGAGCCGTTAAATTGTCCAGTTCAGTTTCGTGCATGTACTGCGATGGAGCGTTGGCACCGGGCGGCGGGCCGCCGGCGCCCTGAGCTTAGACGCCGAGCGCAGCCTGCGCCGCCGCCAGCACGCTGGCGTAGTCCGGCTGGTCACCCAGGGCCTTCATGTAGTCTGCGTAGACTACCTTGCCGGCGCGGTCCACCACAAATACGGCGCGGCGCAGGATACGGCGCTCTTTGATCAGCGTACCGTAGGCTTCACCAAAATTGGTATCGTAAGCGTCCGAATACAGGGTGACGCGTTCGATGCCGTTGGCGGCGCACCAGTTGTTGAGGGTGAACGGCAGATCGGTGCTCACGGTCACAATTGCAATGTCGGGGTCAAGGGCAGCGGCTTCTTCGTTGAAGCGCTTGGTTTCGGTCTCGCAGACACCCGTAGACAGCGAAGGCACGGCGGCAATAATACGCACTTTGCCTTCGGTAGCCTGGAGTACATCCACTACCGACCAATCCTTGGCGCGCAGCGTAAATGCCGGCGCCTGCTGGCCCACTTCAATATCGGGGCCTACAATCGTTACGTCCTGCCCAGCCAGTTGCAATAAACCGATGCGTTCCATCATTCTCCTATCCAAATATATACTCAGGTCTCAATATGCACTATAGACGCCGACCTGTGGCCTTATTTTACCTGCCTGCACGCGGCTTTTTGTCTTGACTTGTGCAGGTAGAATAACGCCGGTATGCGCAAACTCGCCTGGTGGCAACATGGTTTACTGGCTCTGCTTGTAGCGGCGGTGATCTTCGCCGTCTTCACCCTGTTTTTAGAGCACATGCCCGACCCCGAGGATTTCAGCCCGCAGGTCTACTTTGTGGCCTGCCTGCTGCTGCTGGCGGGCAGCCTGCGCTTGCAGCGCGCCGGCCGGCACCCGCTGCAATGGGCGTATTGGTTGCTGCTGGCGCTGTGCGTGCTGATCTTTCTGGATGAAATTGCCTACGGCGTTGAGCTGCTCGGCTTTCAGCCGATCTATATTGAGCGCTATCACTTCTATATTCGCGATCTGCATAGCTCGATCGGCTTTGTGCAGGGCGTGGTGGGCGAATGGCTGCAGCAAGGCGGCTGGAATGCTGGCTTGTTCGCTGGGCTGCTGCAGCTGAACGCCGCCTTGGCCGCGGCGCTGCTGCTGCTGTGGTGGCTGATGCGCCGCGGCCTGCCCAGTGGCGACGAAGCCGCCTGGCGGCTGCGCATGCTGCGCGTGGCCGCAGGGGCCAGCCTGCTGGCCAGCCTGGCCGCCCTGCTCTACCTGCTGCAACTGCCGGCAGACCCCAAGCATGGCGTGTGGCTAGGCTTCTCTGTGGCGCGGCTGGGCGGCCTGCTGCTGCTGGCCGCGGCCGCGGGCCTGGCGGGCTGGGCCCTCAGGGCCCTGCGCCCAGGCCAGGCGGCCCCGGCCTGGCTGGCGCGGCGCCTGCCCGGCGGGCTGCAGTGGCTGCTGGCGGCGATCGTGCTGGCGGCGCTATATTTCCAGTTCCGCGCCGGCTTCCTCTCCATGTACGATGAGCTTACCCGCCTGGCACGCCAGCTCCCCTTGGTGCTGTGGGCGCAGGCGCAGGCGCTGCTGGCCTGGCTGGCGCTGCTGCTCTGGAACGGCCGCCTGCGCCGCTCGCTGGGCGCCAGCCTGCGCAGCCTGCTGCAGGCTCTGCGGCAGAACCCGGCATTTATCTATGTGCTGGTGGCGTTGGGGCTGATCCTAATAGCGCAGTTGATCGATCAGAATTACCTGCCATTGAACAACTATATTTCCACCCCCAATTATTACATTCACGACTGGGCGATCTGGACCGAAGAGACCTTTGAGATGATCGGGGCCTTCCTGTTCGCGCTGGCGGCGCTGGTGATGCCGCGCACGCCATCCCAAGGTTGAGCTAAACGGCGAAATCGCTCTCGACCAATTGGCGCAAGGCCGCGGCGGCCTCGGCTTCATCTTCCCCATAAATTTGCAGCTCGATCACCTGGCCTTTGCCCACGCCGAGCGTAAGCACGCTGAGGATGCTTTTGGCATTCACCCAGGCCGAGGCGCTGGTGAGGTTGCGAATCTGCACATCCGCTTTGAATTTGGCGGCCTGCTGCACAAACTGAGCAGCGGGGCGGGCGTGTAAGCCCACCTCATTGATGATGGTGAGTTCCAGCGTGGTCACGATAGCTTCCTTTGCATGCGTTCCAATGTGCGCTCGGCCGCCAGACGGGTCTGGCGCGGGTCTAGCAAGCGTTCGGCGTTCTCGGCGGTGCAGGCGTGCAAGCGCAAGTGGCCGCGGCGGGTGAGCCAGGGGAAGCGCAAGCCGGCCACCGCCGCCGACCAGTTAAGCCGCAGGGTCTGCGGCAGCACCAGGCGGCCATCCTCGCCAGGCTTGGCGCCGGCCAGCAGGGCGGCGATGGCCTGCTGCTGCACATGATCGTAATTGCGCCAAGCCAGCAGCACCACTACGCCATAGGCGACGAAGAGCAGGTTCACCCAGCTATTGGCCTGATACCAGGCCAATAACGGTGGGCCCCATTCGCCGGTCAGGCTGAGCAACCAGGCGCTCACCGCCCCACCCCTTTGGCGGCATCGACCAATTGCAACGCGGCCTGCACATCCTGCACATCGCTGGCCGCCACCAGGCGGGCCACGATGCGCGGGTTTTGCAACAGCACCGCCACCTGGCCAAGCGCCTCGATCTGCGATTTCGGATCGTTGAGCGCCAGCATCACCACCAGACGCACGGCCACTTCTTCCTCTTTGTTGACCATGTTGCGAAAGCTGACCGGCTGGCTGAGGGTGGCCAGCGCCAGGGCCGAGCTCTCGACATATTCAAGATCAACGTGCGGCAAGGCGGCGTTGTATTCGCCGGCCAGGGCCAGCCCGGTGGGCATTTTGCGTTCGCGTTCAAGCGTGGCTTCTACAAAGCCGTCTTTCACTTTGCCAGCCGCTTGCAGGCCGCCGCCCAGGCAGCGGATAACCTCTTCGGCTGATTGCGCCTCCACGTTCAGGTGAATGGCTTCAGGGGCGAGAAGATCAAAAATGCTCATGGGTGTAGTGCCTTTTGCAGTTTCGCGAGATTGGTGCTGATCTGCCCAGCGGCAAACACCGCCCGGCCGGCGACGACCTGGCCGGCGCCGGCCTGCACTGCCGCGGCGATGGTGGCGGCATCGATGCCACCATCCGCCACGATGGCCAGGTGCGGGGCGTGGTGCTGCGCCCAGCGGCGCGCCGCCTCTACTTTGGCCAGCACCTGGGGCAGAAAGGGCATATCTGGCTCTTCTGGCTCGCTGGTGAGCAGGATGACGAAATCCAAACAATCCGCCAGGTACTCCAAGGCAGGCCAGGGGGTCTTAGGGTTAAAAGCCAGCCCGGCGCGCAGGCCGTGCTGGCGAATCATCTGTAGGTGGCGGCGTGGGTAGGCACTGGCCTCGTAATGGAAGCTGATCGCGCTGGCACCCGCGGCGGCCACCCAGGCAATCACTTCCTCCGGGTTGGAGACCATCAGGTGCACATCGAGGGCGAAGCGCCCATCGCCGTGCAGGTGCGCGATCAAGCGCGTGCCCAGGTTCATCACCGGCACAAAGTGGCCATCTTCAATGTCCACATGCAGGGTGCGAATGCCCGCAGCGTACAGCTCGGCCAGCGCCGGCTGCAAATCCAGCAGCGGCGCCGAGACGATCGATGGCAGCACTTGCACCGTAGCCATGGGTATCAGCCGCGAATTTTGCGCACAACCGTCATGAACTCTTCGACCCGCTGGGGGTCTACCGGGTTCCAGATGTAGTTATCACGCTTGAAGGTGGTGCCGACCACAACGCCATCGGCGGCGGCCAGTTGCTGCTGCACGTTGGCCAGGCGCACCCCGGTGTTGGCAAACACGGGCACCTCGCCCACCACAGCCTTCACTTCTTCCAGCGCTTGCTGCGAAGTTTCCTTGCCGGCGGTGAGGCCGGAGACGCACAGCGCATCCGGGCGGGCATTGAACGCGGTGGAGCGGGCAATTTCGGCCAGCGGGCGGCCGCCGAGGTAGACGGCGGCTTCGGGCACAATGTTGAAGAGCAGGCGTACATCCTGCGCGCCAATGGCGTGCTGGTGGCGCACGATCTTGCCGGCGTTGGTGTTCCACAAGCCGAAATCGCTGGCGTATACGCCGGTGAAGATCTCACGCACGAAGGACGCGCCCACCGCTTTGGCCAAGTCCAGCGAGGCGTACGGATCCCACAAGACGTTGACGCCGAAGGGAATACGCACCTGGTGCAATAGCTCGCCGATCACACGCGCCATGCAGGCCACGGTGATCTGCTCGACATCGGTGAGATACGGAAGGCTGGCCTCATTGGAGAACATCACCGCATCGACCCCGCCGGCCTGGAGTGCCTCCAGGTCGGCACGCACATGCTCGATGATGTAGCCCATGCCCTTCTCGGCGTCATAGCCGGGGTCCCCTGGCAGCGGCGGCATATGCACCATGGCAATCACCGGTTTCGTGGTTTTGAAGAGATCGTTAATCCAGCTCATTTCCGTTTCGTCCTCGCAGAACAATGATTTACTCCCCGTCTGGCGGGGGGTGAGGGGAATCACCCCCGCCGCGCGGGATGCTTCAGTACAACTGGGCTTAGGCGCCCAGCGGGTACTTGCGTTTGAGCCAGTACAGGCCGCCGAGCAGCACGAGGCTGACGACGACTGCGATGGCCGCAGGGGATTGGAACAGGTAGTACAGACCGTAGGAGACAGGCATGGCGCCATCGCTCATCACGGTGTAGGCGCCAAAGCCGGCCGGAATGTCGAGGCCGGCGGCGCTGCTGTTGACCAACTGGGTGACCGCGGGGGCCAGCAAGGTGGTGAAGATCAGGCCAACGCCCATGACGATGGCACCGAGCAGCGTGGTGAGGATCACATCGCCGGCCACGAGGGGCGCCAGCAACGCGGCCACGAACACACCATCGGCCAAGTCAATGAACGGCAGGGTGCGGTTGCCCAGCGGGGAAAGCGCCAGGGCCAGCAGGATCTCGACCGGCACCATCAGCAGGCCAGCGGCGATCACGGTGGGGTTACCCGCCAGAATGGCCGAGTCCATACCGATGTAAAACTCACGCTTGCCAAAACGCTTGGCCATGAACTTGCGGGCGGCTTCGGCCACCGGGGTGAGCGCCTCGACCAGGATGGCCACCATGCGCGGGATCAAAAGCATCACCGCGGCGATGTTGACGGCAGTGAGGATGACATCGGTGGCCGACTGGCCGGCGAAGAAGGCCAGCAGCAAACCGATCACGAAGCCCAGCACCATCGGCTCGCCGATGAGGCCAAGGCGTTTGCGAATGGTGTCGGGATCGACATTCATCTTGGCCAGGAACGGGATGCGCTTGAACAACGCCGCGAAGGGCGCAGCCAGGAGCATGTAGCTGGCGGACTGCAGATGGGGGATGGAGATACCGGGGATCTTGAAGTGCTTCTGCACCAAGGGAGCAGACCAATCCGCCAGGAACAAAGCCACCACCAGCGAGAAGGCCGCGGCGTACAGCGCCAGGGCGAAGCTGCCAGTGACATAGTGAACGATGGCGCCGACGAAGGCCATATGCCAGAAGTTCCAGATATCCACATCGAGGGTCTGCGTCAGGCCAAGCGCCAGCAGCACCAGGTTGAGCACAATGCCCAAGGGGATGATCAGGTTGCCGACGGGGGTACCGAAGGCCAGCGCCGAGGCGGCCGGCCAACCGATATCGATCACGTCGAGGCCGGTGCCGGTGTTCTGCGCAAAGGCTTCACCGATGACACTCACCGTGCTGCCCAACAGGCCCACGGTGAGGAAGATGCCGACGAAGGCCACCGCGGTCATCAGACCGCTGCGGATGGCGCTATCCCATTTTTGACCGAGGATCACACCGAGAATGGCGATCACCACGGGCAGCACGATCAATGGACCGAGTGCATTAAGGAATTCGCCAATTGAGGTAAGAAAACCTTCCATAGCTTGATTTCTCCTTTGTTATTCCTGCTTCTTGAGTACGACAGCTAGTTCACTCAACGTTTCTTCCTGGCCAACCCCAGTGATCAGTGAAATGCCATTGATCACCGGCACCAACGAATGAAATTCTTGCGGAATCTCCGTGGTGGCCACGATCACATCGGCATCCACGCGATCAGGCGAGATCTCCGTCACGCGATATTGATTGACGATGGCGGCGATATGTTCCTCCTCCAGGAAACTCTCCACCTTCAACCGCATCATGGTTGAGGTGGCGATCCCAGTGGCGCACACAACCCAAACTTTCTTCATAACAGTACTCCTTCACCCAAATTGGGTTGGCAGGAAACGATTTTTGTGAACCGATCTTGACACTCTGCTCTTACGCGTCACCTCCTCCTCCCACACACATTTAGTCCGCGAGAATGACTTCAATCCCGCGGGCGCGAATTTGCTCACTTAAGCTGGCTGGGATGGCGGCATCGGTAATGATCGCATCCGCCAGATCCAGCGCGCCCACCGAAGCAAAGGTGGAGCGCTCAAATTTGCTGCTATCCGCCAGCACATACACCTCGTTGGCCGAGGCCACCAGGGCGCGCTTGACGAAGGCATCATCGAGGTTGTATTCGGTGAAGCCTTCTTGCACATCGATCGCGCCTACGCCGATAAAGGCTTTATCGACGTGCAGCTCGCGCAGCATATTGTGGGCGTAATCGCCCACCAGCGACATTTCGCCGGGGCGCACCACCCCGCCGGTAACGATGAGGCGCAAGCCCGAATTGGAATGAAAGCGTTCGGAGATCGCCAGGGCGATGGAAAGGCTGGCGGTGACGATGGTGAGGTTGATGCGCGGCGTCAGGAACTCCACCATTTCAAAGGTGGTGGTGCTGTTATCCAGCGCCAGGCTGTCGCCATCCACAACGAAGGCCGCCGCCCGTTGGGCGATGGCCTTCTTTTGGGCCGTGTTCTCCACGGCGCGGCTCTTGTAGGGCGGCTCGTAGCTGCGGCTGGCGCCAAGCATGGCGCCGCCGTGTACGCGGCGTAAAAGGCCCTGGCGATCGAGCTCATGCAGGTCACGGCGAATGGTCATCTCCGAGACCTGCAAGCGTTCACACAGATCCGCTACGCTGGCGGCGCTATTGGCTTTAAGGAAATTAAGGATCTCCTTTTGGCGGCCCTGCTTGTCCAGACCCGCCGGCCCGTTGTTTGAATAAACATTGTTCATGTTCGTAAGAACATGATAAGGGCCTTTTTAGCCAAAAGTCAAGCGCGCCAGGGCCATTTACGGGTAATTTGATGAGAAATTTTAATCTTTCAGCTTGATGCGCGGCCGTTTGCGCCCCAAAGTTGCCCGTTTGGGCCGCGGCCCCGCTCCGGCGGGGCGCAGCGCGCTCACCAACATCGGCAGCGCCACCAGCAGCGCCAAGCCGGCAACAATCGCGGCAAACTGCGTCCAGGCAGCCGGTTGCGCCACCTCAGGCACCAGGCCGCCGGGGTTGTATCGAGCGAAGCTCGATTGGCCGTTGCCTGCGGCAACGGCGCTGGCGGGGGCGAGGCTGACGCTGAGGGAGCGATTGACGCCATCGCGCAGGCTGGCGGGCGAGATGTAGCTGAGCTGGTATTCGCTCTGCAAGCCAGCGGAGAAGCGCGCGTACAAGGCAGCCAGGCTCTCGGCATCCTCGGCGTAGCCGTACTGGCCGCCGGCCTGCTCGGCCAACTGCTGCAACCCGGGCTGATCGATGCCGGTCATGCGGTCACCCCCCGGCGTGCCGAGGCCGACTATAGAGATCGAAGCGCCCACCGTGTTCAAACGCTCCAGCACGGCCGGGGCGCTGTACTGGCTGGAGTTATCCAAGCCATCGGTGAGCACGATGATCGCCTTGCGGCCGGAGACGCCGTCCAAGCCATCCAACGCGTGCATCAAGGCGTTGTACATGGCGGTGTCATCATCGCCCTGCAGGCTGTCGATGGCGGTATGCAAGGCGCCCTGGTCGGCGGTGAGATCCTGCACCGTGTGCACCTGGGTGTTAAAGGCGATCAGGCCAGTTTGATCTTGCGCCCGCATGCGCTCCACAAACTGGTGCGCGGCCGCCTTGGCGGCGTCCAGCTTGCCATCCGGGTTCATACTGCCGGAGACATCCATCACCAGGTAGGTGGCCAACGCTTCCACCTCGCCCACCCCTTCGATGCGATCGACGGCGATGGGTTGGCCATCTTCCATGATCTGCAGGCGGCCCGGATCGACGGGGGCTGGGTTGCCTTGTGCATCGGTGACGGCGACGAACAAGGTGACGCGCGGGAACTGGCTGGTGTCCACCTGAGTGATGCGCACCTGCAAAGCCTCCTGGGCCAGGGGCGCAAAGGCCAGGCTGGAGAGCAGGTTGAGCGCGATCAGCAGGCTGAGGACAAAGCGAGTGAATGTATGCATGCTTACCTCTTCTCGTGATAGACCAGTTGGGTATTGCCCAGGCGAATGGCTTGCTCATCCAACAAACGCGCTTGCTGCACTTTGTGCCCGTTGATGTAGGTACCCTTCTGGCTCATGTCACGGATGTTCATGTGGGTATCGCCGCCGGTGAGAATGGCGTGCTGCGGGTCAATATCCGGATCCGGCAGCACAATGTCTGCCTTGAGGGCGCTGCTGCCCACATAGGCGGTAGGCCCGTTGGCGTGAATGAATTTATCCAGCACGAATTCGGTGCCTTTGAGTTTGCCGCTGACCACTTCCAGCCAGGCACGCGAGAGCAGCAAGACGATCAGCGCGATCAGCGCGCCGATGGCCGCGCCCAGCAGGCCCAGGCCAATCGCCTTGCCGATGAGCGCATCCGCAAGGCGCACACGCGCCAGCTCCAACAGCAGGCCGCCCAGCGCCCCACCCAACAGGCCGCCCAGAGCCGGCTTCCACATCTGCGAGCCGCTGCTGAAGCCCAGCCCGGCGCCAATGAAGCCGCCGAACACGGCCCAGCCCACGGCACGCGTCCACGCTTCGCCGCCCAGCAGTTGGAAGGCGCCCTCGGCCAGTGGCAGGCCGATAGCACCGCCCACCAGGCCGAACAGGCCATTTTGCAAACCGGCGCGCAGGGCATAACCGGCGCTGTGTAAGGCTACGCCTTCGCTTGTGCCGATGAGCGCGCCGATGCAGAAGCCGATCAGTCCGCCCACTACGACCTCACTGAGATAGACGTTCTGTGCAAACGACAGGCCGAGCACATTGCTGACCTGCCAACCGATCAGGCCGCCAATGGCGCCCAACAGGGTGTAGTAATACAAACGCGTGATGCGGCTCATGAATCAGCCTCCGTTTGAGATTGGGATAGTTGCTCGCCCGCCTGTGGAGTGTGTTCCGCAGGTGAGGGCGAAGCAGGCGCAGTGGGCTGCGTGTCTTCGGCCGGCGGCTGTGCGCTGGCGGGATGGGCTTTGAGGTTGCCCCACTCCACTACGCTTTCCGTCCCGGCGGCATGCAGCTCATAGAAGCCGCGGTACTTGCGCGGTGAGAGTTCGCCCGCCTGACGCACGAACACGCCGCCGTATTTGGAATGTGGCTCCACCACCAGGGCAATTTGCCAAGGCTGCGGGAAGAAGTGATCGTGCAGCCAGGTGTCATAGCCAGAAAGAAAGATGCCCATACGTGGGTGGGTGTGATACCAACCCACAATGCACTTGTCTTCGTATTGCTCTTCCAGCGCAGACAGCATGGCTACCTGGCTGTCATGCGTGAAGGTGAGGAAGGTGCTGCCTGAGCGCACTTGCTGCGCGGGCAGCAACGCCTCCACGATGATGAATTCAGTACCGGCCTGCGCATCATGGCACCAGCGCCCCGCCAACCAGCCGCCCACCTCGTTGTCCATGTCGCTGGCGGCATGCACGCTAATGGTCTTGAACACATCTTGCGTCAAGAACACCGGCAGCGGCGGCTGGGCACTGTCTTCGCCCGCGGCCAGCCAGCGCTGGGCACGCGCCAGCGGCAGGCGCGCCGACTCGGGCGCGTGCTTGGCGCGCTGTAGCCCGGCGGCGTGTCCTTTGGGCTTGGTGGGGTCAGAGGTATTTGTGCTCATAATGCGGCCTTTGGCGGGGTGCGTGCCTGAGGGGAAGCAGGCACGCACCCCGTGCAAGCAGGCGGCTTAGCCCGCGGTGACGTCGGCAGTGATGATGAGACGGTCGTCGGCTGGTACGCCAGCCGCTTCCAGAGTCTCATCTTCTTTGAGCTCGCGGCCCAGCGCCTTGCTGTCCAGGCGGTAGCCCATCGGGCGGCCGTCGGGGCCAGTGGTGGGCAGCTCCAGCGTGGTGGCCAGCTCAGGAATGAGCTCCTTCACTTCCACATCGTTGGGCACTTCGGCGGTGCGGCTGCCCCCGGAGGGCAGTACTACGGTTACAGGAATATCAGCCATGTCTAGTCTCCTTTGGTAGACGATTACTTCAACTTGATACGGGGCTTTTGCTTGTCAGCGGGCTGCTTCTTGATGTGCACGCGCTCAGGGCGCAGCAGCTCACGCGTATCCACGGGGAAAAAGTGGGGATGCTTCTTGCGGTAGGCACGGCTCCAACGGGCAGCCTCAGCATCCCAGGGGAATGGCGGCTTGGTGGGGTCATCGTGAAAGTTCTTGTACTGCACCATCTCGCCAATCATCAGCACCAGGCGGTCCAGCGAGCGGCTGGCCGTCCACCAGGCGGCATCCACGCACACCGTGCCATTGAGGTGGTTGATGTTGGGGTGCCACACCGGCGTGAGCCACTTCATGCCCGGCCAGCGCTGCGGATATTGGTTGTGCAGGTAGATCTCGACCTGATGTTTGTCGCCTAGCATCGGCTCACCTTTGTGATTGACGGCGATAACGCCCTTGCACTTGTAGGTGACGATGTAGGTCTCCGGCGGCAGGTTGCGGTTAGCAGAGACGGCCTTGAACTCGATCAGGTCGCTCTGGGCGGCCAGCTCCTGCATGCGCTGCAGGTCTGCCTTGAGGCGGCGCATACGCGGGCTTTCGCCCAGGCTGACCGCGCCGGCGGTGATGTCGGCGGTCAAGATCAGGCGGTCTTCAGCCGGCACAGTGGCGGTTCCGAGCGTCTCGTCTTCTTTGAGCTCGCGGCCCAGCGCCTTGCTGTCCAGGCGGTAGCCCATCGGGCGGCCGTCTGGCCCTACGGTAGGCAACGCCAGCAGCGAGACCAGCTCCACCACCAATTCACGCACAGGAGCATCATCCGGCAGCTCCGCTTTGCGAGCGCCGCCGTTGGGCAGGATGATGGTTACCTCAATGTCAGCCATGTGTTCTCCTCAACTCTCAGTTCTGGTATGCGTGTGGCACCTGGCACACGCCAGTAATTTCCCAACAATCTGCGTGGTGCCAGGTCTTGCAGATCTTGCAGATCTTCACGCCGCGACGGTCATTCTTGGTGACCGGCTCGAGGCAATACGGGCAGACATGTTGCTCGCGCGCACTGAGCGTGATGCCCGTACCGCGGGCCGCGCGCGTGCGCGCCGGCTTGGCTGAGCGCAGCTTGCGTGCCGGCGCTGTGTCAGGCGGCGCAACAAAGCGAGACACGAAGCGTGCCCAGCGCGAGCGCGGCGCAGGTGATTGACGAGACGTTGTGGTGCGCACGCGGCTTTGGGAGGGCGAGGCATGCCTCGCCCCTACGCCGATGCGAGGGCGCTCAGACGGCCCATGCGCTTGTACCGCCTCGGCCTCGTGCTGCTGCTCGCGCGGCTCCACCATCACGGTGCGGCGGCTGGGTGCCCAGGCGGCCTGCCCGGCGGCCACGGCCAGCGCGGCGACCAGCAGCTGGATGCCCGCATCCAGCGGGGTGGCGATGGCATAGGTACGCAGCAGGTTGAGGCCCACGAAGCCCAGCGTCAGCGGGCTGAGCACGGCCAGGGCAATGATGCAGGCGAACACGGCGGTAACGGCGCGCAAGGCGGCGCTGCGGTGCGCCAGCAGCCGGCGCGTGATGAAGCTGGCCGCCACCCCCATGCCGATGATGACGACAAACTTGAGCAGAAAGGGCGAGAAGCGCGCCGGCAGCACGAAGAGCAGCGTCAGCCCGGCAGCCACCAACACGGTGAACAGCACGCACAGCGTGATGCGCCCCACGGCGCTCTCCACGAAGCGGCTCTCGTCTCCCAGCAGAAATCGTCTCATCGCCAATGCCTGTGCCATGACTAGTCGATCAGGTGCACGCGCCCAGCAGGGCTTTCACCCGGCACCGCCTCACCCAGGCGCACACGCGGGGCGTGCAGGCCGGGCACCGCCTCATCAAAATCGTTGAAGTGCAGCGCGGTGGGCAGATCGCCCGTCAATTCATAGAAACGAAATTCGGCGCCATTTGTAGCGCGCAGAATGTGCAGCGGCGGCACACCGACGCTGTGCAGCGTGCGCTGCAAGAAGTCTTCGCTGCCGGTGATGCTGTGGGTCAGGTTGACCTCGCGCATCTCGCCACAGGTTGGGCAGTGGCCAGCCTCAAAGCTGACATCTGCCAACGGCTTGAGCACGTGCTCCACGGTGTTGCAGGCGGCGCAGTTGAGCGAGAGCACCAGCTCCTGGTCCAGCTCCAGCACGGTGTCTGGCCCCAGGTCGCCGCGGGCAATCTCGAGCAGCTCAGCCAGCGTATTGGTCTCGGCACGCAACGGCAACTCGGTCACATCGCCGTAGATCCAGTGGCTTTCGCACTCTGCATCGGGCACATAGGCAGTGGTGTGCATGAAATTGGTGTAGCCGTTGTAGTGCAGCACTTTGCCCGGCTCCACCGGCATGTTGTGAATCAGCTTGAGCGCCTCTTGCGATTGCATGGCGCCGATGATGGATGCGATGGTGGGCGTGGTGGGCACTTTGCCCAGCAAGATGTTCTGGCGCGCCAGCAGCGGGCACGAATAGCGCAGCGCCAAATCCCGGCGGGCTTGCTCCGTGAGCGTGCATTCAAAGCAGGCGCCATCGCCGGGCACGAACACACGCGTCAAGCCGAGCATCTCTTGAATCGCGCCGTCCACCCAGGGCTTGTTCATCCAATGGGCGAAGCGGTTCACCGCCAAACGCGCCTCACGATTATCGAGGCAGCCGATGATGACATCCATGCGGCGGAATACGCCCAAGCCGATGTCTGTGGTGACATCGCCGTGCAGCGATTGCACGCGCACATCCGGATTGACCTCAACGGCGCGTGCTGCGGCCAGGTGCGCCTTCTCACGGCCGCGGTCTTTCTCGCGGAACAGGATCGAGCGGCTCAGGTTGGCCGCCTCCACTTTGTCAAAGTCCACAATGTAGAGATGGCCAATGCCCATCAAGGCCAGGTTCTTGATGACCTCGTTGCCCAGCGCGCCCGCCCCCACCACCATCACCCGCGCATTCTGCACCTTCTCGCGCTCCCACCAGGAGATGAACTCGAAAGTGCCCAGGCGGTCTTCTTTGAGGTTGGGGATGTGCAACGGCTTCTCTTTGGCCACCGGCAAACGCTTGGGGCCATCGCTGGCCTTAGGTTTGTTCGCGCGCTTGGCAGGTGCAGGTGGGGCCACATCTGCGGCCAGTTGGCGCGCCTTGAGCATGCGCGCCGAGGTGAGCTCATTGACGAACCAGCCCACGCCCTGCTGGGCATCCAGCAAGCCCGCCTCGGAGAGGATGCGCAGCGCCTCGCGCAGCGAGGAGCGCCCCACACCGAGCTCTTTGATAAGGTCACGCTCGGCAGGCAACTGGCTGCCGGCGGCGTATTGGCCATTGAGCAAACCGGCCGCCAGGCGGCCAGCAATGAGTTCGGGGACAGATTTGCGTGGGATGGAATTGGGCATGTATGCAGCTCTCTGTGGTTTGTTGGTCAGACCAATATACCAGAGCAATCGCCGCAGAGTCAATCAGCAAGTTTGAGAAGTTATGTTCCCAAAGTAACGCAGCCGAAAGCAAGAAACTACGAACCACAAAGCCACAAAGAGCACAAAGAAAATTCTTGGCGGTAAGGCCTGTATAATTCTCCCCATGCTCCCGTAGCTCAGCTGGATAGAGCAACGGACTTCTAATCCGTAGGTCGCAGGTTCGAATCCTGCCGGGGGCGCTACGTTCCGCCTACGGCGGAACTAATTGAGTTTCTACTCGGCTTCGCCGAGTGACGAAACTCATAGGCAGCAGCCTACGTTCCGTCCTCGACCACAACTATCGAGTTTCACCTGGCTTCGCCGAGTGACGAAACTCATAGGCAGCAGCCTACGTTCCGTCCTCGACCACAACTATCGAGTTTCACCTGGCTTCGCCGAGTGACGAAACTCATAGGCAGCAGCCTACGTTCCGTCCTCGACCCACAACTAATCGAGTTTCACCTGGCTTCGCCGAGTGACGAAACTCTTAGGCAGCAGCCTACGTTCCGTCCTCGATCCACAACTAATCGAGTTTTCACCTGGCTTCGCCGAGTGACGAAACTCATAGGCAACAGCCTACGTTCCGTCCTCGCAATGACAGAATGCTAACTGGTTGCAGGGGCAGAACATTATGTGCGAGAAACCTTCGCTTTGCTCAGATGTACGCAGACAGATACGATTAACTGATTAACCGACTAAAGATTTCTTTGTGACTTTGTGGTTACAGGACTATTCAGCCGGAACGACGGGGCGGATGCCGCGGTAGACGCGCGCACCCGAGATGGTACGCAAGATCGTCTGCGCCGGGCGCCCCAGCAGCTCACCGAGTTGCTCTGAGCTCATCGGCTGGTTGCCATTCATCAGGAAGGCGCGGAAGACGCTCTCGACCAGCGAGGTGCCCTCGGCCAGCGGCCCACCCTGGCTGGCGTAGTGGCCCATCAGCAGGAATTGCAGAATGTTCATGCGGCGCACTTCGCCGGTGTGTGCATCCACCCAATCCACCAACTCATCACCGCGGATCTCGGCCAACTGGGCGTCTTGCTCGCTGCCCAGCAAGCCGCGTAGGTAGACGCGCCACTCGCGGTCATTCTCGCGCCACCAGTCAAAATCGATCTGGAAGGGCGTATCGGGCATGGGCTTGATCAGGCTCATTCGGCCTCCGCCATACGGAAGTGCAAATGGCCCACATGCTCATAGCGCGGGTTGCCGGTCAGCTCGGCCAGAATGCGGCCGGGCGGGCAGCGCAGGGTCAGGTTCACGGCCGAGTAGATCTCGGCGGCGTGCACATTGCCCTGCAGGCTGAGCTTGGAAAGCTCCTGCAGCGTTTGCGCGACGATGCTCTCCAGATGGGCCGGCTGGCTGGCGCGCTTGAGCCAGATGGCATCCAGCGCGGCCAGATCGCCAGGCAGATAGATCATCATGCGCTCATCAAAGGCGCCATTGACTTGCTGTTTGAGGGTGGCATACACCACGCCGCCATCGGCCCCCACCAACGCGGTACGCACCCACTCCTTGCTAGAGCGGTGCGCTTCGCTGGAGACGATGATCTCGCCGGGCTTTTCGCCGCGGCGCAAGCGGATCAGGCTGCCGGGCATCAGGCCGCGCTTTTGCAACCAACCCAGCAAACCGTAGATATAACGCTCGCTGCGCACCACCCAGCCAGGGAAGCTCTCGCCGTTCTTCTCATCCACAAAGGTGAAGCGCACGCGCGGCGATTCGATGGCACTGGGGAACAACTTGGCCATCTTGGGCGTCAGCGGCAGCGTGCCGCCGCGCCAGTGCGGGAAGATCAGCGAAACCTCGACGAGCTCAGGGGCATTGTCATCGAGCAGATTATGGAAAGAGAGTTCATCATCCAGCGAACGCACCAAATCACGCATGTCTTCGCTGAGCGGGCTGGGATCGAAACCCACCGGGGTGTATTGCAAATACAGCGGCAACTTCTGTACCGCTTCCGGCTCCAGGCGGCGCAAGAACCAGGCCACCTCACCAGTGGAGCCGACCTCGTCAAAGCGCGGGTCGTTCTGCAGCGCCAAATCCAGCGAGAATTCAGCCAGCTTGAGGTTCACACCGTCGGGCAGCTCCACCTCGCCCAGCAGTTGGCTGGTGGGCAGCGGGCCGCCGCCGGCCATATCCAGGATCGCCTCGGCCACATTGAGCTGGCCTGGGTCTACGTCAACAATCAGCGCCTTGGGGAACCAGCGCCCGGCAATGTAGACAAACTCGGGGCTGGAGCGCAGCGCTGCCAACAAGGCGGGCAGGATGTCTTTGGCGTGCTGTTGGGCCTGCACCGCAGCACTCGGCTGGTCAGCATCTGGCTTGGGCGGGTCATTCAAAGCATGCTGCGCCAGGCCTGCGGCAAACTCGCGCGTTCGGCCATCTTCCATTTCCAGCTGGATGACATCAAACCCGCTGCTATTGATCACCTCGGCCGGGCGCACGGCGCGCACCTGTCCGCCGATATTCTTGAGCGCGGGGAAATACACCCGGTCACCCACCGCATAGGTATCCTTGGGCAGGTAGGCGCGTTCGGCGGCTCCGTCTTTGGCTTGCGGGCGCGGGTTGGCGATGCGGTAGGCAATCAACTGCTCCGCCAACGCTTCCGAGCCTAACGGGGTCTCTTGCTCCAGCAGGTAGGCGGAGAGAAACTCGAGATCGGCGTCTTCGATGGAATAGGATTGCCAGTCAATGGGGTCTGTACTTCGTTGCATGAGAAACAGCGGCGGAATTATACCAAACCCTGCTAAGAAAGCTACAAAGTGAAGAGAAATCGATCAGGTGGCGGGTGGTTAGGTGGTCAGGTGGTCGATTGGTTAGTTGGTCGGTTGGTCAAAACCCATCTGTTAATCGGTTGATCAATGCAGCCGATTTTGCTTACAGCTTACGGCTTATGGCTTATGGCTTATGGCTTTTCAAACAGCTATACTTACGGCATGAGCCCGCAAACTGGCTTCGTCAAAATCATCACGCTGCACGATCCCGCCCAGGCGGAAGTGTTGCGCGGGCTGCTCGAAGCACAAGGCATGCAAGTATTGCTGAGCAAGGAGGCCATCGGCCAGGTGTATGGCACCTTCGTAGGCAGTATGGGCGAGATCGATGTGTATGTGGCCCGCGCCGCAGAGCCTGAGGCGCGCCAACTGATGAACGAGTTGCTTGGCCTGAGCTAAGGGTAGATATAGTTGAGCCAGTCCATCGGCTCCACCGCGGTACCGCCCACCCACACTTCCCAGTGCAGATGCGCCCCGGTGATGCGGCCGGTGGCCCCCACCAACCCGATCACCTGGCCGGTTTGCACTTCATCACCTTCGGCTACCAGCAGCTGTGATTGGTGCGAGTACGTGGTGTATACGCCGCGCCCGTGATCGATCACGGTGAAGTTTCCATGGATGACCGTCTCGCTGGCGTAGACCACCCGGCCGGGCGCTGGCGCCCAGATCTCGATCCCCACCCCGCCACCAAAGTCAGTGCCGCGATGGTAGTTCTCGTACACGCCTTTGTTGTAGCTGCGGTGAATACCAAAATCTGAATTGATCACATTGATGTACGGGTGCGGCGCGCCCCAATAGCCTGCCCAGCGTCGCTCGCCGCTGGCCGGCGTGGTCAGCTCCTGCTCCCACTGCAGCTCGCTGGCGTTTTGCTCCGGATCGAGGAATTGCAGATCGACCGTGAGCGATTCACTCGCATAACCGCCACTGGCGACGCGTACGGGCTGGCTGAAGCTAAACGGGCTGCCATCCGCCAGGGTGCCGGACAAAACAAAGTCATAGGTGCCGCTCTCGGCTTCGAGCGGCACCCCCTGTAGCGCCACTTGTTGCGTTTCACCTTCAGCGAAAAAGTTGAGCGCGTGGCCAAAGAACTCCCCGCCCAACACTACTTCAGGGTCAGCCGTGGCGGCCAGCACCAGCGTGCGGCCCTGCACAAAGCCTTGCCCCTGCACCTCAATGCCCTGCACGCCGTTGGGCAAGCCGCCGGGGCCAGCCGCCTGCACGCCCGGGGTGAAGAGCACATCTCCGGGGACGGCCCAGGCGCCGGGCAACTGGTTATAGCCCATCAAAGCCCAGGGATTATCGCCGCTGATCGCCGCCAGCTCCCACAGGGATTGGCCCGCGGCCACCAGCGCCCGGCCGCGCCCGGTGAGCTCACCGTGTTGGGTAGTGAGCATGGCGGGGAAGCCGTAATACATCTGATCCGGGCTGGTGAGTTGGTTGAGCCGCGCCATGCCCTCGCTGCTGAGCAGATAGCGCCGCTTGAGGCTGACGAAATTCTCGCCTAGGGGCACATCCAGGAACGAAAGCGTGCCTTCGATCCAATCGAGGCCGGGGATGATGAGCACATCGCCCACATTGAGGGCATTGGGGTTGGTGAGCTTACTGGCACTAATGATGTCTTGAATGGAAACATCAAAGCGCAACGAGATGCTGGAGAGCGTGTCGCCGGCCTGCACGATGTAGCGCACGCCGTCTTCTTCTTCCTGTTGGGCAAAGGCGGGTTGCGCCGCCACGGCCAAGAGCACAGCGGCGATCAGCCCTGCGGCGATGACGCTGCGCTTTGCCACCAGGTGGCGTACTGCAGCACTCTGGCTATATAGCCTCGAAAGCAAGTTGGTCAGCGAGTTGGAATTCTGCATAACGTGACGGGGCACACTCTATCACATAGCGGGCGGCTTTGCGCGGCCACAGCACGCTACGCCAGCGGCGTGCGATTTGACAGTCTACCACCCGCAAATCTTCATCCAGCCACACGATGCAGAGATCAAAATACATGCCGAGCATATGGATGCTGGTGCCCAGGCGGCTGGCACGCGCCTCAGCCAGGATCAAGCCCTCTTCGGGGGCCAGGTGGCGCCGCCCGGCCAGCCCGCGCAGCTTGTCGCTAAAGCGGCTGGCGTAGCCGGCGCGCAGCGGGCGCTGCAGCGGGCGCGTGCGGTTATGAATGGCAACGGAGTGCATGGGGCGGTTCCCCACCGCGCTCAGGGGGCGGTGGCGTCTTGCGCCTGGCTTTGGCGAGCCAGCACCGCTTCAACGCGGTCCACCAGCTCCTGCAGGCTAAACGGCTTGGAAATGTAATCGTCTACTTTGGCGATATGCAAGCCGAGCACTTTATCGATATTCTGGGCTTTGGCGGTGACCACCACCACCGGAATGTGCTCAGTGGCCGGATCGGCTTTGAGTTGTTGGTAGACCTGCCAGCCATCCATCTCAGGCATCATCAGGTCCAGCAGCACAATATCGGGTTTCTCGGCCCGGATCAGCGCCAAGCCCTTCACGCCCCCATTGGCGCCCAACACTTCAAACCCGCGCCGGCTCAAAATCAGGCGCATGAGGTCAATCATTTCCTGCTCGTCTTCTACGCACACTACTTTGCGGGTTTGTTCAGCCACAGAATCCTCAAAATACCGCTACTACGTTGAGTTTACCACCTTCTCTCCGGCGCTCAGGCAGCCCAAACGTACTACTAGAGATGCCGGTTCTGCGCTATAATGCCGCCCGCTCTGCGGGTATCTTGCCCGCAGCCACGGAAAGTTATCGTTTGGAACCTAGAGGAGCTCGAGTTTAATGATTGATGTCAACGACCTGCGCAAAGGCGTCACCTTTGAAGAAGACGGCAACCTGTTCAAGGTGCTGGAGTACTCGCACAACAAGCCTGGGCGCGGCAGCGCTACGATCCGTGTAAAGGCGCGCAACCTGCGCACTGGCTCCACGATCGACAAGACCTGGAACTCGGGCATGCGCGTGCAAGACGTGCGCCTGGATTACCAGAACGTGCAGTACCTCTACCAGGATGGCGATAACTATATTTTCATGAACCAGGACACCTACGAGCAGCCCGCCCTGCCCTCCAAGGTGCTGGGTGACTCGGCTGAGTATTTGAAGGCCGGCATGGATGTAAAGCTGACCTTCTACGGCGATGAGGCCCTGGACGTGGAGCTGCCTACCGCGGTGGACCTGGAAGTGACCCAGGCGGAGACGGCGGTGCGCGGCGATACCGCCACCGGCGTGAACAAGCTGGTGACCACCGAAACCGGCCTGCAGGTGCAGGTGCCAGCCTTCGTGAACCAGGGCGATACGATCCGCGTGGACACGCGCACCGGCGAGTACGTCACGCGGGTGTAACCCACAGCACGCATGCACAGATGGACACAGATGTAGAAAACCGATGAACGCAGATACCAGGTATCTGTGTTCATCGAAGTTAGTATCCGTGTTCATCTGTGGATAACGTCAGCCCCGCTATAATCCCCCACATGATTACGCCTGCCGGCCGCGAGTGCCGCCATTTCCATGGCGACTACTACCGCGGCCGCAACATTGAGCGCTGCCGCCTGCTGGACGCCCACCGCCTGGCCTGGACACCAGCGCTATGCAACAACTGCCCAGTGCCCGAGATCCTGGCGGCCAACGCCTGTGAGCACCAGACGCTGCTGCCGCGCGTGCACAGGCCGCTATTCTTCATGCAGCCCAGCGTACAGGTCAGCGCCGAATGCAGCCAGTGCCAATGCAGCGTCGAGGAGCCGCGCATCGGCTGCGGTCAGTGCCACCCATTGCCGCCAGTCTTCGTGGTAGGACCCGAATGAGCTGGTGTTACGTTACTCGGCGCAGCCGAGTAGTAACGCCAACGCGTGGCGTAGCCACGCAACAGTGCCATCCGTTGCCACCAGTCTTTGTGGTGGGCCGGAATAGATGCGCCCTCGCTATGTCATTCCGAACAGCTTGATGCAGTACCACCAGGGTGCCTAACCCAGGCCAGTGAGGAACCCATTTAGAGATGTATTCGGAATTCACTCAGAAGCATCTGCACTCCACTCAGCCCTTAACGGATTCCTCCTTGCGGCTACGCCGCTCGTCGGAATGACGAGGCACACGCAATAACATGACTCCTCGAACTAAAGCTATCTGGCAAGCACTCCTCGTCACCTTCTTGTGGTCCACCTCCTGGGTGCTGATCAAATTCGGCCTGGGCGAGATCCCGCCACTGCTGTTTGCTGGCCTGCGCTACGGGCTGGCCTTCGTGATCATGTTGCCGTGGCTACTGCGCCCGGCTGCCCGGCGGGAGCTTGCGGGTCTGCAACGCAATGACCTCATTGCGTTGGTTTTGCTGGGCCTGGTGATCATCACGATCACACAAGGTTCTCAATTTATTGCATTGGCGCATATCCCCGCCCATACGCTAAGCCTGCTACTTAGCCTGAGCAGCTTATCCATCGCCCTGCTAGGCGTAGTGTTCCTCGGCGAACGTTTGTACGGCCGCCAGTGGACGGGCGTGGCCATCTCGATCATTGGTGCGATTGTTTACTTCGGCCGGCTTGGCACAGTCTCCACCTTTGGGTTGGCGGTCGGCGTGCTCAACCTGCTGGCCACTTCCATTGGTGCCATCCAAGGGCGGGCACTCAACCGGCAAGCCAAGCTCTCCGCCCTCACCGTTACCGGGGTAAGCATTGGCGTGGGCTCTGCCGCCCTGCTGGTGCTGGGCCTGCTCACTGAGCCATGGCCGGCGCTCAGCCTGCGAGAGTGGCTCATCATCATCTGGCTGGCCGCGATCAACACCGCCTTCGCATTTACTCTATGGAACCACACGCTGCGCACCCTGCCCGCGGCCGAGTCGAGTGTGATCAACAATACGATGCTGATCCAGATCGCTATTTTGGGCTGGGTGTTCCTGGGCGAGCTCATCAGCCCGCCGCAGATCGCCGGTTTGCTGCTTACCGCGGCCGGCACGCTGCTTGTGCAGTGGCGCCCGCGCGCCGCCCAGGCGCCCAAATCGGCGGCAAACTAACCCGTATCCCCATCGGATGGGTTGGGTTATAAAGTTTAAACCGCGCCCAGCGCGCAGCTCCCACGAAGGGCCATAAACAATGAAGAAACGAATTGTAATTACTGGCGTAGGCTGCCTTAGCCCGCTTGGCAATGATGTCAGCAGTTCCTGGCAGGCGGCGGTGGCCGGGGTTTCCGGCGCCGGGCGCATTACCCATTACGACCCCAGCGACTACAAGACCCAAATCGCCTGTGAGGTGAAGGGGTTTGACGGCGCGGCGCTGTACGGCACGCGCGAGGCGCGCCGCATGGATCGCTATTCGCAGTTGGGGCTGGCTGCCGCGCAGGAAGCGGTGAAGGACGCCAATCTGACGATCACCGATGCCAATCGTTTGCGCATCGGCGCCATCGTCGGCACCGGCATCGGCGGCGCCCACACCCTCTATGAGCAGATCAAGACCCTGGTGGAAAAGGGGCCGGACCGGGTGAGCCCGTTCATGGTGCCGATGATGCTGGCCGATACCGTCGGCGGCATGATCGCCATCCATATGCAGATCCAAGGCCCCAACTTCGCCGTGGTGACGGCCTGCGCTACCGGCACCAATGCCATCGGCGAGGCCAGTGAGGTCATTCGCCGCGGCCAGGCCGACGTGATGCTGGCCGGCGGCGCCGAAGCCGCCATCGTGCAGCCCTCGGTGGCCGGCCTGGCCAACATGACCGCGCTGAGCACGCGCAATGCCGACCCGCAGCACGCCTCGCGCCCCTTCGACAAAGAGCGCGATGGCTTCGTGATGGGTGAAGGTGCCGCCGTGCTGGTGCTCGAATCGCTGGAGCACGCCCAAGCGCGCGGGGCGCGCATCCTCGGCGAGGTGTTAGGCTACGGCAGCACCAATGACGCCTTCCACATCTCCGCCCCCTCCGAAAATGGCCGCGGCGCGGCGGACTGCATGCGCATGGCGCTGGAACAAGCCGGCATGCAGCCCGCACAGATCGATTACATCAACGCCCATGGCACCAGCACGCCGCTCAACGACAAGAGCGAAACGGCGGCGATCAAGAGCGTGTACGGCGAACGCTCCTACGATATGGCGATCTCTTCCACCAAATCGATGACCGGCCACCTGATGGGCGCCGGTGGCGCGCTGGAAGCGGTGTTCTCGCTCCTGGCGATGCGCGACGGCATCGTACCGCCGACGATCAACTATGAAGTGCCTGACCCGGCCTGTGATCTGAATTACACGCCCAACACGGCCGTCAAGAAAGTGATCCACACCGTGATGTCGAACTCCTTTGGCTTTGGCGGCCACAACGCCAGCATCATCCTCGGCGCGGCGCAAGACGTGAAGGCAGCCGCCTGATGCCTTACGCTCACGTCACCGGCTGGGGCATGTCCGTGCCAGAGAAAGTCATGACCAATGACGATCTGGCCAAGATCGTAGAAACCAACGATGCCTGGATCCGCGAGCGCACCGGCATCCGCGAGCGCCGCATCGCCGCCAAGGGGCAGACCACCGCTTCGCTGGCTGCCGAGGCGGCGATCAACGCCCTGCGCGTGGCCAAGCTGCCCCCCGCTGAGCTGGACCTGATCATCGTGTCCACCTCCTCTCCCGAGCATATCTTTCCCTCCACCGCCAGCCTGGTACAAGACCGCATCGGCGCGGATCATGCCGGCGCGTTTGATCTTTCGGCGGCGTGCACTGGCTTCATCTACGCAGTGAGCATGGCTTCGCAATCGATCCGCAGCGGTGCGATCAAGAACGCCCTGGTGATCGGCGCCGAGACGCTCTCGCGCCTGGTGGATTGGAACGACCGCACCACCTGCATCCTGTTCGGCGATGGCGCCGGCGCCTTTGTGCTGCAAGCCTCCGAGCAGCCCGGCGGGGTACTCTCCTCCGTGTTGCGCTCCGACGGCTCGGGCGGCAACCTGCTCAGCGTGCCCGCGGGCGGCAGCGCCAAGCCCGCCTCGCAAGCCACCATCGACGCGGGCCTGCACTTCATCCACATGAACGGCAACGAGGTCTTTCGCTTCGCCACGCGCGTGATGGCGGCGGCCTCCAAAGAAGCGATGGACAAGGCCAACTTGGCTGTGGAGGATGTGGCGCTGATCGTGCCGCACCAGGCCAACTTCCGCATTATTCAGGCGGCGGCGCGTGGCCTCAAGCTGCCGATGGAGCGCTTCATGGTCAACATCGAGCGCTACGGCAACACCTCCACCGCCTCGATCCCGATCGCAGTGTGCGAGGCGGCCGAAGAAGGCCTGCTCAGCAAGGGCGACAATACCGTCCTGGTAGGCTTCGGCGCCGGGCTCACCTGGGGCTCGCTGGCCCTGCAGTGGACCGGGCCGTTTGCCGAGGCCGAGCCGATCCGCATGCGCCGCTACACGCGCTTCGTCTGGCTGCGCTCGCTAATGCGGCGCATCTGGCGCCGCATCGAGGGCTTGCTTTGGGGCCGCAAGGGCTGACCTCAGACCGGCTGCACTCTCAATCTCAAACACGCTGCCGAAAGGCAGCGTGTTTTTTTTTGTAATCCGTCATTGCGAACGAAGCAACCTGCATCAAAATCCCTTTAGAACCAGATTGCTTCGTCCGTTTGTGGCTTGCATTGCATGCAAGCCACAGTACTCCTCGCAATGACAGGTCTTGCTTTAGGCCTGCCCAAATAGCCCGTCATTGCGAGCGAAGCGAAGCAATCTGGTTTAGTCCCTGCCATACATTCAGATTGCTCCGTGCGCAGGCAAGCCTGCGTCTCGCAATGACAGGTCTTGCTTTAGGCCTGCCCAAAATAGCCCGTCATTGCGAGCGAAGCGAAGCAATCTGGTTTTTGCAGTTATCGGCGTCTATCTGCGTTCATCTGTGGCACATTTTCCAGCAAGCCGTCACCGCCAGCCGCCACCGTAAGAGATGTATAAGAAGTAAGCCGAGGATAAACAAGCGGGGCGGGGGTTGGTATAATCCCGCGATTGTTCTAATTTCCGGAGGCCCCGCTTGAATAGCCCTCGTACTCGAGTTTCACTGATCTATATCCTCTTCCTGGCGGCGCTGGCCTTTTTCGTCGTCTTCAGCTTCCAACAGCAAACTGGCGCCCAGGAGACCCTGACGCTAAACCAGGTGGCTGCGGATATCAAAGCTGGGCAAGTGAGCCGGCTTGTGACTGACGAAGAAACCCTGCGCCTGGTGTACAGCGATGGCACCGAGCGCACCGCGCTGCGTGAAGCTGGCCAAACCACCGTGCAGCAACTGCTCGATCTCGGCGTCACCGCCGAAGAGCTGGATGCACAGAATATCGAGCTGGAAGTGCGCCCCCCCAGCGCCTGGCTGGGCATCCTGACCGTACTGACCTACTTGGGGCCCTTGATCTTTGTCGGCCTGATCTTCTGGTTCGTGATGCGCCAGGCCCAAGGCAGCAACAACGCCGCCATGTCGTTTGGCAAATCGCGCGCCCGCATGTTCTCCGGCGAAAACCCCACCGTCACGTTCAACGATGTGGCCGGTGTGGAAGAAGCCAAGGTGGACCTGCAAGAGATCGTTGAGTTCCTCAAAGAGCCGGAGAAGTTCATTGCCCTCGGTGCACGCATCCCCAAGGGTGTGTTGCTAGTGGGCCAGCCCGGCACCGGCAAAACCCTGATGGCCAAAGCCGTCTCTGGTGAGGCGGGCGTGCCGTTCTTCTCCATCTCCGGTTCGGAATTCGTGGAGATGTTCGTCGGTGTCGGCGCCAGCCGCGTGCGTGACCTGTTTGAGCAGGCCAAGCGCCATTCGCCCTGCATCATCTTCATCGATGAAATCGATGCGGTTGGCCGCCAACGTGGCGCGGGCCTGGGCGGCAGCCACGATGAACGCGAACAGACCCTCAACCAGATGCTGGTGGAGATGGATGGTTTCGACACCGATACCAACATCATCATGATCGCCGCCACCAACCGCCCCGACATTCTCGACCCGGCGCTGCTGCGCCCGGGCCGCTTTGACCGCCGCGTAACGATGGACCCGCCCGATGTGAAGGGCCGCGAAGCCATCCTGAAGGTACACGCCCGCGGCAAACCGCTGAGCAAGGAAGTCAAGTTGGAAACGCTGGCGCGCGCCACCCCCGGCTTCGTCGGCGCTGACCTGGAAAACCTGGTGAACGAGGCGGCGATCCTCTCCGCCCGCCGCAACAAGAAGACCATCGGGCAGGAAGAGCTGGAAGAAGCGGTGGAACGCGTGATGCTGGGCGGCCCTGAGCGCCGCAGCAAGCTGATCAGCCCGGAAGAGAAGCTGATCGTGGCCTATCACGAAGCCGGCCACGCCATCGTGGGCCACGTGCTGCCGAATGCCGACCCGATCCACAAGATCACCATCGTGCCACGCGGCCAGGCCGGTGGGTACGTACTGGCGCTGCCCGACGAAGATCGCGACATGATCAGCCGCAAGAAGCTGACCGAACGCATGATCGTGGCCCTGGGCGGCCGCGCCGCCGAAGAGCTGGTGTTCGACGACATCACCTCCGGCGCCTCGAGCGACATCCAAACCGTCACCAACATCGCCCGCCAGATGGTGATGCGCCTGGGCATGAGCGAGAGCCTGGGCAACCGCGTGTACGGCCAGAAGGAAGAATTGGTTTTCCTGGGCCGTGAGATCTCGGAGCAGAAGGACTACTCCGAGGCGATGGCCGAGCAGATCGACAAGGAAGTTTTGAAACTGGTCAACACGGCCTACGTGCAGGCGCGCAAGATCCTGACCAAGTATCGCCGCGAGCTCAAGAAGCTCGCTGAGAAGCTGGTAGAGGTGGAAACCCTTACCCGCGAAGAGTTCGAGAAGATGATGCCTAAAGTGGCCCCCAAGCGCATCGGCGGAACGCCGGCGCTGGTGCCGGCCGCCAACGGGCGCAGCGCCAAGTAATCTACGAAGCAAAGATAAAAAAGACCGGCCAAGGCCGGTCTTTTTTTTGTCTTTATCACTCCAGCGAGTGCATATCCTTAGCCGCCAAACTCACGCAGGTACTTCTCACGATTGTCTGTGCGGGCGTGCTTACCGCTGGAGGTCTTCAAAATCCAGCCGCGCGGCACAAAACGCAGATCGCCCACAGTGACCTCGGTCTCTTGCACCACCTTGGCACGCAGCTCTTGCTCCGCGGCGGCCGGGTCAGCGCCCTCGTGCAGCTCGCAAAGGATGATGACCTTCTCAGAGCCCATGCGCTCATCCAGCACGCCGAAGGCCACGGCGCGGCCGGGATACACGCCCGTGGTGCGGTTGGCAATGTCTTCAAGGTCTTGCGGGTAGATGTTCTTGCCGCCCACGATGAGCAGATCCTTCTTGCGGCCACTGATGTACAGCTCGCCGTCCGCCAGGTAGCCCATATCGCCGGTCAGGTACCAGCCATCGGCGGTGATGGCCTGCTCGCTAAGGTCCGGGCGCTTGTAGTAGCCGCTCAGCATGAATTCACTGCGTAAGCCAATCTCCCCTACCCTGCGCTCAGGCAGCGGGTTGCGTTCAGCGTCAAAGATGCCCAGCTGCACGCTTTCAATCGGCGCACCACAGCTCACCACGCGCTTACCCTCGGCAGCGGGCACGGCCTCGCCGCGTTCTTGCAGCGCGGCAATCTCCACCACGTCTACCTTGGGCGGCTGGCCCAGCGCGGTCTGCGTGACGGCGAAGGTGTTCTCCGCCATGGCATAGCTCACGCCCAAGGCGTTGGGCGAGAAGCCAAATGGGGCCAGCTTCTCGGCAAAAATTTGGTGGCTCTCGTCATACACCGGTTCGGAGCAGTTGATCACTGCCCGCCACGTGGAAAGGTCAAACTCGGCACCGGGGCGCACACTGCGCGCAATCAGCTTGTAGGCAAAGTTGGGCAGCCAGCACAGCGTGCCGCGGTGGCGGCCAATCGCCTCCAGCAGGCTGGTGGGCTGGCGCACCCACTCAAATGGCGACATGAGCACCAAATGCGTGCCGGTGAGGATGGGAATAACGAAGCCAGCAATCAGCCCCATGTCGTGATACAGCGGCAACCAACTAACGATGACATCCGTATCCGGGTTCAGCGCAATCGACTTGCCGTAGGCCTCAACCTGGCGCAGCACGGCGCGGTGCGAAAGGGCTACGCCCTTTTGCAGGCCGGTGCTGCCGCTGCTGTGTTGCAGCAGCGCCACCGCATCGGGGTCGAGCTGCGGCGTGGGTGGCAGGCTGGCGTTGGCGGTATCCGCCGTGGAAAGCACGGTGCAGTCAACATCCGCCAGCAGCTGAGCCAGCGAAGCGTAAAACTCGGGATAGGTGATGACCACCTTGGCGCCCTCGTGCTCTACCAGGGTCTTGACGCGCTGGCGGTACAGGTCAGGATCGAGCTTCTCGGTCAAAAATGGAAAGATGGAGGGTACTGCGCCCAGCAAGGTGGCGCCCCAGAAGGCGTACACCAGATCCAGCGAGTGCTGCAACACCAGAATGACCAGCTCCCCGGCGCCCAAGCCCGCGGCAGCCAGGCGGCCGCTGTAGGCTTGCGCCGCCTGCAAGAATTCGTGGCGCGTGATGGTGTGCTCGGCGCCGCGCTCAATGAAGGTGAGCGCGGGCTGCTGGGGCGCCTCAGCGGCGCGGGCGGTTAGGGTAGATACAAGCGTAGACATCTAAAATGATCGAGACCAGCAGACCAAGTGACTAACGGACAGTCGCTTGGTCAATTAGTCCGCGGGTCACTTTGCGCGCCCGGCAATTAACTCAGCAAGTTGGTTGAGCGTGTCAAACGTCTCAGCATTCAGCTCGGTGTCATCAATACGCACACCCCAGCTCTGCTCTACGAACAGAGCCAAATCCACCAGCGAGAAGGAGTCGATTAGGCCACCAGAAATCAGCGCTTCATCTGCGCCAATGGTCTTGTCTGGGCGCTTGAGCAGCTCGGTGACGATGTAGGTATTCAGCTTGGAAATGATTTCGTTTTTATCGGTCATCGTGTCTCCACGCCCCAGTGTATCAGCGACTGGCGCAAGGTATCAAGAGTCTTCAGGCCTACATAGGAGCGCACGCTCCAGGCTTCGTAGGTGATGTGAAAATCAGGCGGCTGTAAACCCTTATCGCGATCCAAATCCAGACCGTGATCGGGCAGCGGTTGGGCGGCGCGCCACCAGTTGATGAGCGGAATGTCGTAGTCGTAGGCTACGCGGGCGGTAGCCGCGTTGATGGCGTGGCCGCCTTCAACGTTGTCAGCCTTGGTGAGCAGAATAGGGATCACGTTGTGGGCCAGCGCGTAGTCCACCGCCTGGCGCAAGTAGTCTTCGTAGTTCTCAGCAGTGCGGCCTTCGTAGACGAATTCCATCGAGATAAAGATGAAGGATGGCTGCCAGGTGCGTATTTCGCAGGCCAGCGGGTCTTCGCCATTGTCACATTCGGCCGGGTCAGCGCGCAGCGGCGTGAAGATGGCGGGGAAGTTGTAGCCGCCATCCACTGCCAAGCCATCACGATTGAAGGAACCCGTGAAGTGGCTGACCGTCTCCAGCAGGTACTGCTCATCTGCCGGGAAGGAGAAGCGTTCAGGGATGTCATACACGCCCATGAACGCTTCAGGAATGTTTTGGCAATCACCCGCCACGGAAAAATGCTGCGGGTTGTTGCCCTGCGCCAAGCCGGCGGCATACACCTGCCCCAGCCACTCGCTAGGCTCAGGGATGATGGGCCAGCTGCGCCAGTCGGCCGGCAGCGGGCGCGTATCTGGCGTGGCGGTGTGCTGCGCGGCGGCGGCAGCCGGCGTGCTGGTGGCCGGCTCAGCCGGCTGTGCCGTAGCGGTGGCCTGTGCCTCGGCCATCTGCGAATTGCTGGCCAGCCCGCACATCTTCCACTCGCCGCCATCCACCACAGCGCTAAAGACGCGGCCACCCAGCTCATCCAGCTGGTCTTCACCACCGGCGTAGCTGTAGCGCACTTGGCCAGTGCAACTCACCAAGGCCGAGTCGCCCTCCTGCGCCAGCAGGCTGCAGTCGAGATTCTCAAGCTGAGTCTGCACGCCTTGATAAGCGGCAGCCTCCAGGCGCGCCTGCGCCTCCCAGGCTGAGCACGAGGCGTTGATGGCGCCCACCTCATCTACCGAGACGAGCGCTTGCAGGTAGCTTTCCACGGCGGACGCCGGGGAGCCAGCCGCCGCGCCACCGGAGCAGGCGGCGAGCAGCAGCGCGAGAAAGATGAATTTAGGGATTGAGGTCAAACTGGGTAGAGAGGGTCTCAAGGAGTTCATAAGTGAATTGAAGTGTACCCTGCGGGGTCAGGTGAATTGGCGTGTTGGTGAACTGATCGTTGGCGGCCGCCTGCCACAGGTCGGCGTAGTGCCAGCCTTGCGCGGCGGCCTCGGCGGCCAGCAGGCTGCGGTAGCCATCGTAGGCCCAGCGCGGATAGAAGGAGTTGTAGCGCAAGTCACTGTTGGCGCCAGCGCTGGCAAAGATGGGCTCGTTGATGACCAGCACGGGCACCTGCCCGGCGCGCGCCACCCCGGCCGCCAGCACTTCGAAGGCCAGTTGGTCGGCTAGCAGCGGCGACTGCAGGCTACCGTAAGCCTCGCTGGCCTCAAGGTCAATAGCGTGGCGGGCGTAGTTATCCGGAATGTGGACATCTATGCCAGTGGCGGCCCAGGCGAAGCCGTAGAGCTGCAAGCGCAGCAGGTCAGCCAGGTTGCGGCGCTGTTCGATGAAGAAGAGATTTGAGATTGGAGATTGAGGTGCCTCGGACACGCTGACTGGCAGTTGGTAACGCTCCACAAGTGCAGAGACGCGTTGCGGGTTGTTCTGCACCAGCGGCGACGCAAGTTGCTTGTCCCACGGGAACGCTTCGAGCGTTGTCGGCCACAGGATAAGGTCGGGTTGGTATTGCATGGCCTCATCTAGAAGCATCAGGTCTTTAGTGAGCGAGATGGTGGGATGGCCGAGGTTGTAGAAGACCACGCGGCGGCCATCGACACTGTGCAAGTTGGCGGAATTGAGCTGCGCTACCAGCGTATCGTCGTTCTCGAGTAGGAATCCCCATACCGATGAATCGCCGATCACGAAGACGCGGAACTCGTCCGCCGCCTTGGGCGCGCCAGCCAACACGTGGCTGGCAAACATCGCCTCGACACTATAGAGGTTGAGGTTGTAGGAGCGTTGCGGGTCATCGCCATAGGGCAAACGCTCACGGCCGGGCAAGACGTGGTTGTACAGGCTCAATTGGCCCAGTGCTGGCATGGGGTTGAATACCCCACACAGCAGATTGAGGCCGAGGAACAGCAGCGCCGCTTTGACCAGCAAGCGCAACGGGGAGATTGTTTGTGTTTGCATGTTTAGCTCATCCCCAACAACACGCGCAGCACATGCAGCGCATCCTCAGGATGCGGCAGCACGAACCACACCCACCCCAGGGCAACATAGATGAATGTGCCTAGCACGGAGAGCGCATGCTGCCAGCGGGCGGGCGCCGGGGCGCCTTTGCGCGCGGCGGCAAACTGGCTGTGGGCGAACAAGCCCAATCCGTGCCACACACCCCAAATAAGGAAGTTCCATGTGACGCCATGCCACAAGCCGATGAGCGCCATCGTACTGACTTGCCCCACCAACACCACGGCCCACACCGGCCATTGCTGTGTGCGCAGGAAGCGTGTGAGCGGATTGAAGAAGTAGGCCCGGAACCAGTGTGCCAGCGTGATGTGCCAACTGTTCCAGAAAGCGGTCAGGTTGGGCTGGTTGTACGGGCGGGCAAAATTCTCCGGCAGGCGCACACCGAATAGCAAACCCAAGCCGATGGCAATGTGGGTGTAGCCCGCAAAATCAAAGAAGATGCGCCAGGCATAGGCGATCAGCAGCAACCACATCCACAGCGTGGAGCTGGTCTGCGCGCCAAGAACAGGATTGAGCGCAAAGTAGGCCAGCGCATCCGCCAGCACAAATTTCATAAACAGGCCGCTTACCAAGCGCTGCCCGGCGGCCTGCAACTCTGCCGCGCCGAGCACGAAGCTGGCTTGCACTTGCGGCACGAAGCGCTCCACGCGCTCGATGGGGCCAGCGGTCAGCGCGGGAAAGAAAACGACATAGGTCACGAAGTCACGCAGGCCGTAGTGCGCCAGGCGGCCCGCAGCGCGGTCTCGCAGGGTGTGAACCAGCCGGAAGGCAATGTAGGAGAAGCCCAGCCAGTTGAGGTCAAAAGCGGTAGCCAGGCTGGCGTCTTGCCCGCTCAGACTGCGCAGCGCCGCGCTGAGGCTGCGTGTCAGCGGCTCGGCTTTGAGCGCCACCAGCACGGCCAGCACCGCCAAAACAGCAGCGCTCAGGGCGGCAGCCCGGCCGCGGCCCCAGCGGCTGGCCAGCCAGGCCAGCACGCCTAGCACCAGCGCCAGCACAAAAACAAGCTCTACTTGCGGAGGGCGGCTGGCGGTGAGCAGCGGCGTGGGTAGGTAGCGCGTGGCGGCCAGCACCAGGCCGCCCAGCGCAAGCGCAGCGGCGGCCAGTTTGTCCTCACGCGTCAGGCTGGCGCCCGTGGGCAGCGTGAGCGCCCATACGATGGCGGCCAGGCCCAGGCTGGCGGCAGGCAGCCAAAAATCAAAGCCGCGCACCAGCGCGGCGGGTTGCAGCCAGAACACGGCCAGCGCCGAGGCGGCGAACAGCAGCCAGGGGCGGCTGATGCGGCCATAGGTGCGGCCAGCCAGCAAGCCCAGAATGGCAAAGATGAGGATTTGATGCAGAGTCACTTTAAGTGCCCCGGGTTAAAAGCCCTGGTAGATCCACAGCGGCGCGCTATCGCTAGTGACGATGAGTAGCGCGATGACAATAAGGCAGAGCAGCACCGCGTAGAAGTTCTCGCGGGAGAGTAGCTTTTTTAGCATAGAGAGTAAATTATACGAGTAGTTGCAGAGTCTCTTGGTCCATTGGTTGGCTGGTCAAGCTCCGACCAGTTAACTAGCAGACCAGATGACGGCCATATCTACTCAAGATACAATCATCCAATGAATCGCTTTCTCCAACGTTTAGCTGACCCGCGCCCTATCCTGCTGGACGGCGCTACCGGCACCGAACTGCAGCACCGCGGCATCGACACCAGCACCTCCATCTGGAGCGCGCTGGCCCTGCTCGAGTCCCCCAAACTGGTGGAACAGGTGCACCGTGATTACCTCGACGCTGGGGCTGAAGTGATCATCACCAACACCTTCCGCACCCACCGCCGCAACCTGGAACAGGTCGGCCTGGGGGACGAGGCCGCCCGCCTGACCACGCTGGCCGTCGCCATCGCCCAGGCCGCCGTGCGCGCCAGCGGCAAGCCCGCGTATGTGGCCGGCGGCATCGCCCCGCTGGAGGACAGCTATACGATGGTGCCCCTGCCGCGCGAGGTCTACCTGCGCGAGCACGGCGAGATCGCGCGCACGCTGGCCGCCGCCGGCGTGGATTTGCTGCTACTCGAGACGATGAAGGACATCGCAGAGACCGAGGCTGCCGCCGAGGCCGCAAAGGCCACCGGCCTGCCCTTTGGCGTGAGCTTCATCTGCAAGCTGGACGGGCGCCTGTTCTCCGGCGAAAGCATCGCCGATGCGGCGCGCGCCATCGAACCGCACGGCCCGGCCTTCATTGGCATCAACTGCACGGCGGCGCCCTATCTACACCACGCGCTGCACGAGCTGCGCGCCGCTACCACGCTACCGCTGAGCGCCTATGCCAACCCCAGCGAGACCGAAGACTACATCAACTGGGATCCCACCGCCGCTGAGCAGCCCGAAGGCTACGCCGAATTTGCCCGCCAATGGCTAGCGGATGGCGCCAAACTCATCGGCGGCTGCTGTGGCACTACGCCGGAGCATATTGCTCATTTAAGAGAGTTGATTGCTCAAGAGTAGTCGGTTAGTCGCTTGGTCTGTTAGTCGCTGACTTGACCAAAAAACTAAAAGACTACGAGACTATTTTTATGGACCACTTCCGCAACATCTACACCCACAAAGCCGCCGCCTATCACGCACTGATCGCCGCCGAGGATGCAGATGGCAACTTGCCAAAGGCGCTGAAACGCATAGCGCCTTTGGCGGGCGCACGCGTGCTGGACCTCGGCAGTGGCAGCGGGCGTATCCCCTTGTTGCTGCAGGGGTCGGGTTGCACCATCGTGGCCTCAGACCTGCATATGGCTATGCTGCTCGAGCAACAAAACCAAATCCTGTCATTGCGAGGAGTATTGTCGCAAGCGGCAAACGGACCAAGCAATCCCCAAGCTGGCTGGCCGCTCGTCCAAGCTGACGGCCGCCAGACCCCCTTCGCCAGCGGCTGGGCCGATGTAGTTACCGCAGGCTGGGCCTTCGGGCACCTGGTGGGCTGGTACCCGGATACCTGGCAACAGCACGCCGGCCGCGCCATCGCCGAGATGCAGCGCACCGCCAAACCCGGTGGCACGCTGCTCATCATGGAGACGCTGGGCACGGGCGTGCTGCAGCCTGCCCCGCCGCACGCCGTGTTGGCAGCCTACTACGCCTGGCTGGAAAACGAGCACGGCTTCCAGCGGAGCACGCTGGCAACGGACTACGACTTCGGCAGCGTGGCACGCGCCGTGGAGCTGTGCCGCTTCTTCTTCGGCGAGGAGCTGGCCACGCGCGTGCATGCCAACGGCTGGCAACGCGTGCCGGAATTTACCGGCGTGTGGAGCAAAAGGCTTGGCAATTGAGCGAGAGTACTTTGTTTATATTCTTGGCAATGGCAAAGGTACGCTATATATCGGTGTAACCAATAACTTGGCCCGAAGGTTGTACGAACACAAGACTAAACAAGTGCCAGGCTTTACTGCCAAGTACGGAGTAGACCAGTTGTTATTTGCCGAGAGCTTCGGCAATGTTCACGACGCACTAGCCGCCGAGAAACAAATCAAGGGCTGGACAAGAAAAAAGAAACTGGAGTTAATCCGTACACAAAATCCCACTTTCGAAGATTTGAGCAAAGATTGGTTGGGAAGTTAGTCTAGGTCAGGGTGGATGCTTCGCATGCCGCTATGCGGCTGCTCAGCATGACATTGCTTTCTAGCACCACTCAACTAATGTCGCCCGGGGCTAGAATCTATCTCTGCGCAAAATCGTTTTTAAGGCGCTCCTCGATCAACCTATTCTTCAAACGACAAGGTCATCCTGAGCACAGCGAAGGATCCAATCCTTATGCCAGTCGTAAACATCTGCGAAATACACCACGGGCAAGAGAGCATACTTGTTAGACGCGATGATACGCACGACATCGTTTTCGAGATCCTCGATCAACCCTTTTTAAACGACAAGGTCATCCTGAGCGCAGCGAAGGATCCATTTTTACGCGTGAGTAACAATCAGGCGGGTTTATAAACGCTTCTTCCATTCCGCCAGCTTGTTCAGCGCCTCGATCGGCGACAAGCCGTCTAGGTCCAATTTCTTGAGCTCTTCCACCAGCGGGTGCTCAAACGCGAACAGCGGCGCCTGCGGCTCGCGAACGGCCACCACGCCAGCCGCCGGCTGCTGCCCGTTCGTCTCGAGCTCGGCCAATATCTCCTGGGCGCGGGCCAGCACAGGGCGCGGCAGCCCGGCCAGCTGGCCGACGTGAATGCCGTACGAACGGTCCGCCCCGCCGGGAACGATCTTATGCAAGAACACAACGTTGCCATCGGCTTCGCTGACCGCCACGTTGTAATTACGTACGCCGGGCAGGGTATTGGCCAGCGCGGTGAGCTCGTGATAATGCGTGGCGAACAGCGTGCGTGCCTTGAGGCGCGGCTGGTTGTGAATGTGCTCGATCACCGCCCAGGCAATCGAGAGGCCGTCATAGGTGCTGGTGCCGCGGCCAATCTCATCCAAGATCAGCAAACTGCGCGACGTAGCGTGGTTGAGAATGCTAGCCGTCTCGGTCATCTCCACCATGAACGTGGAATGGCCGGCGTGCAGTTCATCTTGAGCACCGATGCGCGTAAAGATACGATCCACCAGGCCAATGCTGGCGCTCTCGGCGGGCACGAAGCTGCCCATCTGCGCTAGCAGCACAATCAGCGCCACCTGGCGTAGGTAGGTAGACTTACCGCTCATGTTGGGGCCAGTGATCAGGCGCACACACTCACCCTCTTCGAAGACGGTGTCATTGGGCACAAAGCGTTCTTGCGCCGGCAGCCAGCGCTCCACGACTGGATGGCGGCCGGCGATGATACCTAGCGCGCCATCGTCTTTGACGCTGGGGCGCACATAGCCCTGCAGCGCGGCTACTTCGGCCAGCGCGGCGAGCACATCCAGCGTAGCCAGGGCGCGGGCGCAGGCCAGCAGCGGCTCGGCGCTGGCGGCCAGCTGCACGCACAGCTCCTTGAAGAGGCGCGTCTCCACCGCCAAGATACGTTCCTCGGCGTTGAGCACCTGCGTCTCTACTTCTTTCATTTCTGGCGTGATGTAGCGCTCGGCATTTACCAGCGTCTGCTTGCGAATGTATTCTGCGGGCAGATTGCCATCGTCCTTGGCTTTGGTGACCTCGATGTAATAACCGTGCACGCGGTTGTAGCCCACCTTGAGCGACTTGATGCCCGTACGCTCGCGTTCAGCCGATTCAAGATTGGCAATCCATTCGCGCGCATGGCTGGTGGCCGCCATCAGCTCATCCAGCTCACTCGAGTAGCCGGCACGCATTACGCCGATATGGCCGAGCACGGCGGGCGGCTCATCGGCTATGGCGGATTGCAGGAGCTTGAGTTCAGCTGCACAGTCTGACAAACCAATCAAAAGAGCAGAGACTGGCGATTTGAGATTCACAGCGAGCTTGAGCACGGCTGGCAACGCCTCCAGCGTGCTGCGCATGGCAGCCAGATCACGCGGCTGGGCCGTACCGCCCAGCACGCGGTTGACCATGCGCTCCAGATCCCCCAGCGGCTTGAGCGCGCTGCGCAGCTCGGCGCGGCGCATGCCGTCCGCATGCAGCCAGGCCACGCCCTCTTGCCGGGCGTGGATGGCACCCAACTCCAGCAGCGGCTTGCCGACCCACTGGCGCAGCAAGCGGCGCCCCATCGGCGTGACGGCACGGTCGAGCGTGCCTAGCAGCGAACCGGCTTGCTCGCCGCGCAGCGTCTCGGTAAGTTCCAGATTGCGGCGCGCCGAGGCATCCAGGTTCATGAATTCGTCCAGCGTATAGGCGCGCAAGCTGGTCAGCAGCGCCAGGCTGGCGGGCTGCGTCTCCTGCACATATTGCAGCAGCGCCCCGGCAGCACGCGCCGCCAGCGGGCGACTGTCCAAGCCATAACTCTGTAGCGTGCTGGCCTTGAAGTGGCTCAAGAGCGCGTCTTTGGCGCGGGCCGGCTCAAACCGATAGGCCGGCCAGGCGCTGCCGTGTCCGGGCAAGCCCGCCAAATCGAGCTCTTTGTCGATGTATATGGTCTCGGCAGGCGCCAAGCGGCCGAGCTCTGCACGCAGGGCGGCGGCGTCCAGCTCGGTGGCGGCAAACTCCCCCGTGGTGAGGTCGGCATAGGCCAGGCCGGCGCGCCCCTCGTGCACCAGGGCGGCGGCCAGGTAATTGTTAGCGTCGCCGGGCAGCAGCCCCGGCTCCACCACCGTGCCGGGGGTAACGATGCGCACCACCTGGCGCGGCATCAGCCCCTTGATCGGCTCGCTGCCCACTTGCTCACAAATGGCGACATGGTGGCCGCGCTCGATCAGGCGTGCCAGGTAGCTCTCAGCGGCATGGTGCGGCACACCCGCCATGGGCACCCGCGCCCCTTTGGCCACATTGCGCGAGGTGAGCACAATATCCAACTCTTTGGCTACCAGCTCGGCATCTTCATCAAAGGTTTCGTAAAAATCACCCAGGCGGAAGAACAGAATCGCCCCCGGATGCTGGCGCTTGATGTCCAGATATTGCTGGCGCACTGGGGTGAGGGCCTCATTGAGCGAAGATTCGCTGCTCATGGGCGAAATTCTAACCGTCAAAAGCAGTCTCTTCGTCTTTTAGTCACCTGGTCGGGGATTTTTGACAAATTGACCAAGCAACCAGAAGACGAATAGGTCTTATAATCGAACCACTATATTCTTAAGAAATGGAGGTTCAGACTATGGCCAGCGTAACGTATGACCATGTCACAAAGCGTTTCGGGGATGTCCTCGCCGTAAACGACTTGAATATTCACGTAGAGGACAAAGAATTTTTGGTGTTGGTTGGCCCTTCCGGCTGCGGTAAATCCACCGCCCTGCGCCTTTTGGCAGGCTTGGAAGAGATCAGCGGTGGCGAGATCCGCATTGGGGATCGCGTCGTCAATGACCTGCCGCCCAAAGACCGTGATATTGCCATGGTGTTCCAATCCTATGCGCTGTATCCGCACATGTCGGTCTTTGAGAACATGGCCTTTGGTCTGCGCCTCCGTAAAATGGATAAAGCCGAGATCAAGCGCCGCGTAGACAATGCCGCCGCCATCCTGGGCATTGAAGATCTGCTGCAGCGCAAACCGCGCCAGCTCTCCGGCGGCCAGCGCCAGCGTGTGGCCGTGGGCCGCGCCATCGTGCGCGAACCCAACGTCTTCCTGCTGGATGAGCCGCTCTCCAACCTGGATGCCAAGCTGCGCGTGCAAACGCGCGCCCAGATCAGCAAGCTGCACCAAGACCTCAAGACCACCTTCATCTATGTAACGCATGACCAAGTGGAAGCCATGACGATGGCCACGCGTATTGCCGTGATGAACCACGGTGTGCTGCAGCAGATCGACACCCCGCACAACCTGTACGAGCGCCCGGCCAACAAGTTTGTGGCCGGCTTCATTGGCTCCCCGGCGATGAATTTCTTCGACGCCAAGCTGGCCAAAGATGGCAGCAAGCTGGTGGCGGATGCGGGCAGCTTCCAGGTGGCAGTGCCGGCCGAGAACAAAGCCGCAGCAGCCTATGCCGGCAAATCGGTCACCCTGGGCATCCGCCCCGAGGACATCCACAACGCCAAGTTCACCCCGGCGGATATCACCCCGGCGCAGGTGGAAGCCACGGTGGATATTGTCGAGCTGATGGGTAACGAGATCGTAGCCTACCTCAAGGCCGGCGCAGCGGATTTTGTGGCCCGTGTCGACCCGCGCTCCCAGTACAAAGTGGGCGATAAGGCGCAGGTGGTCTTCAACACGCGCAACCTGCACCTGTTTGACAAGGACAGCGAGCAGGCCATCCGCTAGCCGCGCGTTTGTGATATATAAACGGTGTAAGGTGCGTAACGGTGCCTTGCACCGTTTTTATTATCTAAAGGAAGTGCACATGCCCTACGACTACGTACCCGAATTGCTTAAGCCCAACGCCAGCAAGATTGTCTTGCTGGTGTTGGATGGCCTCGGCGGCCTGCCGCTGGTGCCCGGCGGCCCAACCACCCTCGAAGCCGCGCAGACCCCCAATCTGGACCGCCTGGCCGCCGAAGGCACGCTGGGCCGCACCATCCCCGTGCGCCACGGCGTCACCCCCGGCTCCGGCCCGGCGCACCTGGCGCTGTTCGGCTACGACCCGCTGCACTACCCGGTGGGCCGCGGCGTGATGGAGTCGCTCGGCGTGGGGCTGGATGTACCCGCCGGTGCGGTGGCGGCGCGCGGCAATTTCTGCACGCTGGATGCGGAAGGCAAGATCAGTGACCGCCGCGCCGGCCGCATTTCGTCGGAAGATGCGGCGCCCATCGTCGAGCAACTCAAGCAGATCGAGCTGCCCGGTGCCCGTGTTGAGGTGCGCCATGTGAAAGAGTACCGTTTTGCCGTGGTGATCCACGGCGAAGGGCTGCACGGCGAGATTGACGATACCGATCCCCAGGTCACCGGCGCCCAACCGTTGCCCGCGGTGGCCCGCGACGACAAATCCGCCAAGGCCGCCGAGCTGTTCAACCAATGGATCGCCGCGGCGCACAAGGTACTGGCCGGCCAGCCCAAAGCCAACGGCATCACCCTACGCGGTTTTGGTGGCGACCCGCAGCTACCCCAATACCAGGATGCCTACGGCCTCAAAGCCGCCTGTGTGGCGGTGTACCCGATGTACCGCGGCGTCTCCAAACTGGTGGGCATGCAAACGATCCTTTTTGATGGCGAAGCCCCCGCCGATGAGTTTGCTGCGGCGGCCAAGGTATGGAACGACTATGATTTTCTCTTCATCCACATCAAGAAGACCGACAGCATGGGTGAGGATGGCAATTTCGACGGCAAGGTCAAGGTGATCGAGAGCGTCGATCAGGCGCTGCCGCAACTGCTGGCACTGAAGCCGGATGTGCTCATGGTGACGGGTGACCACAGCACGCCGGTGAAGATGCGCAGCCACTCCTGGCACCCGGTACCGCTGCTGTTCTGGGCCCCCGAGCGCGGCTTGCCCGATGAGCAGACCCGCTTCGGCGAGCGCGCCTGCGCGCAGGGCGGGCTGGGCACGCTCCCCGCCACTCAGCTGATGGCGCTGGCGCTGGCCCACGCCGGGCGGCTGGAGAAGTTCGGCGCATAATCTATCCCGAGGAGAGTGAAATGGCTTGGGCATTAGTGATCTTACGCATCATCCATATCTTCGCTGGCGTGCTGTGGGTTGGCGCCAGCTACACCATGGCGCTGTTCGTAACACCCACGGTGCACGCCTTGGGCGCCGATGGCCAGACATTCATGCAGACCATGGCACAGACAGGCAAAATGTCCAAGCGCCTGGGCATGGCTGGCGGGCTAACGTTGCTCTCGGGCTTGCTACTATACGGCCTGCTCTTTCATGGCCTGGCGCCACTCAACACCGGCAGCGGCCTGGCGCTGACCCTGGGCGGCCTGTTCGGTATCCTGGCTGGCTACATGGGCGGGCGCAGTGGGCGTTACGTCAAGCAGATGCAGGCTGTAGCCGCCGAGTTGACGGGCGGCGCCACAGCCGAACTGCAAGCCCGCATGGCGGCATTGCAAGAAGCGATGGCGACGAACGGCGCTATCACGACGATTCTGATGACGCTGTCGTTGCTCGGCATGGTGTTATCGGAATACTTTGTGATCTAAACAAAAGCCCCAGCAAAGCTGGGGCTTTTTGTTTTTCTACGCCTCGTCGGGGAAGTGCCAACTGCGCGTGATGGCCAGGGCGGCCAGGCCACCTTGGTGTGCCGCGCTCAGTGCACCACCCACCCCGAGAATATCACCCACTACCCACAGGCCCGGCGTGCTGCTTTGATAGAGCATATCGGTATGTATCTGCCCCTTGTCGCTGAGCTGCAGGCCAAACGTAGTGATCATTTGCTTGGTGAGGGGTTGCTGCTCCTCCGCAGGGCGCCATAGCAGCGTAGCGAGCGCCAGGTGCTCACTGCTGTCCAGCGTCACCGCCTGCACCTTGCCAGCCGAGTGATGCACTTCAGTGATCTTGCCCTCATGCACTGGCAAATCCATGCGCGCCAGGCGTTGGCGTTGCGCCTCGTCCAGTAGACCCTTTTCAGCGATGATGACCGCCTGCTGGGTCCAATTTTTGTAGATCAGCGGGATGTGCGCCAGGTACTCGGCCGAATCCGCTACCAAGCCCCACACGCGGTCACGGTTTTCGTAGCCATCGCAATACGGGCAGGAAATGATGCTATCGCCCCAGCATTCGGCAAAACCAGGCACGGCCGGATACACGTCACGCAGGCCAAGCGCCAGGATGACCTGGCGTGCCTGCACCTGTGCCCCGCCGTCCAGCGCCAGCATGAAACCGTGTTCAGCGGGCTGCACATCCGCCACGCGTTCGGCGCGCAGCTCGGCACTGTCATAGATCGCGATCTGCTGCCAGGCTTGCTCGCGAATTTGGGCTGGCAGCAGCCCATCCAACCCGAGGAAATTGTGCACGCCATGCGAAGCGGCATTGCGCGGCGGCTCCGGCGCGTCGAAGACAAGCACGTGCTTGCGCGTGCGCGCCAGAACCAAGGCCGCCTGCAAGCCTGCCGGGCCGCCACCAATGATGGCAATATCACAAGTTTGTACAGTCATACTGCCAAGACTGGGCGTAGCGCCGAGATATTACTTGCCCAGGCGCGGCCGCATGCCGCGCCATAAGGCCAGCCCGCCCAGCAACGCGAGCCCGCCCAGGCCAATAAACACATCCTGCCAGAAGCGCATCGGGAACAGGCGAATGAGCGTATCGGAGTAGTAAAACAGCCAGGTATCCCCTTCAAAGAAGAGGTGGTGAAATTCAGTAAAGAGCCAGTCAAAGCTGAGCGCCACCAGCACCAGCAAGGCCAGGATCAGCGTCACAGTAAAGGCACCGCCCTGCCCCAGCGCGGCGCGAAACTCGGCCAACAAGCCCAGCCGCCAGGCAAGCAAGCCGATGGCGACCAGCGCCAGCAGCACGCCCACCCAGACTTTGAGTGCCTGCTGGGTGAGCACTTTCACATCGTACATGTGGCTGAGCTCGCGCTCGTTGTACAGCGGCGTGCCGTCTTCGAAAGTTTGGTCTCCTAGGAAGCTGATGTCCTCATCATTCATCAGGTAATCCAGCGCCAGCGGGGCGTAGTGCAAGCGCTCGGCTTGCGTCATGCCATAGCTATCCGCGGGGAAGCCGGGCATGTGATATTCAATGTTGACGAATAGTGGAGTCAGCAAGAGGCGCGTGGCAGTGAGCAGGATGGCGACTGGCACCAAAATGGGGACAAGGATACGAATGAGTTGCTTCATTGCAGGCTCTCGACTTCACCGGAGAGGACAAAGCGCAGCACCATGCTGTTGATGATCCGCTCGATCGGCGAGCGGTCATCGGTGAGCACCTGGCCGCCGCTGGGTGTCTCGCGGCGGTGTTCTAGCGTGCGCTGCATAGCGGCCAACAGCAGTGAATGGGTACCGTCGGCAGCCAGCCGGTCATAGTTGGCTTGCAGGTCGTCAAAACTGGTGGGCTGCACCGTGGCATACACCAGCGAGTTGAAGGTATCGGGAATATCCATCACATGCACACTGGGGAAGACTTCTGAGAGCGTGGCCACCAGCGCCTCGATCAGGCGGCGGTCATTGGGGGCGCGGCCTACGTTGATCGCCAGTACGCCATCTGCGGTCAGGCGCTCACGGCACAGGGTGAAAAACTCCACGGTGGTGAGATGCGGTGGAATGTAGGGCGGGCGGTAAGCATCAATCTCGATCAGCGAATATATACGCGCGCTGTGCTCCAGCCCCCAGCGGCCGTCTACGGCCACGGCGGTCAGGTTGGGCATGGTCATGCCGAAGTACTCGCGGCCCACGGCGATGATGTCCGGATCGATCTCGTAGCCGTCGATCGGCACGCCCTCGCCCAACACGGCCGTGGCGCCACGCGCGCTGGTGCCCGCTGCCAGCCCGATGATGGCGATGGCCGAGACATCTTCCGGCTTGTAGCCAGGATTAAAAAACGGGCCGGCCAAAAATTGCTCCCACGGGCCGCGGAAATCGAGCACATCCGGATGGTAGATGGAGTGCACGCCCTGCCCTTCGTTCAAGCGCAGAAAGCGCACCCCGTCATACTCCAACACTTGGATGTAGTTGTAGGCGGTTTCATCTTCGTAGATCTGCCCGCTGGTGGCCTTGAGGTTGCCCTGCGCCCACACCGCCGCCAGCACGGCAAGCACGGCGGGCAACGCCAGCCAACGGGCGGCCGCCTGCCAACTGACCGAGAGGCCCAGCCCCACCAAGCCTACGGCCATCAGCGCGAAGCTGAAGATCAGCATGCTGGCCGTGCTGCCGAACACCGGAATGAGCACCAGCACTGGCAAGAAGGTGCCGATGACCGAGCCTAGCGTGGAGAAAGCATAGATACGGCCCGAAGTTTGGCCAGCTTCTTTCTGGTCAGTGATGGCCAGGCGAATTGCGAACGGCGAAGCCGTGCCCATCAGCGTGATCGGCACAATGAATAGGATCAGTACGGAAACCAGCGAACCAGCCAACACGCCGACCTGCAGCTGGTCGAAGGCATCGGCTGCAGCGCGCAGCACCGGGCGCGCCACCAGCGGCACAATCCCGGCGGTGAAGCCGGCCCACAACTGGATCTTGTAGAAGGTTTCGAAGTGCGGCGAGCGATCGGCCCAGCGGCCACCGATGAAGTAGCCCAGCGTGAGATAGATGAGGATGAGGCCAATGATGCTGGCCCACACCAGGTTGCTGGTGCCGAAGACATTTCCAAGCAAACGCGAGGCGGTCAGCTCGACACCCAGGGTGGTGAGGCCAGAGACAAATACGGCGAAAGTAAGATAACGGCGGGTCATGGGATGATTATAGCTGTCAGCTTTGAGCACTCAGCTTTAAGCTGTAAGCCGTAAGCAGTATCTATCTTCAGAAAAACAAGCGCCGCCTCTTTTGTCATTCCGAACGAGGGGTGCCTTTGCGCCGCCTTTAGCGGCGCAACCGAGGAGGAATCCTTTAGGGCACTCTATAAGGGTCGGGTCTTACATTGCCCTAAAGGATTTCTCACCATCGCTTCGCTCAGGCTCGGAATGACCCTATCTGCGAGGGTTTAGCTGAAAGCTGACGGCTTACAGCTGACAGCTGCCTTTCACAAATCCCCGCTATCATGGTTATAGAGAGTGATGCTGGTGACCACCAAGCCGGACTTTGAGACCCTGGTAGACGCTTACGGCGGCGAGTTGTTCGGTTACCTATGGCGCCTGCTGGGCGACGAGGCCGAAGCGGAAGACTGCCTGCAAGATGCCTACCTACGCGCCTACAAGGCCTACGAGCGCACCGCGCCCGACAATCTGCGCGCCTGGCTGTACAAAATTGCCACCAATACAGCACGCACGCGCCTACAACGCAACGGCCGCCACGCGGCACGGCAAACCGAGCTGCACGAAGAGCATGCCTCCGGCGAAGCGCACGTAGAAACACAGGTGCTGCAGCGCATCAGCGCAGCAGCCGTACGGGCGGCAGTAGGCGGCCTGCCGCCCCAGCAGCAAGCCGCCCTGCTGCTGCGTAAGTATCAGGGACTGGAGTATGCCGAGGTGGCCGTCGCGCTAGGTTGCAGCGAGCAGGCCGCCCGCGCCCACGTCTACCAGGCGCTCAAAAAGCTGCGCGCCCAATTTAGCGAGGAAGATTATGGCTAATTACAACAACTGGCTAGAGCACCACACCCCGGCCAGCAACGCTCTCGAACAGGCTCTGGATGCGGCCTACACCGCCAGGCCTAACGCTACAGCAACCCAGCGGGCGCAGGCGGCCGTACGCCGCAGCCTCGCCGCTCAGGCCGGCGCGCCCATGTACTACGACCGGGTGCAAGACACGCCGCTCGGCCCGCTGTGGATTGCCGTAGGTGAGCACGGCCTGCTGGCCATCGAATACGAGAGCAGCGAAGACAGCCTGCGCGCCTACCTGCGCAAGCTCGGCGGCCAGCCGCTGCGCTCTGCGGCGCAGGTGGCCGCCGCCGCGGAGCAAGTGCGCCTGTATCTACTGGGTGACACGCAGGCGGTGGACCTGCCGGTAGACCTCAGCCACCTGACTCCGTTCCAGCAACGCGTACTGCAAGAGACACGCCGCGTGCCGCGCGGCCAGGTGCGCACCTATATGCAAATTGCCACACGGCTTGGACAGCCGAAGGCTGTCAGAGCCGTAGGCCAAGCCCTGCGCCGCAACCCGATTCCCATTGTGGTGCCCTGCCATCGCGTTGTGGCCTCAGACGGCACGCTGGGCGGCTACGGCGGCAAAATGCGTGATGCACGCAAGCTGAGCTTGCTGAAGCTAGAGGGTGTAAGTTTTTAACAGCAGCCATCAGCTATCAGCTATCAGCAGCTGGTTGCAGCAACGATTAATTGCGAGGATTGCGCTGTGCAAAGCACAGCGCGGACGAAGCAATCCCCAGTATCAGCTTGGAGATTGCTTCGCTTCGCTCGCAATGACAAAGTCGATTTTTGCTTAGGGCTTATAGCTTACGGCTGTGCTACACGCTAACTGCTGAAAGCTGATCGCTAGCCGCTAATAGCTAACCGCTATCTGCTAACATATCTCTGATGTAAGAGCGCCGCAGCTGCGCTCATCTAGCTAGTACTTCCGCCTCACACAGAAAGCGAGCACACCATGCCCCCTACTCTCGGCATTCACCATATCACTGCCATTGGCTCTGACCCGCAGCGTTTGGTCGATTTCTATACACAAATCCTCGGCCTGCGTCTGGTCAAGAAGACTGTCAACCAAGACGATGTCAGCGCCTATCATCTCTTTTTTGGCGACCGCGAGGGTGGCCCGGGCATGGACCTGACCTTCTTCACCTTCCTGCCAGCCTCCCCCGGCAGCCGAGGCAATGGGCTGGTCACCAACATCAGCCTGGCCGTGCCCACGGGCGCGCTGCCCTTCTGGAAGGAGCGCTTCGATACCCTCGGCGTCAAGCACGAGGGCATCATCACCCAGCTTGGCTGGCAGCGCATCGTCTTCTATGATTACGATGACCAGCGCCTCGAGCTGGTGGAAGTGGACCCGGCCACCTTTGACGACAAAGACTTGTGGACCACACCAGACATCCGCGCCGAGCATGCCATCCGCCAGTTCCACTCCGCCCTGTTGAGTGTGCATGACAAACGCATGGTGGAGCCCATCCTGGCCGCCTTTGGCTACGAAGTGGAAAGCAGCGAGGGCAACCTGACCCGTTACCACCTGCCCGGCCTGCAACGCGCCGAGTTTCTTGAGCTGGAAGAAGACGCTCGCAAGGCGCCGGGTTTCAACGCGTCAGGCACTGTGCATCACATCGCTTTCTCCGTAGCAGACGAAGAAGCGCAGCAGGCCGTGCGCCGCAGCCTATCTGGCATGGGGCTGTACCCCACTACAGTAATTGACCGCTTCTATTTCAAATCGGTTTACTTCCGCACCCCGGCTGGCATCCTGTTCGAGCTGGCCACGATGGGGCCAGGCTTCACCGCCGACGAGCCGCTGGACACCCTGGGCGAAGCGCTCTCGCTGCCGCCCTTCCTTGAAGAGCATCGTGCGCAGATTGAAGCCGGCCTGACCCCGGTCACCGTGCGCCCGTTGCCGTAGCACACCGCCAGCATGAGCGAGTTCATCTACACTCACCAAGACCGCGGGCAAGCGCGCACCCTGTTCCTGCTGCACGGCACCGGCGGCGATGAGCACGACCTTATCCCGCTGGTGGAACCAGCCAGCGAGGGTTACAACATTGTGGGCCTGCGCGGCAACATCTCCGAAGGCGGTATGCCGCGCTTCTTCGCCCGCCTGGCGATGGGCGTGTTCGACATGGCCAGCATCGAGACCGAGACGGACAAGCTGGCCGCCTTCCTCACCCGCTGGTACGCCGAGCACGATACGGATGCCAAATCAGCCACCTTTGTGGGCTATTCCAACGGGGCCAACATGATTCTGGCCACCCTGTTGCGCCACCCTAGCGTCATCACCAATGCCGCCCTGCTGCACAGCATGCTCCCCTTCGGCCCGCCGCAGCTCAACTTGATGAGCAAACGCTTCCTGGTCACCTATGGCGAGCGTGATCCGCTGATCCCCGCCGCTGAGGCACTCAACGTAGCTGCGGTGCTGCGCGCTGGCGGCGCCGACGTGGACACCTTCACCCACCCCGGCGGGCACGAGCTGACCCACACGGAGCAGGCCGCGCTGCTGGAATTTCTAAACTAAAGTTTCACCCCGACTCCCTGCGGGAGTTACCCCTCTCCCTGATGGAGAGGGGTTGCTATAAGTCGAGCCAGAGCTTTCATCATCCAGGGGGTATCCCACCCGCGGTCACGAACTGACCGACACCGAACAAGCTGCCCTGCTTGAACTCTTCTGGGCTTAGCTACTGGGAAACAAGCTCCTGCCAGATGGTGTAACCAATATTCCCAACAGAACTCGTAATGGAAAAATGAACCTTGCACCCCTCAAAACTTCTGAAGTTAACTGTTTCAAAAACGGGCAAGAGTTGACCCTCTGATCTTTGATCATTTCTGTAGAAGGGAATAGTTTGATTTGAGGTCCCTGGACAGTCGAGGAGAACACTATTCAATAAATCATCAGCTTGAATAAGATATTTGATTTCACCCACTGGACATCTAGTAAAACTCATCGTTGTATTGTTAGCTACCTGCTCTCTTATAACTACTCGACTCTCGCAACTCGTCCCCTGAGAGGCATCTCCAACTGCAGCAGTAGCACTTGTGCCTATCGAAGGTCTGTCTGTTGCTTCGGCAGAAGGAAAGTTAGAAATAGTACTTGATGGCGTTAGCTCAGTTTTATTCTCGTCTTCTTCTTGAGCACGAAAGAGTCCAGCTCCAAAGAACGAAGTTAGCAGAAATAAAATCCCCAAGCCCCCAACTAAAAAACGCCCAAAACCACTGAGGATTACAAAATTACCAAGACGCCCTGCAAGGGCAGTTATAAGAACAACCGTCCCAAGAACTAGGAGTAGATTTGCACTTTCAGTTTGAAGCAGATACCCGAGTACATCCATCTCAGCTCCCACTTTATTCTCTATAGTACAAATTCAAAAATAATGCACTTAAGACTTATCATACTATCATACAGGGATAGAGTTCCCAGTCATTGCGTATAATTCCCCTCTCTGAAAGAGAGAACCATGTCGAAAACTGCCAACCAAATCCGCCAAGATTATCTGGACTTCTTCGTTAACCGCGGCCACACCGAGGTACCCTCTTCCTCGCTGGTGCCGGGCGGCGATGCCACCCTGCTGTTCACCAACTCCGGCATGGTGCAATTCAAAGACGTCTTCCTCGGCACAGACACGCGTGACTACTCGCGTGCCGTGGACTCGCAGAAGTGTCTGCGCGTGGCGGGCAAGCACAACGATCTTGAAGATGTAGGTACGGACGACACGCACCACACCTTCTTTGAGATGCTCGGCAACTGGTCGTTTGGCGACTATTACAAAAAAGAGGCCATTGCCTGGGCCTGGGAACTGCTAACCCAGACATGGGGCTTGCCGGCAGACCGCCTGTACGCCTCGGTGTTCAAGGATGACCAGGGCGAGATTGAGACTGACAAAGAGGCCGCCGACAACTGGCTGGCCCAGCCCGGCTTTGTGCCCGAGCACCTGGTGTATTACGGCCGCAAGGACAACTTCTGGGAGATGGCCGACACCGGCCCCTGCGGTCCCAACAGCGAGATCTATTACGACTTTGGCCCGGAGTACGGCGAGATCCAGAAGAACGCCGACGGCGAGCTGGCGCTCGACAGCCCGCGCTTCGTTGAGATCTGGAATCTGGTGTTCATTCAGTACAACCGCACTGGCCCCAAGGAGCTCAAGCCGCTGCCGGCCAAGCATGTCGATACCGGCATGGGCCTAGAGCGCATCGTCTCGGTGCTACAGAAGGTGCAGGGCAACTATCGCACGGATTTGTTTACGCCGCTCATCGCCAAGGTGCAGCAACTGGCCGGGCAAACGGATGCTGAACGTGACGCCAACTTCACGCCCTACCGCGTGATTGCCGACCATGCCCGCGCCGCCACCTTCCTGATCGCCGAAGGTGTGGTGCCTGGCAACGTGGGCCGCAACTATGTGGCGCGCATGATCATCCGCCGCGCTGCCCGCTTCGGCACTAAGCTCGGCCTGACCGAGCCGTTCATGGCCCAGGTGGCCGAAGCCATCATCGAACATTATGGCGAGGCTTACCCTGAGCTGGTCAAGAACCGCAAAGCCATCCTGGATGGCCTGACGCGTGAAGAAGAGCAGTTCCAGCGCACCGTCGAAAGCGGCACGGCCCATTTGGACGCACTGCTCGCCGGGCTGCCCGCCGGCGGCACGCTGGATGGCGCCCAGGCCTTTGACCTGTACGCCACCTACGGCTTGCCGCTGGAGCTGACGCGTGACGTGGCGCGCGAGCGCAGCTACGCCGTAGACGAAGCGGGCTTCCTGGCCGCCATGGAGCAGCACCGGGCAGCCTCCGGTGCAGGCCAGGCCATGGGCGCGCTGGGCGGCGAACAAGCCGAAGCCTTTGCCGCCGTAGTGCAGCAGTTGCAAACCGAGAAGAAACTAAGCGATAAGGGCGTGAAGTACGACCCTTACGAAGACCTGGACGAACTCGACACCAAGGGCGAAGTGCTGGCCCTGGTGAAAGACGGCCAGCCGCTGCAGCAGGCTGCCGCTGGCGACACTGTGGCCGTGATTCTGCCCAAGACGCCCTTCTACATTGCCGCGGGTGGCCAGGTGAGCGACACCGGCATCATCCAGGCGGCGGACGGCAGCTGGGCCATCCAGGTGACCGAGATGCAGCAGCCCGCCGCCGGCGCCATCGTGCATATTGGCGAAGTGGTCAACGGCACGCCCAAGCTGGGCGATGAAGCCATCGCCCGCGTGGATGCACGCCGCCGCCAGGACATCATGCGCAACCACACCGCCACGCATCTGCTGCACGCTGCGCTGCATCAAATCGTTGGTGAGCACGCCCGCCAGGCCGGTTCGCTGGTGGCGCCCGACCGTTTGCGTTTTGATTTCAACAATCCTGAAGCCGTTAGCAAGGACGCCCTCTCCAAAATCGAAGATCAGGTGAATGCCTGGGTGCTGGATAATTACGAGCTGGAAAAAGAGACCAAATCGCTGGAGCAAGCCAAGCAGGAAGGCGCAACCGCCCTGTTCGGTGAGAAGTATGGCGAGAAAGTGCGCACGATCGCCATCGGCAACGAAGATGCACCGTTCTCGTATGAGTTGTGTGGCGGCACACATGTTGAACACACCGGCGATATTGGCTTGTTCCTCATCGTCAGCGAAGGCAGCGCCGCCGCCGGAATCCGCCGCATCGAAGCGGTGACCGGGCGCGAGGCCTATGCGCTGGCGAAGGCGCGCAACGCCGCGCTGCAAGAAGCCGCCCGCACCCTCAAGACCACGCCTGACGAAGTGCCCGCCAAGACGGCGGCGCTGCAGAGCGAGCTCAGCCAGCTCAGCAAAGAGCTGGCCGCCGCCCGCCGCGCCCAGGCGCAGGAAAGCCTGGGCGACCTGCTCACCAACGTTCCCCAAGTCTCCGGCGTGCCGGTGCTGGCGGCGGCCGTGCCCGGCGCCGATGCCGATGCGTTGCGCGCCCTGGCAGACAAGTTCCGCCAGCAGCATGCCAGCGGCGTAGCCCTGCTGGCCGCGGTGAGCGATAGCAGCGTCACGCTCATCGCCGCGGTCACCAAAGACCTGGTGGCGCGTGGCCTGCAAGCCGGCGAGCTTGCCAAGCAAGCCGCCGCCGTCCTTGATGGCCGCGGTGGCGGCAAGCCGGAGCTGGCCCAGGGTGGCGGCACAGACAACGGCAAGCTGGACGAAGCGCTGGCGGTGGCCGCCAGTTGGGTCGCACAAAAACTGGGCTAACCGCGGGTGCGCAGGCTCTTCTCCGCCCAGGCCCTATTTCTGCTGATCGCTGGCATTATCTTCAGCATCATCATTATCTCGATTGCCTACGAGACGCTGCTGCCTTTGCTACGCGCCGAGGCCTGGTTGGCCCTGCTATCCAACCTGATAGGCGTCTCACTCGTGCTAGCGGGCGCAGGCAGCGTGTGCTGGGGCGCCTGGCTGTTCCTGCGCGGCACAGGCGACGAGCAACCCACTACGCAGGCCGCAGCCTTACGCTCGTTTTTGCCGGGGCTGGCCTGGTTTCTCGGCGGTTTTGGGCTGATCATCGTGGGCAATCTCATCAGCCGTATTCACTAGCAATCTCATCCATCATTCAGAAGGTAGCGTAGCCAAAAACTGGCTACACTACGGGTGCATCCGCCCACTTGGCCGCGTTCTTGCATCCCAGCTATCTATGGTTACTCGCTATACCTTCTTCGGCCTCACCATCCTGTTCGGCCTGATCGCCAGCCTGTACCTCGGCTGGCAGTTGCGCCCGCTGTCTGCGGCCGATGCCGCGCCGCGTTTGCTGCGCGAAGATTTCGCCGCCGACTACGCCCTGATGGCCGCCGAGGCCTACGCCGCCGATGGCAACCTGAGCCGTGCCACGCACCACCTCGAATTCCTCAACGCCGAGAATCCGTTGCTGCCGCTGATCGCCGCGCTGGAATTTGGCCAGGAACACGGCTACGCCCAAAGCGACCTTAACCTATTGGCCGGTTTGGCCAGCGAACTACGCAGCCAGCGCCCCAACCTGGCCACTACGCCCACCCCATGATGACCAAAACTCCGGCCAAGCGCCCCCCGCTGTATCTGCTCACCGGCCTCTTGCTCGGCGTGGTGTTCGGCTGCGTGCTCTCGTTTGTAGCCTTCCCGCTGCAGGTCAGCAGTGTCGGCCCGCAACACCTTGCCGCCGAATACAAGGACCAGTACCGCTTGATGGTGGCGCTGGCCTACGCCTCCAGCGGTGACCTTAACCGGGCGCAGGCGCGCCTGGCGCAACTGGGCGATGCTGACCCGGCGCGTGCGCTCAGCGCCCAAGCGCAACTGGCACTGGGCAACAGCGCCACGCAGCGCGAGGCGCGTGCCCTCGCCAGCCTGGCCAAGGATCTGGATACTTTCGAAGTCAGCGCACAATCCACCTCCGAGGCGGTGTTCACCCCCAATCCGGAAGAGGCCGGCGCGGCGGCCACGCCCTTCGCGGCCGCGGAAGGCGGCAGCTACAGCTTGGGCAGCCGTGAGCTGCTGTGCGAAAGCAGCGAGACGCCGCCCTTGGTCAAGCTGTTCGTCTTCGACGCCAACGGCCAGGCCCAGGCCGGCGTGCGTTTGGCGATGAACGATGGCGAAGAAAGCAGCGAATTCTTTACCGGCGCCCGCCCGGATTTCGGCCCGGGCTACGCTGAATTTGAAATGACCCCTGGCTCCACCTACATCCTTTCGATTGCCGGCAGCGAGACGCTAGCCGGCCTGCAGCCCGCCGCCTGCATCACCGAGGCGGGCGACCCGGCCTGGGGTGCCTGGCTGCTGCTCTACAATCGTGCCCAGGAGTGAGCGCTTGCTTTGGGGTTTACATTCCAAATCGCCGCGGGATAGAATTTTCGCGTAGTTTCTACCGTTGCCAGGGGAAGTTCATTGGCACGGCACACTATGCAAAAAAGTACGTCAACGCTTTCACCGCGGCACATTGGCTTCCTGCTGGCACTTAGCCTGCTGTATTTCCTCACCCTGATCCTGCCCAACCATACCGGGGCACAAAACCCCGAGATGCTCGCCATTTTTGAGGTGGACGAGTTCGCCCAGTATGCCCACGCCGTGCGCATGGCCAGCGGCAGCGACACGCTGGTGGGCAGCCTGCGCAACTTCGTGGCCTACCAGCATTATTTCTACGGTTACCCGTTTTACTTCCTCTCCGCCTTGGTGCTCTTGCCGCTGCGCGTGCTCTTGGGCAGCGGCTGGGCCGCGCACACCAGCACGCTGGTGCTGGTATTACGCCAATGCATCAGCGTGCTGCCCAACTTGCTGAGCGTATGGCTGCTCACCTACGCGGCCACCGGGTTCGCCGCGCGCCTCAAAACCATTGTGTTGTTCGTATTGCTGCTGATCGTGCCCGGCCTGTTGGTGAACAGCCTATGGTGGCACGCCGATGGGCTGGCGCTGTTATGCGTCAGCCTGGTGTTCTTTTGCCTGCGGCGCGATGGGCTGCGTTTTGGGCCGTATTTTTGGTGGGCCGCGGCCGCGGCCGGCCTTGGCCTCGGCATCAAATACAGTACAGCCTGGTTCGTGCTCACCATCCCCACGTATCTGTTCCTCGGCCTGCGGCGTGGCCGCCTGGGCCGCGGCCGGGCGCTGCGCCTGGCGGCAGGCTTCCTTGGCGTGATGCTGCTGGCCTTTGTGCTCAGCAATCCCCTGCTGCTGTTGCCGCAGGAGCGCGCCGAGCTGCTCGCCACCCAGCGCCTGCAATTCGAGCAGACCCGCCAGGGCATCCTGGTGGGCCGCCCTGCCTTCCTCGAGGGCGGGCGCCTGCCCACCTGGCTCACCAGCCACTACGGTGGCGGCGCCTTCCTGGCGCTGCTGGGCGCCGCGTTGTTGCTCGGCTGGGCGCGCCGCGCCACACGCCCGCAAGCCGCCCTGCTCAGCGCCTGGCTGCTGCCCGCCCTGTTCATCACTTTCAACGCCTCGTCTTTCCGGCCGCATTACTGGCTGCCGGTGCTGTTGCCTGCCATCACCGCGCTGGTCTTCGTGCTGCCCGACTCGCTGGCCGATCTGCGCCGCGCCGCAGGCTGGCCGCGCCTGCTGCAATGGCTGGTCTTGGCGCTGCTGGGTTTCCAGGCGGCGCACTTCATGCGCACGGATGCTGGGCTGATCACCAGCACGCTACAGCGCGAACAAAATTCGCCCAGCCTGCAGTTTTACGGCGCGGTGCAAGCGCAACTGGCCGCCGCCAGCCCGGCGCAGCCGCTACGCATCTACCGCGATTGGAAGGTGTACTTTCCCAGCCGCGCGGGGCTGGAGGTGTTTATGGATTGGGAACTGGGCAGCCTGGATATGCTCAACAGTGAGCAACCCGATATCCTGCTGCTGGAACGCGAGAATGTGCTTGCCTACGGAGACGCGCACTACCTGGCCAACGCGCCCGACCCCGCACGTTTGGAGCCGATGCACCGTTTCTACCGCGCCGCCCTGCTCCACCAGCTTGAGGGCTACACCTTGATGTATGAGGATGCTTTCGGGCTGATGTTTGTGCGCCCGGCCAATTAATCCAGCACCTGCATCTGGCCCCAGTTATCGCCCACCTTCACTTCAGTTTGCAAGGGCACGCTCAACGTATACGCCGCGGCCATCTCCTCGCGCACCAGGGCGGCGGTCTGCGCCAATTCGGCTTCGGGCACCTCGAGCACCAGCTCGTCGTGCACCTGCAGCAACATACGCGCCCCCAGCTTGGCCGCCGGCAGCGCCGCATCCACCCGCAGCATCGCCAATTTCATAATGTCCGCCGCGGTGCCCTGGATCGGGCTGTTGATCGCCTCGCGCTCCAGGCGGCTCTTGAGCACATAGTTCGTGCCGTCTTTCAGCCCCTGGAACAGGCGCCGCCGGCCGAGTAGCGTTTCAATATAGCCCAATTGCGCCGCGGTCTTCTTGGTATTGTCGATATAGGCGCGCACGCCGGGGAATTTTTCGAAGTACGCCTTGACGAAGTTCTCAGCTTCCGCCAGCGTCAGATCCGTGCTGCGCGTCAGCCCGAACGGGCTCATGCCATAGATCAGGCCAAAGTTCACCGCCTTGGCGTTGCGGCGTTGCTCACCGGTCACCTGTTCCGGCGCAATGCCAAGGATCGCCGCCGCAGTAGTGACGTGAATGTCTTCGTTGTTGCGGAAGGCGTTCAGCATGGCCTCATCCTGAGCGATGTGCGCCACGATGCGCAGCTCGACCTGCGAATAATCCACGCCGAGCAATTTGTGCCCCGGCGCGGCAATGAAGGCGCGCCGCACGCGCCGGCCGAGCTCCGTGCGAATGGGGATGTTCTGCAGATTCGGCTCGCTGGAGGCGATGCGCCCGGTGACCGTGCCCGCCTGGTTGTACGAGGTGTGCACCCGCCCGGTGGCCGGGTTCACTTCCAGCGGCAGCGCGTCCACATAAGTGGTCTTGAGCTTGGAAAGCTCGCGATGGGTCAGGATCAGCTCCACCATGGGGTGCTCGGAGCTCATCGCTTCCAAAATATCGGCGGAGGTGGAGTACGCGCCGCTGGCGGTCTTGCGCACCCCGGCCGGCGGCGGCAACTTCAAGCGATCAAACAGCATGTGCGCCAATTGCTGCGGCGAGCTGAGGTTGAATTCTTCGCCAACCTGCTGGTACACCTCGGTGCCGATGCGCTCCAACTCCCTATTGAGCTCGGCGCCCATCTCCGCCAGGAAATTTGTGTCGAGCTTGATCCCGGCCATCTCCATATCGGAGAGTACGCGCACCAACGGCATCTCGATCTCGGCAAAGATGCGCTGGCCTTGCACCTGCGCAATGCGCTCGGCCAGAATGGGCTGCAGGCGCAGCACCACTTCGGCATCCGCGGCGGCATAACTGGCCGCCTGCTCGATCGGCACCTGCGCCATGGTGATCTGCTTGCGCCCCTTGCCGAGCAGCTCCTGGATCTCGGTCATCTCATTGTTCAGGCGCACCCACACCAGCCCCTTGAGGCCCAGGTTGCGCGAGCCGCTATCGGCCACCCACTCGGCAATCATGCTATCCATGCTCAACGGCTGTACCTTGAGCCCGTGGCGTGCCAGGATGACGTAATCAAAGCTGAGGTTATGGCCCCACTTGGGGATCGTGGGGTCGGTCAGCGGGCCGCGCAACGCCGCCACCACCTCCTCGATCGGCAACTGGCGGCCAAGCATCGGCTCGTGCCCGATGGGGATGTAATAGCCCTTGCCCGGCGCCAGCGCCAAGGAGATGCCCACCAAATCGCACTGCATGTGATCGGTGCTGCTGGTCTCGGTGTCAAAGGCGATCTGCTCGGCGCTGGCCAACTGCGCCGCCAGGCTGGCCAGCTTCTCGGCGGTGTCAATGATCTCTACGTCAATATCCACCGCCGGGCCGCGCGGGGCCGGGTTGTCCTCAGGGAACATGCCCAACTGGCCCAGCTTGGTATCCTGCGGCATGTTGCCCAGCTCCAACACGGTGCTGAGCCGCTTCATTAGCGAGCGAAACTCCAACTGGCGGAAGAGCTCTTGCACTTCCTGCGCCTTGATCTGATCCGTGCGGGCTTGCTGAATGCTGAAATCGATCTTCAAATCAGTAACGATGCGCGCCAGCTCATAGCTCAGTTGCGCCTTCTCGCGCCCGTCTTCAAACTTCTGGCGCTGGGCCGGCTTGAGCTTATCCAAATTCGCATAAATGTTATCGAGGGTTTGGTACTCGGCCAACAACGCCGCGGCGGTCTTCTCACCGATCCCGGCAATACCGGGGATGTTGTCGGATTTGTCGCCGATCATGGCTTTGAAGTCCACCACCTGCTCAGGCAACACCCCCAGGAATTCGAAGACATCCTGAGCGTAATAATCCTTGCCGTCCGCCAGCTGCTTGCCAGGCAGGCTGACGATGATGCGCTTATCCACCAATTGCAGCAGGTCTTTATCGCCGGTGATGATCTTGACCCCCACCCCTTCGCCGGCGACCTGCTTGGCAATGCTGCCGATGACGTCATCGGCCTCAAAGCCTTCCAACTCCAGCCGCGGGAAGCCGAACGCATCCACCATTTCGCGAATGCGCTCCATTTGGATGCGCAGGTCATCCGGCATCTTCTCGCGGGTGGCTTTGTATTCAGGGTAGCGCTTGTCACGAAAGGTCTTGCCCACATCGAAGGCCACGGCCATGTATTCGGGGCGCTCTTGCTCAAGGATGCGCAGCAACACCGAGGTGAAGCCAAAGACTCCAGCGGTCGGCTCGCCCGAGCTGGTCGTCCAGCGGCTGCTACCCGCGCCGGCGCTGGTCAGGGCGAAATAGGTGCGATAGGCCAAGGCATGGCCATCGATGAGATAGAGCGTTTGCGACATGCAAAGATTGTACTAGGGAGAGGAGCGTAACTAGTGAAGAGTAACCAGTGAACAGTGAGGAGTGATCGGATCGAGGTGAACTTCCTGCTCACCAATCACTGTTCACAGCTCACTGTGTTGGAATACCCTGACGGGCACGCGTGTGCCTGATGAAATCCAGCACCTGCGCATCGCTGGGCAGGCCGCCGCTGACCACCAGAAAGCCCGGGGCAAAGAATTCGCCCGAGGGGTTCTCGCGCTGCATGCGCGCAAACTCTTCGAAGATGCGTTGCGAGAGATGCTGATCCAGGCTGTGCACCACGCGCTCGGGCGCCGTTTCGGCGGGCAGGCTCACCATCCACTGTAAGAAGCCGGGCTGAATGTTGAGGTGCTCCAGCCGCCAGGCGAAGGCCAGGCACAACTGCGGCAGCCAGGCGGCCAGCTTCTCGGCCAGGTCACCTTCCAGGCGGTGCTCCGGCAGGCGCGGTAGCAACACATAGGCATATTGCAGCGCGCTGCCGCTATGGGTGACGGCCACGGCGCCGTGGCGCACGCTGGGCTCGCTGGCGTACACAGCCTGCACAGACGCGTTTAGCGCCGGAGCAAGGTCGTAGGCCACTGGCGGCAGCGCTGCGGCCGTTGGCTCGCCGTTGCGGAGGCGCGCCTGCGGGGCGGCAGCCGCCAAGCTGGCTTCGCTAGCGCTGGCCATTGCCGCGGCCAATTTGTCCACCTGGCTGCGCATCTTGCTAAAGGGCACTTGGGTATCAAACACCAGGGCCAGCGTGTACTCGCGGCCCAGGGATGTGGCGTATAGCATGTAATCGGCCTGGGTCGCTTCCAGGCGCACAAAGCGCGCCAGGTCGGCTCCGGCGTCACCGGCGCTGGAGATCGCCGCCGCCAACTCCTGGGCGGCTGCCTGCGGCAACTCGCCGGCATAGGCCCATACTTCGGCGCCGCGCGTGATCAGCGCCGCCTGTGAAGCTGATTCGAGCGAGAGCTGTGCCAGGTGCTGGGCGGACAGTTTGGTATCGGCCAACCAGGCCGGCGCAGCGTGCGCGGCAGCCGGCGGTGCTGCGGCGGGCTGCAGCGGGCCATACAGCCGCTCGAGCGCCGCGGCCAGATCGGGCAAGTAAAACGGCTGCGGAATCAGCGCTTCCACCGGCCAGCCGTCCGCGGGCATGTCCTCCGCCAGGATCAGGATCAACTTGGTTGTGGGATGGGTCTGGCGCACCTGCTGGATGAACTCAGCCACATCCAACGCAGGGAAGTCTGCATCCAGTACCAACAGCTCCACCCCCGCCAGCGCCTGCAAGGCGCGTTGCGGCGTGGCCAGCCACTGCGCGTGCAGGGCGGCCGTATCCGCCAGCAGTTGGCGAACCATTTCGCCAAAGCCGCGGTTAGGGGTGAGGATGATGGCGTTGTGTGCCATAAAAAGTGCCCAAAAAGGCAATTAAGTATAAGCGAAAGGGCTTAGTTTTTAACGATGCACTTTTTGCGCCAGATCAGCGCGCCGTGCGGCGTTTGCGCCAGGCTTTGTAGGCGCGCTCCAGCCGCGCCCGCACAGCGCGCCAGGTGCCGTTCAGGCGTTGAGTCACACTGGATGAGCTGGCCGGCTCAGCTTTGGCCTCGCGTTTGGGCCACGGGTTGAGATCGAGCATTTTGCGCAGCGCAAAGGTGAACAGTAACTGCGCGCTGGCCAATACCGGCGCGGCCAGCAGCAGGCCCACGAAGCCCAGCAGGCTGGCCGCCACCAGGGCGGCCACCAGCACGGCTGCGGGGTGCACGCCCAAACGCTTGCCGAAGATACGCGGGCTGACCAGGTTATCGAATATCTGGTCCAGCACCAATGTGCCCACCACCACCACCACGGAATACGTAAACGGTTCGATGCCCAAATAATTGCCGCCGGGCTGGAAGTAGGCGACCAGCGCCGCGGTGGCACCGGCCACCAATGGCCCCACATAAGGCACAAACTTAGCCAGGCCGGTAAGGAAGGCCAGGCCCAGCGCATTGTGCACGCCCAGAATGGTCATCAAGATCAGATAGGTCACCACCACCAGGGTGATGATGAGCAACTGGCCGCGTAGGAAGGTATCCCAAATGCGCGAGAGCTCGCGGCCAATGCGGCGAATATCGGCATCATGCCCGGTGTTGGCAATTTGCGCAAAGAAGGAAGGCACGCCCTCGGCATCCACCAACAGGAAGTACGAGATGACGAAAACAAACGCGGCCCACCCCAGCGTACTCAGGGCGCCGGTGGCCAGGCGCCCGATCAGGCTGCCGGCCTGCCCCAGCACAGGCTGCAAGGTGGAGAGCAACTGTTGCCCCAAGGTAACGAAGCTGAGGTTGAACTCCTGCTCCAGCACGCGTTCCACCTCGGCCAACTGGATGGTGAATGGCCCCAGGTGGATCGTCTGGCTGCCCAACTGGCTGGCAAACTCCGGTAGATTGGTCACCAAGTCTTGCCCCGAAGAGATCAGCGCACTGATCTGATCCACCGCCGCCGAGCCGCCCAGGATCGAGAGCCACACCACCAGGCCGAGGAAGGCAACAAAGATCAGGCTGACGGCCGCACGCCAATTCAAGCCGGTGGCCCGCGCCAGGCGCTCCACCCAGGGGTGCAAAATATACGAGATGATGAAGGCCAACAGCAGCGGGCCGATGAGATAGTTGAAGCGCACCAGAATGGCCGCCAATAAGGCCACCAGGCTGAGGCCAACCACCGTCTTGGTGGTGGCGCTCCAACGGTTATAGGTCGTCTTGCTGGGGATGCTCTTTTTCGTGGGCATATTGGCATTCTAGCGCAAAATGCAAAACGGGCGGGGCACTGCGTGCCCCGCCCGTCCGGTTACCCCTTGTTTTAGCGGCTGGTGCGCTTGCGCGCCGCTTTCTTCACTGCTTTTTTGGCCGTTTTCTTGGCGGCCGTTTTCTTGGCGGCCTTTTTGGGCGCGGCCTTTTTGGCGGCGGGCTTTTTGGCCGCCGGGGCTACTTGCAACGCGTCGAGATCGGCTTGCAGGTTGCGGGCTCGCAACGGGAAGCTGAGCAAATGCAGCGCGATGGCGCCAAAGGTGATCACGGCGCCCAGGATCAGGTAGTTGGTGGTTTCAATCGGCATGGAAATCTCCTCAGCGGCCCAGGGCCTGCATGCGCAACTGCTCAACCTTGTCGGCCAGCCAGCCCAGGCGCACGCGGTGCCACAGCAGGGTGGCGCCAAACACGCTGAAGGCCAGCAGGCTGAAGAGCAGGGTGTGCAGCATGGGGCGGGTCATATCAAAGGTGCCCTGGGCACTGGGATCACCGCTGCCGATGACCACCGGGTGCAGGGTGCGCCAGATGCGGATGGAAAAATAGGTCAGCGGCACGGTGACCGAAGCGAGGATGGCGTAGATGGCGCCAAAGCGGGCGCGGCGCTGCGGATCTTCGATGCCCTGGCGCAGCAGCATGTACGCCAGGTAGACCAGAATGAGGATGGTGAACGTCACCACGCGCGGGTCCCAGGTCCACCAGGTGTTCCAGGCCGGGCGGGCCCAGATCGAACCGGTGGTGACGCAGATGAAGGCGTACACCAGGCCGAGCTCAATGCAGGCCACCGCCCACACATCCAGCTTGTGCTGCGGGCGGATCAGGTAAACAATGCCGAGCACGGCCGCCACGATCAAGACCGCCATTGCCACCCAGGCGCTGGAGACATGGAAGTAAAACAGGCGCTGCACCTGGCCCATCACGCGCTCGGTGGGCGCGTAGAAGAACACCATGTACAGGGTAGCCGCCATCAGCAGCGCCGACACTACGTCCAGCGCATGCAGGGCACGCGGCTTACGATCTAATGAAGTTGATGCCATAAGAAAACTACTCCTCCACAATAAAATCGAAAAACATAAAACCCAAGGCGGGCATGATGATGCCGTAGACGATCAAAATGTTCAGGCTGGGCCAGGCATACGCCCAGCCAAGCCCGTTCACCAGGGCACTGCTGGCGCGCACCGCTGCCACCAACACGGGCAGCACCAACGGGAACAGTAGCACCGGCAGCAGCAACTCGCGGCTGCGTGCCTGCGCCGCCATGGCGGCCAACAGCGTGCCTACGGCACAAAAACACCATGAGCCCAGCAGCAGCACCAGCCACAAGCCGGGGTGCGCCAGGTTCATGCCGTAGAAGAGAGCATAAAGCGGCAGGGTGAAAATTTCCACAACCAGCATGAAAAATAAGTTCGCCAGGGTTTTGCCAAAATAGATCGCGCTGCGCTCCAACGGGGCCAGCAGCAAGCCATCCAGCGAGCCGCGCTCGCCTTCGGTGGCCAGGGTACGGTTGAGCCCCAGTGTGCCGGCGAAGGCAAAGGTGGTCCACAAAATGCCGCTGGCGATCTGGCGCCGGGTCAAGGCGTCAATATCCAGCGTAAAGGCAAAGATGAAGATCACCAGCACCACAAAGGCCAGCATGGCGGTCAGCATCTGTCGGCTGCGCCACTCAGCGGCTATATCTTTGCGCACGATGGCCCAAATGGCGGCGAAGTAACTAGGCATTGGCGCGCTCCACGGCATGCTGGTAGGCGCCTGGCAGCCGGCGGCCAAGCTGCGCCTTGGGCAACTGGGCGGCGATGCGCCCCTGCGCCAGCAACACGGCACGCTGGGCCAGGCCGCCCACACGCTCGAGGTCATGGCTGGCGAGCAGGATGGCAACCCCGCGGTGCGCCTCGGCACGCAACACCGTATCCAGCAGATCGGCGGTGTGCAGATCCAACGCACTGTGCGGCTCATCCAGCAAGAGCACCCGCGGGCGGTGCAGCAGGGCGCGCGCCAGCGCCAGGCGCTGCAGCATGCCGCGCGAGAAGCCACGCACGCGCTCGCGGCGGCGGGCTTGCAAGCCTACCAACTCGAGCAGTTCGTCAATACGCGCCGCCGCGGCCGCTACGCCGTACAGGCGTGCAAAGAACTCCAGATTTTGGTCCGCGCTGAGGTCTTCGTAAAGCAGGGGTTGGTGGCCCAGGTAGCCCAGTTGGGCGCGGGCCGCGGCGGCCTGCTGCGGCAAGCGGCAGCCGGCCACTTCCACGCGGCCGTGGTTGGCCTGCGCCAGCCCGGCCAGAATGCGCAGCAAGGTGCTTTTGCCGGCGCCGTTGGGCCCGAGCAAGGCGACCACTTCGCCGCGGCGCACTGCCAGCTCGATGCCCTGCAAAACCGGGCGGTAGCCGTAACGCTTGCTGAGCTGGCTGATCTTGATCATCGCTTGAGTACGCGTTGCAATTGCGCCTTCAGCGCGCTGCGCTGGCGCTGGTAGCGGCCCTCGGCGATCTCGCCGCGGGCGTGGCGTTCATCCAGGCGGGCGATCTGCGCCAGCAGTTGCTGCGCATCGCGCTGCAGGTGGCGCAGCCACAACCAGGCAACGCCCACCGCGGCGGTGAGTACCGCCAGGCCGCTGATCACCGTATCGCTGGCCAGCAGGCTTTGCCAGCCCGCCCCACCCTGCGGATTACGCCCGCGCAATTGCAGTACGGGCGCTTCGCCGGCGGAGTAGCCCGCGGTGGAGAGATAGGCATCATACATGCGGCCTTCGATCTCTTGCTGGCCCATCGCGGTGAAATCGGTATTGGCCAGGCTTACGCTGCCCGCCTGCACCAACACCACGACGGCGCGCACCGGCAGCTCGAGCGCCAAGGGCAGATCGAGGGTGCGCGTATACGGCATCTGGTAGGCGAACAGCAATTGGTAGCTCTGCAGGCCGGGCAACACGGCGCGCAGATCACCAAAGCCCTCGGCACTGGGCACATAGCGCTCGCCCAGGCTACCTTCGTTGAAGGCCAGATTGCTGGCCCCCTCCGGCAAACTGTATAGCAACACCGGCTCGTTCTCGGCGCGCGGCGTCACGGCACGGCTGCCGATGTTGGAGAGCACATACTGCGGCACTACACGCATCACGCCCGGTGCGTCGAACTCCAGGATCAGGGTGAGGCGTTCGATGGCCAACTGGTCAGTGTCGCTGGTGGTCTCGTAGACCGTGATCGGCTGGGCAAATTGCGTCTGGGCCGGGTCGGTGACGAATTCAGAGAAGTAGCTCAGCCCCAAATAATCCACCGAGGCGAAGAAGGTGCGCCCCGGCGCGGCCGGCACGCTATCGAAAGCAAAGCTGCCATCGGCAGCCAGGGGCACCGAGTCGGTATAGACCAGGGTCTGGCCTTCGTAGCCAAACAAACTCGCTGCCAGCCCGGGCGCCAATTGCCCATCGCTGCCGTCTTGCACCTGGCCGCGCAGGCGGCCGCTGGCGGGCGGCGCGGCGCTATCCGCCGCTTGCGTGCTGCCGCCGAGGGCGCGGGCCTGCACATAGCCGGCCAGTGCCACTAGCTCCGCCGAGGACAGGCTGGGCAGGCTCTGCTCCAGCGTCGCCACCAGCTCATGCCGGCTGAAGGCTGCCATGGCACGAATATCGTCCAGCGGCAATGCGGCGCGCAGGGCGTCGGCATGCTGGCTGAAGAGCGGCTCGGCCTGGCTGGCCAATTCATCCTGGCTGAGCGAATACACATAAGCCAGCACATCCCAGCGCTGTTGCAAGCTGAGTTGGTTGGCAAAGGGGGGCATGAAGTTATCCAGGTTGCCCTGGGTGATGGTGAGATACCAATCGGCCGGGCGGGCGGCATCCGCCAGGGTGGCGCTGCCGATGGCGGCCGGTGGCACGGGCAACTGCCCGGCTTGGGCGCCATCGCCCAGGCCGCGTGGCCCATGGCAGGCGGCACAATGCTCGCTGAATAGCAGCGCCCCACTTTGCAGGTTGGCGGCGGCGGGCGGATACTCCACCGGGAGCGGCGTGCTGACGGCCGTGCTGATCTGCGCCTCGGGGGGCGGGGTCACATCCCCCGCCAGCGAGAATTCGCAGCCGCTGAGCAGCAGGGCCAGCAGCCACGCGGCCAACGCGCCCAGGCGGCGCAGGTTGTGCGGTGCGGTCATTTACGCTTCCCCTGCTTGCGCTGTGTCTGTTTGTAGGCGGCGATTATCGCTTCGAGCTCATCCGCCTCGGCGCTGGCCGGTGCGGCCTCTTCCAGCGGCAGGCGCTCGATGGCGCGCAAGGCGGCGGCGCCTTCGGCCAGCAGCTGCTGGCGCTGCGGGCGGTAGATCTCTTCGGGCACCTTGCCCAGATCCCAATCGCCGTCCAACTCCAGTAGTGCATCCAGCACGCGTTGGTGCTCGGCCTGCAGGTCGGCCAGCGCTGGGTCGAGCGCGGCGTCACTCTCCACGATCAGCGGGCGGGCGACGAACAGGCCAGCCAGCACCAACAGGGCCAACAGGAGGAATAACGAACCAATATCCATCAGTCGAGCTCGAGCAGGCGGTCAACCACGCTGGTGATCTCAGCCAGTGAGGTATACGGCCCCACTTTCACCGAGGCGATCTCGCCCAGTTTGTTGATCACAAAGGTCTCGGGCACACCGCGCGCCCGAAAAGCGGTATAGAGGGTGGTACCCAGATCTGGCCCATTTAAGTAGGTGATGCCGAACTTCTCCAGGAAGGCCAGCGATTCTTTTTCCGTATCCACATAGGCCACGCCCAAAAAGATCACATCGCCACGCGGCTGGTAATGCTGCCAGGCCTGCTCCAGGTGGGCGGCTTCTTGCTCACACGGGCCGCACCATGAGGCCCAGAAGTTGAGCACCACCACCTTACCCAGCAAATCCTGGCTGGTCAGGGTCTGCCCGTCAAAGGTGGTGAAGGTGAAGGCCGGCGCATCTTCGCCGCGGGTCAGAATGCCTTGCAACGAGCTACGCAACTGGATCGCCACCAGCGCCAGCAACAGCAGCAGCAGCCCCCAAGCCAGCAAACGCCCCCACAACGGAGTGGTGTTTTTTTCTGTCATCATCCTCAACGGCGCGCCTTTAGCTCGTCTTCGAGCTGGCGTGCATAGGCATTATCCAGTTGTGGCCGCTCGGGCGCCGCGGTTGGCGCTTTACGCCAGCGCGCCAGGTTGCGCCCCAGCCACAACGCCGCCGCGGCGATCACCAGCGGCGGCAGCAGATAGATCAGCCAGTTCAGCCCGCGGGCCGGCGGCACCGCCAGCACGCTCTGCCCGTACTGGGCGGCAAAATAATCGTAAACACCCTGCTCGCTGTAGCCCTGGCTGAGCAGATCGGCAATTTGCGCGCGCCACTGGGCGCAGGCAGCCGTGCCACACACATCCAACGGCACATTGGCGCACACCGGGCAATACAGATGCTTGGCTACCGCGTTGACCTGGTCAGCACTCGGCGTGCTGCCGGCTGCCAGCGGCGCGTTGGCCGGGCCAGCGCAGGCGGCCAGCAGCAGCATCAGCGCCGCGGCCCAGGCAGCCCACTTCATGCGCGCTCCGCGTGGCCGCGCATGCGGCTGCGGCTGCGCTGGCCCAGGGCGCTGGGCTGCGCCTCAGGCCACGAGGCCACCAGGGTGCCGAAGACGAAGACAAAGCCGCCATACCACACCCAATTCACCAGCGGGTTGACATACATTTTGAATGTAGCCCGGCTGGCGCTGACCGGTTCCCAATCCACTAGCAGGATGTAGACATCATTTTCCAAGGTGCTGCGCAAACCGGGAATGGTCATGGCTTGCTGTGATTCGTAGTAAAAGTCACGCCGCGGGTACAGTTGCGTCAGCCACTCGCCTTGGCGGTACACGTCGATCACCGCCCGGTCGACCAGGCGGCCATCCGGCGTTTCAAATTCGGCAAGCGAGACATATTCGATGCTGTAACTGCCCAGGCTCATGCGTTCGCCCACCGCCAGGCTGCCTTGGGTCTCCTGCTGGAACATTTCGATGCCGATGATGCCCACCGCCAGCAAGATCACGCCGAGGTGAATGACGTAGCCACCGTAGCGACGGCGGTTGCGCGCCACCAGGCGCCCTAACGCGGTGAGCGGGTTCTCGCCGCGCGCCACGCGGGCGCGTACGCCGCGCCAGAATTCATACAGGGTGACCAGGAAGACGAAGGCACAGATCCACAGCGAGAGCAAGGCCAGCGGCTGGCGCATACCGGCCACCAGCAGCCCGGCGAGCACCAGCAGCGAGAGCGCGAAGGGCTTCCACATGGCGCGGCCCAGCGTGCGCGCCGTGGAGGCGCGCCAGGCAGACAGCGGGGCGATGCCCATAAGCAAGAGCAGCGCAGCCCACAGGGGGCCAGTGGCGCTTTCGTAAAAGATCGGCCCTACGGTGGCGCGCTGCCCGGTAAAAATGTGCGCCAGCGCCGGAATGGCCTGGCCGATCCCGCCGCTGGCCTCGCTAACGATCGGGAAGACCACGCCCCAGAAGCAGATCAGTAAGATGCCCATGAACAGCAGGTTGTTTACCAGGAAGAGCGCCTCGCGCGAGAGCAGTGAGGTCATCTGCACTTCTGATTTGAGCGTGTTCCAACGCTTGCTAAGCAGCGCCAGCGACACGATAAAGGTCACGGCGATAAAGACGAAGAACATCGGCCCGATGGCGCTCTGCGCAAACGCATGCACCGAGGACAGCACCCCCGAGCGCGTCAGGAAGGTGCCGAAGATGACCAGACAATAGGTCAGGATGATCAGCAGCATGTTCCAATGTTTGAACATGCCGCGCTTTTCCTGGATCATTACCGAGTGCAGGAAAGCCGTGCCGGTCAGCCAGGGCATGAACGCGGCGATCTCCACCGGATCCCAACCCCAATAGCCGCCCCAACCGAGCACGTCGTAGGCCCAGCGGCTGCCCAGGATCAGGCCCAGCGAGAGGAACAGCCAGGCGATCAGCGTCCAGCGCCGCGTCACGCGGATCCAACGGTCATCGCCGCGCCCGGTCACCAGGGCGGCGATGGCGAAGGCAAACGGCACCACGAAGGCAACGAAGCCGGTATATAGCATTGGGGGGTGGATGATCATGCCCGGGTGGCGCAGCAAGGGGTTGAGCCCATTGCCGTCAAAGGGCACATACGGCAAAGCACCGCCCGGCTGCCACATGGCGGCCCACACGGTGCCGGTGACGCCGCGCCAATATCGCAGGAAGGGATTCTCGAAGAATAGGATCAGCGCCAGGAAGAAGGCCAGCGTCGCCGCGCAAACGATCACCACCCAGGGCAGCAAATCACGATCGCGGCGCCAATCGCGCAGCATGACCACAAAGGTAAAGGTGGCCATCAGCCATGACCAGAAGAGCAACGAGCCCGCCTGCCCACCCCACAGCGCGGTGGCGCGCAGGTACAGCGGCATGCTGCGGCTGGTCACCTGGGTGACGTATTGCAATTGGAAATCAAAATTGATCAGAGAGTAAATCAGGCTGGCGCACGCCAGGGTGAGCAGCGGGAAGCCGAGCAACACAGCCGCGCGCGCGCTGGCCACCCAGCGATGCTGGCGGCGCCAACTGCCATAGGCCGCCGCGGCGCAGGCATACAGCGCCAGTAAGAATGCGACCAGCAGAGCAAAAAAACCGAGGTCAGCAACCATGATCGGCGGGCGCGCTTAGCTGCCGCTTTGGGCAGGCAGGGCTTCTTCGTAGCGCGTGGGGCAGCGCAGCAGCAGGCCGTTCTCATCGGCGTAGAACACGCCGTCTTCACCCAGCTTGCCAGCCACGATGGCTTCCACCTCGTGGGCCAACAGGTCCGGCTTCACGCCCACATACTGCACGCGCAGTTGGCTGCGCGTCGGGTCATTCACGGCGGCATGCAATGCTTCGGCCAGGCCGCCATCATCATTGATGAGGCGCGTATCGGCCGGCATGTGCACCATGGTAAAGGTCAGCGTGAGCGTCTCGGGATCGTACTCGATCGTATCGCCGAGCACCGCCCCGGCCACGCGGGCCGGCTTGCCGACGGCTTCGGCACCGCGCTGGTTGAGCTCATCGATGGTGAAGAAGAACTGCGCCCCGGCCGCAGTCGAGGAGACGATGAGATAGACCACTGCCGCCAAAATCAGCAGGCCACCGATAATAAATTTCTTGTTGCCGATGGGGGTAGGCAGCGGTTGGGCCAAGCTTGTACTGCTCATGTGCAATCTCTCACTTTCCGTAGAGATTATACCGCCTGCCTCGCGGGCCTACTCAATGGCGGCGCGTAGGCGTGCGGCCAGGCGGCCAAAGGCCGGCGAGTAGCGCAGTTGCGGGCGGCGCGGCCGCGGCAGGCGCACCGCCAGATCCAGCTTCAGCCCGGCCGGGCGCGGGCCAAGCACCAGCACGCGATCCGCTAAGTAAAGCGCCTCGTTGATGTCATGCGTAACCATCACCACGGTCTTGTGCTGCAGCTCCCAGATGCGCAGCAACTCCTCGCCCATCTTCTCGCGGGTCAGCGCATCCAGCGAGCCGAAGGGCTCATCCAGCAGCAGGAGCTGCGGGTCTTGCACCAGGGCACGGCCGATGGCGACGCGCTGCGCCATGCCGCCGGAGAGCGTGGCGGGTAACGCCTGCTCAAAGCCCTGCAGCCCCACCATTTGCAGCATGTCCCAGGCGCGGTCGATGGCGTCCGCATCGCCGCGCAACTCCAATGGCAGAGCTACATTGTCGAGCGCGCTGCGCCAGGGCATCAGATTGGCATCCTGGAACACCAGCCCCACCCCGGCTTGCGGGCCGCGCAACGGCTGGCCGGCAAAATGAACCCGGCCGTACCGCGGCGCCAGCAAGCCGGCCAGCACGCGCAGCAAGGTGCTCTTGCCGGCCCCCGAGGGGCCGAGCACGCATACGAACTGCCCGGCCGGCACCTGAAACGAGAGGTTGCGCAGAACAGCCAGCGCCCCATGGCGGTCAGCATAGGCCGCCGAGAGCTTCTCGACGTGCAAGAGTGGCGTTGCCGCAGGCGTCATTACTCCGCCGGCAGGTATTCGTTGCTGAAGGCCGCGCCCAGATCGAGGGGTGCGCTGAGCAAGCCCATCTCCAGCAGCACGGCTTGCATGTTCTCCCAGGCCTGCGGATCGGAGTAGCCCAGCGGTTCTGCCTGCCACGATTCGATCGAGAGGGTAAGGACTTCCATCTGGGTGGCCTTGTCTTGCGCCGCCAGGCCCTCTACGTATTTTGTAGCAATCTCGTAGGCGGCCTCAGGGTCAGCGATCGTATCGGCCAGGCCGCGCAGGAAGGCGCGTACGAAGCCGCGCACCTGCTCAGGATGCTCGGCGAGCATCGTTTCGTTGGTCAGCAAGCCATTGGCGGCCAACTGCACATAATCGGCCACGTGCAGCACATTGACCGCGTAGCCTTCGGCGCGCAGCTGCACCGGCTCGTTGTTGATGTAGCCCACCACGGCATCCTCCTGCCCGGCGGCCAACGCTTGCACTTGATTGAAGCCGATCGAATCAAGCTGCACATCCGCTTCGAGGATCTGGCGCTGGCTCAGCACGGCGCGCAGGCCGATGTAGGTGGCGCCGAACAAGCCGGGCAGGCCAATGCGCGCCCCTTTGAGGTCTTGCGGGGTCTGGATACCGCTCTCGGTCATGGCAACGATCGCCACCGGGAATTCCTGGTACCAGGCGCCGACATAGACGATGGGCAGACCGGCGGCGCGGCCGAGCAAGACCTGTTCGCCCGAGACGACGGCAAAGGGCAACTGTCCGGCACCGACGAGGGCGACGCCATCGGTCTCAAAGCTGTAATCGAATTCAATGTCAAAACCCGCCTCAGCAAAGTAGCCGCGCTCAACGGCCACGTAGAACGGCGCATACTGCACATTGGGGATGTAGCCCATCGGCAGGCGGATGGCCTGCCACGGGCCAGCCGGCGCGGCTGCCGCGCCGCAGGCGGCCAACAGCAAGCTAATTGCGATCAGGGTCAAAGTCATAGCCCGCGGCAAACGGAGCAATCGTAGATTGCACAATCCCCATGCCTGTCTTGCAATCCCAATTGGGGATTGCTTCGCCGCAGAGCGGCTCGCAAAGACGGTACGTGAGTGGGAGTTTTTCATTTTTCTCCAGAAAATAATGAAAGTGAATTGGATTTTTGTTGCCACCACAACCAGCGGCGCTCGGCCAGTACCACCAGGCCATACAGGGCCAGCGCCAGGCCCACCAGGGCGAAGACCGCCACGAAGACCAGGGCGGTATCGTACTGGCCGCGGCCAACGTTGATGAGGAAGCCTAGCCCGCGGTCGGCGCCCACCAGCTCGCCCACCACCGCGCCGATGACCGAGAGCGTGGCGCCGATACGCAACCCGGCGAGGAACACGGGCAGCGCGGCGGGCAGTTCGAGCAGGCGCAAGGTTTGGGCGCGGCTGGCCTGCAGCGAGCGCATCAGGTCACGCAGATCCTGCGGCACGCTATGCAGGCCGAGGATGGTGTTGATCAGGATGGGAAAGAACACGATCAAGGCACAGATCAGCGTCTTGGAGAGCAGACCCGGGCCAAACCAGATCACCAGCAGCGGGGCCAGCGCCACGATAGGCACAGATTGGCTGGCGACGACAAACGGGGCCAGCAGGCGCTCCCAGCGCGGCGAGCGTGCCAGCCCGTATCCGAGCAGCCCGGCCGCCACGGCGCCCAAGGCCAGGCCCAGCAGCACCTCCTGCAGGGTCACGAGTACATGGCGCAGCAAACTGCCATCTGCGATGGCGACCAGGGCGCGTGCCCACACCGCACCCGGCGCGGGCAGAATGAAGGCCGGCAAGCCTGCCAGCTGCACCAGCGCTTCCCAAATGAGCAGGGTCACTAGCCCGACGAGCAGCGCCAGCAGCCCGGCGGGGATCGATCTTGCTTGCCGCTTACTTGCCAATCAGCACCTCACATACAAAAACAGCCCCGATGCACTCATCGGGGCTGTGGCGCGCAAAAAGCACACCGGTGCGCGCACTGCCGAAAAAACAAAAGCCCCAAAAGCGTTGCTTTTGGGGCTTTGGCATGCGCAAACACACCAGCACCACCCGCAACTTGGTGCGGGTAGTGCTTGCGGAGTCTTCGTCTCCGCGTCTTCTTTCATCCGGACTATACCGTCGGCCCCGGAGTTTCACCGGATCCTGCGCTCAAGAGCGCTCGTGGGCTGTACCACCGATCGGGAATTTTACGCAGCGGCTGGCGCCGCTGCTAATGGAGTTTGCTGTGCAACTCCACCGCCTTGGCGTTCAGAGTTGCGAAGCAACTCCGCCAGCATCGGCAACGCCGATACGTAATCACCCTGCCCCGAAGAGTATTCAGTTGTTAGCTTATAGCTTATAGCTTATAGCTTATAGCTTATAGCTTATAGCTTATAGCTTGCAAATTATACAACCTACATCTGCAAAACGTTACTTCGCGCCGCCTTCAACCGATTCGATGTCGGCCAGGGTGCTTTGCACGTACTGCTCCGCCAGCAACAGGTTGCCCGCCGAGCGTTCGATCACGCTGAGGATCGTGCTCATCTTGGAGACTTCTTCCAGTTGCTCATTGACGAACCAGCCGAGGAACTCCTGAGCAATGTAATCCTTCTCCTTGACGGCAATGTCCATCAAGTCGTTGATCTGGCGGGTCACTTCCTCTTCCCACTGCAGCGCCGCGCCCACCGCATCCTGCGGCGATTTGAAATCGGCGCGCGCCTGCGCAATGGCCGGCACGCCAACCGTGCCGCCCGCATCCAATACATAGCGCACAAACTTCATGGCGTGGGCATTCTCTTCGGCCGCCTGCTCAAAGAACAGCTTGCCAAATAGCAGCATGTTTTCGGCAGTGAAGTACGCGGCGATATTGACGTACTGCATGGCCGCGCCGAACTCGCGCCCCACCTGTTCATTGATCGCCTTCATCAAGTTTTGACTGATTAGCATTTTTGCTCCTTTACCTTGGCCCATACTGTATCACATTTTCACCCCAGTTGATAATTAAAATCAACTAAATGTAAAACTCCTTCGTTATTTTTATGATTTATATCATACTAATTCGCAGGGTTAACCCACACAGGGCCAACCAAATGGTTGGCCCGGCGCTAGAGCTACAGGGGGTTAAGGGTTGGTGCCCGGCAAAGGCAGCAGGAAGGGATTGTCCGTAGGCACCAGCATCACTTGGATATTGGGCGCCAGCTTTTGAATGTATTCCAACGTGAGCACATTGGGGTTGCGCCCCAAGGCCTCCGCCAGCATGCGCAGCGCCTCAGCTTCGGCCTCCGCCTGGATCAAGCGTGCCTCGGCTTCACCTTGGGCGCGGATCACGGAGGCGTCGGCAGCGCCCTGCGCCACCTGGCGGGCCTGCTCGGCCTCCTGGCGGCGCTGCTCCACCACAAAGGCGGCCTGCTGCGCCTGTTGCTCGGCGATCTGCTTCTGCTCTACCGAGTCAGCATACTCTTCCGAGAAGGCAATGTTGCGCACCACAAAATCCACCAGTTCGATCCCGTTCATGGCGAAGCGGCGCTCCATTTCCTCGCTGACCAGTTGGGTCAACTCCATGCGCTTGCTGCTATAGACCTCTTCAACGCCAAACTGCGCCACCGCATCGCGAATAATGCCGCGCACGATCGGGCGCACCATGCCGTTGATGTACCGGTTTTGCCAACGGATATGTACATTGACGACTTCTTCGGGATCGATGGCAAAGATCACCGAGGCATCCACATGCACCACCTGCCCATCCGAAGTGCGCGCCTCCACAGCATCATCGCGGAAGACATCGCTCTCCTCAGGAATGACCGACATGGTATAGGTCTGGCGCGAGATGGTGTAAGGGATCACGTTCTCAGCAAAGGGCACCACCCAATGCAAGCCCGGTTGCAGGGCTTCATCACGAATACCGCCCTGGGTGGCGCTGATCACTACGCCGCGCTCACTGGGCTGAATGAAGACCAGGCCGGCGGCCAGCGTGCTGATCAAGATCGCGGCGATCAACGCCACTGCGATCATCACTCCACCACCCGCCAAGGCTTTGCCACCCGTGCGGCTGCGCAGGGTGCGTACCACCACCAAGGCGACCACGCCAACGACCACGATCCAGGCCATGACCGCCAGGAATGCAAGAATACTTACCAGTTCCATGACTCCTCCTCACAGAGCGCTGCTATCTCTAAAACGGCAGACCCCACCCAGGTGTTTTGCCAACTGGGCATGGTAGCATGCCGATGAATGGCGATGAATCATTATACGGTGCGGCTGGCTACGCTCCTGTTAGAACCCTATCAGAACGCCGCGGCGCGCCTCGAGTTGCCCGCAGCCGCCCTGCCGCGCCCCGGGCAATACTTGCAAGTGCATGACCCCGCAGACCGCCAGGCGGTCATCGCCACGCAGTTGTTTGCAGCCAGCTGGCAAGCTGCCGCAACCCAACGCGGGCAGGTGGCGCTGCACGTGGCCGGCCAGCTACCTGCCAATTGGCAACCGGGCCAGGTGCTGCACGCCCGCGGCCCGCTGGGGCGCGGCTTTGCCGTGCCGGCGCCGACGCGCCGCCTGGCCCTGGCCGCCAGCGGGCGTTCGGCCAGCCGCCTGCTGCCGCTGGGGCAGGCAGCAAGCGAAGTAGCCGTCTTCTGCGATGAAGCGCTTGGGGAGCTGCCCAGCCATATCGAAGTGCAGCCGCTGGCGGCGCTGCCCGGTGCACTGGCCTGGGCCGATTTCCTGGCACTGGACCTACCGCCCGATCAAGTTAAGGAGCTGCCGCGCCTGCTCGGCTTGAATGAGCGCGTGCCCAAGACGCTCAGCGGGCAGGCGCTGATCACGCCGCCGATGCCCTGCGGCGGGCTGGCGCAGTGCGGTGTGTGCAGCTTTGCCACCGCCCGCCGCACGCTGCTGGCCTGCGCCGCAGGGCCGGTGTTTGATTTGGGCGAGCTGTTGGCGTGACTTTTAGCACGGTACTAGACAGACAAATACACATAGGCAAACTCTGCCTTAGCGGATTCCTCCTCGGCCTACGGCAAACGGACGAAGCAATCCTTTGTATTCATAATGCAGCCAAGTCAACGTTAAAAAAAGGCGAGGAGCACCTCGCCTTTTACTGATTACAGATTACTACTCACTGCTCACTACTTACTACTCACGACACACTGGCGGCCACCTGTTCGCCGTAAGCCATTAGCGCCGCCACCATCTCCGGCGTGCGGCCCTCGGCATACACGCGCAGCACCGGCTCGGTGCCCGAGGGGCGAATGAGCAGCCACGAGTCATCCGCCAGGATGTACTTGGCGCCATCGCGGCTGAGCACTTCGCTCACCGCCTGGCCGCCGATGGCCTGCGGAGCCTCCTCAGTGAGCTTGGCGGTCATCGCCTTCTTCTCCACCGGGCGGCTGAGGCGCAGATCTTTGCGGGCATAGTGTGCCGGGCCAACGCTGGCCAGCAGATCGGCCACCAGGGCGCGCAGGCTACTGTCGGCACGCGCCACCATCTCGACCACCAGCAGGCCCATCAGCACGCCATCGCCTTCGGGGATGTGTCCGGTGAACGAAATGCCGCCCGACTCTTCGCCGCCGATGAGCACATCGCCCGCCAGCATATGGTCGGCGATGTGATTGAAGCCCACCGGGGTTTCCTCCACCGGCAGACCGTACTTGGCGGCCAAGCGGTCGATCATGCGCGTGGTGGAGACGGTACGGATGACCCTGCCGGAATGCCCACGCGCCTCCACCAAATGGCGCAAGGCCAGCGACATGATCTTGTGCGGGTCTACGAAGACGCCGTCTTCATCCATTGCCCCCACACGGTCGGCATCGCCATCGGTGGCGACGCCGTAAAACCCGGGGTGCAGGGCGATGGCATCCGCCAGCGCCTGCAGGTGCGGCATGATCGGCTCGGGGTGCACGCCGCCGAAGCCGGGGTTCATGTCGCCGCGGATCTCAACCACTTCGCAGCCAGCCTCACGCAGCATGGCGGCGATGTGGCCGCGGCCGGAGCCAAACATCGAATCGACCACTACCTTTTGCGGGTGCTGGCGGATGATGTCGAAATCAATCAGGGTGGCCAGGTGGGCCTTGTAATCAGGCAGCGGGTCAAAGCGGGCGATCAGGCCTTGTTCCACCGCGTGCTCATAATCCATCACCGAGGCGCCCCGCCCGCGCGTCTCGTTGTCGCTCAGGTAGATCTCCACGCGGTGGCACAGCTCCTGCGGGGCCGAGCCGCCATAGGCCGCCTTGAGTTTGATGCCGTTGTAGCGCGGCGGGTTGTGTGAGGCAGTGATCATCACCCCGCCGATGGCCTGGTGCTGGCGCACGGCGAAGGAGATCGCCGGCGTAGGCGCATCCGCCTCGGCCAGCAGCACGTGGAACTCGTTGGCGGCCAGAACGCAGGCCACATCGCGTGCAAAGCGATCCGAAAGGAAACGTGTGTCAAAGCCCACCACCACCAAGGGCGCCGGCTGGCCGCCCTGGCTCTGCCAATCGGCGCGCATGGCATCGGCGATGGCCTGGGCCACCATGCGCAGGTTGGCAAAGGTAAAGGTATCGGAAATTACGGCTCGCCAGCCGTCAGTACCGAAGTGGATAGGCATTTGTTAACCTCATGTATGCAGTGTTCAGGGGAATGGCGAAAATTCTAACACCGCTGGCCGTATTCCTCGCCACCGGCTACGCCACCACCCCGCCAGCGCCCGATTCGGGCGCATGCTAAAATGCCCCCATGAGCGCAGACAGCACGCTAAGCGAACGCATCTCGCTGCTGAAAGAAGTGGCCCTGTTTCGCGAGCTCAAAGAGCACGAACTGGCGCAGATCGCCGGGCGCTTCATTGACTATACGCTCAGCCGCGGCCAAGCCTTGTACGAAGAGGGGGAGCTGGCGGAAAATCTCTACCTGGTGGTGGATGGCCACCTGCGCTGCGAATTGGTCAATAGCCATGACCAGGTGGTCGCCTCCGGCTTGCAGAACGGCGATATTTTCGGCGCCCGTAGCCTGGGCCTGGATGGCAGCCCGATTTCACGCGTCAAAGCGCTGCACGCCAGCCACCTGCTCTACTTGCCGCGGCGCGATCTGGATTACGTGCTCCAAGCCTTCCCTGCCCTGGCCCAACGCCTGCACACGCTGGCCGCCGGCCGCAGCCTGAAGCCGGAGAGCTCGTTTGAATGGCTGGGGCGCGATGAATCGATCCAATTCGTGATGCGCAAGCATTCCGCGGCCCTGTGGCTGCGCCTGACCCGCGCCCTGCTGCTGGCCATCGCCAGCCTGCTCTGCGTACAGGTCAGCCTGGGGGCCACCAATGCGATGCCCTGGCTGCTGGCGGCCGGCGGCCTGCTACTGGCCGCGGCAGGCTGGGCCGCCTGGGAAGCCGCCGATTGGCGCAATGACTTCTATGTCCTCACCGATCAGCGCGTAGTGTGGCTGGAGCACAAGCTGTTGCGCTCGGCCAGCCGCGTCGAAGCGCCGCTGGAAACGGTGCAATCGGTCAACACCCATACCAGCCTGCTGGGGCGCCTGCTGGGCTTTGGCGATGTGATGATCCAAACTTTCACCAGCACGGTGTCGATGCCCAACGTAGGCGACCCACACACCACCAAATACTTAGTAGAAGAGTACGTGCTGCGCCAGCGGCGCGGGGCGCGCCTGGCCCGCCATGATGGCATCCGCCAGGCGGTGCGCGAGAGCCTGGGCACCGCGCCGCACAACCGCACACCAGAGCGCCCAGTGGCCTCGGTCAGCCAGGCGCCTAGCCGCACGGAGCGCCTGTGGTTGTTCCCCACCCGCACCATCGATGGCGACAAGATCATCTATCACAAGCACTGGGCCAAACTGCTCAGCACGCTGTTCTTCCCGTTGCTGTTTCTGGTGGCGGTGTTCTTTGCCGTCGAGTACGTGTATGCCGGCCTGCCGCGCGACGGCGCCGGCTGGCTGGTACTGCTCGGCGCCCTGCTGGTGCCGCTGGCGATCATCCTCTACCACTATGTCGACTGGCAGAATGATATTTATATGCTCACGCCAGAGAGCCTGATGGATTCTGAAAAGAAGCCGCTGGGCAGCCTGATCACCAAGACCGCCCCACTAGCCAATGTGCTCAGCCTGGAGAACCATCGCATCGGGCTGATGGGGCTGCTGTTCAACTTCGGTGTGGTGCGCATCAATGTCGGCGATAGCTGGCTGGATTTTGATGGCGTGCACGACCCGGCCCAGGTGCAGCAAGACATCTTTGCGCGCATCGAGGCCTTCAAGCTCAAAACACAAAAACAGCGCGACCAGGACGAGCGGGCACGCATGGCCGAGTGGCTCAAAGTCTATGAAGAGGAGCGCAGCCGCGGCGTATCGCGCCCAGGCGGCGCAGACGAGGCGGTAGAATAGCCCCCGAATACCCATGGCGACCCGAGAGATTGTCAAGTACCCCAGCGATGTGCTGGAACAAAAAGCGCAGCGCGTCGAACGCATTGACGCTGAAACCCAAGCCCTGATCGACGACATGATCGAGACCATGCGCGCCGCCCCCGGCGTAGGCCTGGCCGCGCCGCAAGTCAACGTGCCCTTGCGCGTCGTCGTCATCGAATACGGTGAGGCTGAAAGCGAAGAGGAAGAAGATACGGTGGAGAAGCAGCTCTTCACGCTGATTAACCCCGAAATCAGCCGCATGAGCCGCGAGAAGGAGATGGGCACCGAAGGCTGCCTGTCCTTCCCGGGCATCCTCGCTGAAGTCGAACGCTCGCTGGGCGTCACCGTGGTGGCGCAAGACCGCAACGGTGACCCGCTCAAGATCAAGGCCGAGGGCTGGCTGGCACGCATCTTCCAACACGAGATCGACCACCTCAATGGCGTGCTGTTCACCGAGCGCGCCAACAAGGTCTACGAGATCAAGCCCGACGAAGAAACCGAAGACAGCCACGCGGCCTGAGGCACAGCCGCATGCAGCTCTCGCGCCTCTCGCTCACTCACTTTCGCAACTTTGCGCGCCTGGATGTGCAAGTGCCGGCGAGTGCCGTGCTCATCGTCGGCCGCAACGCGCAAGGCAAGACCAGCCTGCTCGAAGCGATCTATTTTCTGGCCACACTCAACTCCTTCCACGCCGAGACCGACCGCCAACTGATCAACTTCATTGAAGCGCGCAACCCGTTGGCCGTGGCGCGCCTGCAAGCCAGCTACGCGCGCAATGGGCGCACGCACCAGCTCGAGATTCGCATCATCAAGGAACAAACCCGCAACGGGGTGGAGCGCAGCCGCAAAGAAGTGCTGCTAGACGGCGCCAAAAAGAAGGCCAGCGAGGTCATCGGCCACTTCCAGGCGGTGCTGTTCCTGCCGCAGATGCTGCAGATCGTAGACGGCACGCCGCGCCACCGCCGCCGCTACCTGGATCTGGCGCTGGCGCAGGTGCACACACAATACAGCGAGAACCTGAGCGAATACGAAAGCGTGCTGACCCAGCGCAACGCGCTGCTGCGCCAGCTCAGCGAAAACGGCGGTGACCATAACCAGCTCGATTTCTGGGATCAGCGTCTGGCGGCCCGTGGGGCGCAGGTGCTGGCCGCCCGCTGCCGCGCCATCCAGGAGCTGGAGCAGGCCGCGGCACGCCTGCACCACGGCCTGACGCGCGGCGCCGAAGTGCTGCGCCTGAGCTACCAGCCCAGCTATGACCCGCTACCGGCCCCCGCCGGCCAGCGCATGCTGCTGGATGCCCCCACCGATCGCAGCGGCATCTCCGCCGAGAAGATCGAGACGGGCTATCTGGCCGCCCTGCAAAAAGCGCGCCGCGAGGATTTGGCGCGCGGCACCACCAGCCTCGGCCCGCACCGTGATGAGCTGCGCTTCCTGGGCAACGGCATCGACCTGGGCAGCTATGGCAGCCGCGGCCAGGTGCGCACCGCCCTGCTGACGTTGAAACTGGCCGAGTTGGAGTGGATGCACGCCCGCAGCGGCCAGCGCCCGGTGCTGCTGCTAGACGAAGTGCTGGCCGAGCTGGACGAGAGCCGCCGCGCCGATCTACTCGAGCGCCTGAAAGCCAACAGCGACCAGGTGCTGCTCACCACCACCGATTTCAATTTGTTCACGCCAGAGTTTTTGGAGAGCGCCGCCCGCTGGGAGATTGAGGGCGGGCAGCTGGCGTAGAGTAGGCTATAATCGTCATACGATTTTCTCATCGATAGGAAAAACGTATGACAAGCGTAAAAGTATCCCCGAAGTTTCAGATCGTCATTCCCAAGGCCATTCGCAAATCACTGGGCATCAAGCCCGGGCAGACGGTGCGTGTGATTCAATATGGCGATCGTATTGAACTGATCCCTCAAATCGGTATCGCTGAAGCGCGCGGGCTATACAAGGGGATTGATACAGACGTAGACCGTGAGCCAGACCGCGAATGAACCTCATCGATTCATCAGGGTGGCTAGAGTATTTTGCCGATGGCCCCAACGCGGCTTTCTTCGCCGCACCTATCAAGAAAACTAGCCAGTTGATCGTGCCGAGCGTGTGCCTTTACGAGGTCTTTAAACGCATTCATCATCAACGCGGAGAAGGGGCAGCGCTACAGGCTGTCTCCATCATGCACGAGGGACTGATCATTGAGCTGGACGCAGAGCTTGCGTTACTGGCAGCCAAGTTCTCGCTGGAACTCAAGCTACCGATGGCAGATAGCATCATCTACGCCAGCGGCTACGCTAACAACGCCGTGATATGGACCCAGGATGCAGATTTTGCAGGCTTGGCTGGCGTCAAGTACAAAGCCAAGGCCCTGCGCTAGTCGGCTTGCTATTCTTTTAATTCGCATAGCTCAATTATTGCGAGGCATGCTACGCTGCAGAGCAGCCTACGCCCCTGATGGCTGCCAAGAACCAGATTACTTCGTCCGTTTGCTGCAAGCGGCACCGTTTAGCGGTAATACTCCTCGCAATGATAAGAATTGCGCCGCCTCGCCAACGCTGCATTTTCTTGCCATTGCGAACGAGGCCGAAGGCCGAGGAGGAATCCGTTGTGGGCTGGATGCACAGATATGCCGTAAAGAAAATGAGCGTAGCACGGATTCCTCGCTGACGCTCGAATGACACTCAAGGTCGCAGCATGCTGCGCCCCACCCCGGCCCCGTCATTGCGAGGCCGTGAAGCGGCGCAGCCGCTGAACAACGAAGCAATCCCCAAGTGCAGGCGCACACAGGCTTTCGCCCCTACGAGAGTTTGTTGGATTGTCATCCCAACTGGCAAGAATTCAATCCCACTGGTAGGGGCGGGGTTACCCCGCCCCTACGGCTCTATTTTTGCAAAAGAGCAAGCAAAGGTTTAAAGCTAATCGCTGAGCGCTGACCGCTGTCTCACAGCGGCTTCTTGCTCGGCGTGCCCGCTTGGCGCGGGAAGCGTTCCGGCGTAGCTTTCACCTTGCGCACCACCACCAGCCAGCGCTCCTCATCCTCCAGGCCGGGTACGCGCACCTGCACCAGCTCGTGTAGCTTGCCGCCCAGTTGTCCGAAGGCGTTGGCCGCCGCCTTGGCCTCCTCAGCCACGCCGCGCGCCTTCTGCGCCAGCATGTAGCCGCCCATGCGTACGAAGGGCAGCAGGTACTCCGCCAGCACCGGCAGCGGCGCCACGGCGCGTGCCAGCGCCCAGTCGTACTGCTCGCGCTGCGCCGGGTCACGCCCGGCGTCCTCGGCGCGGGCGGTGAGCACCTGCACATCGCGCAGGCCCAGAACTTGCACGATATGCTCAAGAAAGCTCGCCTTCTTGCCCACCGACTCCAGCAGGCTGAGCTGCAGCCCCGGCTGCCAAATTTTTAACGGCAGCCCCGGCAGCCCGGCGCCGGTACCCACATCAATGATGCGGCTGCCCGGCTGCTGGCGCATGGCCAGCCAGCAGCTCAGCGAATCGAGGAAGTGGCGCGTGTATACGGCTTCGCGCTCGCGCACGGCAGTCAGGTTGATGCGCTGGTTCCACTCCAGCAACTCAGCGGCATAGGTGTCAAAGGCGGCGGCTTGCTCGGCGCTCAGTGGTTCGCCCAGCAGGGCTTGTGCAGAATCAGTGAAGGATGGCATGCGAGCGATTATATGGATTATTCGATCGATTAATTGATTAATCGAATAATCTGTTCGTACCAAGGGTAGTATTTGGGCAACAAAGATTATGAAGAAAGCGCTCTTTTCCTTCACCCTGCTGCTTGCTTTGGCAACAGCACCTATCGCCGCCCACGCCGCGCCGGCCAACCTGCCATCCCAGGCCGATCTGCCCTCGCAGGCGTACATTAGCGGCTTCGTCGGCCGCGCCCAGCAGTATTCGCTGTCGTGCGAATCGCGCTCGGCCGTGGATGTGGCCGCTTTCTGGGGCTATGCCATCACCGAAACCGAATTCTTTACCAACCTGCCCAGTTCAGACGACCCCAACCTGGGTTTCGTTGGCAACGTCAACGACGCCTGGGGTTATATTCCGCCCAACTCCTACGGCGTGCATGCCGAGCCGATCGCGCGCCTGCTGCGCAGCTATGGGCTCAACGCCAACGCCGCCGAAGGGTTGAGCTGGGGCGATCTGCAAAACGAAATCGCCGCCGGGCGCCCGGTGATCGTGTGGGTCATCGGCAGCGTGTGGGCCGGCACGCCACGCACGTACACCACCCAGGCCGGGCTGAGTGTCCGCGTGGCGCACAACCAGCACACCATGACGCTGATCGGCTACGACGAAAACTCGGTGCAACTCGTCGATGCGCTGACCGGCTACACCATCACCCACTCGATACAAAACTTCCTGGCTTCATGGGGCGTGCTGAACAACATGGCCGTATTCACCGACGGGCCGCGCTACCTAGCCGAGCCCAGCGAACCGCAAAGCGAGCCTGCCGAAGAAGCCGGCGCGCCCGGCTATAGCGTGCAAAGCGGCGACACGCTGCAGCGCGTGGCCGCCCGCCTGGGCTTAGCCTGGGAGGATCTGGCCGCCTGGAACAATATCGCCTATCCCTATGCGCTCTTCCCTGGCCAGACCCTGCGCGTGGAGGCTCCGCCGCAGGCCAATCCCGTAGTGCCCAGCGCCGGCACCTATACGGTGCAACGCGGCGATCATTTGATGAAGATCGCTCGTGAGCTGGCGCTGGATTGGCAGGCGCTCGCCGCCATCAACGAGATGGAATCGCCCTACCTGCTCTTGCCCGGCCAAGTGCTGCAACTGCCCGCAGCCGACGGCCAGGCCAGCCCGCAGGTAAGCAGCCCGCCGCCCGTGGCGATCGAGGTGCCTGAGTACTACACCGCCGGGCGCACGGAGAGCTTGTTTGCGTTGGCCCACTACTATGGGCTGGATTGGCTACAGGTCGCCGTGCGCAACAATCTCAACTTCCCCTATACGCTGACGCCCGGGCAAACGGTATATTTTCAGTAACAAAAAGCCCCGCAAATTGCGGGGCTTTTTTAGGGCATTGGGTTTTGGTTGGGCGCCTTGTTGTAGCGGTAGACGATGCGGCCGCGCTGCATATCATACGGCGACATCTCCAAGGTGACGCGGTCACCCAGGAGGATACGAATATAGAAGCGGCGCATTTTGCCCGAAAGATAGGCAAGCACGCGGTGGCCGTTATCCAGCTCAACCTGGAACTGAGTGCCCGGCAGCGCTTCGATCACCGTGCCCTCAACTTTGACCATGTCTTTTTCTTTTGCCATAACCCGCTAATGATACCTCATTGCGAATAAAAAGACACTACCCAATCGGCTAGGCGCCGCAGCGGCGCCACGCCACCGCGGCTGTGTTGAACAAGCGGCGCCACGCCACCGCGGCTGGGCTCAACAGGCGGCGCCACGCGTGCAGGTATACTCTGCTCTGCATGGCATCAGACACCCCTTCCCCCAAGCCAGACGAGCGCAAGCCCAACTTCGCCACCCCCAGCGGCATCGAATTGCCCGGGGTGCTCACGCCAGGTGACGTACACAGTGACCCGGCCAGTGCGCTGGGTGCGCCGGGCGAATACCCCTACACGCGCGGCGTGCAGCCCACCATGTACCGCGGCCGCCTGTGGACCATGCGCCAGTACGCTGGCTACGCCAGCGCCGAGGAATCCAACCAACGCTACCGCTATCTGCTCTCGCAGGGCCAATCCGGCCTCTCCGTCGCCTTCGACCTGCCCACCCAGATCGGCTACGACGCCGACGACCCAATGGCGCTGGGCGAGGTGGGCAAAGTAGGCGTGAGCATCTCCTCCATCGAGGATATGCAGCAACTGTTCGAGGGCATTCCGCTCGACCAGGTCTCCACCAGTATGACGATCAACGCGCCGGCCGCCATCCTGCTGGCGCTCTACATCGCCGTGGCCAAGCGCCAGGGGGTGGAGCCCAGCAAGCTGCGCGGCACGGTGCAGAATGACATTCTGAAAGAATACATTGCCCGCGGCACCTATATCTACCCACCCCAGCCCTCGATGCGGCTGATCACCGATATTTTCAAGTATTGCCAGCAGGAAGTGCCGCGCTGGAACACGATCAGCATCTCGGGCTATCACATCCGCGAAGCTGGCTCCACCGCCGTGCAGGAAGTGGCCTTCACCCTGGCCAATGGCATTGCCTATGTGGAAGAGGCGCTGCGCGCCGGCCTAAACGTAGACGATTTTGCCGGCCAGCTCTCGTTCTTCTTCAACGCCCACAACCACTTTCTTGAAGAGATCGCCAAATTCCGTGCCGCCCGCCGCATTTGGGCGCGCATCATGAAAGAGCGCTTCAAGGCGCAGAACCCGGCCTCATGGAAGCTACGCTTCCACACGCAGACGGCTGGCTCCACGCTCACCGCCCAGCAGCCGCAGAACAACGTGGCGCGCGTGACGGTGCAGGCGCTGGCCGCCGTGCTCGGCGGCACGCAGAGCCTGCACACCAACAGCCTGGACGAGGCGCTGTGGCTGCCCACTGAGAGCGCCGTGCGCGTGGCGCTGCGTACGCAGCAGATCATTGCCCACGAATCCAAGGCCGGCGATACGGTCGACCCGTTGGGTGGCGCGTATGCCATCGAGTACCTCACCGACCAGATCGAAGCCGAGGTGCAAAAATACCTCGAGCGCATCGAGGGTATGGGCGGCGCGTTGGCGGCGATCCAGCAGGGCTACGTGCAGAACGAGATCCAGAACGCCGCCTATGAGTTCCAGCAAGCGTTGGAGAGCGGCGAAGAGATCGTGGTGGGCGTGAACGCCTTCCAAACCGAAGAAGACGTGCAGCCCGAACGCCTGCAAGTCGACCCGAGCCTGGAGGCTGCCGCCCGCCAACGGCTGGCGGCGCTGCGCCAACGGCGTGATAACGCCCGCGTGCACGAGCTGCTGGGCCATCTGGAGACGGCCGCCAAAGGCAGCCAGAACCTGCTGCCGGTGTTCATTGAATGTGTAGAGAACAACATCACCCTCGGCGAGATCTGCAATCACTTGCGCAGCCTGTGGGGTGAATACCAGCCGCCCGCGGCCTAAGGAGCCAGAAGCGCAATGCCTTCGTTCGTCAAGAAGATCGATCACATCGCCGTGGTGGTAAAGGACATGGATAAAGCCCTGGAATTCTGGCAGGATGCGCTCGGGCTAGATCTCTCGCACCTCGAAGAAGTGCCCAGCGAAAAATCCATCGTGGCCTTTTTGCCCGCTGCCGAGAGCGAAGTGGAACTGGTGACCCCCACGGATACGGAGAGCGGCGTGGCACGCTACCTGGAGAAGCGCGGGCCAGGTATGCATCACATCTGCTTCGAGGTGTATGACATTGAAGCCACCATGGCGCACCTGCGCACCAAAAATGTGCGCCTGATCAACCCCGAGCCGATCATCGGCACAGGCGGCAAGAAGATCGCCTTCATCCACCCGGAGAGTACCCACGGCGTGCTGGTGGAGCTGTACGAGCTGAGCGGGCAAGAGTTGCAGATCCGCCTGGAGCGTGCCCGCCAGGCCGCCGCGCACCTGCTCAACCAAGGCCAGCTGCGCGCCGCCGAAGCCATCGAGTACTTGCGCAAGCTCACCCGCCCGGCCAGCCCGCGCGACAAGCGCAACTAAGCCCGGTTGACGATAAACACGCTGCCCAGCACCAAGCCACCGCCCAGCAACAGGGCCGGATCCAACGTTTCGCCGAGGAACAGCACGCCCATCACCACGCCCACCAGGGGAAAGGTGTAAGTGGTCAGCGAAACGCGCGCCGGGCCGATGGTACGGATCAAGTAGTAATACAGCAAATAGGCCAGGTAGGAGCTAAACACACCCAGGTAGAGCACGCCCAGCAGCGGCAGCCACTGGGTAGGCGCTTGCACCGGCCGCTCGACCAGCGGCACCAGCAGCCATACCAGCGCACCGCTGAACAGCGTGGGCACCAGCGCCTGCACCAGCACGCTGTGCGGGTGCAAGGCTTTGCGGGCGAACACCGCGCTGGCCGCGTACAGGAACGCGGCCAGCAAATGCGAAACGTAGCCCCACAGCGTCGATTGGCTTGCCCCCACATCGCGCAAAAGCAACAGCACCACGCCGGCAAAGCCCACCAGCAAGCCCAGCCACTGCCAGCCGCGCAGGCGGTCTTCCTTCAACGTGAAGTACGCCAAAATAACAGTGAACAAGGGCATAGTGGACAGCATGATGGAAGCCACGCCGGTATCAATGTATTGCTGGCCGGAAGTGGTCATCACCCACGGCACCGCCATATTGATCAGGCCCATCAACAACAGCGGCCACCACTGCGCCCAGCCGCGCGGCCATTGCGGGCGCACGATCAGGGCGTGCAGCGCCAGCAGCAGGCCGCCCACCAACAGGCGCCAACCTACCAGCGTGAAGGGCGGCAACTGCACCAACGCTACTTTGATCCAGTAAAAGGCACCGCCCCACGCCAGGCATAGGGCAACGAAAGCCAGCAGCTCCAGGCGCGCCTGGCTGCGTACAGGGGAAGAGGCCATGCGTTGGGCTTAGCCGCGGTTGACGATGAGCAGGCTGGCCAGGATCAGCAAGCCGCCCAGCACCAGATGCCAATCCAGCGCCTCGCCCAGGAACAGCACACCCAGCGTCACCCCCACCACCGGAAAAGTATAGGTGACCATGGTGGTGCGCGTCGGGCCCACGGAGTGGATCAGATAATAGTAAAACAGGTAGGCGGCGCACGAACCCACCAGGCCGAGCCAGGCCAGCGCCACCCAGGTGATGCCCATCTGCGGTAGATGCAGCGGGGATTCCACGGCCAGCGCTGAGGCCCAAATGAACGCATCCGCGGAGAGCAGCGGGATCAGTGCCTGCACTACCGGCGTGGTGCCCTTGGTGCGGCTGCGCGCAAACACCGCGCTGCCAGCATAAAACAACACCGCCAGGATCATGGCACCCTGTGCCAGCAGGTTCAGACGCACATCCCCCGGCACATCACGCAGCACCAGCAGGGCCACGCCCACAAAGCCCACCAGCAGGCCGGCCACACGGCGCACGCTCATCTTGTCATCGCTGAGCATGAAGTGCGCGATCACGGTGGTGAACAAGGGCACCGAGCTATTCAAAATTGAGGCCACCGCCGAGTCAATGTGCAGCTCCGCCCAGGAGATGAGCGCAAACGGCAACGCCGTATTGGTGATGCCCAGGATCAGCAGGTTGCGGATCAGGGCCTTATCGCGCGGCCATTCGGATTTGCGCAGGAAGTAGACCACCAGCAAGCCTAGAATGCCAAACAGCACGCGCAGCGCCACCAGCAGGAACGGGCCCACTTCGCTCAGCGCGATCTTGATCCAGAAAAAAGACGAACCCCAGGCCAAGGCCAGGCCCAGAAATACCAACCAATCTTTGCTCTTCATACACTCCTCATCTATTCAGCTCTGGGCCAGCGATCCACAGGGCATAACCCCCAGCCTGCGTTGGCGATACTGTTATAACCCGCCCCGGCAATTTTTTGTGAAAGCAGGCAATCTCATGCAAAAAAAAATCGGGCTGGCCAATGGCCAGCCCGATTACAGACACTGTAGCCGCGCCTATTCGTAACGCAGCGCTTCCACCGGTTGCAAACTGGCCGCCTGGTTGGCCGGGTACAAGCCAAAGAACAGGCCCACCGCCATCGAGAACAGAGTGGCCAGCAGCACAGAATCGAGCCCGATCACGGGGGTGATATCGGCGTTGCTGGCGGCCGCCACGGCACCCACGGCGAGCGAGATCAGCCAGCCGAGCAGAATGCCGAGCACGCCGCCCAGCAAGCTGAGCATCGACGATTCGGCCAGGAACTGGATCAGAATGTCCCGCTTGCACGCCCCCAACGCCTTGCGCAGGCCGATCTCACGCGTGCGCTCGATCACTGAGACGAGCATGATGTTCATGATGCCGATGCCGCCCACCAGCAGCGAGATGGCCGCCACGCCGCCCAGGAAAATGGTCAGCACACCGGTCACCGCCGCAGCCGTATCCAAAAAGTCTTGCTGGTTGAAGATGGTGAAATCATCGGCGCCGATGCCAGTGCGGTGGCGTGCCCGCAGGATGGCCGCGATCTCTTCACTGGCCTGGGGTACTGCCTCCGAGCTGGCCGCCTGCACGATGACCATATCGACGCGGTTGGGTGTGGTGCGCCGCAGCAGGCGCGCCTGGGCCGTGGTGAGCGGCACAATCACGCGATTGTCCTCATTGGTGAAGCCCGAGCCGCCCTTGGAAACCAGCAAGCCGATCACGCGGAAGGGCTGGCCTTCGATGCGCACACTTTCACCCACCACGCCATCCGTGCGCCCGAAGAGCTCCTCGGCCACATCCGGCCCCAGGATCACCACCGCCGAGCGCGCCAGCAGGTGCGCCTCGGAGATGAACTCCCCTTCGGTGAGCTCGATGTTGCGCACCCAGCTGTAGTCCGGCGTGACTGCATCGAGCACGGTGGAGGTGCTTTCACCCTGGGCGGTGACGGTGGCCGAGCCTTGCATCATCGGCGCCACGCCGATCACCGAGGGCGCGGCGAAGTTGTCTTGCATCGCCTGGGCATCCGCCAGGGTCAGCGGTTTGGGGTTGGTGACATCACTGCCACCGCCGGAAATGACGAAGAGCAAATTGGTGCCAATGCCTTCGATCGTGCCGGTGATCGTGCTCTGCGCCCCGCGCCCCACCGCCAGCATGGCGATCACCGCGGCGACACCGATGACGATGCCCAGCACGGTGAGCGCCGAGCGCAATTTGTTGGCGGCCAGGCTCTCCAGCGCGACCACAAAAGAATTCAGATAGTTCATGTTAGCTCTCCGCCACCTGGCCATCACGGATCGTGACGACGCGCTGGGTGCGCTTGGCGATCTCAGGATCATGGGTAACGATGATCAGGGTCACGCCGCGCTCTTTGTTGAGCGCCAACAGCATCTTCATGATCTCATCGCCCGATTTGCTATCCAGGTTGCCGGTGGGCTCATCCGCCATGATGAAAGCCGGATTGTTGACCAGCGCCCGCGCAATCGCTACGCGCTGCTGCTGCCCACCGGAAAGTTCGTTGGGTTTGTGGTGCAGGCGCTCGCCCAGGCCCACGGCTTCGAGCGCCTGGCGGGCGATGGCGCTGCGGTCTTCGTTGCGGTTGGCATAGCGCAGCGGCAGCTCGACATTGGCCAGGGCGCTGGCGCGCTTGAGCAAGTTAAAGGTCTGAAAAATAAAGCCCACTTTGCGGTTACGCACATCCGCCAACTGGTCATCATTCATCTCGGCCACGCTTTCGCCGTCCAGGTAGTATTCGCCGCTGGTCGGCCGGTCCAGGCAGCCCAGGGTGTTCATCAGGGTCGATTTGCCGGAGCCGGAAGGCCCCATGATCGCCATGACTTCGCCGCGTGCCACTTCGAGCGAGAGGCCGCGCAGGGCGTGCACTTCTACATCGCCCATTTGATAGACCTTGGTGAGGTTACGCGCCTCAACCACCAGGTCTTTCTTTGTTGCGCTAATTGAAACCTCCCATGAATTGGTTGGAAGGATCCATCGGGTCAAAGCTGGATACCGGTGGGTTGAGCACGATCACATCGCCTTCCTTCAATTCGCCGTCCAGAATTTCGCTATAGGTCTCAGACGAGGCGCCCAGGGTGATCTGCACCGGCTCCATGCGCACGCCGCGTTGCACATACACCACGCGGTGGCCGTTTTGCACGCGCACCGCGCGGTTAGGCACCAGCAACACGTCTTCTAGTTCGGTCACCACGATGTTGACCACCGCGGTCATGCCCGGGCGCACATTGGCATCGGCATCATCCAGCTCCACTACCACGCGGAAGGTCACGCCGCCCTGCGTGCTGTTGCCTGATTGGGCCACGGCTACCACTTCGCCCGCGTAGGCCACATCCTGCACAGCATCCAGCACCACGCTGGCCGGCTGGCCCACGGCAATGCGGTTGATGTCGACTTCAGAGACTTCCACCACCACCTGCACGGTGCTGAGGTTATCCACCTGCACGGCCGGCGCACCGGTGTTCACCAGGTCGCCCGCGTTGGGGTAAATATCGGTGAGGGTGCCATTGAACGGCGCTAGGATGTAGCCCATGTCCACGCTGGCCTGAGCGGCGGCCAGGCGTGCCTCGGCCGCGGCGCGCTGCTGGGCGCTAGGCCCCTGGCTGACTTCGTCATAGTGTTGCTGGGCAATCTCCAGTTGGGCCTTCGCCAGCGCCAGATCGGCCTCGGCCTTGGCGATTGGTGTGGCGCCGGAGCCCGAGGACAGGGCGTTGTACTGGCGCACAGCCGCATCGTATTTCTGCTGCGCCTCGGTGAGCTGCAACAGCAGCCCGGCACGCGTCAGGTCGCCCTCGGCGCGGCTGGCAAAGGGTTCGTAGGCATTGCGCGCCCGGTCAAGCCCGTCTTGCGCCAGGATCATATTAGCCTTGGCCTGGTCAATATCCACCGGGCGGCCGGGGTTGCTGATCGAGCTGAGATAGCGCTGGGCCTTCTCGAAAGCGTCTTGCGCCTCGGCCAGCTCTTTTTGCGCCTGGCTCAGGCCCAGATCACCAAACGAATTTTCAAAGTCTTCGAAAGCATCCTGGGCACTTTGCAGATCGGCCTGGGCGAGGATGACGTTAGGTGGCATCGAGGAGATCACCAGGCTGGCGATCACATCGCCTTTGCGCACCCGGTCACCCACGGCGAAATGGATCTCCTCCACCACGCCTGAGGTCTCCCAGGCCAGCGCGGCGCTCTGCAGGGCGCGCACGCTGCCGGTGGCGCCCACCGTGGCGACCAGGCTGCCGCGCTCCACGCGGGCGGTCTGCACATTGCTGGCCGCCGACTGGCTGGGCTGGCTGGCGTTACGCACCAGCACCGCCACCACCAGCAGCAGCAACGCCGCCCCACCGACGATGAACCATTTGCGGGTATCCATCGTCTTGAACCATTCGACGATGGACCATTTGCGGGTGCCCATCGTTTTGAACCATTCTTGAATGCGCTTGATCATGTATCTTTTATGACTCCTTGGTCTGATCCGCCCGGTTCTCCAGGCTGGTAATCGCTTTATTGAGTAAGTGCACCAATTGCGCTTGTTCCTCGGCCTCCAGGCCGCTCAACAATACGCCAATCTGTTTACGTTGAAACTGCTGGGCACGTTTCGCGAAGGCGCGCGCCTTTTCGGTCAGGTGCAGGCGCAGCGAACGCTTATCCTGCGGATCAGCCTGGCGCAGCAGCCAGCCCTCCCCCTCCAGCTTGCGCAAGCCCACGCTAACCGTGGGGGCGCTCAAGTGCAGCAGCTGCGCCAGTTCATTGACGCGAATGCCGGGATGGCGCTGCACGGCAAACAACAAGCCGAGCTGCGACAAGCTAAGCTCCAGATCCTTGGCGGCCATGCGGCCCAGCCCCAGGCCTTCCAGGCGTTGCAGCACGGCGATCAATTGCTCTTGCGAAGCGGCAGTCTTGTTTTGCATAGTAGTTAGTTTATCTAACTAAACGATTGTAGTCAACGCGGCCATCGATAACATGTGGGCTGGATAAGAAAGCTATTTCTGCAAGCCGGATCGAGTTGACACGCACTCGGCGCCTGCCTACACTACAACGATTGACTATGCGCATTAAGGAGCACCGCTGAGCATGCCTAAAACCGCCGCCCCCTTCAGCCTGGGTGCCAAGAGCACCCTGCCCCCGGCCATCCAGGCCTGGGCCAGCTACCTGGCCGACCAAGGCTCTTCGCTGCACACGGTCAAAGCCTTCACTGGTGATGTGCGCCTGCTGGCCAGCTTCCTGCCAGCGGATCAGCCCGTGGGCAGTATCACCACCAATGACCTGAACAATTTTCTGGAGTGGATGCAACACAAGCGCGGCGTGGAGTGCAGCCCCAAGACGCTCAGCCGGCGCATCACGTCACTCAAGGGCTTCTTCCGCTGGCTGCAAGCCGGTGGCGCCGTGCTGGCCGATCCCGCCGAGCGCGTGGTGCAGCGCAGCGTGCTCAGCCCGCTGCCCGCGGTGCTCAATGAAGCCGCACTGCAGAACGTGCTGGCCGTAGCCGCGCGCCAGCGCCGCGGCAAGCAAGGCGATGCGCGCGCCTACACCCTGCTGGCCCTGCTGCTCAGCACTGGCATCAAGAAGGGGGAGACGCTGGCGCTGAAAACCAATCACGTGGATATGGAAGCGGCCGAAGGCCCGCTGCTGTTCGTGCGCTACCCCAGCCCCAAGGATCGTTACAAGGAGCGCAAGATCAGCCTGCCGCTGGAATGGGTGGAAGCGTACGAGGAGTACCGCCGCCAATATGATCTCAGCCGCGCCCTGTTTCCCTGGTCCCCGCGCCGCTTGGAATACTTGCTGGAAGATATCGGCAAAGCCGCCGGCCTGCCGCAACAGCTTTCGTTCCTGATGTGCCGCTGGAGTTGTGCGCTGCGCGACCTGCGCAGCGGGATGGATGAAACTTTGCTGCGCCAAAAATTAGGCGTCTCCGAGATCCAATGGCGCGAGTTGAGCATGAAACTCAACCGCCTGCGCGCTGAAGACCAGTTGCAATTGTTCTGATAGAGATTAGAGTGAGCAGGTAGTGCTCTCTCTGGGACAGCCATGATTTTTGTCATTCCGCTGAGCGGCGCAGCCGCGAAAGGGGAATCCGCCAAGGGTTTGGGTTAGTACTGCCTTATCTGATCAATTCGGCACGCACGGCACAGAAGATATGCCAGCAGCCCGGCCCCCTGCCCACGCTCTACTCGCTACCTGTCACCAGCTCAGCATGCACCGCCGCTTGCCCCGGTGCGGCGGCATAGCCGTGCGCCAGGCGCAAGCCCGGCGCCCACACCACCGCATCGCCGGCACATAGCAGCGGCCAGGCGGCGCGGGCACGCTGCGGCAGCTTGGCATTGATGAACAGGTCGGCCAGCTTTTGGCGGCCATGGGGCAACGCCATGCGGTCGCCCGCTTGCGGGCGGCGCAAAACCAATTGCGCCGCCAGGCTAGCATCCAGCCAGGCTTGGAACGCGTCGGCGGCCGGCGCCGCCGGCGCGGCCTGCACCTGCAGCCGCAGCCGCCAGCCTGCCCCCAGGGTCACATCGGCGGGCGTTGGCAGCGCCAGCTGGGCCTGCGGCGCCTGTGGCCAGGCGGCAGGCAGCTGCCCGCGGCGCAATACCTCACGTTCCGCCAGCCAAAGCTGCGGCCCTTCCACCAGCAGCACCAAGCCATCGAACCAATCCTGCTCGCCCGGCTGGCCGTCCAACGCGGCGCGCGCCTGCTCGATCAACCCAAAGGTAAGCGCATCCCTATGCGGGCGCAGCACACTGGCGGCGCGCTGCAACACCCGGCGCTGCAGGGCGAGTGGTTCGGCAGCCAAGGCCCCGCGCTGCAGGCCAATAAAGCCTGCGGCGCGCCGCGCAACGCAGCGCTGCCAGGCCGCCTCACTGGCGGCTTGCAGCACCTCATTCTCAGCAGCCTGCACTGCGGCGCTGTGTGCCAGGCGCGTCTTCACGCCCGGTGCCAGCGCTTCCATTGCGGGCAGCAGGGTGTGGCGCACCCGGTTACGGAAAAATGCGGGGTCGTGATTGCTGGGATCCTGTTGCACGGCAAGCGCGTGGGTTTTGCAATATGCCAACACCGCGGCACGGCTTGTCTCCAGCAGCGGGCGCACCAAGGCCACGCGATCACTCCATGGATTGGGCCGCCAATAGGCAGGCATGCCTTGCAGCCCCTGCGCGCCCGCCCCGCGCAGCATATGCATCACCAGCGTCTCGGCCTGATCATCGGCAGTGTGTGCGCTGAGCACGGCGTGGGCGCCGTGCTGCTCGGCCAGCTCAAACAAGAAGGCATAGCGTGCCGCACGCGCCGCCGCCTCCAGCGATTGCTTGTGCTGCCGCGCCAAAGCGGCCACATCCACGCGCCGGCTGGCAAACGCCATGCCGTAGCCAGCCGCCACCCGGCGCGCCGCGGCGGCCTCCGCCGCCGATTCGGGCCGCAGCGCATGGTCCAGGTGCGCGGCCAGTAGCGGCCAACGGCCCAGGCCGTGCAAGGCATGCAGCAAACTGGCACTATCCGGCCCGCCGGAGAAGCCCACTACCAGCAGCCCGCCGGGCGCCAACTGCGCCACGGCCGCCGCCGAGAGGAACGCACTTTCACCCATAGGCTGATTATAGCGAGGCGCGCCGGCCCAGCGGCCACGCCGGCATGAATTGCCGCCCCGCCGCCTTTATGCTAGACTCAACTCCTTATGATGGCGCAGACCTATACGCTGCTGGTGGTTGACGACGATCTGGATACCCTCAAGCTGGTGGGCACCACGCTTGAAAAGCAGGGCTTCGTGATCCACATCGCCAAAGATGGGCAGGAAGCGCTGGACAAGGTGCAGGAAGCCAAGCCCGATCTGATCCTCTTGGATGTAATGATGCCCAAGATGGATGGCTACGAAGTCACCCGCCGCCTGCGCGCCAACCCACAAACCGCGGGCATCCCCATCATTCTGTTCACCGCCAAAGCCCAGGTAGACGATAAGGTGGCCGGCCTGGAAGCTGGAGCCGACGATTACCTGACCAAGCCGACCCACCCCGCCGAGCTGGTAGCCCGCGTGCGCAACATCCTTAAGCGCCCGGTGACCAGCATGCTGCCGCCGCTCCCCAGCGAGGAGCCCAGCCGCCCGGCGGCCAGCCCGCCGCCTGCCGCCATCCCGGCGGGCAGTAGCCAGAGAGTCATCGGTGTGCTCGCTGCCAAGGGCGGCCAGGGCGTTTCAACCCTGTGCATTAACCTGGCAGCCGGCCTGGCCGAGCAATACCCGCAAAGCGCCATCCTCCTGGCCGAACTCACCCCCGGCCACGGCGATCTCAACATTCGCCTGGGCCAAAGCGGCGATGGCCTGGCGCAATTGCTGCGCCGCTCGGCACGCGATATCTATCGCAGCGCGGTGGAAGCTGCGCTCAGCGAACACAAGGGCAACCAGCGCCTGCTGCTGGCTGGCACGCGCCCCAGCGATGCCCCGCTGAGCCAGGCGGGCGAGCAGATGGCCGCCATCATCGGCGAGCTCAAGCAGATCGCCAACCATGTCGTGCTGGATCTGGGCGTCGGCCTTTCGCTGGGCAACCAGCGCGCCCTGGCCTTGTGCAGCCATGTTCTCGTAGTGGCTGAGCCCGATCCGTATACCTTTGAGCAGACCAAAGCGCTGCTGGCAGACCTGGAAGCGCTGCCGCTGCCCAATGCGCGCCTGATGGCCGCCATGGTGCACCGCGTGCGCAACGACCTGGCGGTGAATGCGGCCGAATTGCAGAAACAGCTCGGCCGTGAGCTCGACGCCGTCTTCACCCCGGCGCCCGAGCTGGCCTACCAGGCCACACGCCAACAGCAATCCATGCTCGAGACGGACCCGCAGAGCTATAGCGCCCAGCAGACCCTGAAACTGGTCAACCTGATCGCAGAACCCAAGCGTCGCCGCTGATCCGGCAAGTTGCATTGATTTTTTATTGCGATGAAACGCTAGCGTGCCCCGCGCCGGCCAAATTGCTTTTCCAATACATCGATCGATAAATGGATCATCGTCGGGCGGCCGTGCGGGCAGGTGCGCGGCGCCTCGCAGGCCTCCAGATCGCGCAGCAAAGCGCGCTGCGCCTCCGGCGAAAGCGCCTGGCCGGCCTTCACCGCGATGCGTTTGCAGATCCGTGCGATCAGCTTGGCTTCCAACTGCTTTTCCAGCGGCTGCTCATCTTCTTCGAAATCTTCCACCACGGCACGCAGCGCCGCCTCTGGGTCTGAGCCTAACAACAGGGCCGGGATGGCACGCACCTTATAGGTCTGCGGGCCAAACGGTTCAACATCAAAGGCCAGGCCGCGCAACGTATCCAGTTGCCCTTCCAGCAGCTCGGCTTGCGCCGCGGGCAGCTGCACCGTGGCGGGCTCCAGCAGCAATTGCGAGCCGAGTTGGCTGCGCTGGCTCTGAAAGCGCTCGTACAGCACACGCTCGTGCGCGGCGTGCTGGTCTACCAAATATAAGCCATCCGGCCCTTCCGCCACCAAGTACGCCGAGCCCACCTGCCCCACCAGGCGCAGCAGGGGTACGCCCGGCAGCCGCGGCTGGGCGGCTTGCGCGGCGGGTATGGGCGCGGCTGCGTCTTCCTCCGGCGGCATGGCCAGCTCGGAGTAGGGTTCGGGGGCCGGCTCGGCGGGAGCCGGCATCGGGCGCCAGGCCAGCCCGGGTTGTAGCGGCTCCAGTTGCGGCAGCGGGGCGTGTGCCAGCAGGGCGCGGCGCACGGCGCGCTGCAAGGTAGTGAACACACGGTCGCGCTGGGCGAAGCGCACCTCGGCTTTGGTGGGATGTACATTGACATCCACCAGCTCGCTGGGCAGCTCAATGAACAGCACCACCAGCGGGTAGCGCCCCACCATCAGTAAGCCGTGATAGGCCTGGATGGTGGCGGCGGCCAGGGCGCTATCTTGCACCCAGCGCCCATTAACAAAAAAGGTCAGCTCGGCGCGGTTGCCGCGCGTCAGATCCGGCGGGCTGATAAAGCCGCTCACCCCCACCAGCGCATCCGGCGCTTCCACCGGGATCATGCGCCGTGCCAGGCCGGCATCATACAGTGTGGCCAGGATCTCGCGCCGCTCCCCGTTGCCACTGGTTTGCAGGGTATGGCGCCCGTCCATTTGCAGGTCGAAGGCCACGCCGGGATAGGCCAGGGCATAACGGGCCACCAGTTGGCTGATGTGGCGACGCTCGGTAGCATCGCCTTTGAGGAATTTGCGCCGGGCAGGCAGATTGAAAAAGAGGTCCTCAACATGCGCCAGGGTACCCACTGGCGCGCCGATCTGTTCCAGGGCGGCGCGCTGGCCAGCATCCACCTGAATGCGCGCCGCCGCCTCACTGGCCGGCGGGCGCGAGGTGAGCGTGAAGCGCGACACCGAGGCGATCGCCGCCAGCGCTTCGCCGCGGAAGCCCAGGGTGTGAATGTGTTCCAGATCCTCGGCGGCGGCCAGCTTGCTGGTGGCATGCCGCTCCAGCGCCAGCGGCAGCTCGGCTACGGGGATACCCAGGCCATCATCGCTCACCTCGATCAGGCGCTGGCCGGCGCCTTCCACGCGCACCTGGATGCGGCTGGCCCCCGCATCCAGCGCGTTCTCCACCAGCTCTTTGACCACCGAGGCGGGCCGTTCGACCACCTCCCCAGCGGCAATTTGTGAGGCCAGCGCATCTGGCAACATGCGAATCGGCATGGCTAGATGTTAACTGCTATTTGCCCTTTGCGGAAAGTGCCGCGGCGTGCTATTCTGTGCCGCTTCATCGTTAGCTACATCAATTCAGCCTCTCAGGAGAACGCATGAAACCATTTGCAAAATCCCTCGGCCTGCTTCTACTCACGCTTCTGCTGGTAGCCTGCGGCGGTGCCGGCCCCAGCGCCACCGAAGCGGCAGGCGCCGGCAGCCCCGCAGCGGAAGCCAGCGCTGAGCCCAGCGTGCCGGCCAGCCTGTGCAGCGTACAGTACATGCCCGTGGTGGAAGGTGCCACCTGGCACTACGAAGGCAGCAGCGAGACCGGCCCCTACAGTTGGAGCGTGCTCACCAGCGAAGTTGGCGATGCCAGCTTCACCGTGACCCAAACTCACGATACCGGCGGTGAGCCGCTGATCGTGACCCAGCGCTGGACCTGCTCAGAAGAAGGCGCCACGGCGCTGGAGTATGGCGGTGGCGCGGATGCTTCGCTGACCTACTCGGGCTTGAACGTCACCCTGGAAACCTTGCAGACCACCGGCATCACCATACCGCGCAACATCCAACCGGGTGACAGCTGGCAGCAAACCTTCGAGATCGAAGGTACGATCCTGAGCGCTGATATCGAGAGCACGGTGCAGGGCAATATCACACAGGATTATCAAGCCATCGGCATCGAGAGCGTCAGCACGCCGGTGGGCAGCTTTGATGCGCTGAAGCTTGACATCGTTACCACCTTCAACCTGCAGGCCAGTGTGATGGGCATTACGGTGCCGTTCAACCTGGTATCCACCAACACATCCTGGCTGGTGTCAGATATTGGCTGGGTCAAAACTACCGGCAGCGCCACGATGGAAGGCGCCAGCGGTTTTGAGACCACCATCGAATTGCAAAGCTACAACATCCCCTAAACGTCAAGTTCGACTCGGAAAAAGCGCCAGCCACAAGCTGGCGCTTTTTTGAATCGCAAAGCCATCTACAATGGGGAGAATGTTCAAGGGAGTTTTATGTACAGCGAAGCGGAGCTCAAACCACTGCTACAAAGCATTGCCAGCCAAGAATATGCGCCGCCTGATGGAGAGGATGTCTTCGCGCTGGCGCAGGCGATGCTGGCCCATCTGGGCAGCCCGGATGCCGAGCTGCGCGATGACCTGATCTACGGCACGTTGGCGCGCTGGATCCTGCGCCAGCAGCGCTTCGAGAGCGAGGCGCTGCGCCAGTTGCTGTGGCAACTGGCCGACGACGAGCACCTTGGCTACGGCCTGGGCCAGGCCGGAGACGATTCGGTCTTCCGGCGTTCGTTTTCGGTGTTGCTGTGGCCGCCGGTCCTGATCGTCGAACGCCAGCGCCCCTTCTTGAGCGCAGCGGAAACGCAAACCTTGAAAGAGCGCATGGCCCACTATCTACGCAGCGAACAGGACCATCGCGGCTATGTGCCCGGCAAAGGCTGGGCACACGCCGCGGCGCATGCCGCCGATGCGCTGGACGATCTGGTGCAGTGCGCGCAACTGCACCCCAGCGACCTGCTGGAGTTGCTGGATGCGGCCGCTGCCAGTATTGCCTTTGCCCCCATGCCGCACCTCTATGAAGAAGATGAGCGCATGACCACGGCGGTGTTCTCGGCGCTGGGGCGCCAGCTGCTGCCTGAGCAGCATGTGGTGGCCTGGCTGCAGCGCCTGGCGGCCCGAGCGCTGGAGCCAGCCGAAGCCGGCTCCAGTTTCGTACATTTCAACGTTAAGGCCTTTTTGCGCAGCTTTGCCTTCCGCGCCCGGCGGCATGCGCTACCGGCGGCCCTGCTGGCGGCCAGTGAGGCTGCCCTGGCCGAGATCGATCATTTTAAAAACGTTTAGCCCGCAAAGGCCTTGCCTTCAGCCCACAGTTGGTAGGTGAGCTGCATATGCCCCAGGTGCATGGCATAGTGCGCCAGCACATGTTGCAGAATGCCACGCACACTGCGCGTCCGGCCGTTGAAGGTGAGGGTCTCATCCAAGCGAGCGGCGCTGAGCGCCGCCAGGATCGGCTCGCTTTCGGCGGCGGCGGCTTGCAAGGCCTGCAAGACCTGCTCGGCTGACTGCGCCACGAAGCTGAACTCGGCGGCACGCTGGCGCGTGGGCGGCTGGGCGGCGATGCCCTCGGCGAACCAGAAGTGCTCGGCGCCGGTGCTGTGCACGGCCAGCACAGCCAGCGAGTTGGTTTCATCCGCAGCGGGCGGCAGGCTGGGCCGCCAGTTGAGGCCAGCCAGCGGCGTGGCCGCCACGATGGCGGCCATCTGGCCGCGCAAGCCAGCCAAGCTGGCCAGGGTGTCTTGGATCTCGGGCAGCATAGCGCGGCCTACTTGACGATGCCGCCCTCGGTCAGCTTACGCAAATCGCTCAGCGCGTGGCGGATCTCATCGGCGGTGGCAGGGCGATCTTCATTGACATGCTGGAGCAAGCCGGCGTTAGCTTTCTCCACGGCCAGCTCGGTGATTGCCAGGTTGTCTTTCACGGCTTCCTTCACCAAGGCGGCACCCGCCTGGTACCCGATGAGCGGGTTGAGGGCGGTGACGATGATGGCGTTGCGCGCCAGCCAGCCTTCGGCCTTCTCTTGATTGGCGCTCAGCCCCACTACGCAGCGCGTGGTGAAGGCGTTGACCGCGCCGATGATGACTTGCATCATCTCGAACAGGTTGTGGGCGATGATCGGCATCATCACGTTGAGCTCCAACTGGCCAGCGGCCGATGCCATCGCCACGGTGGTGTCACAGCCGATGACGTGATACATGGCCTGGTTCATCATCTCGGCCAATACCGGGTTGACCTTGCCGGGCATGATGCTGGAGCCGGGCTGCACGGCGGGCAGGCGCACTTCGTCGAGCCCGGTGGAGGGGCCGGAGGCGAGCAGGCGGAAATCGTTGGCGATGCGCGTCATCGTCAGCGCGTAGGTGCGCAGGGCGGCCGAGAAATCGGCGGCATCCGCCAGGCTCTGCATGCTCTCGAAGAGGTTATCGGAGGTGTGCAGCTCCAGCCCGGTGATCTCGCTCAGGCGGGCCACCATGTTCTTATGATAGCTGGGATGGGCGTTGAGGCCGGTGCCGGTGGCGGTGCCACCGATGCCCAAGCGGCGCAGGCCATCGGCGGCGCGGCGGATGCGCTCGGCATCGCGGCGCACGGCTTTGGCATACGCGCCGAACTCCTGCCCCAGGCGCACCGGCACGGCATCTTGCAGGTGGGTGCGGCCGGATTTGACCACGCCATCAAACTCGACGGCTTTGGCTTCGAGGGCAGTGGCCAGGCCGTCCACCGCGGCGAGCAACTCCTCCAGGCGCCATAGGGCGCCGAGGCGGATGGCGGTGGGGATGGTGTCGTTGGTGGATTGGGCCATGTTGACATGGTCGTTCGGGTTGACCAGGTAGTTGCCCAGCTCGCCGCCGATGAGCTGGGTGGCACGGTTGGCCAGCACTTCATTGACATTCATGTTGTGGCTGGTGCCGGCGCCGGCCTGGAAGGGATCGACCACGAACTGATCGGCCCATTGGCCGTCCATCACTTCGCTGGCGGCTGTGGCGATGGCTTTGGCTTTGTCGCCATCCAGCAGGCCGAGGCCGCTATTGACGTCGGCGGCGGCGCGCTTGATGGCGGCCATGGACCAGACGAAGGCGCGCCAGGGTTTGAGCCCGGACACGGGGAAGTTTTCGACGGCACGTTGGGTTTGCGCACCATACAAGGCCCCGGCAGGCACTTTTACTTCGCCGAGGGAATCATGTTCAATACGTACGTCTTGGCTCATACTGTCCTTTTGAGGTAGGTAGTGGTGTTTGTCTATGGCTTGCGGCCACAGGGGATTGTATTTTAGTCGATTGAAAAGTTTTAATCATCATCATGGCTGCGGGGGCGGGCAGGGTTAATAGTTCAAGCGGCTTGACGGGCTGGCGGGTGAGGCAACTGCGTGGCATGCGCTGGTTATAACGCGGGGGCTGTGCGAGGGGTGCGGTTGGCGGCGGGTGTCAAGGGAACGGTGGGTGTGCCGCCGGTTTGCTGCGATGCGCGTTGGGGATGAGGAGGATGGCCTAAGGATTCCGTGGCTGCGTTCGGGACAGATTGCTTCGTGCGCAGCTCCTGCGGAGCATGCTCCTCGCAATGACAAGATGAGGATGGATAGGCTTTGCTTTGGCCTAAAGGATTCCTCGCAATGACAAGGGCGCGATAGCTAGACTTTGCTTGGCCTAAAGGATTCCTCGGCTGGAAGGCATTATTGCTTTGTGGATTTCAGTACACCGCCTCGGAATGACGGGCGGAATATGCGCAGCTCCTGCGGAGAGTGCGAGTTGCAATGACAAGGTGCCCTCACCCGTTCACTACGTTCGCTCCCATAGCGGGCTGGTTGCCGTGATAGGTATACAAAAAGAGCCCGCCGAATGGCGGGCTCTTGGTGAGGCTTGGTGAGGATTACTTGCCGTGCTGCTGCCAGCCGTCCCAGTAGCCTGGGCCGCTGCCGAAGTAATCGTAGTTGAACTGAATGTCATCGCGGAGGTTAACCGTTTCACCGGCGGTCAGGGTCTTGACCGTATCGATGGCTACGGCGTGTCCGTGGTGATTGCTGCCTTCGTAGTGCTCAGCAAAGCCAGGGGTGCCGGCGGGCTTGGACTGCTTCTGATCGGCCTTGGCCTCGTAGGAGTCAGGCACTTCATCTTCGGTGAAGATAGCTTCGAAGGGGCACTCCGGGATGCAGGCGCCACAATCGATGCAGGTGTTGGGATCAATGTAGTAGAGCGGGTATTGATCCTGAGGCATACCGGGAACAATACACTCGACTGGGCAAACTTCTACGCAACCGCCGTCACGCAGGCATAAACTGGTGATGATGTGGGTCATTTAGTGAACCTCCGTTGAGCGTATTTTACACCCAGGTTGCTATTTTTGCTAGCCCCGATTTAGCGAAACACCACGGGCCAGCGAAGATTCGCTGGCCCGGGCTTGCCTGCTTGTGGGGACTGCGCAGGCTAGGCCGCGAAGCGCTTGGCGACCTCATCCCAATTGACTACGTTCCACCAGGCGCCGACGTAATCGGGGCGGCGGTTCTGGTAGTTGAGGTAGTAGGCGTGCTCCCAAACATCCACGCCCAGGATGGCGGTCTTGCCGTTGGAGATGGGGTTATCCTGATTCGGGGTGGCCACGATGGCAACGCCATCGCCTTCTTTTACCAGCCAGGCCCAGCCGGAGCCGAACTGGCCACCGGCGGCAGCGACGAACTTCTGCTTGAAGGTGTCGAAATCGCCGAAGGCCTTGTTGATCGCATCGGCCAATGCACCGCTGGGGGCGCCGCCGCCATTGGGCGACATGACCTGCCAGAACAGGCTGTGGTTGAAGTGACCGCCGCCATTGTTGCGCACGGCGGTGCGGATGTCTTCGGGGATGGCGTTGAGATCCTTCAACAGGTCCTCAATGGATTTGTCGGCCAGCTCGGGGTGCTTTTCGATGGCGGCGTTGAGGTTGTTCACATAGGCCTGATGGTGCTTGCCGTGGTGAATCTCCATGGTGCGGGCATCGATATGTGGCTCCAGAGCGTTGAACTCGTAGGGCAGTGCGGGAAGGGTAAAAGCCATTTTGAGTCTCCTTTCAATTGAGAAAACGGCCAAAAATAGGTTAAGTTACAATGGCAGTGGCGATTGTAGTCGTTGCCTTTCCCCTTTGTCAAGAAAAGCCCCGATCGAGGCTGTGAACACCCCCACCAAACCTTCCGTTAGCCCGCATGTGGTTCTGGCGCTGGGCATTTTTGCGGTGGCCTCTTCTTCGCTGCTGATCCGCTTCGCGCAGGCCGAGGTGGGCTCGCTGGTGATCGCGGCGTACCGCATGGCGCTCTCGGCCTTGATCCTGATCCCGCTGACCCTGCCGCGGCATAGCGGCGAACTGCGCGGCCTCAGCCGGCGTGGTGTAGCGCTGGCGGCGTTGAGCGGCGTGCTGCTGGCAGTGCACTTTGCCAGTTGGATCCTTTCGTTGGAATACACCAGCGTGGCCAGCTCCGTGGTGCTGGTGACCACCAACCCGCTGTGGGTGGCGTTGCTGGCGCCGCTGGTGCTGAAGGAGCGCCTGGGGCGCGGAGTGCTACTAGGCATGCTGGTGGCGCTGGCGGGTGGCGTGGGCGTGGCGCTGAGCGATAGCTGCACGCTGGCGGCCAGCGGGCTGGCCTGCCCGCCCTGGCAGGAATTTGTGGCTGGGCGGGCATTTTACGGCAACCTGCTGGCGCTGGTGGGTGCGCTAAGCGGGGCAGGCTATATTCTCATCGGGCGCATCCTGCGGCCGCAGCTCTCGCTGACCGCGTATATCTTCCTGGTGTATGGCATGGCGGCGCTGGTGCTGGTGGCACTGGTGCCGTTCTCGGGCCAGGCGGCGTTTGGGTTCAGCCCGAGCAGCTATGTGTATCTTTTGCTGCTGGCGGTGCTGCCGCAGTTGATCGGGCACTCTAGTTTTAACTGGGCGCTGGCACATCTGCCGGCCTCTTATGTTTCGATCGCCCTGCTGGGCGAGCCGGTGAGCAGTATTGTGCTGGCGACGCTGCTGCTGGGGGAAACGCCCAGCGGGTTCAAGCTGCTGGGGGCTGGCCTGATCCTGGTGGGCATCTTGATCGCCAGTCTGGCGCCTGGCGCACAAGCGCCAGATGTATAATTCAGCCACTGACAAAGGAGTTAACCATGCTAGTACGCTGTACGCATTGCCACACCCCTTTTACATTGAATCAGGAAACCATTCACGCCGCGCTGGACCAGCTAGAGGCGAAGGGTTGGAAGCACTACAACGCCTACTGCCCGCGCTGTGCGCGCACCAATGTGGTGCCGCGCGATCAATTGCTGCGCTTCGCCCCGGATTGGGCGCCAGGCGGGGCGGCCCCTGCCCCCAGCGCGCCGGCCATGCCGGCCAGCGCGCCCAAGCCGGCGCCGGTAGCGCCAGCGCCCGCCAAGGTTGAGGCCAAGCCAGTAGCCGCCAGGCCGGCGCCAGTGAAAAAGGCCGCCCCAGCGAAGAAGGCTGCCCCAGCGAAGAAGGCTGCTCCGGCCAAGAAGGCTGCTCCGGCCAAGAAGGCTGCTCCGGCCAAGAAGGCGGCACCGGCGAAGAAGGCGGCTCCGGCCAAGAAGGCGGCGCCAGCTAAGAAGGCTGCGGCGAAGAAGCCTGCAGCCAAGAAGGCGGCCGTGAAGAAGGCAGCGCCGGCCAAGAAGGCCGCGGCCAAAAAGCCCGCCGCCAAGAAGACGGCCGCCAAGAAGGCACCCGCCAAGAAAAAGAAGTAAGCAAAAAACGACCCCGCACGGGGTCGTTTTTTCTATACTTCTATTGACGCCAATCCCCCCGCACCTTGAGCGAGCGCAGCTCGCAAGCTGCCCGGAATGACAACACCCCCGAAGGTTGTTATTCTGGGCAGCGCTTTTGTATCTGCGGGAGAAGCAAGTGCTTAACCACAAAGACACAAAGGTCACAAAGAGGGCAAAGGTCTGTTCGTTTTTATAGAGTGTGCTCGGGGTGACCTAAAGGATTCCTCTCTCGCTGCGCTCGTTCGGAATGACGTGAGCTCAAAACTTTGTGTTCTTTGTGGCTAAAGGCAAACCACAAAGTCACAAAGGACACAAAGAGAAGGCCAGGGTCTGTTCGTTTTTGCAGAGTGTGCTCGGTTTGGCCTAAAGGATTCTCGGCTGGAAGGCGCAGCCGGGCGCTGCGCTCGCTCGGAATGACGTGAGCTCAAACTTTGTGTTCTTTGTGGCTAAAGGCAAACCACAAAGTCACAAAGGACACAAAGAAGGCAAGGGTCTGTTCGTTTTTGCAGAGTGTGCTCGGTGTGGCCCTAAAGGATTCCTCTCTCGCTGCGCTCGTTCGGAATGACGTGAGCTCAAAACTTTGTGTTCTTTGTGTTCTTTGTGGTTAAGGGATAAAGCAAAACCGCTTACTTGCTGCGCGCGTTGCGCTGGTTGAGTGCGGCGATGCGCTGGGCCAGGCTGGGGGTGAGGTGGCCGCCGTCTACGCGCCAGTGCCAGTTGCCCAGCGGCGTGCCGGGGATGTTCATGCGGGCTGCGCTGCCCAACTCCAGAAAATCCTGCAGGGGGGCTACGGTGAGGGCGGCTTGTGAAGCCCACAACATTTCGAGCATGCTCCACACGAAACCTTGCGGGCCGACTTGGATATAGCGCTCACACAGGGCACGCTGCGCGGCAGGGGCATGTTCAAACCAGCCCAGGAACGTGTCATTGTCGTGCGTGCCGGAGTAGGCGACGCAATTGACCGGATAGTTGTGCGGCAGGAAGGGATGCTCCATGCCGAGGTCAAAGCCGAATTGGAAGACCTTCATGCCGGGCAGATGGAACTGGTCGCGCAGGGCGATGACCTCAGGGGCGGCCTCGCCGCCAAGGTCTTCGGCGATGAGTGGCAGGTGGCCGAGCTCACGCTCGACGGTGTGGAAAAAATCTTCGCCGGGACCGAGCTCCCAGGTGCCGTGCATGGCCGTGTCTTCACTGGCAGGGATGGCGTAGTAGGTAGCGAAGCCGCGGAAGTGATCGAGGCGAATCACATCCGCCTGGGCGAGGGTGGCGCGCAGGCGATTGAGCCACCAGGCGTAGCCTTCGGCCTTGTGCAGATCCCAGCGGTAGAGCGGGTTGCCCCACAGTTGGCCAGTGGTGCTGAAGATATCGGGCGGCACGCCGGCCACACGCTGCGGCGCGCCGTGGGCGTCGAGCTCGAACAGATCCGGGCGGCACCACACATCGGCGCTGTCGTGGGCGACATAGATGGGCAGATCGCCGATGACGCCCACGCCGCGGGCGGCCATATGGGCGCGCAGTTGCGTCCACTGGCGGAAGAGCAGGAATTGTTGGAAGGCGTAATAGGCCAAGCTGCTGGCCTGGGCCTGGCGCACGGCGGCCAGTGCTTCAGGGTGGCGCGCCCGCAGCGGCGCGGGCCAGTGCGGCCAGGCCTGCTGGCCGTGCTGGCTCTTGAGCACCATGAACATACTGTAGTCGTCGAGCCAGGCGGCCTGGGCGGCGCAAAAGGCTGCGAATTCGGCGCGCAGGGCCGGCAGGCTGTGCAGGCGGGCAAAGGCCACCTGGTAGAGGCCGCGTTTCCACTGCGTGACGGCGGGGAAATCGACGGTGTGGGATGGGAAGGCCGGCGCGGTTTCGAGGTGGGCAGCATCCAGCAAACCATCCACCAGCAGCTGCTCGGGGCTGAGCAGATTGGGGTTGAGCGCGAACGAAGAATAGGATTGGTACGGCGATTCGCCGTAGCCGGTGGGACCCAGCGGCAGGGTCTGCCACCAGCGCGTGCCGCTGGCGGCGAGGAAATCTACCCAGGCATAGGCTTGCGGCCCCAGGTCGCCGATGCCAAAGCGGCCGGGCAGGCTGGTGATGTGGAGCAGGATGCCGGAGCGGTGTTGGAAATCCATGCGTACTGGGATTTTATCAGCGAGCAGTAGCACTTTCTTCTTTCTCAGGAGCCCTGCCCTGGCCCCGTAGGGGGAACTACGCTGCGCTTGCGTTGGTTCCCCCTAACCCCCTCCGCAGATCGTTCAAGCCGGGTGCTGCAACCTACGGAGCTCACTTGGTGGCCCGCGTCGCAACTGCGGGTCATCCCATGGCAGCGTCACTATAAGCGGATGGCTGCCCGCTTATGACGGCTTTATGGCTGATAGCTGATAGCTGATGGCTGATGGCTGATGGCTGTTAGCTGTTAGCTGTCAACTGATTTGGTACACTCCACACATATGCAATCCCCTACCCCTCCCCTGACCCAAAAACGAATTTTGCTGACCTGGCTGCCCTTGGCGGCCAGTTGGCTTTTGATGGCGCTCGAGATGCCCTACATCAACGCCGCGCTGGCGCGGCTGCCGCAGAGTGTGCATATGATCGCCGCCTTCGGCATTGCCGCTTCGCTGAGCATTACGATCGAGAGCCCGGTGATCTCGCTGCTCTCGACGAGTACGGCCCTGGCGCGCAGCCGCCAAAATTACCTGATGCTGCGGCGCTTTACGCAGCATTTGATGGTGCTCACCACTCTGCTGCACATCCTGCTGGGCTGGTCGCCCTTGTTTGATTGGGTGGTGCGCGGCTGGATGGGCGTGCCGGCCAGCCTGCTGCCCTCGGTACAGTTGGGGCTGCAGCTCATGGCGGTGTGGAGCGCGGCGATCGCCTGGCGGCGCTTCCGCCAGGGCATCCTCATCCGCTTTGGGCAGAGCCAGTATGTAGGCAAGGGCACCTTGGTGCGGCTGTTGGCCTCGGCGGGCAGTGCCACCCTGCTGGCCCTGTTCACGCCGATGCCGGGTGTAGGCATCGGCACGCTGGCCCTCAGCCTCGGCGTGGTGGCCGAGGCGCTGTATGCCCAGCAGGTCTCGGCGCGGCTGGTGGCCGAGCGCTTCGGCGCAGACAGCTCGCAGGCAGCGCCGGAGCTGAGCTATGGCGCGCTGGTGAACTTTCACTGGCCGCTGGCGATGAGCAATCTGCTGTTTCTGTTTACGCAACCTCTGATCGCCGCGGCGCTGGCGCGCAGCCCGGAGCCGGAGACGGCGCTGGCCGCCTGGCCGGTGCTGAACGGGCTGTTCTTCCTCAGCCGTTCGTTGGAAATGGCCATCCCTGAAGTCACGATTGCCCTGTACGACGAACCCGGCAGCCAGGCGGCCTTGCGGCGCTTCAGCTACCGGGTGGGCCTGGCCGCCAGCCTGCTGCTCACGCTGGTGGCGTTCACGCCGCTGTCGGATTTTTACTTTCACACGCTGATCGGCGTGGATGGCCAGTTGGCGGCGCTGGCCGAAGGCGGCGCACGCCTGGGCGTGCTGCTGCCGCTGGCCATGGCAGCGGTGTGCCTGGCGCGCGGCCTGCTGACGGCGCAGCGCATCACGCGGCCGCAAGCCTACGCCATGGCGCTGGAGCTGGCGGTGCTGGCCGGAGTGCTGGCCGGCGGCGTGGCACTGGGCCTGCCGAGCATTCCCACCGCGGCGGCAGCGCTGACGCTTTCGATGGCCACTGAAGCGATCTACTTAGGTACGCTGGCGCACAAGGCGCCCATTCCCGCCGCGGCGCTGCCGCTGCAAAACTGAGGAGCACATATGGACATGCAATACACAACGCTCGGACGCACCGGCTTGCAGGTCAGCCGTTTGTGCCTGGGCACGATGAACTTCGGGCCGAAGACCAGCGAAGCGGATAGCTTCGCGATCATGGACCGCGCCCTGGAGCTGGGCATCAACTTCTTCGATACGGCCAATGTGTACGGCTGGAAGAAAGGTGAAGGCGTGACCGAGCAGATCGTCGGGCGCTGGTTTGGGCAAGGGGGCGGGCGCCGCGAGAAGGTGGTGCTGGCCACCAAGGTGTACGGCGAAATGGGCGACTGGCCCAACGAGAAGCGCCTCTCGGCGCGGCATATTCGCCAGGCCTGTGAGGCCAGCCTGAAGCGCTTGCAGACCGAGTATATCGATCTGTATCAAATGCACCATATTGACCGCACGACGCCGTGGGAAGAGATCTGGCAGGCGATGGAGGTGCTGGTGCAGCAAGGCAAGGTGATCTACATCGGCAGCAGCAACTTCGCTGGCTTCCACATTGCCCAGGCGCAAGCCGAGGCCAAAGCGCGCCACTTCATGGGCCTGGTGTGCGAGCAGAGCTTGTACAACCTGGCGGCGCGGCGCATTGAGCAGGAAGTGATCCCGGCGTGCCGCGAGTACGGCCTGGGCCTGATCCCCTACAGCCCGCTGGCGGCGGGCACGCTGGCCGGCGCCTTCGAGAAGGTGAAGGACAGCCGCCGCACGGATGACCGCAACCAGGAGCAGGTGAAACGCCGTGAGCAGCAGCACAAGGATTATGAAGCCCTGTGCGCAAAGCTGGGCGCCAGCCCGGCCACGGTGGCGATGGCTTGGCTGCTCGCCAACCCGGTGGTGACGGCGCCCATCATTGGCCCGCGCACGCTGGAGCAGTTGGAGACCGCGCTGCAGCCGTTGGAGTTTGCGTTGGATGCGGAGACGCTGAAGGCGCTGGATGAGATCTGGCCCGGCCCGGGCGGCGAGGCGCCGGAAGCGTACGCATGGTAAAACGCCAAAAAAGCATTGGCGTTTTACCATGCGTTTGGCGTATTGCGCTGCTTCGCAGCGCCTAATACGCCAGCCAATAGAGGTGCGTTCACTTGTAGGTTGAACTCTGTATTTCGGGCGGGCGGGTTACGCTGCTCCGCAGCGGTTCTGCCTGGAAACTTGTGATTCCGATGAACGGCGAATGGCGTGAGGAGAAAACCTTTAGGGCAAAGGATTTCAAACCAGATTTGCAATGCCCTAAAGGATTCCTCCCTCGTTTCACTCGGTCGGAATGACGGTTCTCATATATAGTGCCACTAATCGATTAACTGACGAACCCGATTAGACGATCAAACAAGATTGGCGGAAGCAAATGGCAACACTCGTACAAGAAAAAACCCAGCAAGCCGTCAGCATCCTACAGGAGCACAACGTAGACCTGTGGCTGACCTTTGTGCGCGAGACGCGTGCCGGGGGCGACCCGATGCTGCCGATCATCGTGGGGGCTGAGCTTACCTGGCAAAGCGCGCTGATGGTGACGCGCCAGGGCGAGCGCATTGCCATCGTGGGCACGATGGAGGTGGACACGCTGGAGCACACCGGCGCGTATGACACCGTGCTCGGCTACGACCATTCCATTCGCCAGGTATTGCAAGAAACGCTACAACGCCTGAACCCCGCCCAGATCGCGGTGAACATCTCGCGCAATGATCCCTTTGCCGATGGGCTGGGCAGCGGCTTGCAGGAAGTGCTGCGTGAGTATTTGGGGGCCTACGCCGAGCGCCTGATCTCAGCCGAGCGCATTGTGATGGCGGTGCGCGGCCGCAAAACGGCCGAAGAACAGCGCCGCATCCGCCTGGCGATCGCTGCCGCGGAGGAGATCTTCGCCGCCACCTACCCCTTTGTAGGCGTGGGGCGCAGCGAGCGCCAGATCGCCGCGCACATGCACGCCGAGACGCAGCGGCGCGGGCTGGATTTTGCCTGGGATGCGCCGTTCTGCCCGGCGGTGAACAGCGGGCCAGACAGCCCGATCGGCCACGCCGCCCCGACAGATATCCAGGTGCAGCCCGGCCATCTGGTGCACTTCGATTTTGGCGTGATGGTGGAGGAGTACACCTCGGACCTGCAGCGCATGCTGTACGTTCTGCGCCCGGGTGAACGCCAGGCGCCCGCCGAGGTGCAGCGCGGCTTCGATACGATCCGCGCGGCGATCGAAGCGGCGGTGGCGCTGATCAGGCCCGGGGTGAGTGGGCTGGCGGTGGATACGGCGGCACGCCAGGTGGTGACCGCAGCCGGCTACCCCGAGTTTCCGCACGCGCTGGGCCACCAGATGGGCCGCAGCGTGCACGACGGCGGCGGGCTGCTCGGCCCGCTGTGGGAGAAGTACGGCGAGACGCCCAGGCTGCCGCTGGAGGTGGGCCAGGTGTTTACCGTGGAGCCCAGCCTGATCGTGCCCGGCTATGGGTGCATGGGGCTGGAAGAAGACGTGGTGGTGACAGCCAACGGCTGCGAGTTCCTTGGGCCGCCGCAAACTGAGTTGATCTACGTGGAGTGATATGCCCATCCATTATCTACCTGCCAAAAAACGCATTGCCTTAGTGGCGCACGATGGCCGCAAGAAAGACTTGATCGAGTGGGCGGTCTACAACAAGGGCACGCTCGCCAACCATGAGCTGTACGGCACCGGCGGCACGGGCACGCGCATCGCCGAAGCCACCGGGTTGCACGTCACGCGCTTTCTGAGCGGCCCGCTGGGCGGCGACCAGCAGTTGGGCGCGGCGATCGCCGTGGCCGAGATCGACATGCTGGTCTTTTTCTGGGATCCGCTGGAGCCGCAGCCGCACGACCCGGATGTGAAGGCGTTGCTGCGCCTGGCGGTGCTGCATAACATCCCCACGGCCTCCAATCGCTCCAGCGCAGACTTCCTGATTACGTCCCCATTGATGGCGCAGGAGTACGGGCGCAAGGTGCCGGATCTGTCGCGGCGTATGCAGGAGATCCGTGAGGATGAGGCGGATTAAGTAACTACTCCTCGCAATGACAAGAAAACAACCGTCATTGCGAGCGCAGCGAAGCAATCTGGTTTATGCCCAGCGTGCTACCCCCAGATTGCCTCGTCCGTTGCCGCTGCTGCGCAGCGCCTACTCCTCGCAATGACAAAGCAGCGAAGACAAAGAAGACAACTGTCATTGCGAGCGCAGCGAAGCAATTTGGTTTAAGCCCAGCGCGCTAACCCTAGATTGCTTCGTCCGTTGCCGTTGCTGCGCAGCGCCTACTCCTCACAATGACGGATTGGCTGGGTCGCAACGACAATTCAGGCTGACAGCTAACAGCTGAATGCTGATTGCTGTTTGGTACACTCCCCGACAGGAGAACTCCTATGCCAACCAACAACTCCATCACTGCCATTCCTGGTATCCGCGTCGGCCATGCGCATGACGAAGCGGCCGCCACCGGTTGCACCGTCATCTTGGCCGAGAAAGGCGCGGTGGCCAGCGTCGACCAGCGCGGCGGCGCGCCGGGCACACGCGAGACCGACCTGCTGCGGCCCGGCCATCTGGTCAACAAAGTACACGCCATCATGCTATCGGGCGGCTCGGCCTTTGGGCTGGACGCGGCCAGCGGCGCCATGCGCTACCTTGAGGAGCGCAAAGTAGGCCTCAACGTGGGCGTAGCGCGCGTGCCGATCGTGCCCAGCGCGATCTTGTTCGATCTGGGCATCGGTTCGGCGACGCGCCGCCCCGATGCGGCGATGGGCTACCAGGCCTGCGTGAACGCCAGCACCGCGGAGCCCGCCCAGGGCAACGCCGGGGCCGGCATGGGCGCCACGGTGGGCAAGCTGCTGGGCATGGGCCAAGCCATCAAGGCGGGCATTGGCAACGCGCTGGTGGACGCCGGCGGCGGGGTTAAGGTGGGGGCATTGATCGCGGTCAACACTTTTGGCGATGTGATCGGGCCGGATGGCGAGATCCTGGCGGGTGTGCGCTCGATCAAAAAAGGCCCGCTCAAAATTGGCAAAGGCATGTTTGCCGACAGTATGCAGGTGCTGCGCACGGCCGCCGGGCGCAGCGTGATGGGCCTGGCGCAGGGTAGCAACACCGTCATCGGCGTGGTGGCCACCAACGCCCAGCTAGACAAGGAAGGCGCCAGCAAGGTGGCCGCGATGGCCAGCAACGGGCTGGCACGCTGCCTGCGCCCGGCGAACACCATGCTCGACGGCGACACGATCTTTGCCCTCAGCAGCGGCCGCAAGGCGGCAGATGTGAGCATTGTGGGCGCGTTTGCAGCCGAGGCAGTGGTGCAGGCGGTCTACAACGCCGTGCAGGCCGCCCGCGGCCTGGCGGGCGTGCCCAGCCTGCACGAGCTGGGCGGGTAACGAATTTTTCTAAATTGGGTTAACTAGATTAAATCGGCACCTACTCAAAAAGGAGAGGTTATATGTTGATGGAACGTATCATCGGCGCACTTACTTTCAAGCGCCAAGTGTATGCAGATGTAGAAAAGGACACCAGCTTCACCAGCACCGCCTGGGGCATTGTGGCGGTGGTGGCCTTCCTGAGCCAGCTAGGTACCACCGCCAGCGCGGCCTACGGCGAGGGTGGCCAGCTCAATGCCAGCAGTTGGCTGCTGGGTGCAATCGCCGGCACGGTAATTGCGGTGGCTGCCTTTGCGCTGGGCGCCTACCTGATTGCCTGGCTGGGCAAAGCGCTCTTCAAGGCCGATGTAACCTTTGAAGAGATGGTGCGCACCCTGGGCCTGGCCCAGGTGTGGACTCTGGCCAGCGTGCTGGGTGTAGCGGGTGCGTTTGTGCCGCTGCTGGGCTGCATCACTGCGCCGATTGCGTGCATTGGCGGCATTCTGGGCCTGGTTTCGTGGTTTGTGGCCGCCCAAGAAGCGCTGGATCTGGATACGGCGCAGACGGCGATCACCGTGATCGCTGGCTGGATTGTGAGCTTCCTGGTTTCTGGGTTGTTGGGCAGCGCCGTACTGGCTGCCGTTGGCCTGGCTTCCGGTGGCGCTTCGCTGCTGATGGACCAGTTGCGTCAGATCGCTCCGTAGTTTTTCTGTTCGAGTAACCCAAACAAAAGCGGTCGGGTGATTTGCCCCGACCGCTTTTTGTAATGATATTGACAACAGTTACCCTACTCGATATACTCTTTACAATCATGATGAGAGGGTAAACCTTAGGTACGTCCTTTGGTCTATCCCTCTCGTTTTGTTTTAAATTCTAGTTTTTCCTTCAAATCTGAGATATAGGCCGTTTTTGTGGCAAATTTACGCAACAGAGAAGAATAGCGGTGCCTATTGGGTACTAAAAGTGCCTTGAGTTTACCCAGCCCATCAAGGTGTTCAATGAGGCAAAGAAAGTCTCCATCTCCAGAAACAATAATCGCTTGATCGTAGTTTGGTAATTCAATCATGGAATGTAACACCAGTTCGGCATCCACATTTCCTTTTGTTACACCGTCTTTCTGAGAAATTGTTGGCTTATATATCATTTTGTATCCAACTTCTTCAAGAAAATCGTATAGCGATTGATTGCCGGGCTTCTTGCCAATAAAGAGATACACCTTATCCACCCTGTATTTATCTTTTAGATAAACGAAAAACCGCCTAAAGTCCAGTTTCCATCCAGAATAGACATTGTGCTTGCCAATAACAATATCATTGCTGACACCCAAGTTTAAATTTTGGCTGTCTACAAAAGCATAAACAGTGTGCTCCTCAGTCACTTTCCCACCTCTAGCGGACAACTTAACGCTATTGTACTATTTTCACCAGGAGTACCCCCCGAACTGCGAGCGAGGTGTTGCTAGCTCAGCATCTCACTGAGCGCCTGGGCAAACTGCGAGCGCGGCACCACCTTGTGTACGCCGGCCTTGCGTGCCGCCGCCAGCCGCGGCGCATCGGTGTGCGGGCCATAGGCCAGCCAGGGCACCGCCGCCAACGCCGTTTCGGCTTGGGCGGCAGCCAGCCAGCCCTGCCAAGGCAGCGCGCTGCCCAGATCCAGCAGCACCAGCGCAGTGGGTGCGGCGGCCAACTGGGCGCAGAACTGCGCCGGCGTCAGTGGCTGATCGATCCAGCTAAAGTCACCGCCAGCCGCTTGGGCAATCGCTTGCACCTTGGGCATGAAGAACAAATCGCTAGTGATGGCGAGGACGCGCGTAGAGCCTTCGGTCATAATCACTTCCAACATAGTGAATAGTAATCAGTGAGCAGTGATTAGGGGGCAAGCCTGAGCCCTGCTCACTGTTCACTGCTGACTTACTTCCTAACTATAATACCCAGCCATGCCCACCATCGTATTCATCGGAGACTCGATCACAGAAGGCGCCGCGGATTATGTGCGCGGCGGCTGGTCGCGCCGCCTGGCTGCCAGCCTGCCGCCGGGCTGGGAAGCGGTGCAAGCCGGCGTGGGCGGCGACACCATCCAACTCATTCTGGCGCGGCTGGAGCAAGACGCGCTGATCTACGCCCCGGATATTGTGGTGCTGGCGGTAGGCATCAACGACTCGCGCCGCTATGGTGCCAACGGGCCTTACGAAGTGCCCCTGGAAGAGTTCCGGCGCGGGCTGGCAGAGTTTGCCCGGCGCATGGCCGGCCACCCCACGCAGGTGCTGGTCGTAGGGCTCACCCCGCTCGACGAGGCGCGCACTCTGCCGATCGCCGAAGACCTGTATTACACGCAAGTGGCCGCCACGCAGTACGATGCGGCGCTGGAACACTTTGCCGCGCAGCACGGCTATCGCTACGTGGCGCTGGCGCCGGCCTTCGCCGCGGCCGGCGGTGCGGCCGCGCTCACGGCGGATGGCCTGCACCCTACCCCGGATGGCCATGCACTCATCGCCGCGGCGGTGCAGGCCGGGCTGCAAGGCTGGCTGTGATGGCAAAGAGTCTGCCAACTGAAGTCACGGTGAGCGTGGGGCAAGCGCGCCGCTACCTGGTGGCGTACCAGCGCCTGGCCCAGCCGCGCACTCTCAAGGGCAAAGCCGGGGCGCTCGAATACATCCGCCAGGTGAATTGCATCCAATTCGATCCGATCAATGTGGTGGGGCAAAACCCTCACCTCGTTTTGCAATCACGCGTGCGCAACTACCGGCCGGCACTGCTGGATGAACTGCTGTACCGCGAGCGCAGCCTGGTGGATGGCTTCGATAAGGTGATGTCGATCTACCCACGCGAAGACTGGCCCTTCTTCAACGCCTACCGCGCGGCGATGGGCCAACTGTACAAAGAGGCCAGCAGCACCGAGAAAGCCACGCGCCTGCTCGATTGGGTGCGCGAGGAAATTCGCACGCGCGGCCCGCTCTCGGCATTGGAATTGGAAGACGATACCAAGATGGATTGGTGGCTCACCGGCTCGGCGCGGGCGGTGCGCATCGCTCTCGACATTTTGTTTTACTCAGGCGAGGTAGTGATCCACCACCGGGTGGCCAACCGGCGCTATTTTGAGCTGGCGACGCGCGTATTGGGCGAGCCGCTCACCGCGCCGGCCGATCCGCACGAGGATGCCAGCGCCTACCGCGAATGGCACGTACTGCGCCGCATCGAAAGCATGGGGCTGGCTCGCCCGCAGGGCAACGGCCAATGGGGCGGCATCCAACGTAGTGGCTCGCTGGAGCCGGTGCTGGCGCGCCTGGTGGGCCGCGAGGCGATCGCCCGCGTGGGCGTGGAGGGCGTGCCCGGCCAGGTGTTTTACCTGCCGCGCAGCCAACTCGCCGCGCTACAACGCACGCCGCCGCGCCGGGCTGCTGCTGCCAGCTTCCTGGCGCCACTGGATAACCTGCTGTGGGATCGTGACCTGCTGGAGCAGCTGTTTGGCTTCTACTACCGCTGGGAAGTGTACGTGCCCGAGGCGAAACGCCAGTATGGCTACTATGTGCTGCCAGTCTTGTATGGCGATGCGTTTGTAGCGCGTTTTGACCCGGGCTATGACCGCAAAACACAAACGCTGACGATCAAGAATTGGTGGTGGCAGCCCGGCGTGCCGCGCCGCGATGAAGCAATGCAGACCGCTTTGGCGCAATGCCTGCGTGATTTCATGCGCTACCTGGGCGCCCAGCGCACAGTGCTGGGCGCGCCGGTGCAGCGCGAGCGCACGCTGAAGGCAATCGTGCGCCTGGCGGCGAGCTAAGGCGCCAGGGACGCGGGGGCGCGCAAGGTGTCTAGCTGGCGTACTTCGCCAGGCGTAGCGCCGAGCTGCCACAGCGCCAGCTGGGCGGGGCTGCGCTGCCCATCCGGGTAGCCGGCGGCCTGCAGCCCGGCGGCCACCTGGGCCGGCGTGATCGCCGCCGGCGAGCCGGCGGCAGCCAACGCATGCTCAAGGGCGCTGGTCAGGATGGCCAGGCTGGCCTGGGCGAAGCTGTCCTGTACCAGGCCCAGCACGGCAGGCGCCTGCCCCTCCCCCACGGGCTTCAGCGGCAGCGCCGAAACGAGATACAGCCCCTCGGCGAAGGCTGGATCGGCCAGGTATTCGTACAGCGCCGGCTCATAGGCCAGGCTGGGCGCGGCCACTGCGAAGCGCCCCTGCAGGCCGAGGTGGCCGAGCGCGTTGAGCACCGCGGCCAGCCCATACGAATCCGCATTGACATACAGCAGATTAACATTGAGATCGCGGGCAGTGTAGATCCACTCGTAGACGTTGAGATCCGCACGGGGGCTGAGCTCGACGGTTTGCACGATGGGCACATCAAGCTCCTCGGCAAATTGCTCCAGCTGCGGGGTGAATACTTCCCCCGCCAGGCTGCCCGGCCAGGAGACGATCGCCAGGCGCAGCGGGCTGCTCAGGCTGCGGGTATCCTCGGCGCGGCGCGGGGCTTGCATAAAGCGCAGCCAGTGGGCCAGGGCCTGGGCCGGAGGCGGCTCCAGGCCGTAGAGCACACCGCGGGCCTGGGCGGCAACTCCCGGACCAAGCGCAGGCAGATTGCGTTGTGTGAGCCACTGGATGAGCAGCTCTTCGCTGGCGGCATCGCAGAGCAGAGCTAGCGGCGCGGGCTGGTCCGTAGCGGCTTGCTGGGCGGCGGCCGCGGCGGATGGCTCCGGCTGGGTGGCATCGCCCGTATCGATCAGATCAAACTGTAACTGGGCCCCTTGCAGGCCACCGGCGGCGTTGTATTGCTGCAGGGCCGCCTCCAGCGCACCGGCACGCCATGCAGACGAAGCGGACAAGGGGCCGCTGCGGGCGCAGAACAGATGCAGGTGCAGAGTCTGCCCAGCGAAGGCGGTGCTGATCGTGGCGGCTGGCGTGGCGGGCTGGGCCGCGGCCGCGGTGGGCGTATAGGTGGCCAGGGTTTGGCCATACAGACTGGAGAAAATATAGGGGGTCGGCGTGGAGACCGGCGCAGGCAGGCTGAGCGCCGCGCTGGGTTGGCAGGCGAACAGACCCAGGGCCAACAGTGCCAACAAGCGGAGAGAGCGGCGTTTGACGGTGCTCATTCAGACGAATAGAGCGCGTCGGTCTTGGCAGCCATGATGAAATCGTTACCGTGCAGGCCGTGAATCTTGTGCGTCCACCATTCCACGCGCACTTTGCCCCATTCGGTGCGCAGCAGCGGGTGATGCCCCTGCTGCTCGGCCAGCGCTCCGACGCGTTGGGTGAAGGCGAGCGCGCCGGCAAAATCGGCAAAGCGGAAGCCGCGGCGCAGGCGCTGCACGCCGCCCACGCTGACCAGGCGCCATTCGGGCACCTGCGGCAGCAGCTGGTTGATCTCGGCGGCGGTGAGGGTGGGCTCGCCTGCCTGGCAGGCGGCACAGGTTCGTTGGCCTAACGGCACAAGCGTACTCATGGCTTGATTATAATGTTTGCGTAGCAGGGCTGGCTTAGGGCCACTTAAGCCTGCCCTATGCCGGTTGCAGCGCACCCGGCTTATCAAAACTGCGGCGAGGACTTGGCGTCCTCATTTCTGTTAATTGAGTGAGCAGGGATCAGTGAGTAGTGAGTAGAAAGAAGTGAACTGGGAGCAGTGAGTAGTAAGTAGCCGCTGTTCACTGGTGATTTGCAATAAGTTAGGAGCATCGTGAAAAAAGAAGACATAGCAGCCCCCTCCCCCCTCCCCGCCACCGCTGTAGTGGTGATTGCCGCGTACATTGCGGCGCAAATGTTGGCGGATGTGGCCAGCGTCAAAATCGGCACGCTGACCCTGCCGGCGTTGGGCAGCCTGGCGGTGGATATGGGCACGTTCATCTACCCGATCACGTTTACGCTGCGCGATGTGGTGCACAAGCTGCTGGGGCGCAGCGTGGCGCGCACGCTGGTGGTGGCGGCAGGCGCCATCAACCTGGGCATGGCGGCCTACCTGGTGTGGGCGGCCAAGTTCCCCAGCGATGCCAGCTGGGGGTTGGGCGCCGAGTTCGCCGCGGTGCTGACGCCGGTGTGGCGCATTACGCTGGCCTCGATCGTCGCCGAGGTGGTGAGCGAGCTGCTGGATACGGAGCTGTATCACCTGTTCGTGACGCGCATCACGTGGCGCTACCAATGGGCGCGGGTGCTGGTGAGCAACAGCCTGAGCGTGCCGGTGGACAATCTCATTTTTGCGGTGGGCGCGTTTGGCGGCCTGCTGCCGTGGGCGACGGTGTGGGGCATTTTTGTGGTGAATTTGCTGGTCAAGTATGCGGTGACACTGTTGAGCCTGCCGCTGATCTATGTGGTGCCGGAGCGGCGCGGGGTGGAATAAAAGCTACAGTTGATAGAAGATATGCCAGCAAAGATTCTTCCCTGGTCAGGCTTCGGCTATCCTGGTGTGGATGAACAAACCCGGTCAGAATGACACAGTACGTTTGGTCGGCACAGCATGAATATGCGCTTGCCAGCATGCTTGTCCCTCAACAAAAACTGGGGCTTGCTGTGCCCTAAAGGATTCTTCATCCGCTGCGCTCGTTCGGAATGACGGTGTTGTGCGTTGCGTGAACATATCTGAGATTGCTTCGTCCGTTTGCCGCAAAGCGGCAGTACTCCTCGCAATGACAATAAGGCAAGAGGCCAGCATGCTACGCTGCGAAGCAGCGGACGCCCCTACACAGCCAAGCCGTCATTCCGAGCGTAGCGAGGAATCCTTTAGGACATAGCACAATAAGCCTGTTTGTAATGTCCTAAAGGATTCCTCCTCGCGGCTACGCCGCTCGTTCGGAATGACAGCCTGCACGGAGCAGTCCCAAAGCCTGTGTACGCCTGCACTTGGGGATTGCTTCGTCCGCTTGCCGCAAAGCGGCAATACTCCTCGCAATGACAATAAGGCAAGGCGCAGCATGCTACGCCATGAAGCAGCGGACGCCCCTGCATGATGGCTATAGTCTAAAAATCAAAAAGGCCGAGCGGTTGCTCGGCCTTTTGTTATTCGGCTTTCTTGGGTACGTCCACCTTGATGTGCAGCTCTCTGAGCTGGCGCTCTTCGGTGACCGAGGGCGCATCGGCCATCACATCGCGGGCGGCCTGGTTCTTGGGGAAGGCGATGACCTCGCGGATGCTGTCCTCATCAGCCAGAATCATAGCCAGGCGGTCAATACCGGAGGCAATGCCACCGTGCGGCGGGGCGCCGTACTCGAAGGCTTCGAGCATGTGGCCGAAGCGCTCCTGCGCCACTTCTTCGCTCAAGCCGATGAGCTTGAAGATGCGTGATTGCAGGGCGCGCTCGTGGATGCGGATGGAGCCGCCGGCCACCTCGGTGTTGTTGAGCACCATATCGTATTGCGTGCCGCGCATGTTGGCCGGGTCGCTCTCGATGAGGTCAATGTCATCCGGCATGGGCGAGGTGAAGAGGTGCTGGCTGGGGTCCCAGCGCTGTTCCTCCTCGTTCCAGAAGGCGAAGGGGAAATCGATGACCCAGCAGAACGCCAACAGGTCCGGGTCGGCCAGGTTGAGCTGCTCGGCGAGGTGCACACGCAGGCGGCCGAGGGTGTCGTACACCACCGCCGGCTGGTCAGCCACGAAGAGCAGCAGGTCGCCGGGTTCAGCGCTCATGGCCTGCTTGAGGGCGGCCAAGCCCTCGGGGCTGAGGAATTTGAGGAACGACGAGCGATCCTCGCCCTCGCTGGCGACGGCCAGCCAGGCCAAGCCCTTGGCCTTGAACTGCTTGACGTATTCGGTGAGCGCGTCAATCTCTTTGCGGCTGGCGCTGCCCATCCCCTTGGCGTTGATGCCGCGCACATGGCCGCCGCTGGCGACCGCATCTTCAAAGACTTTGAAGCCGCTGGTGGCGGCCCATTCGGTGAGGTCTTGCAACTCCATGCCATAGCGCATGTCTGGGTTGTCTTTGCCGAAGCGCGCCATGGATTCTTTGTAGGTGAGGCGCGGCCAGGGCTCAGAGAGCAGGCGCTTGGTGGGCACCAGCTCTTTGACCATGGCGGTGTACATGCGCTCCATGAGATCCATCACGTCTTCACGTTGCACGAAGGACATCTCGATGTCCAGCTGGGTGAACTCCGGCTGGCGGTCGCCGCGCAGGTCTTCATCGCGGAAGCAGCGGGCGAGCTGGAAGTAGCGCTCCATACCGGCCACCATGAGCAGCTGCTTGAGCTGCTGGGGCGACTGCGGCAGGGCGTAAAACTCACCGGCGTGTACGCGCGAGGGCACGAGGTAGTCACGCGCACCCTCGGGCGTGGTCTTGAACAGGATGGGCGTCTCGATTTCGAGGAAGCCTTCAGCATCCATGTAATCACGGATGAACTTGACGATCTTGTGGCGCAGCACGATGTTGCGCTGCATGCGCTCACGGCGCAGGTCAAGGTAGCGGTATTTGAGGCGGGCGTTCTCGTCTACCTCTTCATCTTTGTTGATGGCGAAGGGCACCGGCTTGGCCTGGTTGAGCACCTTGAGCTCGGTGACGGCCACTTCGATCTGACCGGTAGCGAGATCGGCGTTGTGCATGCCCTCAGGGCGAGTACGCACGATGCCGGTGACCTGCAGCACCCACTCGCTGCGCACGGGGTCAAAGGCGGCGTGGGTCTCGGGGGCCTTTTCGGGGTCGGTGACGATCTGGACTAAACCGAAGCGGTCACGCAAGTCAATGAAGGTAAGCCCGCCGTGGTCACGGCGGCGGTGTACCCAGCCGGCCAGCGTGACGGTTTGCCCGCTGTGCTCGGCACGCAGTTCACCACAAGTATGGGTCTTGAACGTAGTGCTCATCACAATCCTCACAAGAATAAGTGCAAACAAAAACGCCCGGTGCGAATGCACCGGGCGAGAGCCAACCAGGCGGACCTAACGAGCCGCCAGGCAGGGGCCTCCCGCCCGCTGGGGGTTATTGTCCAGATTATTGCTGTCCACAACGATGGGTTGGAACATACGGGGATTATAGCATTAACAATTTAATCCCCAGCAAGGGTCCAGCGAGAAATCGCGCGTCTGCAGGCTTAACAGACACTTGACCAGGGCAAAAGCCGTCTAATCAAACCAAAAATAGCGCCAGCCCTCGCCAGCATCGTTCACCTGAAACCAGCCTGGCGTGGATTCCACGCGGCTCGGGCCGAGTAGAAGAATCCATGAATCATGGCTGATCATGCTGTGCTCGCCCAGTGGGTTATAGACCACGAGTTCACGTGCCCCAAAGTTATCGAGAATGAAGCGCGGCTGCTCAAAGAACAAATTGAACCCCGCACCTTTGGCTGCATAGAAATAGCGACTTATCCCCACCACCCCCGGTGCATAGTCTTGCCAGACTGCTGCCAAGGACGCCGGATAGGCGCCATGCGCGGCATGGTACGCCTCGATAGCGTCCAACAGTTCAGCGCTATTGGCAATGCCACGCGCCCGGCTGGCTTGGGTGAGCGGCCCCGCCAGCATAAGCTGGGCGGCCAGCAGCGCCAGGGGTAACAGCGCCATGTACCGGGCCGCGGTTACCGCTTCCGCGGCACCCACGCCTGTGCGCAGGCGGGCAAGACGCTGTAGGGGCAATAGCGCTGCGATGGCGAAGGCAACGGCCAACAGCACGCCGCTCAATGCGTAAGCAGCCACGCACAGCAGCACCGCCAGCAGGCCAGCTGCCACCACGGCGGCCAGCGCCCAAGCGCCAGAGCGGGGCTTCGCACCGCGCCTTTCATATACCAGCCAGGCAATTCCGATCGGAGCCAACAATACTGTGCCCCCCGCTCCCAATAGCTGCATCAGGGTGGACACTGGCACCGCTAGCGCATCATATCGCCCGGGAAGAAAGGGATAGAGCATGGCGGCGAGCAAGAGCGCCAATGTAATCAGCATGTGCAGGGATTGAATAGGCATCCAGGCTCCGCGTGTGTGCTTATAGGGTCGTCACTAGATGCAACATCGGCCAGTAAAAGTAGCTCGGGTGGGAATCGAACCCACAAGAGGTTGCCCTCGGAGGATTTTAAGTCCCCTGCGTCTGCCAGTTCCGCCACCGAGCCGTGCGTAAACGCCGAGTGATTTTATCGCAGTTAACGTGAGCAGTGAGCAGTAACCAGTGAGCAGGGGTTGCCTGTTCACTGATTACTGTTCACTATTCACTGTTACCTGTCCACTACTTACTGCTCCCCGCTCCCCTGCTCACCTTATTCACAATCGCCGCATAGCGCGAGGCCAGGCGGATCAGCGGGCCGCTGGCGCGCTTCGTATACTGCGCCTGCGGCATGGCCGCCCGCAGGCTGGCCGCATCCGTAAACTCGGGCACCTGCATGGTGGCGCGGCCGACCTCGATGAGGGTGTGCGCATCGGAGCCAGCGGTGCCGCCCAGCTTGAAGCGGGTGGCGAAGCGCTCGGCGGCCTCGTTGTAGGCCGGGCGGATGTTGCGGGCGTTGAAGGTCTCGACCGCATCCACGTGCGGCGCAATCGCCTCCAGGGCGCGCAGCTCCCAGCCGCGGCGTGGGTCAAACGGGTGCGAGACGCTGATGTAGGCGCCCTGCTCACGCAGCATGCGAATGGCGTCCATGGGCGGCAGGTGGCGGGGCACCTCTTCGCTGACGAAGAAGGCCAGCAGCTCGCCCTGCTCGGTCATGATTTCCTCACCGATGATGATGAGCTCGGGGTCGAGCTGCTTGGCGCGCACCGCCCCACTGATGGAGTTGTGGTCGGTCACCACCAGGCGGTCAATGCCGCGGCGGCGGGCGGTCTTGATGAGGTCTTCCACGCGTACGCGGCAATCGCCGCTGGCGTCTGTGTGGCAGTGGGTTTCTACGGTGAGCATGGGGGGATTGTAACGGCTCATTTTCTGTCATTGCGAGAAGGTGAAACCTCTTAGTTATTTAACGACGAGATAATCAAGCTCAAACCTTTACTCTCTTAGGGGCTTCGCCCCTAAGACCACAGCTCCATAGGCATAAATTCAGGTACCCGGTAAAACGCAGTGGGGAAGCGCAAGAGCTGGAAATATGGGTGGAGACTCCGGCAGAAGCATAGGGCCAACAAAAAAGCCCCCAGGCGCCAGCCTGAGGGCTTCGTTTCTGCAGAAACGGGTTAGACCCCGTCGGCCAAGCGCTTACCCAGCTTGACCACCCCCGAGGCCGCAAGCCCATACAGGATGGCCGTGACGCAGTAAGCAAACCAGGCGCCAAAGTCTGCCGGCGTGCCGAGGGTCGCGACGAGATAGCACAGGCCAAAGATCAAACCGATGAGCATGGAGACCATCAGCAAGGCCATATCGCGTACGCCGAGGTTACGCACGTACTCGACCAGGCCAAAGATGACCACAAAAATCGGGCCCACGCCACCGATGGCGGCGGCCACGAGGGCCGCCAAGTCGATTTCTGCACCGACCACCCCGCCGGCCGCCGGCACAGCGGGTGCCGGAGCGGCAGCCACCACGAAGATGGCAGCGAACAAAACAAGCAACACAATATACGACTTCTTCATGTTTGATCACTCTTCCGTGCCCAGGAATGTTGATCCGTTGAAAAAAACTGACCTCCACGAACTCTCTTGGATCACCTCCTCTCACAAGCCAAACAATGCCAGGAATGCTTTGACCAGCACATCTCGCAGATCCGGAAGAAAGAGCGCCACGAAGGAAGCTGCCAATGCCAAGTAGGCGGCCTGGCGCACTGGCTTGACCTCTTTATCGATCTTGGTGTGGAGGTCTTTTACCTGCGCGTGAATATCTGCCTGGGCGGCCAACAGAAGCAGATCTGTCTGCTTGCGGCTCAATCCCTCGCCGCTGGGGCCGCTATCCACGAGCTTGCGAATGGTGTCGAACGTCTCGCCGTTGGCCATTTACCCGCGCCCCTGGCCAGCCGCCGCTGCCCGCATCGCCTGCCAGTCCTTGAGCACCTCCGGGCTGACGTACGGCTGCGTCTCTACCTTCACCGGCGCCGGCTCCGGATCATCTACGACCGGCGCAGGCTCTGCTTCGGGCTCCACTGGCGGCGCCCACGGGAAGGCGCTCACCGCGGCCCACAGCGCAAGATCCTTGCGGGCGTAGTACCACTCCCAGAAGTTCGCGCCGCTGAGGCCCAGATCCTTGCAGGCCTGCAGGAACTCGGTCACCTGGCCAGCCGTGGGTGCCCAGGCGCCATCCGGGTAGGCGCAGCCGGTGGGCACGATCGGGCGCCACACATTCAGCGCCTGGTGCTCGCTTACCGAGCGCCGCAGCTGAGCAGCCGGGTTGCTGGCCTGCACCCAATACACCTGCGGCATGTTGATGTCGCTGTACTCCAAGAAGGTCTCGAAGGGCAGCGGCCGGTGCAAGGTGGGGTAGCGATAGCTGCTGAAACCGACCGGCACGCCGGGCAGCCCAGCGCGCAGCGTTTGCATATATTGGCGAGCCTGCGCCTCCATGCCCTTTTGCTTGAACTCCACCTCAGCATTGACCACGAAGCCATCCAGGTTGAACTGCTTGGTGCGCTGGATGGCCATCGCCGCCTCGGCGGCCGGGTTGCGGCCGTAGATGTACTGCCAGCCCCACGCCTGGATGCCGCGGGTGCGCAACGCATCGACCACGGCCGGCACATTATCCTTGCCGGTCTTAGGGTCGATGTTGTAGGCGTACTGCCCATCCGCCACTTTGATGAGCACATGCGTCAAGCCAGCTTCGGCGGCCGTCTGGGCGATACGCTCGGGATCGCCACCTTCCACCCGGCTGCTGATCCACAAATACATTCCCTTGCCGTTCAACGTATCCATATCCTCTCTCTCCTCAATTAGGCGACGCGTACTACGTCGAGATAACTGCCCACCAGCACACTGCTGGCGGTGCCATTGCTGGCGTTTTGCGCAAACTCAATGACCAGTGAGCCGGCGTCACTAACTACCAAGGCGCCACGCAGCGCACAAATGCCGCTGGTGGCGCTGGTCACGCCGGCGGCCGTGCTGCCCAAATCCTGAATACGTGTGCCAATAGTGGGCGCTGCCGTGCCCGACTGAGCCTGCACGTAGTAATTGATCGTGCTGGCGGTGAGCCCGTTGCTGCCCGCTACGCGGTACTTGTGCCCACCACTTGCGCCGGCGCTGACGTGTAGCAGCGCCTCGAACACGTACACTCCACCCGCCGCCAGCTCAAACTCCAGCCCAGCGAGAGCGGCCAACGTGGTGTTACTGGCCATATCCACTTGACTGGCGAGATACTTGCGATGGCGCGATCCCAGCTTCCAGGCGGGCACGCGATAGGATCCTCCGCCAGCCGCCACCACCAGCTCATCTGATTCTTCCAGTTCATCGCCCGGGTCGGGGGTGCGGCTGTCTAGATTGCCCACCCCGGCCAGCAACATTTCCAGCTCGAGCCCCTTGACCCAGCCCGTATCAGTGGCCGGGTCGTCAATATCGCGGCCGAAAAATACATCGCCTTTTTCAGGCGGGGCCGCAAAAAGCTCTAAATCGCTATATTTGTTTTCACCGCTCACTGGTAATCCTCCGCGCTAACGCCGGCTACAGGGTGCAACTCCAGATATTCTGCCGGCAGCAAATTTAGCGCCGCGGCGGCTTGCCGCACTAACTCAATGCGCTGCTGCCGGCGGCGTTCACCTTCAGCTAGCGCGGCGGCCACGATCGCCTGGTCTGTTTCGCGCTGGGCCAGCTCCTCGCCGGTGAGCTCGCGGTAGGTAGTGACCCATTCAGCAATGCGCCCGGATGCCACCTCGCGCTCCAGGCTCTGGCAATTGAGCTCCCACTTGGCACGCTCGCCGGCCTTGGCCTCAGAGTCTGGCATCGCCTCAATACGCACTAGCCAGGCATCCATCCCGTTGCGTTGCCATAGATAGGCACGGCGCTCCTCGCGCTCTTGCGGCGTAGGCTCGCGCAGCACCAGGCTACTGGTTGCCAGTGTCATGAGATGTGCTGCCCCGCAAACACAGCGCAATAACTGCCTACTTCCCATAAGCCGCCATTGGCACTGATATCGATGCGATCGATCGGCGCCGTCTGCAGCCAGGTAGCATGCCCCGAGACGTTGTAATGTGATCCACCCGCCGCTCCCTTGTAACAGCCACTCTGCATGGTTACAGCCTTGTAGTAACTGTTGTTGCTATACCCAGGGATAGTGAGTTCCAGCACGGAGTAGGCCAGCGCCCCGGGGGTGGCATGGCTGCTCTGGATCTCGAGGCCCGCCCCAAACAACGAAGCCTGGCCGCCACCACCCGTAGAGGACAGCGTGGTAGTTGTGGCCCGCGTGAGGTTGTATGCGTAATTGGCCGCCGTGTCGCCGTTGAAGCGGATGATGCCGAAATCTTGCGTGGCTCCCGTATACGTAGAGCGCAGATAGGCAACCACATGCAGGCTGTCGTACCCCTGAGGGATATTCAGCAGGCTGAAGTTGGACGGTGTGACCAGTGGGGCAATGTAGCCCGCCTTTGCGTCTAACACGCCCAGGTTGTCGTACAAAAATTGCGCGTTATCCACCATCAACTGGTTGGCCAGCACCAGTGTCAAAGGATCGCCATTATCAAACGCGGTCGGATCTACCCAAATCGCCATCTATACACCTCGCACCACATGCGTGCCGTCAATTTCACAGCGGCCAGGCACGCCGATCAGCAACGCATCTTGGGGGGGCAGCGGTAACAGCGTCCAGGTGACGCTCACCTGGTCGCGCCCGCTCAGCTCTCCCTGCTCACCCACAATGATCCCTAGCCAGTTATCCACGCCGGTCTGCCATTCGCTGACTGTCACTACCGCTCCGGGCTCCAGTAACGCCGCTTGCATATGCGTATCATTGCGATTGGCGCTAAAGCTCACCCGATACCCACCGTTTTCGCCGACAGCATCATCACGCAGCACCTTGGCCAGGCTTGCGCCAAACACGGCATTACTTTGGTATGGCAGATCCACGCGCAGCTCAGCATCTTCCCCGGGCTGGGGCGAGATATCCTCGGGCAGCGTGACCTCGTTGAAGGCGCGCACCAACTTGCCACGCAGGAAATAGTTATTAAGGTATCCGTTGTGGCGAGGCGTGAAACGCAACACGCTTTGTGTAGCACCCGCCTCGATCTCTACCAGGAGTGACCCGCTCAACGCACCAGCCAGGTCGGCCTCCACCCTGTCAAAGTAGTAATCCACGCCGGGCTCGGGATCTCGATCGATATCCAGCGCAGCCACTGCACCGCCGCGCCCATCGCTATATGAGACTATCTTTTCCACCGTGATGCCCGCGCGCATATACTCTGCCTGATCGAGCTGCCATAAGATCGTCTCGTCTTCCTCGGCCTTGCGGGGGTGGATGGTGACAGAAACCCGCGAGTACAGAGGCTCCTCTTCATCAGGCTGCAAATCCCGCAGGCCTTCGGCGAGATCCGCCTGCACCGTCTGTTGGCGCAGCAGGTCAGCATACGCCACACTACGCACGCTCCCGCCATGCTGAGCATTGCCTTGCTCGAGCACCAGATCCCAGGCTGAGGCGGCCACCTTGTTGAGTTCGCTGGCCGCCGTTGGTTTTTGAGACAATGCGGCCGCAAAAACAAAATTCAGCGGCCGGGGGTTGACGCTCCACCGCCACGAGGGCGGCCGGCGCTCAAGCCCGCGCGTAAGCTGTTCATACACTTGATCCGAACGCACTTCGATTTGCAGCTCCTGCAGGCTTTGACGTTGCGCACCGTGATACAAGATCATCGTGCTCTGGGCTTCTACCAGCGTGTGCCGCTGGCCATACACGCCCGGCACCGGCTTGAGGTTAGATACATAGCCTTGCCACTTGTAGACACGCACGCCGCCATACTCCAGATACCAACGGATAGCGCGCTTGCGCGCAAAGCCCGGGCGGCAGTTTGCGTGACCGGGCGAGTAACAACCAGCCAGACCCGCGGAGTTGCTCACCGAATTGTTGAGCTCCAATTGCAAGGTGCCGATGCCTGCTACGCGGCCCGTCTGGCGGGTATCCAGCTTGCCCTTGCTCCAGGTGAGGCTCGGCACCACCACGTCAGCGGTGATATCCACATAGCCAAAGCCATCCATGACCAGGCGGCTGCCATCCTCTTGGCAGAGCTCTGTACCATCCTCCTGGCAGAGCACAGCACCCGCCAATTGCATTTCGACGCCCCAGCGGGGAAATACCGGGCCAGCCATCAGCGCACCTCGGCAATAACTTCGAGCATCGCGTTTTTGATGTGCCCAGGGCGCGCCAGCTGCTGGAGCTGGGTAACCACTCGCCCAAAGCCCTCACGCAATTCGGCATTGAGCTGCTCGCTCGCGCGTAGATTTTGCTGCGCCATCTCCTGCACGACTTGAGCGGCAAACGCCTGGCCCTGGCCACCTACGGCGGCGCCCACACCCACCGCGCTGGCGGTGGCCGCCCGCACGGCGGCATCTGCGGCGGCCTGTACGGCCACTCCGCTATCGGTTGGTTCGTTGGCCTTCGCAGTAACGCCACCGGCGCCGGCTGGCGTGACCGCCGGAGCGGCGCTACGTGGCCGTGGGGTGGCTGCTGGCACAGGCGGGTGCCATGTGTCAAAGAGCAAGCCGCCAGCCATCATGCCGGCTTGTGCGCCGTACCCGCGGCGCTCCAGCGCCACTGATTTCTCGTGCGGGATGATCTCCCACGCGCCCTTACGGGTGTCATAGCGCCCATACTCCCAGCCACGCTCCCCCAGCTTGACGAGCGGCCCGCGCTCGCCCAAGTAGCCCCCGGTGGCATGCCCCGCCTGGGCCGCCCAGCGATCCCCATCGGCGCGCTGCCCTTTGGTGAGCGCCTGGCCACCGCCAATCACAAACTGCCCGCCGGCCAGATCCAATACCCAGGTATCGCCCTGCACCTTGACATTGACGACCAGGTCGGCATTGACGGCGGTGTCCTTAAGCGCATCGAGGTTGTCGAGCACCTCTTGCGACAGCGCAGCGGCTTCACCAAAGGGCATGCCCAGCTCTTCCTGGATGCGCTTCTTGGCCTCGGCCATGTTGATGTTGCCGGCGCGCTCTTCAACCAGGGCCGCCTCGACGTAAAATGCATCCCAGATTTGCTTTGCTTCATCCGGCGTAAGCTGAAGCTTGCTGGCAAAATCCACCTGCTCCTGCAGCTCAAAGCCACCGGCCATGCCTACCTTGATGTCATTCAAGGTTTTGCCAATCCCAGAGAGGCCCTTGACGCGCTCCGAAAATTCGGCCACGTAGGCTTCGCCGGCCGCCGCGCCGGCGGATGCTGCCGGCCCGGGATCCAGATCCTTGAACTGCTCCGCCATGGCCATCCAGCGCTGCATATCTGCAGACTGGCCACGGAAGCTACCACCAGCATCCTCAACAGCCTCGCCGAAGGCGATGTATTTTTCAGCACCATGTTCGACTAGGAAATTAGCGCGCTGTAGCAATTCGTTCTGGAAAACAAAAGCACCAGAATCGAGCTCAAACAAAGTACCGCGAAGACGTCGGGCGCCGAGCAATTCGAGGGCCCGCTCAACATCATTTACAACCTCGAGCGTATCAGCCATATCGTCAGCAATCGGAGCGGTGGATCGAGCGAGGTTGACCCGCAGGCGCTCCCAGGCCGTGCTGCCCTGCGCCTCCAGGCGCTGGAAGCTACCCAGCGTGGAGTCGGCCGCATGGCCAACTCGCTCGATCTGCTCCTCGGCCTGTTGCAGGAAGGCTTCGGTAAATGCATCGTTGGCGCTCATGCCCGAGGCAACCAGCGCATTAAGCTTCGTATCAAACCCATCTACGGCCACACCGAGCGCATCAAAGCGCATGGTGGTCTGGTTGGTCAGCGTGAGGACCAACTGGTTCATGTTCATGTTTAGGGCGCTGGCCACGGCCGAGAGACGCACCGCTTCATCGTGCGTTTTAGCCAGCCCCAACGCCATGAAGTCGCCCGCTGCGCCCATCAGCTGCGCGTCGGAGTACATGCCACGCGTGGCGGCGCGCAGATCGCGCAGCAGTACATCGCTAACAGTGCCCGCGCTCAAGGCCAGGCGATCGAATTTTTGGGCCTGGTACTCCAGCTGGGCCCCTTCTTTGCCTAGATCGAATACCTTCTTGGCGGCCGCTCCCGCGGCGGCCACGGCACCCAAGGCGATCGCGCCTTGGCCCCAGGTTGACTTGAGCGCGGCGAAGGTGGAGTTGTTCGCCTTGCCCTCATCCCCCATGTCCTTGAGTTCTTTTCTGGCTGCCTTAATAACGCCTTCAGCGGCGTTGACAGCTTCGATGAGGATGCGGACCTTTGGATCGGCCATGGTTTATGCGTTCTTGAGTAATCCCAGTTCGATTGCGTATAGCGCCGCCCACTCCAGCAGGGCGGCACCCTCGGGGTGCTCTTTGTTCCAGGTCACCTCGCCCCCCGTTGCCGCCGCCCGCCGCCGCGCATAATGGCCAATCGTGTCGGCCAGTTGCAGTCTGCGCAATTCGGCGGGGCTAAGCGGCCGGCCATACACCGCCTGCACCCCAAAGCGATCGATGTAACTTAGGACGCGGAGCTCGGCGCTGCGGATGGGCTCTCCGCCATCGCCATCGACTCCGAGGGCGTCGGCATAGGCGTAGGCGTAGACGCTTTTGGGGGTGGCGCCACACTTTCGGCGTACACCACGGCCACCTCTTTCACGAGCCAGGCCGCCAGCTCGACACCCTCGTCGGTTGGCGGGAACTGATCCGGTGACGAGGCCTGCCACCCGGCCAGGTCAAAGCGCTCAATGCAGGCATACACGGCGGGTAGCAATGCGGCCAGGTAGGTGCGGTGCGTAACCCTGGCCGGCAGGTCCTCTACCACCCCAAGCGCCGCTTCCCAGGCGGCTGCTTGGGGCAGATAGAGCGGAGACTGCAGCGTGACCGTGCCCGGCCAGCGCTGCGAGGGGCTGGCGATGACCTTGCCCATGCTTACGCCACCACGATGGCCGCAGTGCCCCAGGTGGGAGCCTTGCTGCCCGGCACCAGGCGCAGGCTGGCGGTGTAGGTCATGTTGCTCACGTCGGGCACAAATGAGCCGACGGCGACGCCATCCTCAGCGCTGGGACTGACGATCCCGAAGACCGGATCGCCTGTCTCCCAGTCGTGCCTAATGCCGATATAAACAGCAAACATCAAAGGCACCGTCTTGCCATTGAGCGGCACCAAAATAGTGTATGACCCGCTCAATGCCGGACGAGCTCCGGAAGCTGAAGCTGCCACAGCGGGGTCTGTACTTAATGGGCCGCCGATCTCCAGCGGCACATCACCATGACCTGCCAGCCAACCTTTTAGGGCATCTTGCAAGGCCGACACATCAACCCACTCGTGCGTGATACCCACTCCACTAATCGTGTTGACGGGCAGATCGCGCATCACGCCGCCGATATCCTCAAGCTGAAACTTGAAATTCTTTCCTACTGTACGACCGGTGTTCGGTGACATACTTTCTCCTTACTGCCCGAATGAGCGGACAAACCCAAGAACAAAATCAACATAGGTAGCTTGCGTGCCTGCGCCCAGCTGCCAGCGCGTATACGCCTCCACCGTGGCGCCACGCGCCAAGGGCACAATGCCTGAGGCACCCGGGCCAACCACGCCCGAGCTGACCAGGTCCACAAAGCTGCCGTCCACGTTGGTGGCGGCATCCTGCACCGTGAGCTCTACATCGTCATCGGCAGCCAGCACCTGGTAAACCATGAAGCCGCCGTGTGCCGTGGCTATGCCAGTGAAGGGGTTGAGGATGCCCTGAGCAGCGTTGATGCCCGTGATCACGCCCTTGGCCTTGAGCAGCACACCCCAGGGGATGGCATACAAGCCGCGCAGATCGGCCTGGGCCGAGTGTGAGAAATCCATTTGCGCCGAGAGCGTCTGGCCGGTCTGGCCCGGGTCCGTGAGATACGAGCCCTGGGCAAATTGCCCGGTGTAGATCGGGTCTCCGGGCACAGGGGCGGAGCCCCCTCGGCCGATGGCCACCATCACCGTGCGCATCTGGCCCTCGGCATCCTTGAAGTTCTCGTGCGGGCCAATGCTGGCCGTGTTGTCGAAGGCAGCATTCAGCTGGCCAAGGCCGAGCGTCACCTGGTCAGGCAGGTAGCCATACAGCTCCTGGGCTAAGGCCTCATCCTTGGCCCATTCGTAGGTCCAATCCAATGGGCCAATGCTGCGGCTGTAGCCACTCATGTCCAGCCCCTCAACAAAGACGCGAGTCGCCTTGGATACAGATCGGCTCACTTGGCCTCCTTGTGTTTCTTGCTCTCGGCCTTCTCGGTTTTGGGTGCCGGCTCCGGATCAGCTACGCTCGGCTCAGCAGACTGGACACGCACCGCCTGGCCGCCGGCCACAAGCTCATCGAGCTGCTCTGCCGGCAACTGCAGGTGAGCACCCGGATAGATTACGCTGCCATCTGGCATAGGGATGGGCCGAATGGCCCGCACGTAGTCGTTCAATTGATCAGCTCCGTAACTCGCGCAGCGAGGTCAAAGCCCCAGCACATGGTGCCGTTAGGGGCGGGCACATCGCCGAATTCGCCAATGGAGGCAATTTGCAGATCCACCGCTTCGCCGCCAGTAAATGCGATGGAATCGTTTTCCGCGAAGAAGATGTACAAGACCGATACCGCCTTCAGCAAGGCATCGAACACACCGCCCAAGCCGGCCGAGCTGGCCAGCGAGTGCATATAGCGGAAGTTGAGGTCGTAGGTAACCGTCATCTGCGCCACGCCGCCGCTACCATAGCTGTCACGCTCGATGCGGATGTTGGTGATGAAGTGCGGTGCCGGCTGCAGCAAGGGCAGCTGCGTATGCAGCGGTGCATCGACCATGTCGGCCGGGCCCTTCAGGGTGATGCCGGTCAGCGTCTTGGCGGCGATGCCCGCGGCGACTTCGGCGGGATGGATGGTGGCCGTGGTCACAGCATCCTCCGGTAGCGGCGGATGATCTGGGCGGCTTGCTTGGGCACGCCAGTAGGCTCGATCACAATGCCAAACGGCGTGACCGAGGCCTGACCTTCAGCGCCCTGGCCGCTGCGGCGGCTCTCCATCGTGCGCACGATCTCCATGCAAGCCAGCTTGATGTCCTGGGGCGCTTCAGCAAAGCGCCCCCAGCTGCCCTCGATGCGGATGACGCCCCGGCGATCGCCGTACGCATCCGCCGACCAGCGCACGCCGCGGCGCACACGCACACCGCGCTTGGCGGCGGCGTTGAGCGGCAAGAGCTGGTAGTTCTCCACAGGGATCACGACGCCATCGCCATTGGTGAGCGAGGTGATGGCCAGACAGTCGCCGCCGAAACGCAGCTCATCGTCCTCCGGCACGTCGTACCAGCGCACCTCGCTGACCGCGAAGAAGGTGCAGCCGGCCTCCTGGTCGATGTAGCGGCTGGCCGCTTCGATGAGCTGCGCCAGCACAGCCTCGCCAGCCCCCGCCGGGGCAACACGGTAGGCCTGGAACTCGGCCAGGGTGCAGTACCCGTTGGTGATGCTGGGGGGCGTGGGCGTTTCTTCGGACATGGCTCAGGCTTCGCTTACGCAGCGGGCGGGGTTTCCGTGGGCTCGCCTTCGGCGGACGCCGCCGTTTCTGCAGAAACGCCAGCTTCGAGGGAGAGGATTTCCTTGACCATGGCCTTCTTGTTCATCGAAGCCCACCAATTCGGGTCCTTGCCCAAGCCAGCCAGGATGGCGCGCAGCTCATCGTTGTTCTTCTTCAGTAGCTGGTGCTCGCGCGACGGCGCACCTGCCGCACTCACGCCACCTTCGGGAGGCTCGCTCGCATAGGGCTCGCCATCCACCTGCAGACCTTCGCCCGATACCAGGCGATAGGTCGCATCTTCGCGGCTGGGCTTGGCCTTGCCGATCTCGATCAGGTATTCGGCGGCCTCGGGGTCGCATTCGAGTACACTGCCCGGCTCCACATAGTTCTCGCCGGTCAGCGCACCGCGGTAGCCCTCGATGATTTCTACAACTGTGATTTCCTGTGACATACAGTTCTCCTTCGGCAGAAGGAGGGCTGGCCTTGACCAGCCCTCCTTTGCAAGACGTGGGCTAGACGGTGATGTTGTAGCTAATGGCCGAGGCCTCGGTGTCACGGTAGACCAAGCCGAAGCGAGCCAGTGCCACCAACTCCCAAGCATCGGCGCGGGCAATGCGCTCCACTTCCATGGTCATGAGGCGCTTCATGCCTAACAGCCACTGATCCCAGCGCACGGCCAGGATGGCGCCCTTGGTGTTGTTGGCCGGAGTGGTCAGATCCACCTTGCCGGCAGCGTTCGCCTTCAGGCCGTAGGTGGCGTCCTGGTTGGCACGGTGCATGTTGCCAGAGACAAAGATCCCGGTACCCCACAAACCGGTCAACTGGCCGTTTTCCACAGTGGGCGCAGAACGCTTGTCCAAGGTGAGCACCTCATTGAGCTGCAGCGAGGCATAGTGGGTAGCGGCGTCGATGATGAATGCGACCTTGCTCTTGTCGAGCGCATTGCGGCCACCCAAGCCCATCAGCTGCAGGGTCTTGAGGTAGTCATCTACCCCCAGCGCACCGCCATCGCGGCTATTGGCCGTATTGGTGACCAGCGCCAACTTGCGGAAGCCATCCAACAACAGATAGGCTTCACTGCCAGCAGGAGTGCCGCCGATGGTGTTGATGTTGGTCGTAGCGCCCGTGGCCACATCGCCATCAATGGCCACATGCTCCATCACTTCAGCGCCCTCTTTCGCCAGGTCAGCCTGCAAAGTTTCGATGAAAGGGATGAGAGAATCTTCGGTCAGTTCGCCAGTGAAGAGGACGCGGGCACCAATCTTGCCGGCCTTCAGCTCACGGTTGCCGGTGCCCATCTTGGAGGCGGGCACGGTGGGGGTGGCCTGGGTCAGCGCACCGCTGTCCGTGGCGCTGGCTTGGGCGACCTTATAGAAGGTCGCAGAGCCGGCGTCGTAAGGGATAGTGATGCTCTCGACACCTTGCGGAATTTCAACGGTAGGGATTTTTTCCAGCAGCTTGGCGCCCAGGCGGATCTTCTCCCAGAGGGCCGCACTACTGGTCTCGCCAACCCACTCGGCACCGTAGTTGGCCAAGGTGGATTGGTTGAGCTCATTGGCCTTGAGCGGCATGCCTGCGGCTTTCATCGCCGCCAGCGAGCGCGCATAGCGACGATCCTTGTCGCGCGAGCCTTCGTCCAGCAGTTTGTTGGCCAATGCTTTCACCGCCTGCTCACTGGCGCCCTTGCCGCCCTTCTCGGAATTGAGCGTTTCCACCAGCAGCGCGTGGGCGCCGGGGTCCAGGTTGGCGAATTTGGAACCTTCGGCGAACTTCAGCAGGTCAGGCGTATCGCCATCGAAGAGGCGGCTCTTCTTGGCCTCCGCCTTCCTGGCCGCCTCGAGGGCGTCCTTGTTCTCTTCTTCCCACTTGGTCTGAGCAGCCTTCACGGCTTCAGCCTTGGCATCCTCGATCTCTTTCTCGCGGTCGGCCTTGGCCTTGGCCTCGGTCTCGATGCGCTCGCGCTCTTCTTTGGCAGCATCAGCGCGCACTTGCGCCAGCTGCGCTTCGGTGTATTCCATGCTCGTTGCTCCTTGTGATTTGGTAGGTTGGGTTTTGCTTGCCCCCGCACCGCTGCGCCCGGGCTTCGCCTGGGCCTCCGCAGCCTCCGATTTGGGGAAATCAGGCAGGGCGATGCCCGCCTGCTTGTAAATAGCTTTCATCACGGGGATGGCCACGGCGTACGGATTGGCCGGAGCCTGGCCAAGGGAAAGATCGAGCAGACTGATCTCCACCACCGGCCACTCTTCGATGTGGCCGGTATCCTCGTCTATCCGCACCAAGTGAGGCGCAGAACCAGAAGAGGCACGGAGCAGACCTTGTTTGGCCATCTCATAAAGGTGGCGCGCAAGCTCCAAGGCCTCATCCAGCAAGATCTCAAACCAGACGCCATCCTCACGTTGCTCAACTTTTGTTGTTTTGCCCAGGTACTGAGGGATATCGGCTTGCCAGCCATCGGAGTCGTTGCCGTGGTAGTACACCGCTGGCGGCGTCGGGAACAGATCTAGGTGCAGGTCAGTGTGCTCATCAAAGTATTCGCGGTAGGCATCACGACCACCAAATGGCCCGCCAAAAGGAATACCAAGCACCTCGAGCGTCATGCCCTTGAGGGCCTTGACCTTAGATTGACCTTTCACCCTGTATTCCATCCCGTCTCCTGGGCAGAAACAAAAAAAAGCGCCCGCCACCGGAACTCGAAAGTTCCAGTGGCGGGCGCTCATCTTCCGCCGCGCTCCCTCAACTACGGGAGCAAGCTCATTTGTGGTGCTGGCAGATTTCTTGCCAACTTTGCGTAGCTTACTACAAACCCGCCGCGAATGTCAATCACTTGAAGCCCAACTGCTTCAAAGTGCGCTCGATCCACGCCGAATAAATTCGCTGCGCCTGCTCTTTCTTCTCCATCGCCACGTCGTACAGTTTGCGCCAGCCCAGGGCGGCCATGCGACGCGCTTGCTTCTGGCCGCCCAGATGCGGCCCATAGCTGGTGGTGTTGACGATCTCCGTGCGGTAGCCGCGTGCGCTGGTGCGGTAGCTGCTGCCGTAGCGCTCAGAGCGCATGTCGTTCTTGCCCTGGGCATATTGCATGCCCACGCCGCGCTTGTAATAGGGCGGTGGCGCTTCGTTGGCGGCCGTGCTGGGCGGGTACTCACGCAGGCCTTCGGTGTCCAGCACTACGTCGCCAAATTCTTTGCCGGCCAGCTCAGCGGCACGCCCAAGTGCTTGTGGCATCTTGAGCAGCATAAGACCCGCCTCCTTGGTATCCACGGTTACTTTGAGCTCGGTCATGCCTTGCCTCCCAGGATGCGCGTGCGCACCCGGGTCCAGCAGGCACAGCGCGGATGGGTGTCACGCGAACTCATATAGCGCTTGCCCGTCGAGCGGTGGATGAAGGGTTCGCCTGGCTTGCGGCTGACGCCATCCAGCCCCATGCACATGGGGCAGACCGTATCCGAGCGATTGGTGAACCAGGTCTCCTCCACCAGCACATCCGGCACTTCGCTGGCCAGCTGTTCCCCGGCCAGGCGATTGATCTCGCCATAGGTCTGCGTGATCTCGGTGCGGGCAATATCCAGCGCCCGCTGCGGGCCGAAGGGCAACATGCTCACCAGGTCTCGCAGGGTCATGCCCGGAATCTCGAAGTAGGTGGCCACCGCTTGCTGCACGGCCCGCAAAGTAGTGCTGTTGATGCCCTGGATCATGACGCCGATGTGCTCCCGGACGTAGGCGGTGCTCAACGCCTGGTACAAGGCCAGATCCAAGCCAATAGAGGCCTGCTCAGCAAACAGAGTTACGGCATCGTCACCCGCTTCGCTGAGCGCCATCAGGATGGCGGCTTCAGCAGCCTCATCATCCAAGTTGAGCTGCGAGATGGCCAGCACCAGCTCGGCCGGTAGCTCGGGCATCGCCTTGGTCGGCGGCCGCAAGTCCTCCGCCCACGCAGACACCAATGCCTGCTGCGAGCGAAAGAGCTGGCGCACCGGCTTGGCCACCCGGTCTTCGAAGAGCTCCTTCTGTTGCCGGTGGGGCTCCTTCGGATCGCGGCGCTCGTAAGCCTTATCCAGCCGCACGCCCTTGGCGGCCAGCTGATCGGCGGCCCGATCGATCAGGGCATAGTTAGCGAGCATTGGTTTGTTTGCCCTGCGCCAACCCACTCTTGCGCAGGCGATCAGGGTGATAGCTGATCGCTGCCTCAACATTCTGCAGCGCCTGCACGCGGTGCTTGCCGCGGCCGACACACTCCGGATACTCCGTGCACAGCGCCACAAATCCGCCGCTCTTCGGATCCGGCCGGATGATGATTTCGACTTGCTTGAGATCGTCAGACATTTTCACGCACCTCATCAATCAAAGACTGCAACTTTTGTTTCAGGCTCCACTCGCCGCCCAGCAACTGGGCCTTGAGCGCAGTCTGCTCATCCTCTCCCAGGTGCTCGAAGCGAAAATCGGCCACTTTCTCCGGCTTGCCCTCTTGGAGACGCTTCATGGCATAGCGTTTGAACTGCTCACGCTCGCGCTCGGCCTCCGGCGAGCTGGCGGCCACTTTGCCGGCCGCTAATGGGGCCGGGGAGGCCTCCTGCGCGCCAAGGCTTTCCATACTCCCATCGCGCACCAGGCGCTCGCCCAGGCCACCAGGCAGCGGGTCTTCGCCGTAGAACTTTTTGTTGACCTGGTCGATGGTGTGGGTACGCTCGTAGGCCTGCTGCTCCCGGAGCTTCTGTTCGCCATCCCGCGGGCGCACGTCTTCAAAGGCTCCTATTAGATTATTCCCATAGGCAGGCAGGATGTGGGCCGTAATCTTTTCTGCCAGCGAAACATGGCGCGGCCACACACTAGCCTCATAGAACGCATCTCGCCCGGATTTGGAATTAGCCTCAGTGGAGTTAACTGCCAACCAGCTATAGAGACCTGGTGCCAGCCACTCGTAGATTTCTTCTTTGTTCGCTGTGCGCCCAGCAAGAAACTCCATGTCTTTGCGGCTCATGGCCGTGCTAACCCAATTGACCCCTTGCCCTGTGTTGCGCAATAGCAGGATACGCCCGCTTTTGTCGTGATTCTTGACGTCTCTTTCGATTTCGACCCATTGATCGTCTGGGACTTGATCGGCAAACGTCAGCACCCCCGGCATCTTGCCACCCTGGTCGCGGAAATAGCTGGTGTTATGCCGTTGCATGGCCATATCACCCTCAGCTATCGTCGCTAACTGCGAAATGCGTGAGAGCCCGGAATAAGTGCTTAGCGGGTGAAACTCACGCGAGCACAAAATCTCCCACGGCTCCAAGAATGTTGGGGGGAGCCCACCCCCGGGCTCATATTTGTAAGAGGCTATGCCTAGGCGACCATCAGGTATGGGTAGAATTTTATGACTTGGGATAATCCACATCTCTGAAGGAGGTACAGTTTCACTAGGCCGCTTGAGCCAAGCGTATCCGCTGCCTGTTAAATACTCAAACGAAAAAAAGGCTCGCCAAAACTCGATACCCGTCCAAAACGGATTTGGGCTGCGATGCAAAAGCTCATAGGGGTGGTTTGGAAGGTCGCGCCTCTCCTCCCCATCCATTGCGTACACGTTAAACGTACCAGCTGCCGCCAACTGGGCCACAACAGAAATTGCGGTACTCACCCAGGCCAGACGCTGGTATAAGTCCTGCTGGTTGTACGTCACTGCCAGGTTGGCACCGGAGCCATAGCGGTCCTCGCCGGACAACAAACTCACCGCCCGCGGCGCCTGCGCCTTGGCGGCCGCGCCGCCTTGGATGCCATCCATGACGCCGCCAATAAAATCGCCGACCCCTTTGCCTGCTCGCCGCATCACTCCCATAGCTCTCCTTATGCAAAGCCCAGGAGGGCTCTGCCGCGCACACGGTGGCGCTGGTCATATTCGCGCTGCAGCTGCATGGCGCCGGTGACAGAGTCGATCTCATCGTCGTGCTCACCTTGGCGGGGGAACACATTGCCGGCCGAGACGAAATCACGGTTCCACGCGCCGCGCACCAGCACCACGCGCCCCATGTCATTCAAGTTCTGCAACGGCAGCGCACGCTCTTGCTTGCTGCCCTCGGGCTTCACCGGGTAGAAGCTGCGGCGGCCGGCCAGCTCACGCTGCATGTCCTGCACCGCGGCCAGCTGGAAGCTGACATGCTCCATGCCCCAGATCTCAGCGGGGTCTACTTCGGCCGAGAGCTGCACCAGGTTACGCCGGCTCTCTGGCCAGGCGGTGCGCCAGCGGCGCACGTCGCGGATGTAGAGCACGCCGTTGGCGTCAAACGCCAGCGAGGCGCCGCAGGTGTAGTCAGCCCGGGCGCTCTCAGAAGTGGCCAAGTCCCAATGGCGGAACCACTGCAGCCCACTGGGCACCTCGGAAGGCTCGACGATCCTCCACTCTCTGGCAAAGAAGCCGCCGGTGCGCGGCCGCGGCATCTGCATGTGCAGCGCTTCCCAGTCATACGCCGCCATGTTGGCCTTGGCACGCAAGCGGTCTTCTCGCGGGAACATGCCCGGCCACAAGGCCTCGCCGGGCTGACGGCCGAGCGGGTCTTTGATGTTCAGCCACAACCCTTCGGAGAGGGCAGCGCGTTGATCGTCTTCGTTCTTGGCTAACTGGCTGGGCTCGGCGGCCAGCGCCGGCAGGCTCAGCACACGGTACTTGTCAGCCTCCGGGTTGAAAGCCATCTCTTTGAGCAGGTGGCCGGCCAGGTCGTCCGGATGCCAGCGCGTCATCAGCAGCACGATGGCGGCGCCCTGGCGCAAACGCTGCACCAACACACCGCTCCACCAGTCCAGCACCTTACGACGCGCCGCCGGGCTTTCCGCTTCAGAGCGATCTTTAAACGGGTCGTCGATGACGGCCAGGTGGGCACCTTTGCCGGTGAGCGGTCCGCCGACGCCGGCAGCGGTCAGGCCGCCGCGATGCGGTGCGCCCAAATCCCAGCCGCCCACGCGGCCCTGCTCGCTATCCAACCCTACGGGCAGATCCACACTGGAGCGCTCACCAAACACATTGGCATAGCGCGCATCTCGAATATAGGCACGCACGCCGGCGCTGTTGGTGAAGGCCAGCTCAGAACCGTAGCTGGCGATGATGACGCGGTCATCCGGGTTGCGGCCAAGGAACCAGGCGGGGAAGATCTTGGAGGCTTTCTCCGACTTGCCGTTTTGCGGCGGCATGTTGATGATCAGGCGCCCATTGCCTTGGCGGCCACGCGTGCGCACGTAGCGCTCAATATCTTCCAGCTCTTTGTCGATGAGGCGGTGGAAGGGCTGCGTGCTGTACCACGGCGAGATATATTCCCCGAAGGCGGTGAGGCTTCGCCGCGCCAGCTCACGCCGGGCGACTTCGCGCTTGGCCGCCTCTGGGCTAAGCGCTTGGCTCGTCGGCTGGGCCAGCATCCGTATCCTTACGCATCAGTGGCGCGAAATCACCGCCCGCTAACTGCAACAACTCTTCGTCACTAAGGTCTTCCGTATCGCGGTTGGTCTTGAAGTCGCCCTTAAGCATCATGGCCTTGAGCTGGGTAATAGGAACGAAGTCCCCCGTCATCTCAGCCATCAGCTTGCGGTCATTGTGATTTCGGTAACTTGGAGTGAGCGCACTCTGAATCAAGGCGGCAAACATATCCCCGCGCCACCGAAAGAGTTCAGCCGTCTGAACCGTACCCACCATCCTATCGATAGACGGATTTTTTTTACGCCAGGTGCTGATGACCCGGTCACTGCTTAGACCCAATACCTTGGTTGCCAGTTCTTCCTGGGTTGCCGGCCACCGGCTGTTAATAGGGCTGGCCATCCAGGCTATGTACGCCGCCTGGCGCCATGGCCACCCCTTTGTCAGGAGATTTAAAAACGGGTCCAGCCACTGCGGCAACACTTCCTGCTCACTGTCTTTTTCAGTGGCTAGCTTTATTTTCGGCGCCGACCCCGTCTTTATCATGTGCAGCAATGCCGCCCGCGCCACGTCAGAAATTCTTGCAGCCTCCGCAGGGTCTACGCACTCCGCATCTACCAGAGCGTCAAACGCCTCGCCTAGGCCCAGTTGCTGGTATTCCAGATTAGGTTTTGTGAACGGCACACTGCCTCCATCTTTTTGAGGCCGAGCGCAGCTCGGCCCGCGTTGGCGCTTTTGCCCAACGCAAAAAGCGCCCGCCACCGGAACTCAAAAAGTTCCAGTGGCGGGCGCTCATCTTCCGCCGTGCCCCCTCAACTACGGGAGCAAGCTCAGTTGTGGCGCAACTTTAGCACGAAGCCAGCGCTGGTGTCAAATCAAGACCAATACTGCCTGGCATCTGCCTCCGTTGTTGGCCAACCACAGCCGCGGCAAATCCCGCGGTCCCAATCCGTTACCCCGCAGGAGGGGCATGGCACAACGTCGCTGAATGAAGGTTCGAATGTAGGCACTATCTCAGCGCTGTCCATCCCAACCACACCTTCGCCACCACAAGGCTCACACGCATCAACTACCACTTGCTCAGCCTCTTTCAGCCCCTTGACACGGCCAATCTCTCGCCCTCTCTCGAAGCCAGAGTGATAGGCTTGCTTCGTTGCGTCTTCGAGGGCAGAGCGAACAGTCTACGGCTTAGACCCATCACTCACCGCCCTCATCCCGGCCAATCAGCACCAGCGAGACCACTAGTAGCCCGTACAGGATGGGCGGGAACCAGGCCACCCATGCCGGCGTGACGTACTCAGAGCTAGCCATTATTTACCGCCTTTGGACTGGGCTTTCAACTCTGCGGGGTAGGTGGAGCCGATAGCCACAAGATATTTTGTGCAGTTTTCATACTCTTCGCCGTCCTCCAGCTTTTCATCGCCCAACGCATGCTTGGTAACTTCAAAAATCAGGCCGACCAACGGAGTGCCGTTGCCAGCTGGGTAGATTGAGCCTGCGATGGCCGTCAGCGCGCCGCGCATCTGTTGCTTCTCGAAGCGGGCGGCGGCGAGGGCGCGCAGCAGCCGCATCACATTGCCCTGTGTCAGCGTCTCTGGCGCGCCTTCCCGTAATTGGTGCGCGAAGTTTATTTCCTCAAGCTCGAGGAGGCCTCTTTCCTCATCCGTCAGGGACAGAGCAGGCTCTTCGAGCACTTCTGGCTCCCGGCTCTCAGCCGCCACCTCTTGCTGCCCGAAACTGGCCCGAACAACCTGCCATTCCCCCAGCACATCAGGCAGACTTGGCATGAAGAGAGCCTCGAACGATAGCGCAAGAACCAACAAATAATCGACAAGCCCTTGAACCTCGCTTTCCCAAAAAAAGGCGAACTCGCTTCCGGGGTTTGCCCTAGAAGCCAGCTTATCCAGCTTCTCTAGCAACAGGCCGTCTCCCCGCCCCCAACCCAGACACTCTACAGTCCTGGCCACCAGATCTGCAGACACGCAGACAATGCGCTCATCAAACAGGCTCACTTCTTGCCTCCCTTGGCCTTGCCGCCGGCCGCCGCCTTCTTGGCGGCAGGTCTGCCGGGGGCCTTCGCAGGCCCGGCTTGCTTCGCTGCGGCAGGCTTCGTGCTCGGCTTCGCCGAGCTGGCCGCCTTCTTCAGCGCCGCCCGGGCGGCCGTTTCTGCAGAAACGAGCGCCTTCTGCGTACGCTCGGCATCCGCCATGACCGCCGCCGGCAGCTTGAAGCCCCAGGCCTTGGCTTCGGCGTCCAGGTACTTGGCCAGCTTCACCAGCGACACGCCGTTTTGGGCAAAACCAGCGGCATCAGTAGCCCCAAAGCTATGGTATAGCTTGTAGCGCGGAGAGAACACCATACTCAAGGCCACTTCGCGCTGAAGCAACGCCACATCCTTCTTGCTTGCGCTCCCGTCGAATGCTGCCACGCCCGTCCAAGCCTCAACAGCTCCGAATTCCCTGTGCAATTTCAGCAGTAAACCAGGGAGCGCGATACCAATCTGCTTAGCAAAAACATCTGCATGGCGCAGAACGTAGTCGGCGATGGCATCCTTACGCTTCTCCAGGAGATCCCGCTCTAGCCTTGCCTCGCGCATCTGCTGCTCAGACGGCCCCTTTTTCTTGTCATCGCTCGCCTTGGCCTTTACCAAAACCACTGGCACAACCCCGCCAGGCAGGCCAGCGTAATCGCGTATCCTTTCGTCACCCGCCACCCGCAAGCGCATGAGTTTGTTCTTTTTGGCCTTTTCGACACCTGACCAACTCCAACTGGACACTAGCTCAACCACTTTGCCATCTGTTGCGGCGTTGTGAGCTGCTAAGCCGGTGCTTTGAACCGCCCACTCCAACATGCTCTGTTGCCAGGCCGTCTGCTTACGGGCATGGCAGGCGGCAATGCCACAGAAGTGTTCACCATCCAGCTCAGCATGGAAAGGGCAGGCTGAGCAGGCCGGCGGGGCATTCAGGTGCTCCGCATGTAGCTGGTCGGCAGCTACTTCGGGCAGAGCCGGGAAGTTCTCCGGCTTGGTATCGATGCTCCAATCACGTGGAAAATCAAAATTAACCACACCCTCCTCATCTTCTAATATAGACCGTGCAGCGCTTGATAGATCGTTGTCGTGCCATTCTGCGGCCTCCTCTATCACCTTATCAAGGTCCTCCCTCAAACCGGGCGCCACGCGCTGCACCTGCAACAGCGTGCGCGCATCCACCTCGCTCAGCTCGCCGTCTACCAGCTTGGCCTTCATAGCCTCCGGCAGCTCCAACAGGCGCACCTTGCCGCGCACTGTCGATTCGTTGTAGCCGAACAGCTCGCCGGCCTCCTTGCTGGTCGCCTCGAACTGCTCCATGTAGGTCTTCAACGCCTCGGCCAGCTCAATCGCATTCAGGTTCTTGCGCTTGACGTTCTCCGCCACACCCAGCTCAAACATCTGGCGCTCATCCAGGCCGCCCACAATCGTCAGCGGCATGCTGGCGTACTGCCCAGCATCCGGCTCGCCGCTGGCTGCCAGCAGCCGGAAGGCCGCCAAACGCGTGTGGCCAAACACCAGCTCGTAGCCGCCGTCTACCTGGCGGGCGCTGGGCTTCTCCAGCAGGCCGCTCTTGCGGATGCTGGCAGCGATCTCCGCCACGGTCTCCGCATCCTCAACCTTGCGCATCTGGTACGGGTTGGGGTGGATCTGCTCCAAAGGCACATTCAAAATTTGCTCGCTCATTTTGGTCTCCAAAATTGAAGGTAGTTTTCTGTTGCTATTTGCCGGCGCGCTCTTTGTAGCCGCGCACCCACGCTTCGAATGACTTAATCTTCAGCTCAAGCGTCTTGCCGCGCCCTCGCTTGACGATCTTGCCGGCATACACTGCGCTCATTACTGGCCCAATCTCAATACCCTCGCGCCGTGCAGCCTCATCCACCGGCACCCAGGAGCCGGGCCATTCTCGCACCGATTCCTCCGCGGCCCGCGAGAACGCACTGACCGCCTCGCCCACGGTCATATCCGGGGAAAGCAGCTCTTCCGCAGGCGGCTGCACGGGCACCCGAATGCCTACCACCTGGGCAATCGCATCTACTGCCGCCGCAGTCATGGCCTCGCCGATTGCCGCCGCATTGATCTCAATCATTGGCGGATGGTTCATACTAGCCAGCTCCAACGCATCTTCCAGCAGACGCTCAATCCCCTTGTAGTAATCCAGTGTCGCCTGTGCGATCACAACCGCCTTTTCAGACTTGCCCGGCCGCGCCATTGCTTCCTGGCGGTCATTTTGCAGCGCTAGGTGCTTGCCGCGGATTTTCTCTACCTGTGCTTCATTACTCATCCCAAACCTCCGTATTTTTTGACTAACTGTTTTGGCATATGGCCAATGTGCCAGCCGCCACAAAACTTGCATTTGTAAGCATTCAAATGCGCTCTACCCGTTCGCATTCGAATCCCTACCTTTGCCTGTTGCGCAGCACCCTGCGAGGAATAGCGGACCTTCCTGTCACAAGAGCGCCGGCGCAGCCTTCGCTTGCTAGACATCGGGGCCTATCTCTGCGCCCCGCGCTTGGCCATCAACTCGCGCATACCATCCGCCGCCGCATGCCAGCTACGCTTGCGGTCGCAGTGGCTGCAGCGCACTTGGGCCACGCCCATCGCCTCTACTAGGGCATCATCCTCGGCATCCTGCAGCACCGCGTCGCTCACATCGCCGGGCAGCGCCAGGCGCAGAATGCGCAAACGGCGCACCTTGGCCGGCGTCTGCGCCACCACGCCCAGCACGCAGCCGCACTCACACTTCCACCGCCGCTTCTCTTGGCTCATTTGCCCTCCAACATCCAAAACAGGTCTTCACGGTCCATTTGCGTCCACGCCGGCTCACCGTTCACCAGCTCCACCAGCGCAAAGCTCTCCGCCAGGCTGGCGTCATCGCCGCCCTGGCGCCGGTCGGTGTAGTGCTCCACCCACACAACATCCGCAGGCAGGCTCAACACCATGCTCAGCTCGTGCATCAGCTGCTCGATCACATTCGTCACGCTGGCGCCGGTGTTCTCTGGCAGCTCGGTCAGCACCACCACCGTCTGGCCAGCCGCCGCCGCAAACAAGCGCACCAGGTAGCAGCCCCACGTGTTGCCGATCCAATAGGTCATGCAGGAACGCAGCGCCGGGTGGCTATCCAGCCGCGGGTCATAGGTCATGTCAATCTCCATCACAGCCTCCACAGCAGCAGCAGGGTGTGCATCTCTTGCCCATTGCGGCGATCGATCCACTGCCAGGCCTGCAACTCAGTCACGGCAGGCAGCTGCTCCAGGTAGCGCTCCGCGGCCACCGGGTGGCCAAGCCGCACGATGCGCAAGTTGCACACGCCGCCCGGATACACCTTGTTCTGCACAATGTGCTCGCCCTGGCCGCACACCACGCCAGCGAGCGCCGCGCTGGCCACATACTCAAGACGGAATACACCCGCACCGGGCCGTGGCGAGCAGACCTCGCCGTAGATCTCTTCTTCAAGATCCCACGTGGCCTCCAGCATCAACTCCCAGGCGGCCACTTCGGAGATTCGCTCGCCGTCCATCAGCGGCCTCACTTCCACCCGAGCGCTCACAGCGGCGCTCCGCAGCTGACGCACATCTCCGCCGCGGCTGCATGCTTGCGCGAGCAGTAGGCGCAGCGGTTTGCTTTCACCGCCGCCCGCGGTTCCATGCCTGCTAGCCGCAATAACTCATCGTCACCTGCTAGCCGCAATAACTCATCGTCACTCAGCTCGCTGATTGGCTTGCCACGGTAAGACACCACACCACCCACGAGGAGCATCGCCTTCAGCTCCGGAGGCGAAACGTAGGCATCACCCAACAAATCCAGATAAGTCCCCCGATCAACGGCCATGCTGACCCTCCGCCACCCAACTCTCACGGTCCTCGGTAGCCTCGCGCAACAGATCCACCGGCTCGTGCAGTATTTCGCTCAGCGCCGCCTCGGCCAGCGCGATCGCCGCCGCGCCATCCCGCAGCGCCTGCCGCACCAGGAACAGATCAGAGCGCGTGCACTTGCCCAGCAAGATGCGCTCCGTGATCAGTGCTCCCGCCTGGATCCCCGCCTTCAGCTGCGCCTGGTTGGCCCGCGCCAACCGCAAGGCGGCCGTCGGTGCCGGCGGCACGCCACGCAAGGCTTGCAATCTGCGCTCCGCTTGCAGCAGGCGCACGCTCTGCCGATCGGCTGGCGGCACTACCACACGCACCGTGTCACCACAGCGGCTGCAAAAACCTACTTCACCCGTTTCAACTCGCTCAACACTCACCAACTCTGCCATTTCACACTCCCGTTTTGTTTGTGCTAATTGCCGCGAAGCAAGCGCCCGCGGAGAACATGTGAACTTCGCGGCCAGCCTCAGGCGCACCTACTTTGTTTTGCGCCAGGGCAATCCCCTCGTGGCTAGCCAACTTCTCTAAAAGACTCATAGGCTCATGCGTCGCGCAAACATCAGCCGCCAGCAGCCGCTCGGCCACGTTCACCCGGCCGCCCCGTAGGCGGTGAACATCGCGGGGAACATCGCGGGCGCGACGTTCCCCCGAAGCAGCAGCAGCTCGGCGCCCATCGCAAAACTTCGCGTCTTTCGCGAAAGAGAAAGAGAGAAATACCCCTTGTTCACCCGAAATCAGGCCATCGCCCAGCTCCAAAAAGGCTTGCTGGCCAGCCAAAACGTGCTCAAAAAACAAATCGCGCCCATGCCACAGCGCCCCCGCAACATTCCCCACGTTCACTACATTCACCGCCGTACGGGTAAATGCGGTGCCTATCCCCCCGCACCCCCCTAAAAAGGCAGCAGCAGCACACCTGGCAACGTTCTCCATGTTCACCACATTCACCGGCCTAGTCATGCTCGTACTCCACGCCGTACTCGCTGCACAGGCCGCGGATGCGCTCTTCGTTCCAAACCACCACGTACTTGCGCTTCAACGGGCCACTGGTGGCGCGTTCTGTGCTCAGGATCAGTCGGTCTTTGATGATGGCGCCCACGCCGCGTGGTTGCAGCTTCTTGCCGCCGGTCGCAGTGTCGCTCTCACCCTGCTCCGTCTCCCCGTCAGAGTTCTCCGCGTCGATGATTGCATTGGCCACCTTGGCCACATTGCCCATCGAGTAATCCCAGTACGGGGCAGTGAGCGCTTTGCCGTCCTTATCCTTGGTGACCGGTGGGCCATTCTTGATCTGGATCAGCGCCTGCAGTACCTTGCTCTCCAGCGTCATGCTCTTCTCGGTCACCATGCGCTGTTGGTAGCCGCGGGTGAGAGCAGTGATGTCATCCCGCACCTTTGGATCCGAGACGATCTGCTTGATGGGGTTCATGACTTGGTTTAGTCGCGCCTGTACCTGCACATCCACCAGGTCACGCTCAATCTCTCGTTGGGGCTGCCAGGTGCGCAGGCGCCACAGGAGCAGCTCGTTGCGCAGTCCAGCAGCCTCCTCGAAAAATGCCTGGTTCAGATCACCAGTAATACCCCGAGCTAGCAGCTCACCCATTGAATGCTTGACGGTCTCGATCGTCAGGCAGCGGCTTTCTAAGGCCTCGTCATCAAAGCGCCGGCGCGTGGTTAGCAGCTTGGGGCCAAATACGTCAAAGGCCTCCGGCTCATACTTGCCAGACCCAGAATCGCGCATGCGTACGACAGGCAGCCCCTTCTGATTGCCTGTGTTGAGGATCTTTGTGAATGGGTCATCCGTATCGGAGCTGACCTTATCGGCCTCGTCAATCCACAAGGATCCCTTGTACAGGTGCAATGTGCGAAAAATCGAAGCTTCGCTGGCAGCCCCCGTGAGCTTGATCAGCCTGTGCGAGAGGTACCCAACGATCATCATCAACTGCGATTTGCCCGACCCCCATTCGCCGAGAGCGCGCAGGTACACGAGGTTGCGGAAGCTATCGGAGTGGTAGGTGAACAGCACGTAATAGGCGATTAATTGCTCATAAAAAGGGTCGATCAGGTAGTAGCGGTGCAGCAGATCGACGATTTTGCGCACCAATTCACTCTCACTAAGTCCTTGGCCAAGACCTGAGGGCAGCACTACTACCTCTTGCAGGATCAAATCGTCCGGGGGTCTCGGAGCATACGTGATGCCCTCGATCTCGACGAACGGTGCCTTGCCAATCGCCCCCTCCGGGTCACGGTACGCCAGTAGCGTCTTCTTTTTGGCAGGGTCATACACCAACTCCAGCAGCCAGCCGCCAAAGTGACCGCCCACCACCTCCTGGTAACGCTCATCTTCGCCGTGTCCCTCGGTCTCGATCACCTTCTTGGTCTCATCCAGCAACAGGTTGAATTCCCGCAAATCGAGGCGCAGCTTTTTGGCCAAATTTTTGCGGTAGAGCGCCAGGTCTTGCGCACCCAGCTTGGCCACCGTGCCCATTACTTGCTTAAGTGCTTCGTCTCGCTCGGCGCCTTGCTTGCCTCCGGCGATTTCTGCCAATTTCTCCACCACCGTAGGCGCTTCGCGCAGCACGGCCCGCGCATGTTCAGCTTGCTCGTTAACCGCAACCTGATTACTGGCCATTGCCTGCAGCCACTCGTTGGCATCGCCGGCGGGCCACTGCGCCAACCGCGCCAACGGGCCAAGCACCTGCATCAGCTTGCCCGCCGCCGTCTCGCCGGGCTGGTCCATATCCAGCCCCAGGTACACCGTGCCGCTGTGTATGTAGGCGCTCAGTGCACCGAGCAGCTTGTCGGCGGCGCTGGCCCCTGCCAACGCCACCGCAGGGATGCCCCATTGCGCCAGGCTGAGCGCGTCGGCCTGGCCCTCGACGATCACCACCTCGCGCTCACGTGGTGACCAGGCATGGTTGTAGTACGGCCGCTTGGTGCCCACCAGGAGCTGCGAGAGATTGTGGTGGCGCTTCTCGCGGATGGAGCGCAGGCTGAGGTAGCGCACGCGGCCGCCTTCCACGTGCGGGTAGACCAGCATCCCCGGCGGGAGGCCGGGCACTCGGCCCTGCTCTCGCCAGTTGGCCGGCAGCTCCTCGATCTTGTGCTTGCCGGCCCAGCTTGCCAGGTTGCCCTGGTAGCCGAGCACGGCCACCGCCGCCGGATCCTCAGGGTCCAGCTGGTTGTTGGCGAAGGCCTGACGCAGCTCAGCCAGCTCCTCCGCCGTACCGCTGCCGGTGTAGCCCAGCCCCGCCGCCCGGATGGTCTCATCGTCCCAGCCGCGGCTGCGGGCATACGCCTGCGCGGCGTCGTTGCGCCACAGGCGGTGCACGAACACGCGTGCTGCCACGGTCAGCGCCGTCTCTTGGATCCGGGCGGCGATGCCTGCCGCCGGATCGTCCTCACGCCATACAGGCTCAGGCAGGCCAGCATGCCGAGCCAGGTACTCGATCGCATCCCGGAACCCAAGGCGCTTCCATTCCATCACCCAATCCACGATGTCGCCCTGGGTGGTGCGCCAGCCCAAGCGGCTGCCGTTGTCATGCCAGCTCTGGTTGTGAGTGTCTACGACAAAGCTGTCATGCTCGCGCCCCTTGAGGTAGCGCCCGCTACCGTGCAGCTCGTGGCCCGCCAGGCGCACCAGGTCTTCGAGGCGGTTCGCCGCTTTGATCTCTTGGATATCGACTGCCATTTGTGCGACCTAATTTCCTTGGGTTGCGGAGCCAGCCAGGCCAGCCCGTACGGGGGAGAGAGACGGAAATATGTCGCCCAAAAGCATTTGTGCGACGCAAAAGCCGCGGCCTGCGCATGGCGCAAAACCCGCCCAGGCGCGTTTTTCCCCACGCGCAGAGGCGCAGGGGGAATGTGGGAACATTGGGAATTCCTCTGCTACTGACTTCCTACCCAGAAGGCGCCGGCGGGGGATACCCCGAGAGGCGAAGGTGTGCGCGCTCGCCACTGGTTAGCCCTTGTCTGCGAACAGCGGGTATTTTTCGAGCAGGCGCGCCAGGTAAACCTGGGCCTCGAGCTCGGCATACATCACAGCGCGCGTGGCCGGCTGCAGATCCGAGAGGCCGCGCAAGACTTCCTCAAGAGCGGCCACGTCAAATACCAGCGCGGGAGGGGTGCAGGTATAGTCGAAGGTGATGACCGCGTGCCGGTCCAGATCCACCTGGAACAGGCACATAGCTAGCAGCCCCATGGTCCAATCCCCGCCCAACCTGACCGGCCCGCCAAAGCGGCGCCCACTCTTGAACTCGATGGTGGTTTGCTTGTAGATGAGCTCCAACTGACGAGAGAAGCGGATCTCGTACTGCTCAAATCCATTAGGCATCAGCTGCGCCATCGCTGCCTCCTGCCATGCGGCATTGCGGCCGGCAATAGCGCTGCCACGGCACCGTGGGCACAAAGGCCACGCGGCAGGCCGGGCAGCGCCGGCTGCTGGCCAGCACCACCGACCCAGGGTGTAGCTGGCCCGGATGGGCGCGCACCACTACGTCCTGCGTGTTGGCCAACAGGGCGGGGGAGCCATCCACCACCGCGCCCCAGGCAAAGATGGCTTGGGCCAGCTTTGCGGATGCTTTCGTCTTACCGTTGATGACGCCGTGCATGTAGCGCCAGCCCCAGGGCGGTGACACATCCACCAGCTCCGAGAGCTCAGCAGCCACCGTGGTGAGCGTTTCTACGGAAACGGCATAGCCGCCGTCCGCTTTTGGCTCGATCGGATAGCCCAGGGCGGCAATCAAATCTCGCAACGCACTTGGCGCCTGGGGGACGAGATTTTTATAGGCCGTGACTGGTGATATAGGTTTGCCGTGTGGCGTGTTTTCTGACATGGTTCTGACCTCGATTTCGGGCTTGTTTTTAGCGAGTGCGTGGAGCGGCAATCGTGCTGCGCTCGCCAGCGATGGCCAGGCTGAGCCAGCGCTCAATGGCCTGTTGCTGATAGCTGGCAGCCTCCTTGGCAAGTGCGAACTGGCGCCGGCTGAAGCGCGGCTGCTCGCCACCATCCAAAACCGCGCGGTAGGCGAGCAAGCGGCCATCAACCGTCTGCTCACGAACTACCTCATCCGATACAAAAGTGAAGACGTTCTGCATATTGCTTCCTCCGGCGGCATTGTCATGCCGCTCGACTGAACTCCAACCTGGCCTGGGCACAACTCCAAGCTGGAGATCAGTCGAGCGATGGCAAAGCCTTGTCCACGTCCTGGGCTAGCAAGGTCAGCGCACGCCGGGCCCGGCTCAGTGCCAGGCGCATGCTGGCCACGGAGTCAAGAGCGGGCTGCGCCAGGCTGGCGATGCCCGGCACGCGGCCGGTGATCTGGCGCAGGCGCAGCTCCACCACGTCCAGGTGCGAGCGCAGCGAGCCCAGCGCGAAGGACACCTCCTCCACACGGTCACGCCGAGACGTGTTGCGCTGGCTCAACCTGGCCATCGGCTACCTCCTGCTGCTTGCGCTGCTCCTCGATGATGTCAGCCAGACGGGCACCTAAGGTTTGGATGGCCAGCTCCCACGCTGGCAACTGCTCCTCCGGCAATGGCACAAGCATCACCTGCAGGTCAAACCGCAGCTTCACGATTGCACCTCGCACACCGGGCACCAGGCGCGGCGAGTGGTGACAGCCAGCATGCGGCCGCACCACTCACAGCGCGGCGTGTCGTCGGCCTCGCGCCGGGCGGTCAGTGCTATGCGGGTTGGCCCGTCGGCGCCCTCCGGCGCCGGCTCGCGTGGCTCATCGAAAATGGATGGATCCGGAAGCAGTCTCACAGCAACACTCCTTCCACCGCTTCGGCCAGCTCGTGCTCGCCGGGGGCGGCATAGCGCGCCGTGGTCTGGATGCGACGATGGCCTGCCAGTTGCTGCGCGGTGGCCAAGCCGCTGTGTGTGGTGACCGTCTTGACGAAGGTGTGGCGCAACGAATGTGGGGTGAAGCCGATCAGGCTGCCGCGGCGGGCGGCCTCGGCAAACGAACGCTCAAGTTGGCGGACGCCGAGACGGTTGCCGCGCTGGCCGGCGAAGAGCGGGCCGGGCTGCTGGCCGCGCAGGCTCAGCCAATCAGTCAGCGCCTCGCGCACTTGCAGGCCCAGGGGAACGGTGCGCTGCACGCGGCCCTTGCCCTGGCGAACCGTGACGCGGCCAGAGCGCGGATGGAGCTCGATATCAGCGAGGTCCAGCGAACACACCTCGGCGATGCGCAGCCCGGCGCCGCCCATCAAGGAGACGGCGGCGAGGTCACGCACGGCTTGTTCGGCGCGCACGGTGGCGCCACGGGCGCGGGCATCGTTAATCTTGCGCTCGAACTCGGCCAGCAAGCGGCTCAGCTCGCCGCGGCTCATCCAGCGCGGCTGGGCCGGCTGCAATTCCACGAAGGCGATCGCCGCGGCCGGGTTGCTGGCGAGCGCACCGCTGGCGATAGCCCAGCGCGCCACGGCGCGCAGGGCCGCCAGGGCCACATTGACCGTGCTGGCCGAGAGGCCGCGGATCTGCTGCAGCTCATGGCGATAGGCGCGCACATCGCGGGTAGTGAGCTGGGCCGGATCGAAGGACCGGCCGTAGGCCTGCTCGAACCATGCCGCAAAGATGCCGAGGGCGCCCTGGTAGGAAGCGATCGTGCGCGGGCTGCTATCCTCTCGCTCGGCCAGCCAGGTAGCGAAGGGGAGTTGCCAGCTCATTTGCCCCCCTGCAGGTAGATGGCCGCGTCAACAAAATCTTCGAAGACCGCATAGGTTGAGGCACCCTCGCGCCACGCCCTCCACGCGCTATGGTGGTACGGGACTACGCGGCAGACCCCTGAGCCACTGAGCTCGGTGAACTCGTAGTGATGCTCACTAGCGATGGTCCCGACGGTTCGGGCGCCCCGCAAGAGCGACACTGCCACACGACACCGGCGGCCAACAGGCTCACCCATCGGGCGCACGACAGCGAGCTCCGGCAAATCAATACTCAGGACCTCCGCAAACCATTGGCGCACCATGACTTCTAGAGCCTGGGCTTCTTCCCGCTCCACTTGTTGCTGACGCTGCTGTAGACGTTGCGTCACAAGCTCCGCAAGTGGTGTGGCATGTTTTGCCCGTAAATTCGTCATTTCATCCTCCAGTAATTCCAAGAATTGAGATTGGCATGCTAGGCTTTTTGCTGATGAGCAGGCTCGCTACCACCCTCGCCTTGCAAAGCGTGCGATATTGGATCCGCTGCTGCTGCGCCATAGACGGCGAAGATGCGGCCTACTGTGTGGTCCGTGACCCGGCGGCTGCCGCGCAGCAGACCCCAGGCGTGCTGATACTTGTAGCCCGTGGCCTCAGCGAAAGCAGTTGGCGTAATGCCAGCCATGTCGGCCCAGTTGCGCAATGCGGCTTTTGCCTGCTCTTGGTTTGTCATAACAAGAATGCCCTTTGTATTCAAAAGAATGCAAAGAAACTATATCAGAAGGTATAGATATGTCAATAGATGAATACACTGTGAAACCCAAAGAATACGCGTTGCCGCTGAAAATAGGCTTGTATTCCAAAATGGACAAAATGTCGTTTTCTGAGTGGCTTTCGGCGGAAATGCAGAAGCGCGATTGGAGCCAGTCCGATCTTGCGCGGGCCTCTGGTCTTAGACGCGCTACGATCAGCAACGTGCTAAACAGGGTGCGCCAGCCTGGCACGGCCGTACTCCATGCCCTGGCACGCGGCCTTGACCTACCACTCGACCTGGTCTATCGCAAGGCGGGGTTGCTGCCTACACGAGCAGAGCCGACCGATGCCGAATTACGCTGGCTACACATATTTGAAAAGGCTACAGACAAGGAGCGGGCTGAGCTACTGGAACGCGCCGAGATTGAGTTGGCGCGCCTGAAAGAAAAGAGAAAACGAACACCTTGACAAACTCTTGACAGAGTAGAACGCGAGTTCTACTCTGTTGCTATGCAAAGATGGGCGGATATCTGGAACGAGGCAAACGTCAGCGATCGGGCCGAGCTGCTCTCCACTCTTGAGGCCTACCAGCGGAGGAAAACTATGCTCAGAAAGAACTCTCGTATCTTTGTGGCCCTGTTGGTCATCATTGTCGTCTCAACCATGCTGCTTACCGGGTGTACAGGGCAAGCGCCGGCCGAAACCCCAACAACGCAGCCCTCTCCCACTCCCAATTTGGCCGCTGCGCAAACGGCATATCTCGACACACTGGATCCAGTCTACGAGGAATACAAAGACGCCTTCAGCGAATTTAACGATCAACTCGCCACGGCCAGCCACGAATCCGGCAGATGGGCTGAGCCGACCTGGCAGGCCACAACGTTGCTAGTGCTCAACACCATGGAGACCAAGGCCACCGAAATGGCCAGTGTGCCACCACCTTCGCCGGCACTCGAGAGGCTACACCAGCACCTCAGCGATTTTCGCGACGCGAACATCCGCCTGGCCTTCCACTTCGAGGAGGGCCTATCAGGGCTAAATGCTGGGGTCGTTTCGCCTCACATGGAAGCCGCGGTTGGCGTCCTGGGCGAAATGAGAACCTTGCTCGACCAAATCGCCATTGAGCTAGCCTCCCTGGGATCCTGAAATGCCAGCATCAACCGAAAACCTCCGCCTGGTCGCCTACCTGCGCGACAGCGGCGGTACGGATCAGGATCTCTCGCTTGCACAGCAAGAGGATGCAATCCGCGCCTGGTGCCAGGAACATGGCCACCGGCTCACTAGTGTGTATAAGGATGAGGCCACCTCCGGCAAATCCACCGTTGGCCGGGCAGGCTTTCACGCGCTGATGAAGCACTTCAGCTCCCAGGAGTGCCGCGATCACGGAGTAATCCTGTGGAAGTACAACCGGTTTGCGCGCGACTTTGACGACGCACAATTTTATAAAGCTGACCTGCGTCGTCGCGGCTACCTGGTGAAATCCATGAACGATCATGTGCCCGATGGCCCCGACGGCCGTATGTTTGAGGCCGCGATTGACTGGATGAACCAGCGCTTCCGCGAAGATATGGTGAAGGATGTACAGCGCGGTCTCCGCCACATGGTACAAGCAAATGGGGGCGTGACTATTTCGAACATTCCCCCTGGCTTCCGCGTTGTTGAGGAAACAATTGGCACGCGGCGCAATGGCAAACCCCACAATGTGCGCCGGTTAATACCCGATCAAGACCAATTGGAGGTGGTGCGCTATGCCTGGAAACTGCGCGCTAGTGGCACGAGCTTACGCGCCATACATGCGGCGCTGCGAGATCGGTTTGGCAAACCTTTTTATAGCCACCAATCTTCTTATCGCCATATGTTCAAAAACTCACTTTATATCGGTGAGCTTCGCTACTTTAAGCATACAAGCAATGTCGTAGTGATCCCCGACTACTGCGAACCTATTATTGACGGCCTTACTTGGGCCGCAGTCCAAGAACTAAACAAGCGCAACAGCCGAATGCATCGTTTCATCCACATGAGCCACACCGATGAAGATCCAAACCCCAACCATCCAAGAAGAACAGGTTCACGGTTCTTGCTTTCGGGGCTATTAGTTTGTAGCAAATGCGGAGCGATGATGCACGGCAAGTTGATCAAAGGCAGTCAGAAAAAAGGGTACAGATATTATGTGTGCGATGGAAAAAAGCACATTGAGCGCCCCTGCGACTCTGGCTTTGTCCCTCAGGCGCCGCTAGAACAAAACATCTCGGAACTGCTATTGCAGTACTCGGCATCTGACCAGCTACGCAACGCACTGCTTGATGCCGCCGTTCAACGCAAACTGGAAAGGGAGACAACCCAGACCCAGATTGCTGCACTTGAGGAAGAGAACCTGGCAAGCCTCAAGCGCATGGAGCACATCATCCGCGCAATCGAAGAGGCGGGGCACAACGAGACGTTACTTAGCAGGCTGCGGTCGCTCGAAGCCGCCGTGCAGGACCGCGAGTTGCAAATCTCTGCGTTACGTATGGTGCGCCCAAGCGCCCCCTACAGCAAGGCCGAGATTGACGCGGGGCTAAGGCAGCTGAAGGCCTCGCTACAGCACGAGCCCGTGCCCAGATCCAACCTGCAATCTCTTGTTAAGTCTATCCAGATAGAGAGGAAGGGCAAAGAAGTATCTGGTGTGGTGAGTTTTTTTATCCCTGATTTTTTTATGCCTATGTTGAGTAGTGAGCTATGACCCCACTGGGGGAACTACGCTTTCGCTTGAGTTGTTCCCCTGCGCTGCTTCGCAGCGCAGCTCCCTCCACAAACGTTCGTGTATCTTTGCATTCACGAAGGATTTCCCTGCGATCCTGCTTGACTTTATTTTGTGAAAGCAAGAAAGTCTTCTTGCCTATTACCTCTTTGTCGAATTGCGCTTAAAATCAGAACACCATGAAACTACCCGGTATGTTCAAACTATCCCCTGAGGTCAGCAAAGCCATCCTGCACGGCAAGCCCGTGGTGGCCTTGGAATCGACTGTGATCACGCACGGGCTGCCACGCCCGCAGAACCTGGAGCTGGCCCACGCGCTGGAAACGATTGTGCGCGAGGGCGGCGCCACCCCGGCCACCATTGCCGTAATTGATGGCGAGCTGTGCGTGGGGCTGGAGCCCGCCCAGCTGGAGGCGCTGGCCAATAATCCGGATGTGCGCAAGCTGAGCAGCCGTGACCTGGCGGCGGCGGTGGCCCAGAAGGCCAGCGGCGGCACCACGGTGGCGGCCACGCTGCGCATCGCCGCCAGCGCGCGCATTCGCGTCTTCGCCACCGGCGGCATCGGTGGCGTACATCGCGGCAGCCAATGGGACATCTCAGCTGACCTGCCCGAGCTGGCGCGCCAGCCACTGGTGCTGGTGTGCGCCGGGGCCAAGGCCATCCTTGATTTGCCCGCCACGCTGGAGCAGTTCGAGACGCTGGGCGTGCCGGTGGTGGGCTACGGCAGCGACAACTATCCGGCCTTTTATTCAGTTGACAGCGGGCTGAGCACCAGCAACCGTGTGGACAGCGCGGCTGAAGCGGCGCTGCTGGCGCGCACGCATTGGCAACTGGGCGGCGGCGGCGTGCTGCTGGCGGCGCCCCCTCCCGCAGAGACGGCCATCGAGCGCGAAGAAGTGGAAGCGTGGATCGTGCAGGCGCAGGCCGAAGCCGACGCACAAGACATCCGCGGCCAGCGTGTATCCCCCTTTCTGCTGGCGCGCGTAGCGGAGCTCAGCAACGGGCGCAGCCTGCAAGCGAATTTGGCGCTGCTCAAGAACAACGCGCGTATCGCGGCGGAGATAGCCAAAGAATTGAGTGCAGGGAATTCAGTAGAGATCTAGCCAATCGATTAATTGATTAATCAATTAATCAATTGGCTATTTAGCGGTTGCCGTCGGTTGGCGCGTGTGCGTGGCGGATGGCGAAGGAGTCGGTGTGCGCGTGGGGCTGGGAGTTAGCGTCGGCGTATCGCTGGGCAGCGGCGTCGGCGTGCGCGTGGCGGTCGGCGAGGGCGTGAAGGTGCTGGTGGCCGGGTTGCCGGTAACGTCAAAGTTGCCAATCAGCTTAACTTCGTTGCCCACGAACATCTCCACCTGGTAGCGCCCAGGCAGCCACTCCTCGGCGGGGGCCAGCCACTCCGTAAAACCGGCCCCGCCGGTGCCGCCATCCCAGGGTTTGGTCTCGTAGTGCACCAGCACCCCATCGCGATACCACAGCGCGGTCCATTGCACTTCCGGCTGCATTTGGTCGTAGGTAAACAGGGCATAGATGCCGGTCACCGGATTTTCAAAAACGATATCGGCGCCAATCGGCTGGTAGTTGCCCAGGTTCACGCCGCGGGCGAACACAAACGGGCTGAACACCGCCGCGCCGCTGGGGGTGACCTGTGAGGTGAACTCGGCCGCGATCTCGGCGGGCAGCACGGGCACCGGCGTGATCGAGGGCGTGAGGGTGAACTGCAGCGTTGGGGTCAGGCTCGGCGTCAGGGTCAGCGAGGGCGTCAGAGTAGGCGAAGGGCTGAGCGAAGGCGTGGGGCTGAGGCTCGGCGTGGGCGTGACCGGGAAGATCGCATAGGCGCTGCGCTCGCCGAAGAAGCCCAGCCAGAGTGCCGCAGCGCACAGCAGCACGCCCAGGAACAGGCTGCGCCAGCCGCCCAGGGTGCGCTGCTGGCGCACGCGGTAGAAAGGCACCTCGCGTGCCGTGCGCAACAGGTTGCGGCCACTGAAGAAGGCATATACGCCAAAGAACAGGCAGATATACGTAGCGGCGCGGATAAAGCTTTGCAAATCCACGGCGATGGGCATCGGCGGCATTATAGCCCCCTCGCCGCGCAGCTGCGCCCGGCCACGCCCGGCACTTGCGCCAGGCTCTCATGCCAAGCCCATAGAGTTTGGTTAGAATGGGTGCATGACTTCGGCGCTTTCGCGTAAAGAATTCCTACAGCTCAGCGGGCTGGCGCTGGGCGGCCTGGCGTTGCAGCCCAGTGGGCTGCGCACACTGCTGCAGCCCGCGCCCGCCGCGGCGCACGCCTTGGTGCGCGTGGCGGTCAAGGAGCTGCGCCTGTACAGCGAGCCTTCCTACGAAAGCATGGTGGTCGCCACGCGTAGCCGCGATCAACTGCTCTACGCCTTCGAAGAATTCGAATCAGAGCTGGGGCCGGATTTCAATCCGCGCTGGTACAAGATGGACGAAGGCTACGCGCACACCGCCTACCTGCAGCCGGTGCAAACACAACTCAACCCGGTGGCGCTTTCGGTGAGCCCCCAGGGCGAGCTATACGAAGTGACCGTGCCGCTCACCCAGTCGTATCGCCATACCCGGGCGCGCGGCTGGGAGACCTTCTACCGCTTGTATTACCTCTCGACCCACTGGGTCACCGCCATCACCATCGGGCCGGATGGCGCGCTGTGGTACGAGATCACCGACGAGCTGCTTAAGATCACCTATCACGTGCTGGCCGAGCATATGCGCAAAGTACCCGCCAGCGAGCTGACCCCGGTCAACCCCCACATCCCGCTGCACCAGAAATGGGTCGAGGTGAGCATTCCCGAGCAACGCATGTGGGCCTACGAGGAAGGCGAGCTGCTGCTGGATACCAAGGTGTCCACCGGCATCCCCTATCTGGTGAGCACCAACGGCATCCCCACCGCCACCCCCAAGGGCAGCTTTAGCGTCTTCTCGAAGATGCCGGTGCGCCACATGGGCGATGGCACCACCAACGCCGATGTGGAAGCGTATGAGCTGCCCGGCGTGCCCTGGGTGTCGTTCTTCCATGAATGGGGCGTAGCCTTCCACGGCACCTACTGGCACGATAACTACGGCAATGAGATGAGCCACGGCTGCGTGAACATGAAGCCGGCCGAGGCCAAATGGCTATACCGCTGGCTGATGCCGGAAAGCGAGTTTGGCCAGGTGCAGAGCCTGGGCCAGGGCACGCGCGTGCTGGTGCGCTGAGCGCCCGCAGGACATTTGTCCCGCGGAGTACGGGACAAAGTGCCTTTGACAGCCGCCCGCCGCTCCGGCCTATAATCAGGTTTTGATCCTTCACCAGAGAGAGGAAGCGTCTTGAAAATTCGTTTGCTTGTTCCCGCCCTGCTGCTGGCGGCGCTGTTGAGCGCCTGCGCCAGCCCCAGCGCCAACCACGGCATGATGGTGGATGGCGCCTACAGCCGCCCCACCCTGGCCGGGATGACCGGCGCGGCATACTTTACCCTGCACAATGGCAGCGAGACGGACGATGCGCTGATCGCGGCCAGCACAACCATCGCCGAAACGGTGGAAGTGCACATGAGCAGCATGGCCGGCATGGAGATGGGCGAGCACGACATGAGCGGCGACGCCAGCATGGACATGAGCGGGCACGACATGAGCGATGTGGGCAGCATGATGATGGTGGAACGCATCGAGCTGCCCGCGGGCGAGATGGTGCCCTTCCAGCCCGGCGGCTACCATGTGATGCTGATCAACCTCACGCAGGAGCTCAAGGCCGGCGATACCTTTGACCTGACGCTGCAGTTCGAGCACGCCGACGCCATCACCGTGCAAGTCACGGTGCAGGCGGAAGAATAGCCAACACCCGGTAAACAAAGACCCCGCCGCTGGCGGGGTCTTTTTTGTTGCATATCTCAGGGCACGCGGCTACAGCAGCGCATCCACCACCAGGGCCACAAACAGGAAGGCCAGGTACATGCTCGAATAGCGATACATGCTCCAGGCGATCTTGTTGCTGCCTACTTTCCACACCTTCCAGGCCCAGTAGATCAGCCAGGCGCCCAGCAGCGCGGCGCACACGGCGTACACGCCGCCAGCCATGCCCAGCACGGGCATCAGCAGGGTCAGCGCCACCAGCTCCAACGTATATAGCCAGATCTGCCAGCGGGTGTTCTTGGCGCCGCGCACCACCGGCAGCATGGGCACGCCGGCACGCGCGTAGTCATTTTGCTTGACCAGCGCCAGCGCCCAGAAATGCGGCGGGGTCCACATGAACACGATGGCAAACATGAACAGGGCCGGCACGCTGAGGTTGCCGCTGACCGCCGCCCAGCCCACCAGGGGCGGGATGGCGCCCGCGCCGCCGCCGATGACGATATTCTGCACGGTGACGTGCTTGAGCCACATACTGTAGAGCACGATGTAATAGATCATGCCGGCCAGCGAGAGCAAGGCGGCCAGCAGGTTGACGAAGCCGGCCATGATGTAGAACGAAATCACCAGTGCGCCCAGGCCAAAGGCATAGCCTTCGGCGGGGGTCAGGCGACCGGCCGCGATCGGGCGGCGGGCGGTGCGGGTCATATGCTGGTCAATCTCACGATCAAGATATTGGTTGATGGCGCCACTGCCGCCCGCAGCCAGCGCCCCGCCCAGCATCGTCCAGAAAGTGAGCGAGAGCGAGGGCAGCGCTTTGCCGGCCACCACCATGCCAGCATAGGTGGTCACCAACAGCAGGGCCACGATCACCGGCTTGGTGAGCAGGAAGAAATCCACCAGGCGTTGTTTGGGGTTGGTGGGTTGGGCAGCTTCGCGCTGCTCGTCCTTGGTGGTGCGCCCCGCCAGCCCCACCAATACAACGAGCACGACCATCAGCGCCCATACCGCCGCGGCAGTGGCTACATGCAACCCCAGCAGATAGATGGGGAACTGGAAGCTGACCTTGAGGGCGCCCACCAGAATTTGGGCAAAGTAGAGCACCACGGTAAGCGTAGCGGCGGAGAGGATGCCACGCTGGCTGCGCTGGCTGCGCCAGGCGGCGCGCAGCAGCAGCAGCATGTGCACGGTGAGCAGGGCTACCATGCTGCGGTGGAACATGTGCAGCCAGCCAAGGGCATGGCTAGGGATTAGCTCCCCGTTGCACAGCGGCCAGCCAGAGCAGGCATAGGTAGCGCCGCCCGCGGCGGTGAAGGCGCCACTGACCAGCACGATGAACAGGCCGATCAGCCCGCCCAGCGCCAGGCGCGCAAAGCGGCTTTGGAAGACCAGCCGTTCAGCCGAGGCCGATTTCAAATGTAAGCGGAAAGCCGTGACCGTCGCCAGGATCAGCAGGGCCAGCAGCAAAAAAGCCGTGCCGAGATGCACCGCCACGATGTAGGGTGGCAACTCCTGCAGCACCACTACCGCGCCGAGGGCGGCCTGGATGGCCAGGATCGGCAGCGACCAGAACAGGGGCAACCAGATCAGGCGCACGGAGCGGAAGCGCCGCCAGGCAAAGAAGGCGGAGAGCAGAATGAGCGGCGAGGTGACCGCCGAGGCCCAAAAACGGTGGCTGAACTCGATCTGCGCTTCGATCTGCGGCGGGGGCAAAATGCGCCCGAAGCAGGTGGGCCAATCGGGGCAGCCCAGGCCGGAGCCGGTGACGCGCACGATGCCGCCGATCACGATCAGCAAGAAGGTAGCGATGGTGGCGGCCAGCACCAGATAGCGAAAATTACCAATGGCAATGGGCGCACTGGTTTTGCGGCGGGACGATTTTTTGACAGCTTTCTGCTTGGTTGGGCTCATTTCTCGTTTCTCAAATCCTGGCGGCGGGCATAGTAGGGGTAGCCCACCAACAAAATAGTGGCAAAAGTAAACCATTGCACTGCATAGCCAAAGTGCGAGCCTTCGCTCAGATCCAGCTCTGGCGGGTTGGCGAAGGGCGGCTGGGCCTGCACAGCGTGCGGTACTACCTGCAGATAGGCGTTGGTGAGCAAGGGGGTGCTCATCTGCGCCGCCACCCGGTCCAGATCCAGCCGGTTCCACACGTCCAGCCGGGCCTGGCCGGGCTGCAGAGTGGGATCGGCATTGAAGGCCAGGCTCACATCCGTTTCGGCACGGCGCAACTGGCCGCTCACCGTTACCGGCGCGGGGCTGGCATACTGCGCCAGCTCCAACGGCGCATCCATCGGGATCCAACCACGATCCACCAAAATGGCCGTATCGCTGCCGGCGATGCGCAGTGGCATGAGCAGCTTGTAGCCCAGCAGGCTGCCCTGATCCAGGGTCAGCCAGACCTCATTGCGCAGCACAATCGCATCTTGCGGCAAGTACTCGCCGGTGACTTCTACCTGGCGGTACTCCATCGAGTATAAATCCAAATCCAACGCTTCGGGGCCGAGCGGCTGAGGCGGCTCGGCGGCTTGCTCCATCACGCGGGCATTGAAGGCGCGGCGCCATTCCAGGCGATCAAGTTGCCAAATTCCCAGGCGCACCATCACGGCGGCAGCCACCAGCACCAGCAAGGTGGTGAACAGCCAGCGCCGGCTAAGCAGGCGAGCGAACATGGGTCAGACGGCCTTGGGCTTGAGCGGGAAGACCAGCAAGCTGTAGACGAACAGCATGGCGGCGGTGGGTACGGCGGCAAAGGTGATGCCGACGATGCGGGTGCGCAGTGTGGTGGGCGGGCGCACAGTGAGGCCCATATAGCTGGAAGCGTTGAAGCTGCAGGTCATCGAGAAGTTATCTTCTTCGTTCAGGGGCAGGCTGGCGCTGGCGCCGGCCGGCACCAGCAGCGGGCCGAGCGTATGGGTCTGCGTGTCTTCGTTGCGCACCACGAGCACATCGCCGATGACGAAGGTCATCTCATCTGGGATGCCGGGGGCGGGTTCGCCGGCGGCCACCTTCTCGGCGGTGCCGGCGGGAATGATCAGCTCGATCTGCTGCGGCGGGCGGGCGGTGTTCTGATCCTGCTGTAGCAGCAGGCCAAATTCGCTGATCAGCCAGGCCACCAGCACCGAGAGCGCCACCACCAGCAGGAAGCGGTTGAGGTAGCGCGTGGCGTTTTGGGTATCCATGTCAACTTTCATTTATTCCGCCAGCAATAGTTGCAGGTCATGGGTCATGTCGCTGACCTGCATCTCGAAGGGAAAGGTAAGGCGCAGGTTGCCCTGCGTATCCACCACGTAGGCCCGCGTGGAGTGATTGACGGCATATTCCAGGGCGCTTTGTGGCATAGGCACGATCTGGCGGCCCACGTAGTAGTTGCGCCAGATGGGATCGAGGGTTTCGATGTCACCGGAGAGGCCGATGAAGGCGGGGTTGAAGTAGCGCGCGTACTCATCGGCTACGCTGGGGGTATCACGGTCAGGATCGGCGGTGATGAAAACAAAATCCACCTGGCTGGCTTGCTCGCCGAGGCGGGTGTAGATCTGCTGGAACTTGGCCAGGGTGCCCGGGCAGTAATCCGGGCAGTGGGTGTAGCCAAAGTACAGCACCACCACGCGGCCAGCCTGCTGGCTGAGATCAAAGGGGGTGCCATCCAGGCGCTGCAACTGGATCGGTGCGGCGACGGTAGAGGGTGTGATCTCAGAACCGCGGAAGGCTTGCTGGTCTTGCCAGATCGTATAGGCGGAGGAGCCCAGGAGAGCAAGCACTACAACAGCGATGGCAACATACAAGAGCGTGCGTGTATTTTTCATTTCGGTGTCTTTGCAAAACAAAAGCGGGCGATCGTTGGCCTACACCAACCGTGAAGCGGCTGGTGCAGGGCCAGCACCGGCCCGCTTTTTGTTATACCCGATGGATATGTGTAGAGGCTTAGATTGGCGTCCCGAGCAGGTACAAGCCCACGTAGAAGAACATCCACACCACATCGATGAAGTGCCAGTAGATGGCGCAGGCTTCCACCGCCCAGTGCTTCTCAGCGCTGTAGTGGCCGCGGCGGCCGTTGTTCCACACGATGAACAGGAAGACGACGCCGGTGAAGACGTGGAAGGCATGGAAGCCGGTCATCGAGTAGAAGACCGCGCCGGCTTGCCCGTCTGAGGGGCCGAAGGGCGCCAACTGCCATTCAACGCCCACCACGCCGATGAGGAAGATGATGCCGAGCAGCATGGTGATGAAGGTGTTGCGCAGGAAGGCCGGGCGGTTGCCGTGGGCCATTTCCACTTCGGCACGGTTCATCAGGAAGCTGCTGACCAGCAGCAGGATGGTGACGGCCAGGCCGAGCCCCTGCTCCAGATGCGGGCGATGGTCACCCAGCAGCACCATGCGGGCGACGAACAGGCCCACGAAGACGAACGAGTCTGAGATCAGGAAGAGCCACAGGCCCAGGCGATTGCGCGCCAGTTTGGTGGCGTAACTTTCTACAACGGACATTTAGTGCTCCTCACCGGAGGAGAACAGGCGCCCAACATGCATGTACTCCGTGATTACAAAGAAGGCTTTGAAGGCGGCCACCACCAGGAGCAGCTTGCCCCAGGGTGGCGCGATCACGCCGACGAGGTACTCACCGAAGGTGAGCACCGCCAACATCATGGCGACCCACAGCCCTCGGGTTAGTGCCGCACGGCGGCTTTCGTTGATTTCGGCCATTCCAGTACTCCTCGACCCTTAGTGCGCGGCGGGGGCTTCGCCCGCCGGATTGACATTCACGTAGCGCGAATTGGGCAGGCCGTAGTCATACGGCTCACCCACCACTTCGATGGGGCTCTCATAGTTGTGCAGCGGCATGGGATTGGGGCGCTGCCATTCGGGCGAGCGCGAATTCCAGACGTTGCCCGGGGTCTTCTCGCCCTTGGTCCAGTTGCGGATGATGTTGAAAGCCACCACCAGCATGCCGGCGAAGACCATGAAACCACCGATGGTGAGCAGCAGTTGCATGCTGTCAAAGCCCAGGGCGGCATCGTAATCGGCCACACGGCGGCGCATGCCCAGCAAGCCGAGCACCAACTGCAGGTTGCTCATCAGCATAAAGCCGATGAACATCAGCCAGAAGGAGAGCACGCCCTGCTTCTCGTTGTACATCCGCCCGGTCATCTTCGGGAACCAGTAGTAGATGGCCGCCACGAAGGGGAAGATGAAACCACCGAACATGGTGTCATGGAAGTGGCCGACAACGAACCAGGTGTCATGCACATGCAGGTCCGTAGCGATGGTGGCCAGCGGGGGCCCGGTAACGCCACCCAACAAGAAGATGAGGATGGCGCCCAGGGTAAACAGCATCGGCGCTTTGAGATCGGCCTTGCCTTGCCACAGGGTAGCCGCCCAACTAAAGAACTTGACGCCCGTGGGCACTGCCACCAGCAGGGTGGAATACATGAAAGGAATGCGCAGGAAGGGGCTCATGCCGGAGACGAACATGTGGTGCGCCCACACAAAGAAGCTCACGCCGGCGATACCGAAGGAGGAGAACGCCACCCAACGGTACCCATAGAGCGGCTTGCGCACGAAGACCGGCAGCAGCTCACTGATCAGCCCCAGGCCAGGCAGAATGAAGACGTATACGGCGGGGTGCGAGTAGAACCAGAACAAGTGCTGGTAGAGCACCGGGTCACCGCCCTTGAGCGAGTCAAAGAAGGGCATGCCCAGCAAGCGCTCCAGCATGATGAGCTGGAAGGAAAGACCGATCAACTGGGTGGCGGTGAACTGGATCACCGCGGTGGCCAGCGCCGACCAGCAGAAGACCGGCATCTTGAGCAGGCTCATGCCCTTGGCGCGCATGGTCAGCGTGGAAACGATGACGTTGATCGAGCCGGAAATGGACGAGAGGCCGACGAGATAGACACCGATGAGGAACATCTGCATGCCCAGCGGGGCACGCAGGCTGAGCGGCGGGTAGCCTACCCAACCGGTATCGAAGCCGCCCAGGAACAAGCTGCTGAGCAGGATGATGGCGCCGGGCACGTTGACCCAGAAGGCAAACGCGTTGAGGCGCGGGAAGGCCATGTCGTTGGCGCCGATGAGCATGGGCACCAGGTAGTTGGACATGGCGCCGATGCCCAGCAGAATGCCGGCGATCATCACGATGCCGTGCAACGACATCAGCGTGTTGTAGAGGTGCGGGCCATCGTAGCCCAGCAACACCTTGAAGATCTCACTGTTGAGGAAGGTGATGCCTGAGCTGGCCAGCTCAATGCGGAAGAGCATGGCGAAGGTACCGCCGAAGAGCAGCAGCAGCAAGGAGGTGACGCCGTACTGCACGCCGATGACCTTGTGGTCAAAGTCGACACTGAAGAAACGCATCCAGTGCGGCTTGTTGGGGTCAGGCGTGTGGTCGTCTGAGGTTTCCTCGCCGCGCGCCCACTTGAACCAGTCACCGAAGACCCCCGCGCCGACCAGGAAGCTGATGGCGCCGACGATGACACCGCCAACCACGATGATCTCGCGGATGTGGGCGTCATCGGCCTCGACCGGGCTGGAGAGCGGCAGGCCGAAGATGACGCGCAGCGCCATCACGAAGCCCATGCCGACGGCAGTGCCAACAATCTGGGCGATCAGACCGCGGAAAAAACTAGTGGAAAAGAAACGCATCCTCTACTCCTTAGTTACTGCAAGCTCTCAATGAACGCCACGATCTGGTCGATCTGTTCAGCGTTCAGCAGTTCATCAAAGTTTTGCGGCATGATGTTGGGCTGGTAGCCGGCCACAATCTGTGCGTTCGGATCCACGATGGATGCACGCAGGTATTGGGTATCGGCGGTCACGGTGCTGCCGTCAGCCAGCTCCACCGTGTGGCCGGGCAAGCCCAGCCAGGTGGGGCCAACTTTGGGCGTGCCGTCGGTGGTGTGGCAGCCGAGGCAGCCGAAGGTCTGCGCCCAGCGGGCGCCGCACTCGGCGTCGCTCAGGTTGCACTCGCCGGATTGCTCGGTGAGCCAACTGCTGAATTCAGAACCATCCACCACTTGCACCTGGGCCAGCATGCTGTAGTGGCCCTGGCCGCACAATTCGGCGCACTCCACGGTGTAGAGGCCGTTGGTGTTGGGGGTGATGCGCAGTTCACGCACGTATTCTTCGCCGCCAGGCAAGATGTCTTGCTTGACGCGGAATTCAGGCACAAAGAAGGAATGGATGACATCCTGCGAATGCAAGCGCAGCAGCACCTGGCGGTTGCGCGGCAACACCAGCGTGTCTGAGGCCACCGCGGTGTTGATGCCCTCAGGGGTGGTGACTTCGTACTCGAAGCGCCAGCTCCACTGGGCGGCGTACACATCCACCGTAATCGCATCCGGGTCACGGCGCTCCACATCGGAGAGCGTTTGGCCACCGATCACCGCCATCCAGAGCACAATGCCGATGGGAATGATCGTCCAAACGATTTCCAGACGCTGGTTGCCTTCCATGTACACGCCATCGCCCTTTTCGCCCTTCTTGCGGCGAAAGACGAAGACACTGTACAAAACGAATACAGTAATCAGCGAGACAAAGAAGGCGATGAACCAGAAGTGCAGATTGAAGAGCCAGTCCACCGTGATGGCTTGTTGGCTGGCTTGTGCAGGCAGCAGGATACCGCTGGTGAACAGCAGCCCCATGCCAATGGTCGAAATGACCACAAGCACGCCAACAATGAGGAGATGAATCATCCGTTATCCTCCGAAAAAAGGCCTTTCGTGTTGTTATTGTGCCGAAAGGTACGAAGTCGAGTATATCACCTTTTCGGCAGCCAAAATCAGCCGTGCAGCCCCTGCAAGGCCTTGAGCACTTTAGTGCTGTGCTTGGGCACGCTGACCTTGTCGTAGATCTCAGCAATGTTGCCTTGCGGGTCGATCAGGAAGGTGGAGCGGATGACGCCGAAGTACTTGTTGCCGAACATGGATTTCTCGCCCCACACGCCGTACTGCTCGCAGACCACATGCCCAGCGTCGGCCAGCAGCGGAAAAGGCAGATCAAACTTCTGCTTGAACTTCTCGTGCGAGTCCTCATCGTCCGGGCTGACGCCGAGGATCACTGCGCCGGCCGCCTGGTACTCGGAATAATCATCGCGAAAGTTGCAGGCTTCCAGCGTGCAGCCCGGCGTGTCGTCTTTGGGGTAGAAGTACAGCACCACCGTCTGGCCGCGGTAATCGGCCAGCGAGTGCAGCTTGCCCGTCTCATCGGGCAGTTTGAAATCGGGGGCCGGTTGGCCTACTTTAAGTTCCATCGGTCTTCTCCTTGCGAAAGATCGTGTATGTGCTGAGAGTGTACCCGCCGCTAGCGCAGCCAGAAGCCCTGGGCCAGTAGATAGGCGGTGAGGAAGGGGATGGCGACGCCATTGAAGGTGAGCGCCAGCCAGTTGGGCTTTAGGCCCTGGGCAATGCGTTGCAGGTACCAGACCTGCAAACCGGCCAGCGGCAGGCTGAACAGCGCCATGCTACCGATGGCCGCGGGCAGGCCGGCAGTGAGCGCCCCCAGCAGCAGCGCGTAGCCGGCGGCCAACAGGGCGTGGTGCAGGCGCAGCCCCTGCTCCCAGCCGGCACGCACCAGCAGGGTCAGCTTGCCTACTTTGAGATCCTGGGCGTAATCGGCAAATTCCAGCGCCAGCATGGCCGCCAGGGTGAGCGCCACTAGCGGGAAGGTGCTCAGGCCGAGCAGGCGGTGCATCGCCCCACTCTGCAGGGTGAAGCCCAGGGCGGGCACCAGCGCGGCGAGCAGTATGGCGGTGCTCAACTCACCGTAGCCACTGGTCGCCAGGTGCAGCGGTGGCACGCTGTAGCTCAGCGCGCCGAACAGGATCAGCGCCAGCAGCGAGCCCACGGTGAGGTTGAGCTGGCCGCTGCGCAGCAAGGCGTGCGTGGCCACGGCCAGCACGGCCAGCAGGCTGCCGGCGGCGATCAAGGCCACCTGCGGGCGCAGTTGGCCGGCGCCCTGCCCCAGCACGCCGCTGCCGCCGCTGAATAGCGTGCGCTGCGGGTGGCCGGCATCTTCGCCGTGATCAAAGTATTCATTAAGGTAATGCACGCACAACTGCAAGGCGCTGACCCAGATCTGGCCGTTGAGCACAACGCCCCAAACCAACGGATGGCCGAGATAGCGCGCCATACCGACGCCGAGAGCATAGAACAAAACGCCCGCCGCCAAAAACCACGGGCGGGAGAGTTGAACGAATAAGAAAAACGGATGGGGTTGCTTCACGCAGCCTCAGCGCTGGCCCGCGGGCACATGCGCGGCCAGCTCTGCGGGGCTGGCTTGGCGATCGCCGGCGTGTGCGGCACTGTGCGTGCTGAGCCACAGCACGCGCGCCGCGTCGCTGGCGGCCAGGCTGCAGGCAACGCCAAAGGGCACCAGCACGCCCTCGGGCGTGGCGGCGTCGAGCGCCAGCTGCGCAAAGACGGCATGGCTGGGCGACTGTGGGCGCAGGTCGAGCAGGCGCAGTTGGCAACGGCCGTCGAGGGCGAAGACCACACGGTCGGCTTCGGCGCGCAAGGTATAGGGCGTGGCGCCGCCGGCGGCCAGCGTTTCCGTGGAAAGCTGGCCAAAGCGGCGCAGCACATGATCCACCTCGCGCAGCAAGCGCGTCTCGCCGGCCGCGGCGCTCAGCGGCCAACGGTGCATATCGGCGATCGGCTGGGCGGCGTTCATGGCAACTGCAGGGCGCGTTTGATATCGCGCTGGTGGCCGATCAAGTGAATGTACATCAACTTGGCCATATGCTTAACTTCGGTTTCACCCAGGGCTGGATGGCGGCCGCGGCGCTCCAGCGCCTCATCGCTCAGGCCACGCACCCACTCCACCGTGGCAGCGCGGCGGCGGGCAAATTCGTCCAGCAGCCAGGCATCGTCATGTTGCGTGCTCATTTCGCTGGTGTGGCTAGCATTCCAGCGATTGATGTTGAAATCGGCAGGCACGCCCTCGCCACCGGCGGCGACGCGTTGCATCACGCGCCCGATCGAGCCTTCGACCTCAACAAAGTGGGCCAGCAGGTCATGCGTGGTCCAGGCCAGGCCATCTTCGTAGATGCGCGTTTGCATTTGCTCTGGGCTGAGGGCGCGCAGGAAGGCGAGGGTCTTCTCGCCTTCGCTGTGCAGTGCATCGGCCAGTTCGTGAGCCAGGGCGGACATTAGCGCCTCACCAGGTTGGTCAGGAAGAACCACAGGTTGGCCGGGCGCTCAGCCAGACGGCGCATGAAGTAGGGATACCACTCGCGGCCGTAGGGCACATAGATACGCACGGGGTAGCCCTCTGCGGCCAGGGATTGCTGCAGATCACGGCGGATGCCGTAGAGCATTTGGAATTCGACCTGCGCCTTAGGCACGCCGAGCTCAGCGGCGTGCTGCTTGGCGTAGGCAATACGCTGCGGGTCCTGGCTGGCCACGGCCAGCATCGGCGGCCAGGGGCCGGCCGGGCCGCCGGCGGGCGGCAGGTGCTGGCCGGCATGCAAGAGCAAGTCAGCCAGGCGGTCATAGGCGGCATCCACATCCGCCTTGCGCGGGAAGGCCCGGTCAGCCGGCTCCATATAAGCGCCCTTGACCACGCGCACGCGGGCGCCCTCGGCGATCAGTGCGTGCACATCGGCTTCACTTCTATATAAGTATGCCTGGATCACGACGCCGAGATTGGTGTATCCGGCGGCACGCAGGCCGCGGTAAAGGCCAAGGGTGATATCCACCCAGGGCGTATCTTCCATATCAATGCGCACAAACACCTGGCGCTCGCTGGCGGCCTGCACGATCTGGCGCAGGTTTTCCTCGGCCAGGGCCACATCCAGCTTCAGGCCCAACTGGGTGAGCTTGATCGAGACGCCGGAGTGCACGCCGCTTTCGGCGATCTGGGTGATGGTCTCGATGATGCGGGCGGTGGAGGCTTGGGCCGCGGCGGCATCGGCGGTGTGCTCGCCGAGCAGATCCAGGGTGGCGAGCATGCCCTCACTGTTCAGCTTGCGTACGGCGTGCAGCGCATCACCCAGCTCGTCACCGGCAACAAAGCGGCGCGCCATGCGGCGTGCCACGCCAAGGCGCATGGTGAAACGTTTGGCCCAGGCGGCTTGCGAAAGATAGATCAGAAAACTACGCAGCATAGGGTTTTAGATTCCGCGAGGTAGTGGATGGCGTATGCGCGCTCCTGATATTCATGCAGCGCTCATACGCGCGAATTCTATCATGCCAGGCGGATGCGATATACTCGCCGCAGTCTTATGGGCTTTTACGTACGTCCGCGCTCTTCCTTCATGCGGCTGGCGGCCAGCTTCCTACTCATCGGCACTTTGGTGCTCCTGATCCTGCAGCTCATCATGTACAGCCGTGACCGGGCCAATTTTCCGGCCGGGCTGGTGGTGGGCGGCATTCCCGTGGGCGGCATCAGCCGCCAGCAGGCCGCCGAGCGCCTGCTGCGCATCTATAGCTTGCCCGTGGAGCTGCGCTATGGCGAGGCGCTGATCCATATGGATCCGGCGCTGGTGGAGTTTCGCCTGAATCTGGAAGGCATGGTGGCCGCGGCCGACCAGCAGCGCACCAGCTCGCCCTTCTGGGGCGGCTTCTGGGATTATTTATGGGGCAATGTCTCCAACCCGGTGGAAGTGCCGCTGGATGCTACTTATTCCGAAGGCTTACTGGAGCGCTACCTGCGCGAGGAGATCTCGGCGCGCTACGACAAAGCCCCCGGCCCGGCCCAGCCGATCGCCGGCACCACCCAGTTCCGGCTGGGCGAACCGGGCACCACGATCAACGTTGACAGCGCGCTGACGCAGATCGAGAACGCGCTGTTCTCGCCCAGCGAGCGCCGCGTGGACCTGGTGGTGCAGCAATCCGCCACCGCCCGCCCCAACCTGCAAAACCTGCAAGTGCAACTGCAACAGATCATGGAAGTGGCCGGTTATGACGGGATTGCCGATATTTATTTTCAGGACCTGGCCACCGGGCAAGACCTGCACTTCATTTACCGCTTAGGCAGCAACCTGCCCAATCAGCCGGATATTTCTTTCACCGCGGCCAGCTTGATGAAGGTGCCCGTGCTGGTTTCGACCTTTAAGCATCTGGATGGCGCGCCCGATATGCGCGTACAAGAACTCTTCCGCGAGATGATCGCGCAATCCTTGAACGAAGCCACCGACGCGCTGATGAGCGAGGTGGTGGGCGGGCCGCGCGCCCCGATCAGCGTCACCGAGGATCTGCACGCTCTGGGGCTGAACAATTCGTTCCTGGCTGGTTATTTCTACTTAGGGGCGCCGCTGCTGGAGCGCTACAGCACGCCAGCTAACCAGCGCAGCGACGTCAACACCGATCCCGACCCGTATAACCAGACGACGCCCACCGACATGGGGATGCTGCTGGCCGATATTTACCAATGTGCCAGCGAGGGCGGCGGCACGCTGCGAGCGGTGTTCCCCGACCAAATCACGCAGGCCGAGTGCCAGGATATGCTGGATATCCTCAGCCAGAACCGCATCGGCATTCTGCTGGAGGCCGGCGTGCCTGAGGGTACGCGGGTAGCGCACAAGCACGGCTGGGTGACCAATCCGAATACGCAGGTGATCAACGTGATGAGCGACGCGGGCATCATCTTTACGCCCAGTGGCGATTATGTGCTGGTGATCACCTTTTACCAACCCGTGCAGTTGATCTTTGATCCGATCGCGGCGATCTTTTCGGATCTGAGCGAAGCGGTATACAACTACTACACGCTGCCTTCGCGCGAAGAGTAGGCCAGCACCCTCGTCGGTCATTGCGAGGCATGTGCAACGAAGTTACGCTGACGAAGCAATCTTGGGTTGAATTTTAGGCAAGCAGTGCGGGGGAGATGGGCCAACAAGGATTCCTCACTGGCCTGGGTTCGGCGGTCTGGTGTGGATGTATCCACCCGTTCGGAATGACACGGCGGGCGGTATAGAGTGCGCTCCCCTGAATAACAAAGTCACGTCATTCCGAATGAGTAAAACGAGGGAGGAATCCTTTAGGGCATGCCAAAACCTTGATTGACTTCGGTGTGGCCTAAAGGATTCCTCGCTGCGCTCGGAATGACGCTACAGGGTGGGCAGGTGCAACTCCTCGCAATACAAAGTCACGTCGTTCTGGGCCGAATTTTAGGCAAGCAGTGCGGGAGAGATGTGCCCGCAAGGATTCCTCACTGGCCTGGGTTCGGCGCTCTGGTGTGGATGTATCCACCCGTTCGGAATGACACAGTAGGCGGTGTAGAGTGCAGCTCCCTCGATAACAAGGCCACGTCATTCCGAACGAGGCCAGCGATTTGTGCTGGCCGAGGAGGAATCCTTTAGGGCATGCCAAACCTTGATTGACTTTGGTGTGGCCTAAAGGATTCCTCGCTGCGCTCGGAATGACGCTATAGGCTTTTCTGGTGTGCAGCTCCTCAAGCCGCGTCATTCCGGGCCGAATTTTAGACAGGCATCTGGGAGAGATGTGCCCGCAAGGATTCCTCACTGGCCTGGGTTCGGCGCTCTGGTGTGGATCGATATACCCGTTCGGAATGACACAGCAGGCGGAATGACGCTATAGGCTGGCAGGATGCAGCTCCCCTATAACAAAGCAGCGTCATTGCTCACCGCTATCGCCCGCCCCTAACCTGCCAGCTTCACCGGCAGGCACATTGGCTGGCCGGTCACCGGATTCTCGATGATGCGGCTCTCCACCCCGAAGACGCGGCGCACCACATCCTCCACGATCACGGCTTGCGGCGCGCCCTGAGCGATCAGTTCCCCTTTGTGCAAGGCAACGATGTGATCGGCGCAGCGTGCCGCATGGTTAAGGTCATGCAGCACCAGCACGATGGTCTTGCCTTGCTGGTTGAGGTGTTGCACCAGATCGAGCACCTCGATCTGGTGGGCCAAGTCGAGAAAGGTGGTGGGCTCGTCCAGCAGGATCGTATTGGTCTCCTGGGCCAGGGTCATGGCGATCCAGGCGCGTTGGCGCTGGCCGCCGGAGAGCGTATCCACGCTGCGCTCGGCCAGCGGCTCCAACTTGGTGAGCTGCAGGGCGTGTTGCAGGGCGGCTTCATCTTCGGCGCTCCACTGCTGGAACCAGTGTTGGTGCGGGTAGCGCCCCTGGGCCACCAGCTCGCGCACGCTCAGCCCTTCGGGCGCCACTGGCGATTGCGGCAGAATGCCGATCTCACGCGCCAACTGCTTGGTGGGCAGGCTGTGGATGGCGCTGCCATCCAGCAGCACCGCGCCCCCCTGCGGCTTGAGCAGGCGTGCCAGGCCGCGCAGCAAGGTGGATTTGCCGCAGCCGTTGGGGCCAACCAGCGCGGTCACCTTGCCCACGGGCACCTGCAAAGTCAGCGCATCGATAATGCGCTCATCGCTATACGCCAGGCTAAGTGCTTCGGCAGAAAATGTTTGCATCGCTAAAACCTCTCGCGGTTTTTCCAGATCAAGAACAAGAAGAACGGGGCGCCCAGCAGGGCAATGATCAAGCCACAGGGGATCTCGGCCGGGGCGATCACCGTACGCCCGATCAGGTCCGAGACCACCACCAATGTGCCGCCCACCAGGGCCGCGATGAGCTGTGAGCCCTCATGCAGCGGGCCTACCAGGCGGCGCGCCAGGTGGGGCGCCACCAGGCCGACGAAGCCGATGGTGCCGGCCACGGTGACGGTAACCCCCGCCAGGGCCACGGCCACCAGCAGCAGCAGGGCGCGCTGGGCGGTTACCTGGCTGCCGAGGCCACGCGCCACCTCTTCCCCCAGGTGCAGGGCATTGAGGTGGCGTGCCAGCAAGACAGCCAGCAGCAAGCCGCCGCCGATCCAGGGCAGCACGGCGTTGACCTCAGCCCAGGTGGTGGCGTAGACCGTGCCCGCCAGCCACATCATCGCCTGCGTCACCAAGTCGATGCGGCCGAAGGTGAGCTCAAAGCCGATCAAGGCGCTCAGCGCGGCCTGCAGGCCAATGCCGATGAGGATGAAGCGCATGGGCGAATCGCCGCGGCGCCAGGCCAACAGATACAACAGCAGCGCCACCGCCAGCGCGCCCACGAAGGCCATCAGCGGCAGCAGATTGCGCGGCAGGCCGGGCATCATTATGATGAAGAACACCGCCGCCAGGCTGGCTCCGGCCGTCACCCCGGTCAGGTCCGGTGAGGCCAGCGGATTGCGGGTGATGCCCTGCACGATATTGCCGGAAACCGCCAGGGCGGCACCCACCAACCAGGCCAGCAGCATGCGCGGCAGGCGCAGATTGAGCACCACAAAGGTGTGCTGCGGTACGCCGGTATCGATGCCGAGCAGCGTGCGCAACACATCCAGCGGGGCAATTTGGAATTCGCCAATGCCCATATTGAGCACCATCGCCGCCAGGGTGAGCAGCAGCAGCGCTGCCGCCACCGCCGGCAGGCGGCCATCCAGGCGCAGTGAGAACGGCAGGCGCCGTGAACGTAAAACCAACCAGGGCGCCATCAGCGTTTCACCTTGGCGCGCACCAAATAGATGAACAAGGGGCCGCCCAGGGCGGCGGTCATCAGGCCGACGGGCAGCTCGAGCGGGCGCATCACCAGACGGCCGACGACATCGGCGGTGACCAGGAAGATGGCGCCGAGGATGGCGGCGTAGGGAATGATCCAACGATAATCCGGGCCGGTGAAGAAGCGCACGGCATGCGGCGCCACTAGGCCCACAAAGCCGACCGGCCCGGCCAGGGCCACCGAGGTGCCAGCCAGCACCACAGTGGCCAGCGCAGCAAGCAGCTTGACCCACAGCACGTTGAGGCCCAGGCCGCGCGCCAGATCGTCGCCCAGTGAGAGCGTGGTGATCTGGCGGCCGAGCAGGATCGCCAGTGCCAGCCCGGCCAGAATGTATACGGCGGCCGGAGCGATCAGCTCCATCTCGCGCCCGGCCACGCTACCGGCCATCCACAAGCGCACCTGGTCGTAGCCCAGCGGATGCAAGATGGCCAGCAAGCTGGTGATCGAGCCGAGGGTGGCGGCCATCGCCGCGCCGGCGATGGTGAGCTTGATCGGCGTGGGGCCGCCGCGCCCCAGCGAGCCTACCGCGTAGACGAAGGCGCCACTGAGCGCCGCGCCGGCAAAGGCAAACAGGGCAAAGCCAGATAATGAATGCACGTTGAGGAAAAGCACAGCCACCAGCACGGCCAGTGCGGCACCGGCTTCAATCCCCAGCAAGCCGGAATCGGCCAGCGGGTTGCGCGTCAGGCCCTGCATGATGGCGCCTGCCGCGGCCAAGGCGGCGCCCACCAGGGCGGCGGTGAGGGCGCGCGGCATGCGCAGGCTGCGAATGACGAGGTGCTCGGTGTTGGTGTCATCAAAATGGGTCACCGATTCCACCACAGTGCGCGGCGGGATCTCGGCCGCGCCGAAGGCGGTGCTGGCCAGCAACACCGCCCACAGCAGGGCGGCCATGAGCGGGAAGCCCAGCAGGCGCAAGGCATTGCCGCGCCGCGTGGCGAGGGGCGCGGTGCCGCGGGCCGGTAAGGTGGCCATCAGCGTGCGCCCTCGGCCGCGGCGCGTTCGGCCAGCCACTCTTCGATGAGAGCGATGCGCTGTGGCATGGGGCGGTGCGGGCAGTTGGAGCAATAGTGCCCCTCGCCGGTTTTGTAATACAGGCAACACGACACGCGGTCGATCAGTTGGTAGCTCAGGCCAGCGTGCTCCACGCACACGAAGTCGCGTTGGCGTGCCAACTGCGTGGGCAGCGCCGCGGCGGCGCGCGCCTCGTGCAGGCTGCGCGGCACATCGCCGAGTTGTTCGCCCACCCAGGTGAAAGCTGAGCCGTAGTAATCACGCGCCAGCAACCATAGGCCGGCCACGCCGATACGCGAATTCTGGCGCAGCGCCAGGATCAACGGCTGGCAATGCGCTTCAAGCTGCTGAGTGAGATGCAGCCGCAGCGCGTCGGTATCCGGCATGGCGGTGCAGTCAGGATGGGCCGCGGCTGCGTCAGCGGCCAGGGCGGCGAAGGCGCGGCCCTGCCAGGCGATGGCAAGCAGCTCGCCGTCTGCATCGAAACGCACGGCCAGCGAGCCGGGGCGCAGATCGGGCACGCGTTGGGTGGCCAGATAGCAAGTCACCGCCACGGCCATGATGTAGAAGACGTAATGGCCAAACCACAGGGCCGCGGGCGATTGGGCGTCGGTGGCCTGGTGATGCGCGGCGCTGGCTTTGAGCAGCGGCGCCAGGTAGGCGGATTCATGCAGCTGGCTGGCGTTCAGCCAGCCAGGCTGCGCATCCGGCGTGCTGAGTAATTGCGCACGGTAGCTTTCGTTGGCGGCGCTGAGCGCCGCCAACGTTGCGACGATGGGGTGCTGCGGCATCACTCAGTTACGGCGCCAACCACGCGTTCGATCAGCACGCCAGCCGACAGCGGCCCGCCGAACAGCCAGGTATCGCCGCCGATGGCATGCGCTTTGCCAGACTGCACGAAGGGCAGCGTATCCCACAATTTCTGGAAGGAGCCGGAGCGATTGAGCCCGTCATCTTCCTGGATCACATAAAAGTAGTGCACGTCACCCAACTCGGTGAGTGCTTCGCTGCCCACCTCGGCAAAGCCGTACTGGGCAAACTCGCTGTCCCAGGCATTCTCCAGCCCCAACTGCTCGATGATGTTGGTGGCCATGCCCGTTATCAATAAAGAAGCGCAGATAGGCATTGTTGAGGTAAGACATCATTTGCGCCAACACGAAGGGCTCGCCGGCGTGGCCGCTGGCGGCAATCGCCTCGCGGCCCGCGGCGATCTGGGCATCCAAGCCGGCCAGCACTTGTTCGGCTTGCTCGCTGCGGCCGGTGGCCTGGCCGAGCAAGCGGAAGCTGTCTTGCATCTCTGCAAAGGTCGAGAGCGCCGGATCATCCGGATAGGGGTTGAAGGCCAGCGTGGGGGCAATCGCGTCGAGTTGTTCGTAGTAGCCCGCGGCGGTGGCCTGGGTATCGATGATCAGATCGGGTTGCAGCGCCGCCAGGGTTTCAAAATCCGGCTCGCCGCGCATGCCGACATCGACGACATCCGGCGAGAGCTCAGCGGGCACATTGACCCAGGTGTTGAAGCCTTCGATATCGGCGACGCCGACGGGCTGGATGCCCAGCGCCAGCAGGTTCTCGACATAGGTCCATTCGAGGGCCACCACGCGCAGCGCCGGGCCGGGCAGCACCGCCTCGCCCATTGTATGGGGGATGGTGATGGCACCGGCGGTGTTGGGGTCTACGGGCTCACGCGGCACGATGACGGGGGCACATGCGGCCAACAGGCTGGCCAGCACGAGAATGAGTAGTTTGCGCACAGTACAGCTCCTTAAGTTCGCAAGCGAGTGTATGCAGTGGGCCTTCAATAATCTAGGCGTGCGGCTTAATCCCTATTTGCTCCCTGGTGAGGCAAAGTTTCAATGTGGGTGATAATTGGCTTTGCTCAGGTAGTGGATTTTTGAGATCGGCAGTGGTCTATTTGTGAAATCTTGCCCAAGCAAGCGAGGTAGATGTTCGTGGCAGAAACAAAAGGTGTGATTTTGCTGAATTTGGGTTCGCCCGACGCGCCGGAGGAAGGCGCGCTGCGCGAATACCTGGAAGAATTTTTGATGGATGCGCGCGTGCTGGATTATCCGCGCCCGCTGCGTAACCTGGTGGTAAAGCAATTCATCTTGCCCAAGCGGCCAGCAACTTCGGCCGAGGCGTATGCTTCGATCTGGTGGCCGGAAGGCTCGCCGCTGGTGGTGATCAGCGAGCGCACGCGGCAGGCGCTGCAGGAACGCACGCAGCTGCCGGTGGAGCTGGGCATGCGCTACGGCCAGCCCACGGCGCGCGCCGCGCTGCAAAAGCTGCTGGCAGCGGGCGCTCGCGAGATCTTTGCCATCCCGCTGTATCCGCATTACGCCATGTCTACCATCGAGAGCGCGGTGGTGAAGACGCAAGAGGAGCTGGCCAAGCTTGACCCGGCAGCACGCCTAATCGTGCAGCCGCCCTACTATGATGAAGCGGGCTATTTGCAAGCGCTGTACGCCAGCGCCCGCCCGCACTTACAGGACTTTGAGCACCTGCTGTTCAGCTATCACGGGCTGCCCGAGCGCCATCTGCGCAAGGCCGATCCCACCGGCGCGCACTGCCTGCGCAGCGCCGATTGCTGCGAGGTGCCCAGCGCGGCGCACGGCACCTGTTACCGCCACCAACTGTTGCGCACCACAGATGCGTTCGTGCGTGAGTTCAACATTCCGGCGGAGAAGTATTCGCTGGCCTACCAATCACGCCTGGGGAGCGATAAGTGGCTGCAACCCTCCACCGAGGCCAAGCTGGTGGAGCTGGCGCAGCGCGGCGTGCGCAAGCTCACCGTGATCTGCCCGGCGTTTGTGGACGATTGTGTAGAGACGCTGGAAGAGATTGGCATCCGCGGCAAGCAAGTGTTCCTGGCCGCCGGCGGCGAGGAATTTGAGTTAATCCCGTGCATCAACGACCACCCGGCATGGATCGATACGTTGGCGGGCTGGGTGGAGGCGTTTGAGAAGCGTGGCGAAGTAGTGCTGGCCGGGATGTGAGTGCTATTACTCGTGGGGGATAGTTAGAACGTCTTTTGGCAATAACAATTAAAGAGTCTTTCTTTGCCCTAAAGGATTCCTCCCTCACTGCGTTCGGTCGGAATGACGTTTAAAGTTTGTTGTCATCCCGACGAGCCGCGTAGCGGCGAGGAGGGATCCTTTAGGCCATTGCAAATCCAGCTTGAAGGTTTGCTCTTAGGTGATTCCTAGCCTTCGGCTGCCGCGTTCGGAATGATGTTTTTTGGCTTACTGTCATCCCGAACGAGCCGTGCAGCCGAGGGAAGAATCCTTTAGGCCATTGCAAATCAACTAAGAATAACTGTCTGGAATCACTCCCCCGGATAGCGCATGCCCCACTGGGTGCGCAGCGTATCCAGCGTGCGCAGGATGGCGAGCGACTCATCGAGCGGCATGGTTTCGCTCTCCAGCAGGCCGGCTTGCAGGCAACGGCGCACCTCGGCGGCCTGGTAGCCGTAGCCATCGCCCTTGTAGGGCGCGGTGAGCACGCGGCTGCCGCCCCCTTGTTGCAGGTGCAGGCGGCGCATCTTCCAGCCGCCGCGGTCCATCTCGATACGAATGTTGCCCTCGCTGCCCAGCAGCATAATGTCGTGACGCATGCGGCCAGCAAAGCCGGCCGCCAACTGCGCCACACCGCCGCCGGCATACTGGAAAATGGCCGAGAAGCGCGTATCCACGCCGGTGGGCGCCAGCTCGGCCTTGGAGAGAATCTCCTGCGGCTGGGCGCCGAAGACCAGGCTGGCGAAAGAGACGGGGTAGATGCCGAGATCGAGCAGCGCCCCGCCGCCGAGGGCCGGGGAATAGAAGCGATTGTCGTTGGCGATGGGCGGCTGGGAGTGGAAGGCGGCGTGCAGTTGTAGCGGCTGGCCGATGGCGCCGCGCTGCAGCAGCTCGCGCAGAGCGGAAACCAAAGGCAGCCACCGCACCCACATCGCCTCCATCAGGAACAGCTGGCGGCTGCGGGCAATCTCGATGAGCTCGGCCAGTTGCGGCGCGTTGAGGGTAAAGGTCTTCTCGCACAGTACCGGTTTGCCGGCCAGCAAGGCGGCTTTCGTTTGCTCGTAGTGCAAGTTGTTGGGCGAGGACACGTAGACGACATCGATGCCCGGGTCAGCCAGCATGGCGTCCAGCGAACCGTAGGCCTGCCCGCCGAACTGGCGCACAAAGGCGGCGGCGGACTCAGGCGTGCGCGATACCACGCCGCCGATGCGGTTGCCGGGCGCGTGACGCATGTCACGCGCCATGGCGGCGGCCATCTTGCCGGCGGCTACGAAGCCCCAGGTGGTGGGTTGGCGGGATGCGGGCATGGGTGGGAGTATACAGGGAGCGGCGTCTCTCTAACCAATCAAGTATGCTAGCGCCAAAATGGCACTTCCATCCAGTTCTCAGGAAAACCAATCTGTTCCATTGGCAATTCAGGATAATGGCTTACAAGCGCTTTTAACTGCGAGCCCCAAGTGTTATCCACATCAATGACATTCAACAAATACTGGATAACTACCAAAGAAGGAAACACCCGGTTGCTCGCGGTAGTAATTTTGACGGGCTTGTGAAAATCTGAAAGATTTTTCTCTTTTGGAATCTGAAAACCAATCGGGAAATGACGATTCCATAGACGCCCATGATGAGCACAAATGTTTCTTACAACTGCAAGCATATGAAGCCAAGATCCAAACACCTTTCGGGTTAGCCCATAATGCCGAGAAAGAACTTCACGATCGACTTGATGCAAATTTGCATAGAATTTACTGAGAGCCCCGAATGTCATTTCTTCAAAGAGCATCCAGCACGGCAGGTGCGATTCACTGGTGTACTTACTCCGGTAAGCCTTAACGAAATCAGATGAACTTCTTTCTTTTGTCACTTCAGAAAACTTCAGGAAATCTTCGTGAAAATTCTCTATTTCATCTTGCCGAAATGAATTTCGTTCTAAGAATCCAAAGGCACCATATTTACTAGAAAAGAACTCAACAAGATGTGAGCGAAAAACAGAAATCTCAATTCTCTCAAGTGCATCAAAGATAAGTAACCTTAATTCTCTATCAAAGTAATAGCGGTCTTCTACCATACTGAAGGTGGTACCATCAATAAAGTTGTCATCTATATCTGATTTGCGGTACGCGTACAGATAGCCAGTTAGCCTATAGTAGTTAACTTGCCTTAGGAAGGTAGCTAAGCGTTCTGGTTGACACGATAGGCCTCTGTCCGTAAGCAAGGCTACCTGTTCTACAATTGAAAGTGGTTCTTTTTTGTACTTCATCCCCAAAAAGAGAAATCCGCCCATTTGAGCATGTCTAAGACAGAGGCTTGGCGGATTTGTTAAATAGATTATAGGTTGTTTTAGCAACAATGTCAATACTGGCAGGCAACTACGGTGTGCTGGCCATAGCTGGGTACTGTCGTAGGTATCAGCGCCACACCTGTATAATAGAGGTCTACTGCGCCCATAGCTCAATGGATAGAGCAACTGACTTCGGACTGCAATAGACGTTGTAAACCCTGTCTATTACGTGTTCTTGGGCCAAATTTACGGGTAAATTCGGGGAAAGCTAGTAAATAGAGTCTAAGATTTCAATAATTTTTCAGATTAACTGCAGCAGATTTGCAGCAGCAGGTGGTGGGAAAGGCAGTTTGGCAACAGCATTTCCTTGCTTGGCATCCTCAAAGGAGTGATATGAAAATCCGCTTAAGTGTTCTTCGAGAATCACTAGAAAACCTGACTTTTCGAAGAGATGGTGACAAGTATGAAAGGGCGTATGGCCATCTTCTCGCACCTAATTTCCCAAATTGCGAGATTTTCTGGAAATTCTTTGTAGGTCCTTATGCCCAAATGGCTTCTACGCAACCCCTAAACAGTGATCGCAACAGCAGCAAGTTAAAAGAGATAGAAACACTACGGCTGGTTGGGTGGAGTCATTACACAATGTTTCTGCATCTTGTATTTGCCAGAGTTCACTTGCAAACAAGGATGATTTCTTCAATCGAAAACACTTACTCACATCTAGTATCGGCATGTGATTTGGCAGATAACACAGTCGCTCAATTCCATCTACTTATGCTAAAGGCAAGGAATGAGGAGACAAAAGTAAAGTGTAAAAAAAGAAAGCGCCTTCGAGAATGTGAAGAATTAAGGAAAGAATATTTTGGTGACAAATTCAGCGAGCAGTTCAACGGATATCTAAACCATGTAAGAAACATAAAAGTGCTTAGGAACATTCTCGTTCACGATGTAATGCTAGCGCGCATATCTTCGCCTGAAGGATATCTGATACCCAAATCCGAAAAGGCCAGACTATATATGAAGAATAACTTGGGAGAAACCCAAAAAGCCGCAAACACAGGTGCGGAAATGAGTAATTTTCGGGAAGAATACGAACAGGCTGAAGATGATACGGTGCAGCTTGAAGTTAAGCTAAATGCTTTATGGGAAAAGATGATCTCAGATTTTAAGAATGAATTCTTTTCTGAGAAAGATTCACTTAGAAAGTTCTATGAAATAGAAGCCGAAAATCCCGAACATCTCATGCCACCTAGTAGTAGTTCCCAGTTTCTCCCTTCGCCCGTCAGACCACGCCAACCATATTCCGGTGGTTCTATCATAGTTGACTCGAGCAGACACGAACCTGATTAATAGCCTTTCTTCCCGCAGCCGGGAGACGGCAGCGGGGGCCTCGGCTTGTCAAGGGGAGCGCATGACCAGCCAAACTAACAACCCTGCCCTTGACAAGCTGGGGTGCTGCCGTAGGCTGCGAAAGGGAAGAAAGGCGAAAGAGTAGACACAATAGACACTAATCAGATTGACACTTCCCGAAAGCTACAGTATCTTTTTTGTGGGGCTGGTTCTGGCTTCTTCAACCAGAGTACGTAAAGGACTAATCGTACAGAGTTCCCCCTAAAGGTCTATCGAGAGGCGCAGCCAGCGCCGAGTGGCTATTGCAGCCCCAGGGCAGCTATTTTGGTCGGCGGACGCCCTGAATTTCATGTGACCAAGTGAATTGAATAGCTGATGTTCTCTGAGGCAGTTTGCCTGCTTTTTGGCACACCTGTTTCCCACAGACCACAGCAAGCAAGTAAGTAGCTGATGCTGAGCACCGAACCGGAGCGCACGTGAGGAGCACCGGAAGCGGAGCGGAAGTGCACTACTTCTTGCCAATTTCATCGGCAGCCCCCCAATACTGTTAGGGGGGCGTAAATTGGTCACGGAGTAAATATGGAATTCAGGATACATTGGTTTGCTGTAACTATTTGGGGAACAACAGATTTTGCGCTAAAACTCTGGGAAGTTTGGTTTCAAAAGAGCTTAGGCCACATGCAGCCACAGGGCTATGGTGGCAGGCTGTACCAGTCAATCTATAAGGCACTAGCAGAAAGCAAGCTCTACTGCGCTCCTAGACTGGCTACTGACGATTCTGAACAACACTTCCATTTTGAGCTACCTGGGTCAGCTTGCGAGGCTTTGCACCCAAAGCTGCTGCAGGACTTTATGCTTGCGCTGGAGCATGTCGAACGCTTCCAGTTCACTCGCCTTGACTTAGCTTGGGATGGCGTGCCGTTCACGCCCGAAGATTTAGAGCAAGCTGGCGAAAGCAATATGCTGCGGACTTACGCAAGGCGGGAAACTCTTAGCTTCGAAAGCACACCATACAAGCCAAGAGAAGACGGGCAGATAGGCCACTCCATTTTCAGAATGGGTAGCCGGCAGTCTTCGCGCTATCTGCGCGTGTACAACCTGCATGGTCCAGTTCGCCTTGAAATTGAAACTCGTAGCAAGCGGGCTGACACTATTGCCAGAGATGTGCTGGTTCATGCGCCTGATGATTGGGCAGCAAAAGCAATGGCGCACCTGCGGGATTTTGTAGATGTGCATGCAGATTATTGGCAGGAATTTATTCAGGGTGAAGCTAGAGCCAATTGCACAGTTACAGATGCACGCACAAGTGAGATGTCTAGAATTTCTGATTGGCTTTACAAGCAGGTTGCTCCCAGCCTGTCAGTCTTAGCTGATGTTTACGGCGAGGATGCAGTAGATCGTCTGCTCAAAACTGGACGGCGCAAGCGAGGCAAACGCTTTGATAGCTTGCTATCTGGGGGCAACCATGAATCTTGAAGCCTATCCCCCATTCCAATTATTGAAAGCTACGCAGGTTGCACAAATCCTCAATGTCAGTCGGGCGTTCGCATATCAGCTTATGAAAAAGGGTGAGCTACCCACAGTCAAGATGCAAGGGGCTGTACGGGTCAAGCTGGAAGACCTAAAGCGATACATTGAAGCTAAGCGAACAGCGATGGTGTAGGTAGGTTTACAATGACTCAGACCACCTGCACTTTAACAATCCGGCCAAACTGCCTTTCCTAACTCTGGTAAAGGAGTCAAGGAATGGCAAAAAGAAGAAACAATCAAGAAGGGGCTATCTATCAAAAGCCCAATGGTCGCTGGCAAGCACAATTCTCAATCGAGGGCAGAAGGTTTAGCAAGTCTTTTCCTTCGAAACGGGAGTGCGTAGATTGGCTGCGTGAAATGGCTAATCAAAAAGACCGAGGCCTGACCTCGAAAGGGGTAGACCTAACCTTTCATGAATTCTTTGAAAGATGGTTGCTGCTTACAAAGCCGAGGGTCAGGCCAAAAACATGGCTGCAATATCGAGGGATAGGCAGCTATCACCTCATGCCCAAGTTTGGAAAGACGAAGCTAGTAGATATCAAGCCAGCAGCAATTCAAGACCTGTACGCCGAGAAACTTAGAGATGGTCTGGGTGCTCGCACCGTTCAGCTAATTCATGGGGTTTTGCGCTCATCGTTAGGGTTTGCCGAGCGTCAGGGGCTAATCTCTTACAGTCCCACAAAGCGAGTAGACAAACCAACTTTCATGCAACCGGAAATGAAGTTCCTGTCAGATGTTCAAGTAAAAGCCCTGCTTGCGCTCACAGAAGGCAGCAGCTTAGGAACATTGCTTCAGATGGCAGTTACTACCGGAATGCGGCAAGGCGAGTTACTTGGGCTTCGCTGGGCTGATGTGGATTGGGCAAGTGCTACTGTTCGTGTTCGCAGGCAACTGCAGCGAATTCCCTATCAAGGGCTTATCTTTACTGAGCCTAAGAGCCGCAATGGTATTCGCACAGTCCAGTTGGGAAGCCTGACTTTGCGAGCGTTGATGCAGCACAAAGAGCGGCAAGGTGCCGAATTCCTAAATGGCGAGAACACAGAAGACCTGCTGTTCCCTTCCTCAACGGGAACGCCAAAAGAGCCACGCATCCTCTACGCTCAGTTCAAGAAAGCCTTAAAGATGGCTAGAGTTCCTGATGTTAGGTTTCATGACCTGCGGCATACCGCAGCTTCGCTAATGCTCATGAGTGGGATGGAGCTAATCCGCATTGCTCGGCAGCTGGGACACTCTAAACCAAGTATCACGCTGGATATCTACGGTCACTTGATACCCGGCCTTGAAAATGCATCTGCAGAGCGTTTGGATGAGTTAGTAGCTCCATTAACTGCAGCAGATTTGCAGCAGCAAGCGCAAAAATCCGTTTTTAAGGCCTAAAACTGTATAATTTACCCGTATGCGCCCATAGCTCAATGGATAGAGCAACTGACTTCGGATCAGTGGGTTGTGGGTTCGACTCCTGCTGGGCGCGCTAAGGAATGCTATGGGGATCCATGAAAACTGAAGAGAAGAATCACCAAACTGTCAAACTGACTGGTTACTACACGTTACTCGCAGCAGTCATCGGTGGGTTTTCACTGATACTAAATACGCTGATTGAACAGGGCTACTATTTTGCAGCAGTCATTTTGTTCATTGTATTACTGATAGCCATCATATTCTCTACTACTCGCCTCTCCAAGTTTCAAATAGCAAAGAGTATCGAAAGCATATCTGAAGCTCTCCCCTCTTGGAAGTTACTTTACGAGCATGATGAAAATGGACGGCAGCTAAAAGGAAGCTCCAAGGAGTTAATTGATGCTGTCAACAATGCTTATCCAATTAAGATCAAGTTACAACGCCCGAATGAACGAACTGAGGTTATGGAAGCTCAATGGGTGTTCACTGAGAACGGCATTGTTCATGCATCCAACATAGACCAGATATCCCTCGGGCCAGATGAAACTGGAAATTACCGATATTTTGCAGAGCCCTACCACTATTTTGTAATTGTTAACAGCGCAGGCTTCCATCACGCAAGCCGCTTTTTCTTTAATGGAGAACTCAAAAGCACTTCTGATGGAGCCCCCCACATGACTTGGTATGGCCTAGTGCCTCCCAACTAGATAGCTGCTTTGTTGCCTACAACCCCATAACCGCCTTGGCAATATACAGATAAATCGCCAACCCGGTCGCATCCACTAGCGTAGTGATGAGCGGTGCGCTCACTGCGGCGGGGTCGATCTTGAAGCGCTGCGCCAGCAGCGGGATCAGCGAGCCGATGGTGTTGGCCCAGGTGCAGATCACCAGCACCGAGAGCGAGACGGTGAGCGCCAGCGCATCGCTGGAGCCCCAGAACTTGGCACGCATGTACGACACGCTGCCCAGCAGCAGGCCAATTAGCAGGCCGCTGAGCAGCTCGCGGCCGATGACTTTCCAACTGTCACGCAGGGTCACTTCGCCCAGCGCCAGGCCACGGATGAGCGTGGAGACGGTTTGGGCGCCGGTGTTGCCGCCGGTACCGATCAGCAGCGGGATGAAGAACGAAAGCGCCACCACGGCGGCCAGCTCGCTCTCAAAATGGCGCAGCACCATACCAGTGAGCGTCTCGGCCACGAACAGCAGCAGCAGCCAGCCGATGCGGCGCGAGATGGCCGTCTTGAGCGGGATGGTGAAATAGGGCTGGTCTACCGGGCCACTTTCCACACCACCGAAGCGCAAAATATCCTCAGTACTTTCGGCGGCGAGCACATCGATGACATCGTCTACGGGAATGATGCCGAGCATACGCCCGCCGGGGTCAAGCACGGGCATGGCCAGGTAATCGTAGTGTGAGAGCAGGCGCGCCACATCTTCACGGTCGGTCTCTGGAGTGACGCTGACCAACTGCGTATTCATCAGCGCGCCCAGCTTCTTGCGCGCCGGCGCCACTACCACCTCACGCAGCGAGACCACGCCTTCCAGGCGCTCCTCGTCATCCACTACATAGAGATTATTGAGCGTCTCCACATCGGCGTTCATGCGGCGCAAGCGCACCAGCGTATCGGCGGCGCGCCACTCTTTATGCACGCGCACGAATTTTTCCGTCATCATGCGCCCGGCGCTGTGCACAGGGTATTGCAGCAGGCGCTGGATATCGAGGGCGTGCTTGGGCTCCAGAGCTTCGAGGATGGCGCTGCGGCGGCGCGGGAACATGGGGATGATGTAGGCGGCCTCGTCCATGGGCATGGCATCCACGATGGCGGCGATCTGGCCCACCTTCAGCGGGCCGGCCACATCGCGCACCAGGTTGGGGGCCAGCTCGGCGAGCACATCCGCCTGGCGTGGCAGCTCCAGCGCGTTGAAGACGCGGCGGCGTTGGGCTACGTTGAGGCGCTCGAGCACATCGCCAATATTGGCGGGGTGCTGGCCGTGCAGCGCCGCTTTGAGGGCGGTGCTTTGGCGGCGCTCCAGGGCGGCGCGCAGACTGCGTTCCAGTTCCTCGGTGTTGACCAGCTCATTTTTCTTGCCATTATTCATCTGACGTTTCATCGTGCCCTCGCGGCAGCGATTTTAACCCCCTATGGATTGCTGATACAATTTTTAGGCCTTTTTACAACCAAAGCTAGAGGAGCTTGAATGCCGGCTAAAAAGAAGTTGCTACGCAAATCAACCAGCAAGACCAAGACCACTCCAGTGAAGAAATCCAAGACTGTCAAAAAGACAGCCGCCCGTAAGCCTGCCAAGGCTGCGGCATTAAACCTCAAGAAAGCCTTCTACAACCTAAACACAGCCGAAAGCTACGAGCACGCCGTACGCAATGGCGAAGTGATGCTCACGGCCGATGGCCCGCTGAACGCGGTGACCACCCCGCACACCGGGCGCTCGCCCAAGGATCGCTTCGTGGTGCGCGAGAGCTACAGCGAGAACGATGTGCACTGGGGCAACGTCAATGTAGAAGTAGACGAGAAGGTCTTCGACCGTCTACACCAGAAGATGGTGGCCTACCTCAACAAGCAGCCCAAGCTGTACGTGCGTGAGGTCTACGCCTGCGCCGACCCGGCTTACGAAATGCCGGTGCGCTTCGTCTCCACCTCGGCCTGGCACATGCTCTTCGTCAAGAACATGTTCCGCCATAAAGCAGACATGAGCAGCTTCGACGCTGAGTTCACCGTGTTGCACGCGCCTGAGATGCAGGCCAATCCCAAAACGGATGGCGTGCGCTCAGGCACCTTCATTGTGCTCAACCTGGCCAAGAAAATGGTGCTGATCGGCGGCACGCGCTACGCTGGCGAGCTCAAGAAATCTATCTTCTCTTCGCTCAACTACCTGCTGCCCAAGCAGGGTGTGCTCTCGATGCACTGCTCGGCCAACGTGGGCAGTGACCGGCGCACGGCGCTGTTCTTTGGCCTCTCGGGCACCGGCAAGACCACCCTCTCGGCTGACCCGAACCGCGCCCTGATCGGTGACGATGAGCACGGCTGGAGCGAAAACGGGGTCTTCAATATCGAAGGCGGCTGCTACGCCAAGGTGATCAAGCTCTCACAGGAAGCCGAGCCGGATATCTGGGCCGCCTCGCACCGCTATGGCACCGTGCTCGAAAACGTGGTGCTGAATCCGGACCGCACGCTCAATCTGGATAGCGACGAAATTACCGAGAACACTCGCTCCGCATACCCCCTCAACTTCAACTCCAATACAGACCCAGACGGCATGGCCGGCCACCCCAACCACATCGTGTTCCTGAGCGCCGATGCGTGGGGCGTGCTGCCGCCGATCTCGAAGCTGACGCCCGAGCAGGCCATGTACTACTTCCTCTCCGGCTACACCGCCAAGCTGGCTGGCACCGAGCGCGGCGTCACCGAGCCACAGGCCACCTTCTCGGCCTGCTTCGGTGAGGTGTTTATGGTGTGGGACCCCACGGTCTACGCCGAGATGCTGGCCAAGAAGATGGCCGAGCACAACACGCAGGCCTGGCTGGTCAACACCGGCTGGACTGGCGGCCCCTACGGCGTGGGCAGCCGCATGAAGATTGGCTACACGCGTGCCATGGTGCGCGCCGCGGTGGAGGGCCGCCTGGATGGTATCGGTACCCAGACTGACCCCATCTTCGGCCTGGCCATCCCCACCAGCGCACCAGACGTGCCCAGCGAGGTGCTGAACCCGCGCGAGACCTGGGCCGACAAAGCTGCCTACGATACGCAGGCGGCCAAGCTGGCGGCGGAGTTCCACAAGAACTTCAAACGCTTTGAAGGAAGCGCCAGCGCGGCCATCAAGGGCGCAGGGCCGATTTCAAAAGGATGAAGGATAAAGGCGGAAGGATGAAAATCCTTGCGTCCTCGCACTAACCAGAGACGGAAGGAGTACTCCTTCCGTCTCTGGTTTAAGCTAGCGAGACTTAACTCGCTTTACGATGGTAACGAAGATGGCCAACAGCTCATTTGTTTCTTTTTGGACAGCCGCAAGTGTTTCTGAGCTGCTTGGATTAATCTCGATTAGCAGATCAAGCCAATACAAAACTTCTTCCAGTTCTTGAAGTGAACCTTCAATTTTTGTTACAAAATCCTTGTTCGATTTTGCGCGTTGGGCCTCCGCATACTGTGCTCCTACAGAGGTGCCAGCTCTAAGCAACTGTTTGCCAAGTACCTGTGCTTCGGTCGTCTTGGGCAAACTTGAATACATCCTGATAATCTGAATAGCAAAGGCTCTTGTTCGTTTCTTTAAATCCTGAGAGTTTTGATCTGTATTCATTCTTCCGCCCTCATCCTTTGCCTTCTTGCTCTCATCTTTGCTTTTTCATCCTTCATCCTTCCTCCCTCATCCTTTGCACTACTTCTTCCGCGCACCCCCAACTGAGCGTAAAGCCTGCCCCGCCGTGGCCGTAGTTGTGCACAACGATCGCCTCGCCGATGCGCTCCGCCTCCAAGCGCACCTCGTGGCGCACCGGGCGCAAGCCCACACCGGCGGAGACAATTTGCACATCAGCGAAGGCCGGGTGCAGGTTGGCGGCCTTGCGCAGAATCTCGGCCTGGTCTGCAGCGCGCACGCGGGTATCCCAATCATCGGTCTGTGCCGTGCCGCCCAGCACCACATCAGCGCTGCGCGGGATGATGTAGCCCAACCCATTCGGCCCCTCGTCGTCCAGGATACTGTGCACGACCCCATTCGGGCGCACCTTCACCACCTGGCCGCGCACCGGGCGCACGCTCTCGTCGCCAAACAGGTTTCGCGAGCCCAGGCCAGTGCAATTTACAATATGCGTGCTCTCGGCGGCGGCTTCCTCGATGCTGCTCACCTCGCGCTGCACGATCTGGCCGCCCAGGCGCACGAACCACGGCACCAGATAATCCATGTACACGCTGGTATCGATGACGATCGACTCGGTCTCGAAGCCGTCTGCATACCCAGCCGGCAGCTCGGCGGCGGCCAGCCGGCGGTAGCCTGCCACCGCGCCCGCCCACCACGGCGTCTCGACCGGGTGGGCGTACAGGTCTTGCACCAGGGTCGGGCGGCAACCGCTGGCCGCGTCCGGCAGCAGGTGCTGCTTGAAGTAGGCCAGCGTGCGGCTGGCCCACGGCGCCACCCGCTCGATGGGCTGTGCCAGATACGGGAACCACAGCGCGGCGGCCTGGTTAGAGGTGGTGTACGGCGGCAGCTCACGCGCCCAGATGGTGACAGCCCAGCCTGCCTGCAACAGCAGGATGCCGCTGCTCAGCCCAGACACGCCACAGCCGAGGACAAGCACAGATCTTTGCGTCATGCGCCCATTCTAGACCCACTTTGGTACCAATTTGGGCAAAACGCTTGACTCTGTGAAAAAGTACCTGTATATTGTGGCCTTACTCTCTCTACCCGCCATGTATACGCCCAATCCCTGAGGACGCATGCGCGGTTTCTCTCCCCACTCCGAGACGAAATCGCTACTCGGGGAGGAGTGTAAGCCACAGCCGAAATCACGTCCCATCATCTTGATGGGACGTTTGTTTTTCCCCATAAAGCAGCAAAGCTGAGGAGGTGACCGCAAACACGCTCACCGCTCTCAGCTTTTTTGTTTTCTGACCAACTTTATTTGGAGGAAGAGAAGATGCATAAGAAGGTACTGTTGTTGCTTGCCCTCACCGCCTTAGTGCTGGCCGCCTGTGGCGCTAGCACCCCCAGCGGAGAAAACTTCACCTTTGGCGTGATTTTGGTTGGCCCGCAAAACGACCACGGCTGGAGCCAGGCGCATTACGAGGGCGGCCAGTATGTGGTGGAAAACCTGCCCGGCGCCGAGATGATCGTGTTCGAGTCGCTCAACCCAGCGGACAAGCCCGAAGCCACGCTGGAAGGCGTGGTGGATGAGATGGTGGCACAAGGCGCAACCCTGATCATCACCACCTCCGATGAATTCGAGGAGGACACCACCACGGTGGCCGCCAAGTATCCTGAGGTCACCTTCGTCAACGTCTCCGGTGATGATGCGCTCACCGGCGAAGGCCCGGCCAACCTGAGCAACATCATGGGCCGCATGGAAGAAATGAAGGCCATCGCCGGCTGTGCCGCCGCCCTCACCACGCAAACCGGCCAGCTTGGCTATGTGGGCCCGCTCATCAACCACGAAACGCTGCGCCTCACTGCCTCGGCTTATCTGGGTGCCCAGCACTGCTACGAAACCTACCGCGGCCTGGATGCCGATGATCTGGAGTTCACGGTGAGCTGGATCGGCTTCTGGTTCAACATTCCCGGCGTCACCAGCGACCCCACCGAAGTCACTACCAACTTCATCGACACGGGTGTGGATGTGGTGCTCAGCGGCATTGACACCACCGAGGCCATCAACGTGGCTGGCCAGCGTGCCGCCGCGGGTGACGCGGTATGGGCTGTGCCGTATGACTACCTGGCCGCCTGCGACAACGCCCCTGACATCTGCCTGGGTGTGCCCTTCTTCAACTGGGGACCCGACTATCTGGCCCTGGCCACTGCGGTTGTAGATGGCAGCTGGACGCAGAGCTGGGTGTGGAGCGGCCCGAACTGGGCTGACCTGAGCGACTTGGACAGCAGCGCTGTGGGTTGGCTCAACGGCCCCGGCCTGAGCGAAGAGGCCGCCGCCGATCTGGCGGATTACATCAGCAAGCTAGCCAGCGGTGAAGTAGCCGTGTGGACTGGCCCCATCAACCTGCAAGACGGCTCTGCCTACATCGCAGCCGGTGAAGTGGGTAGCGATGAGCAGGTCTGGTACCTGCCGCAACTCATCGAAGGGATGAACGGCCCGAGCCAGTAATCAAACTGCCGGTGGGCGTATATACGCCCACCGGCAGTTTTTCTGGTCTACTAGCACACACATCATGCAGGTACATCTCAACACAATTCGCAAGCAATTTGGTGCTCAGGGTGCTAGCACCGAAGGTGCTAGCACCCTAGTAGCCAATGATGACATTACGCTGCTGTTTGAGCCTGGGCGCATATATGGGCTGCTGGGCGAGAACGGCGCGGGTAAAAGCACCTTGATGAAGATCTTGTCTGGCTATCAGCAGCCGGACAGCGGCGAGATCCTGTTGGGGGGCGTAGTGCAGCATTTCACCTCGCCGCGCCAGGCGCTGGCCGCCGGGGTGGGCATGCTGTATCAAGAGCCGCTGGATGTGCCCGTCTTCACCGTGCTCGAAAATTTTCTGCTCGGCCGCGCGCCGGATGGCCAGACGCCGCGGCAGGCTGCCACGGCGCTGGTGCAACTGGCGCAGCGCTATAGCTTTGAAGTAGACCCGCACGAGCGCATCGAAACGCTGAGTATGGGTGAGCGCCAGCAGTTGGAGCTGCTGCGCCTGCTGGCAGGCGGCGCTCAAGTGCTGATTCTAGATGAGCCCACCACTGGCATCAGCGCCGAGCAAAAAGACCTGCTCTTCGCCTCCATGCGCACCCTGGCGCGCGAGGAAGGCAAGACCCTCATCCTGGTCTCGCACAAGCTGGATGAGGTGCAAGAGCTGTGCGACCATGCCTACGTGCTGCGCAAAGGGCGCTATGTTGGCGGGCGCAACCTGCCCTGCCCCACGGCGGAGCTGGTGACGCTGATGTTCGAGCAATTGCCGCCGCGTCCAGAACGCCGCCAGACTACACACACGCAAAAGGCGTTGGAGCTGCGGTCCGCCAGCGTGCACACACCGCGCCTACAACTAGCCCCGGCTAGCCTGCAAGTGCAGGCTGGCCAAGTGCTCGGCCTCGCCGGGCTGGAGGGCAGCGGGCAGGAGCTGCTGCTGCGCGCCTGCGCCGGGCTGCTACCGCTGGCGGCGGGCAGCCTGTGGCTCAGTGGTGAGCGCCAGCCTGAATGGAATTACCCGCTGGCCCGCCAGCGCGGCGTGGGTTATCTGGCCGCCGGCCGCCTGGAAGAAGGCTTGATTGCGGGCCTGACCCTGACCGAGCACATGGCGCTGGTCAGCCATGCGCACGGGCTGCTGGTCGATTGGCCACAGAACCGCCAACTGGCCGCCGAGCACATTGCCACCTATCAGGTGGTAGGCCAACCGGAATCTGCTATTGAGACATTATCAGGCGGCAACCAACAACGCTTCTTGTTCGCCATGCTGCCCAAGGATTTGAAATTGATACTGATGGAACATCCCACCCGTGGCCTGGATATTCGCTCGACGGATTGGATCTGGGAGCAACTGGACCAACGCCGTGCCAATGGCACCGCCATCGTATTCATCTCGGCGGATCTCGACGAAGTAGCGGCGCGCAGCGACCAGATCGCCGTTTTCTCTGGCGGGCAGTTGCTACGCAGCGTGGCCGCCGCCGAAACCAACGCAGACGAACTCGGCCACCTGATCGGCGGTGCAGTGTGAGCAGCAAGCGGCCCTTCATCCAACGTATTTGGCCGCTGCTGCCCGGGCTGGCCGCCCTGCTCATCACTACCCTGCTCCTGATGGGCATGGGTACCAACCCAGTCGATGCCTACGCCGCCATGTGGCAGGGCGCCTTTGGCAGCAGCGCCCGCTTGTATAGCGTGCTGGCCTTCCTGGTGCCGCTGCTGCTGGCCGCCAGCGGCCTGCTGCTCACCTTCAAAGCCGGTTTATGGAACATTGGCATCGAGGGCCAGATAATCATGGGGGCGATTGCCGCCTCATGGGTGGCCTTGCGCGTGGAGTTGCCGGCCGGCCTGCAAATTCCGCTGGAGCTGCTGGCCGCTATGGCGGGCGGCGGCCTGTGGGCACTGCTGGCAGGCGTACTAAAGACGCGTGGCGGCGTGCACGAGATCTTTGGCGGGCTGGCGCTCAACAATCTGGCGATCCTGTTCACGAATTACTTGATTGCCGGCCCGTGGCAGCCGCCCGAGGGCGGCAGCTTCCGCGGTACGCAAACTTTCGGCGCGCATGCGCTGCTACCTTTGTTTGACAACTCACGCCTCAGCCTGCTCTCGCTGGCGTTGGCGGTGTTGGCCTTCGCCGGGGTGGCACTGCTGCTGACCAACAGCCACTGGGGGCTGCGCCTTAAGGCGCTGGGCAAGAATGCGCGCTCAGCGTTCTTGCTGGGCGTATCCAGCCAGCGCGAGCTGCTGCTGGCCATGGCGCTGTGCGGCGCGCTGGCTGGCCTGGGTGGCGGGGTGCGTGTACTAAGCTGGTTTGACAGCTTACGCCAGAGCATCTCTGGCGGCATTGGTTACCTGGCGCTGATGGTGGTGCTGCTGGCTGGCTTCCGCCTGGTGCTGACCCCGCTAGTGGCCTTCTTCTTCTCGGCCGTGCTCAATGGCAGTATCACCCTGCAACTGCGTACGCAGTTGCACTCAGCCCTGGGTGATATTCTGACCGGCATCCTCGTACTCTTGGTGCTGCTGTTTGGCAACTACGAACGCGTGCGCAATGCGCTACAAAAACGCCGGAGGGCGCAGCATGGATAGCACTCAACTCATCGCCATTCTGGCGTCCATCCTGTTGCAATCGGCGCCGCTGATCATTGCCGTGTGCGGCGAAACCATCAGCGAGCGCGCCGGCGTGATCAATCTTTCGATGGATGGCAGCCTGCTGCTCTCGGCGCTGGCGGGCTTTGTGGCCGCGCTGGTCACGAGCAGCTTGTGGCTCGGATTTCTGGCTGCCGCGGCGGTGGGCGCAGTCTTCGCTGCCATCGTGGCTTTCGGCAGCCTAAAGCTGCGCCAGAACCAAGTAGCGATCGGCTTCGTGCTGGCCATGCTGGGCGACAGCCTGAGCGCCTTCCTAGGCCAGAGCTACACGCGCCTGCCCGGGCCGAGCGTACCGGTCTGGCACATCCCCGTGCTCAAAGACATTCCCGTGCTCGGCCCCATCGTCTTCCGCCAGGATGCAGTGGTGTACTTTGCCCTGCTGCTGGTAGCGGCTACCTGGTGGTTCTTGTTCCGCACGCGTGCCGGGTTGGAACTGCGCAGCGCCGGCGAGCGCCCCGAGGCGGCTTTCAGCCGCGGTGTGGATGTGCGCAAGTTGCGCACTCTCTACGCCATCCTGGGCGGTGCGCTGGTGGGCATTGCCGGAGCGGCGTATTCGCTGGATATCAAAATTGGTTGGGCCGAAGGGCACACGCGTGGCATGGGCTGGATTGCGCTGGCAATCGTCATCTTTGGCGGCTGGTCACCGCTGCGCGGCGCCATCGGCGCGCTGTTGTTTGGCGCCACCAAAGCGCTGGCCACCCTACTGCAGCGCAGCTTCCCACAAGTGGCGCTGGTGGCCTTCAACGCCATCCCCTGGGTGCTAATGATCGCGGTGCTGCTCATCGTGAGCGGCAAGCTGGCCGCGCCCCTGCTGGCGCGTGCCCCCGCCGCCGTGCGGCGGCCGTTACGCAGCCTGCTGCAAGCCGCGCCCCCGGTGGCCCTGGGCCAGGAGCTGGAGGAGGGTTAGATGCTGCGTCACGCCTTGGCCGTGCTGCTGTTGCCTTTTGTGGTCACGGTAGCCATCCCCGCTTATCTGATAAGCCAATTTGGCACGGGCCAGCCGGGGCCGTGGCAACAGGCGGCAGGGGTGCTGCTGTTCGCCGCGGGACTGAGTGTTTTTACTTGGTGCGTAAGCTTGTTCGTGTGCGTGGGCCGCGGCACGCTGGCGCCATGGGACCCTACTACGGCGTTGGTGGCGGTGGGCCCCTACCGCTATGTGCGTAATCCGATGATCACTGGTGTGGCCGCGATGCTATTTGGCCAAGCGGTCTACTTTAGCTCTATCGCTTTGGGCATCTTCAGCGCGGTTTTTGTCGCCCTCAACCACATTTACTTTGTGTATTCTGAAGAGCCTGGATTGGAACAGCGCTTTGGGGACGGGTATCGGCAATACAAAGCCTCCGTGCCGCGCTGGCTACCGCGAGGGAAGCGGTAAATACCAGGCCGGTTAGCACCCTCACCCCACGCAGCGAAGCTGCGTGGGGTGAGGGTTTTAGCCAAAGCCAAATATAAAAAGTGCCTGCTAGGCGTTGGCTGTACGCTGGCGCCTACTAACCACGATCACATTGCCTAAGAGCACCAGCGCAATGCCCGCAAACTCAAACCAGCCCAACTGCAAGCCTTCAAAGATCACCGAGAGCGCCAGGGCGATCATCGGCACCATCACATTCACATAGGCGGCGCGGTCTGCGCCGATGCGCCCCAGCAGGGTAAGGTAGCTGCCGAAGGCAATCACCGAGCCGAACAGCGCCAGATAGAGCAGCGAGCCGACATAGCTCAGCGAGGGGTCAAAGGTGAATTGCGTGCCGCGTGCGAGGGCAAACAGTAGCGTGAGCAGCGCGCCGTACAGCATGCCATAGGCGTTGGTTTGCATCACCGGCAGTTGGGCGCGCTGGTTGCGCGCCGAGACGATGTTGCCCAGCGAAGCCGAGAGCGCCGCCAGCATGCCGAGGGTGATGCCGATCCATCGCGTGCCTTGCATCTGTAGCCCGGCCACCTCCGGCCAGAAGATGAGCGCTACGCCGATCACGCCGACAAAGGCGCCCAGCAAAATGCGGGCACTGACGGCCGTGCGCAGGAACAGCGCGCCAAACAGCACGTTGAGAACGATCAGCGCAGAAAACAGCACCGCTACCAGGCCACTGGTGACGTACAGCTCAGAGAAGTACACCATCACATAGTTGAGCGAGAACAACAGCAGGCCTTGCAGCGCCATGAAGGCGTGCTGGCGGCGGTTGAAGCGCAAGGTCAGCCCGCGCCATTTGCTATAAACAAACAAGATCAACGCGCTCAGCAGAAAGCGATAGGCCACTGAAAGCTCTGGGGCCACCGCCCCCAATTGAAACTTGATCGCCAGCCAGGTAGAACCCCAAATGAACACAGGGATGAGATACAACAGGGTATTGCCCACAGTCACTCCAGAGGATGGGTGTGAATAACTAGAAAAGAAACTTAGTTTGCTTCCGGCGCGCAGCCCGCAGGCTTGTACACCCGCTGCGTAGACGCGGGATGCTGGGCCAGCTCGTGCGCCGGCCGCACGGGCCGGCGCACGAGGTCTCCGCCACAATTGGGGCACACAAAGCCCAGCCGGTCGGCGGCGCAGGCCGCGCAGAAGGTGCACTCGAAGGAGCAGATGTAGGCTTCTGCCGCAGGCGGCAGATCCACATCACAACATTCGCAATTAGGGCGCAACTCTAGCATCGTAACCTCGTGGGCGCGTCTCAGATGAAGCTATGCCTCGATCGAAGCTACGCTTCGGGCGAGAAGTCCATCGTGCCGCCCTCGCCGCCGAGGTGCAATTCCAGCACGCCGTCCGCGCTAATCGTGTAGCTCTCCACCAGGCCGAGCTGGGCGTAGAAATCGCCTTCGTTCGAGCCTTCGCAGAACATGCGCGTGGTGGCGATCACCGGCAGGCTCACGCGTTGCTGCGCGCCGACCACAAAGCCACCCCGGCCCGCATTGCAATCCGTTTCGATGAGCGCCAGGCCATCCTCATTGAATGTGAGGATGAAGGCGCCTGCCGTGCTGGGATCAGTGGTCTGGCCGTTGGCCACCGTCTGCAGCCATACCCAACGATTTTCGAGCAGGGCGCTGACCGGTTGCAGGGTCAGGCCGGCGGGGGCGATGTGATTGAGGTCATCCACCAAAAAGAGCGAGTCGTCATCCTCGCGGCCAAAGGTGAGGATGCGGCCATCAAAAGTAAGATCCAGCGAATCGTTGCTGCCCAGCCAGGTGCCCTCATCGATCTGAGGCGGCTGGCCGTCGCCAGGGTCTTGCGTCAGGCGCACATTGCCATCCGCGCCCAGCCACAAACGGATCACCTGCCCCTCCAGGTTGCCTTGGTAGTATCCGGGGTATCCCCCATCCGGCGTGGCACAGCCCGCCAGCAAAAGCGTAAAACAAAAACCCAGCACCAGCTTTTTAAACATAGGTCTCCTGTTGCGTTGAGCCCAAAGGCCACGCGGCTTAAATCATACTGCGCAAATTGTGTGAAAAGCAGAACAAATGCCTCTGCTCTCTATTTCACAATGAGAACTTGCACATATTCTCAAGGGTTGTTTAAGGTGAGCGGCGATTGCCGTAATGCATCATTTCTCAAGGAGAGAAAGATGGATCTTGGAAACATCGGTAAGTGGCTTTGGATCGTGGGTCTCGCGTTGGCCTTGATTTGGGGGCTGGCTGGGGCACTGGGCATGGGGCTGCCTGAGATTCTGGCGACCGTTGCCCAGGCTGCGGCCTTCCTGGGAGGCCTGCTGCACTTGAGCAGCATGAAGGACAAGACGGCATTTTACATTGCCGCGCTGGCCTTAGGCGCCTTTGCTGGTGGCGCCGGCTCCCTGTTTGTAGACATCCTGGGTGGCATTGTGGCCGGCCTGCTGGGTGGTGCCGCGGTGGCCGCGGCCGCCGGTGCGGCGGGTATGCTGCTCAAGACGGTTTATGAGTGGGTGATGCCCTAGTCTTCGTTGTGGATTTATACAAAAGAGCGGGGCCAACGCCCCGCTCTTTTGCTTAACAAGAAAAGCGGCCCTTCGGGGCCGCTTTTAATGAAACTAGGAGTTGGAAGCGCCAGACGAAGTGGGCCTGGGCTTGGGCTTCCAGCCCGAGAGCCGGCGTTGCGCTTTGCGGATGGCTTTTTGCTTCTCCATGCGGCGCTGCTCATTGGTTGAAATGAACCAGCGCTTGCGGCGCACCGTGCTGAGCACCTTGCTGCGAGCGACTTTCTTGCGGAAGCGCTTGAGCAGGGAGCCTTGCGACTCACCGGGCCTGAGAACAACTTTGGGCAAACCTAACACCACCTTTCCATCGTGGACTGCCGCCTGCCTTACATAAATAAAGCGTTCGACGTGAACGCTATACCCAAATACAGCCGGAAGCGCAAGAATTATAACACGCGCGTATAATCCGCCAATGACCAATAAAGAGCTGGCCGATACCTTTTTGCTGATCGCTAACCTGCTGGAGATCAAAGGGGAAGTGGTCTACAAGACCCTGGCCTACCGCAAAGCCTCAGAAAACCTGACCAATCTCGGCCGTGATGTCAACGTGATCTGGCAAGAGGGCGGCCAAAAGGCCCTGCTGGAGATCCCCGGCGTCGGCAAGGCGATCGCCGAAAAGATCGACGAGCTGCTCAGCAGCGGTCAGATGAGCTTCCTCGAGAAGCTCAAAAAAGAAGTGCCCGAAGAGCTGGCCAGCCTGCTGCGCATCCCCGATCTAGGCCCCAAGAAGATTGCCATGTTCTACAAAGAGCTGGGCATCAAGAGCATCGACGAGCTCAAAGCTGCCGCCCTGGATGGCAAGCTGCGTGACCTGCCCGGCATGGGCGCCAAGTCTGAGGCCAAGATCCTCACCGGCATCGAGGCGCTGGGCCGCCGCAGCGGGCGCCTGCCACTGGGCACGGTGTGGCCCTTTGCGCAGGAGCTGCTGGAGAGCCTGCGCACGGTGAAGGGCGTGAAGCGCGCCGAGGTGGCCGGCAGCCTGCGGCGCATGCGCGCCAGCATCGGCGATATTGATATTCTGGTGTCATCGACCGATCCGCAGCAGGTTATCAAAGCGTTCACCGAGGCGCCCAATGTGGCACGCGTCACCGGCAGCGGCACGGTCAAATCCGGCGTGGAGTTCCATAACGGCATGCGCGGCCAGATCTGGGTGCACGAGCCGGCGCGCTTCGGCACCGCGCTGCAATACGCCACCGGCTCCAAGGAGCACAATGTGCGCCTGCGCGAGATGGCGCTGGATCTGGGCCTCTCGCTGTCGGATCAATCCTTCCTGAAAGAAGACGGGAGCGAGATCCTGTGTGCCCGCGAAGAAGAGGTCTACCAACTGCTGGGCATGGATTGGGTGCCGCCCGAAATTCGTGAAGACCGCGGCGAGATCCAATTGGCGCTGGAGCACAAGCTACCCACCTTGATCGAAGTCAAGCATATTAAAGCCGAGCTACACAGCCACACCACCTGGAGCGATGGCCAGCTCAGCATCGCTGAGATGGCCACGGCGGCGATCGCCCGCGGCTACAAAGTGCTGGCGATCACCGATCACTCCGCCGCCATCGGTATCCTCAACGGGCTCACGCCGGAGAAGGTGCTGGAGCAACGCAAAGAGATCGAGCAGGTGCGCAAGCAAGTGGGTGACCAACTGACCCTGCTGCAAGGCGTGGAAGTGGAAGTGCGCGCCGACGGCACGTTGGACCTGCCCGATGAGGTGCTGGCCTCGCTGGATATCGTGGTGGCCTCGATCCACCAAAGCATGCGCCAGCCGCGCGCTCAGATCACCGAACGCATGCTGGCTGCCATCCACCACCCGCATGTCGATATCATCGGCCACCCCACCAACCGCAAGCTGCCCGATCGCGAAGGCGCAGACCTGGATATGGACGCGGTGCTCAAAGCCGCCGCTGAAACGGACACGGCGCTGGAGATCAACGCTAACCCGGCCCGCCTGGATCTGGACGATGTGCAGGCGCGCCGGGCGGTGGAGATGGGCATCAAGCTTTCGATCAATACAGACGCCCACCACCCTGATCATATGGATTTTCTGTTCTATGGAGTGGCTACCGCCCGGCGTGGCTGGGTAGCACCCAAAAATGTTGTTAATAGCTGGACGCCCAAACAACTGCTAGACTGGTTAAACAGCGCATAAGCTAAAAGGGGCCGAGATGAGCGAAGAACACGAAAACCCACTGGTTCAGTTCATTACTTTGCTCCTCGCGTTTGTGGCCTACGCCCTGCTGGTGCATCTCGGCTATCCATACCTGGGCAACATCGCCGCTAGCGCGGCGGTGTTCCCAGTGATGGTGGTGGGCTGGCAAACCGGCCTGGGCGGCGGCATGCTGGCCGCCATGGCCTCGATCCCGCTCAACCTGGCCATGCTGTTATTGGCCGGCTCCAGCCCGCGCGAAGCCCCGTTGCAAGTCCTCTTCAGCACGCTGATCGTGTGCTTCTGTGCGATCAGCGCCGGCTACATCAGCGAGACACGCAAAGAGCTTTTGAAGGAAATTCGCCTGCGCGAGGCCGCCGAGAAAGCGCTGCATTATCTGAACGCGCGCTTGGAAGGCAAAGTACAAACGCGCACGCGCCAACTGACCAATCTGAATAGCCAACTGACCAGCGAGCTACAGGCGCGCAAGCGCGCCCAGGCTGGCTTGAAGTATCGCGAGACGATCCTGGAAACGATCGCGGGCATCGCCGAAGATACGCTCAAGGCCGATAAGTACATCGAGCCCATTCCCGATATTCTCAAGAGCCTGGGCCGCGCCGCGCATGCCCAGCGCGTGCGCCTGTTTGAAAACGTGCCGCGCCGTGACAGTACGCAGAGCGTGCTGGTGCTGCGCAAAGAATAGGTAGCCAGTGAGGCACGCCAGCACCCGCGCGGCCCACAGCGGCTCAACCTGGAGGAGCACGGCTTGCAGCGCTGGCAAGTGCAACTGGCCGCCGGCCAGCCAGTGCGCGAGCGCCTGCCGCTGGGGCCGGGGGCCAAGCGCGGCTCGCTGCTGGCGACGCCAATCTTCGTCGGCGCCCAGTGGTGGGGCGGCATCAGCCTGGCCAGCCTGGACCGGCCGCGCCGCTGGGGCGGCGCCGAGCTGGACCTGCTGCGGGCGGTGGCCGATATCCTCGGGGCGCACATCCAGCGCGAGCTGGAATACGAGCGCACACTGCTGGGCTGGGCGCGCGCCCTGGAGCTACGCGACGAGGATACCGAAGGCCACACCCAGCGCGTGGCGCACCTGGCCGTGGAATTTGCCGAGACGTTGGGCTACAGTGATTCAGACATTACTGACGTACGCCGCGGCGCCCTGCTGCACGATATTGGCAAGATGGGCGTGCCCGATGCAATTCTCAACAAACCCGGCAAGCTCACCGAGAACGAATGGCGCATCATGCGCCGCCACCCGTTGTACGCGCGCGATATGCTCGCACCGATCGTCTTCCTGCATTCCGCCTTGCCGATCCCCTATGCGCACCACGAACGCTGGAACGGCAGCGGCTACCCGCGCCGCCTGAAAGGCAAGCGCATCCCCGCTGCGGCGCGCTTGTTCGCCCTGGTGGATGTGTGGGATGCACTGACCAGTGACCGGCCCTACCGCCTGGCCTGGTCCGCCGAGAAGGCCGCGCAGTATCTGCGCGAGCATGCTGGCATTCTATTCGACCCGCATATGACCCCGGCCTTTTTGCAAATGATGACCGAGTTGGGCGAATTGCCAGCCAAGGCTTAACGCGCGCCGAGCAGCCAGCGATTGAGTTGGCGTAAAAAGGGGCTCACCTCGGCCGGGGGCAGCCACACGCCAGGCGGTTGCGCATGGCCGAGCAGCAGCAGGCCAATACCCACATCTTCGAAGACAACTGAGCTGCGGTATTTGTTCAGCGCCGGGCGATACGAATTTGCCGGCGCTGCCGCGGCGTTGGAAAGATCGACCGCCAAGGCCAAGCGCACGTCTGCATCGCTGTGGCGCGCCGCCAACAGGCGCTGCAGCCCGGCGTCAAACGCCTGGCGGTAGTCCGTGGGCGGGGGCGTGGCGGGCAACACAGCCAGGCCGAGGCGCGCCGCTGCGGCCACATATCCGGCATCCAAGCCGGGCAGGGCTGCGCCGCGCCGGTAGCCCGCCGCGGCCAGGGCGCTATCGGCGGCAGCGAGCAGCTCGGCGGGCGTCATGCCGCCACGCGCTTGGCCATCAGGATGTCGGGCTTGCCGGGGCCGTTGGCATCAGGGATCACGCCGATCACGGCATAGCCCAGCTTTCGGTAGAAGCCGAAAGGGTGCCCTTTGCGGTCTGCCAGCGCGGCCAAATGCTTCAGCGGATCGGGAAACAGGTCTTGCCCGGCTAGCGAGGTCATGCCGTCTTCGTCATCACTGCCGAGCATCACAATACGGCCGCGGCGTGCCACCACCTGGCGCTCAAGATCGGCCACCAGCGCGCGCCCCACCCCCTGGCGCTGGTAGGCCGGGGCCACCGCCAACGGGTGCAGCTCCCACACCTCGCCATCATATTGGCGGATGCCGCCAACCCAGCCCAGCACCTCTTCGGCGGCCAGCGCCACGCGGCACACGCGCGCCGGATCGGCAAATTCCTCCAGCTCGGCCTGGGCCGCGGCCAGCGTCGGCCAGGCATCGGGCCAGTGGGCGGCAAAGGCCGCCACTAGAATATGCGCCATGGCAGCGCGCGGCGCGGCGGCCAGGCTGGCGGCATCCACAATCTGTATCTGCATGCTGAGATTATTGCATAAAACGCGGGGCGGGCCATGCCCGCCCCGCGTTTCAAGGGTGCTATTGGCTGAGCAGCTTATAGGCCAGGGTAGCGGCAGCCACCGCCGTGGTGAGCCACAGGGCGGCGCGGCCTTGCCAGCCCAGGCGCTGCTTCAACCAATTCACCAACGGCACGCCCAGCGCGCCGGTAAGCCAATACAATGCTTGTTCCATTTCATCCCCCTTTGGTTAGATAAACAGAAACCCATCCAATCTGTGTGCGCTATTTGTCTTGCATCACCTCCTCCAGCTTGGCTAGGATGCGCTGGCTCAATTCGCCGATCTGCTGCTCGTACAGGCGCAGAATGCGGTCGAGCAGGCTGCGGGCGATGAGATCGCCGCGATAGAAGGCCACGACCATAAAGGCCAGCAGGCCGATGACCCCTAAGGCGTTGATCGCCTCAAACATAGTGGTGAGTTCGATATTCACAATCTCTCCTTTCAAATGCACTACAATCCCCCTAAGGAGATTCGAGAAAATGGCTAACGCAAAGAAATCTGCCAGCAAAAAGACGGTGAAGAAAGCCGCAAAGAAGACCCCCGCCAAAGTAGCTTCCAAGAAATCGCTCGCCAAAAGCAAGGCCAGCAGCCAGCCAAGCCAGGTGGATGCTGGCGGGCGCTCGCTCGGCGCAGGCCTCGGCTTGGGCTTGGCGCTCGGTGTGGCCTTTGGCGTGGCGCTGGATAACCTGGCGCTGGGCATCGCCTTAGGTGTCGCGCTGGGGGCCGGCATCGGCGCAGCCAGCTCTGCAAACAAGAAGTAGGCGATGGCGCCAACCCCGCGCGGCGTCAACCCGGTTTGGTTTGGGCTCGGCGTTGGCGTGACTCTCGGCCTGTTGCGAGACGACATTCTGCTCGGCAGCATGGCCGGGCTGGTTGCCTGGGCGCTGAGCACTGCCTACCTGCGCTACCGCCAACTGGGCTAGCCAGTAGCCTGCCGTCCCCCAGCTGACTGGCTAACTTTCAGCGCTGGGGGCGACGATCTGCACGAGCAGCTTGCGCCGCTCCTGGTTGCCGTCTACCCAGGCATGGATCAGCACCACATAGCGCGCCCCGCCATCCGTGGCGAGGGCGCGCAGCTTTTTTAACGTGAGCACATTGCCGGTGACCACATGGCCATCCCCGGCGTCCATCGCCTCAGCGGTGATATCGACGCCATTGCGGTAGACCACGGCGGCCGGCGCACTGACGCTGGTAGCCCCCTGCCAATCGACGCTGTAAGCGATTTGCTCGCCGGCGATCATGCTGACCGGGCTGTCGATCAACCAAACACTGTTTTCCATTCTTCCCTCCTAACGTAAGCGCACGGTGTGCAGCAAGGTCTTGCGGCGGCGAGCGCGCAGCTTGAGCCGCGTGTCTTGAATACGCACCTGGGGCGTGGGCTGGGCGCTGCGCATTACTGCGCTCGGCACGGCAAAATAATCCACCACCAAGGCCGGGCGCAAGGCGGGGTTACTGTGGGCGGCCGCCGCCAGGCGCACGTACTCGGCGCCGTTAGCCGGCGGCGGGTTGGCGCCAGCGTCACGGCTGCTGCGCAGGCTGTAGTAGGCCATGCCGCCGGGCAGCAGGCCGCTCACATCCAGCGGCGCGCTGCTCAGCAGGCTGTTGGTCGCCACGCCGGCGGTATTGCGCCACAGCGCTGCCAGGCTGCCAGTCCGGCAGCCATCGTAGGCCGCCTCGCGATTGCCATTGCTGAGCGGATCCTGCGCTGACCAATCCTGCGCTACGATCTGCACATCGAAATCAGACAGCGTCGAGGCATCCACCACGCAGGCCAACCCCAAGGTGGCGGCGTAGATCTGCGCCATCGGGTTGAGCGAAGCCAGCGAGAACTTCACGAAGCCGCGATAGGCGTGATAGCGCGGCAGGCTGGCTTCATACGCCTGGCCGACGAAGAGATCCGCTCCGCCGGAGTCGTACAAGCTGGAGTTGAGCCGAGCGCCATCGTAGGTACTGTGCTGCCCGGCCACGAAGCCATCGCCCAGTGCCCCAAACGCGATCAGCGGATCGATCACTACCGGAAAACTGGCCGCAGCCAAATCCTCCAGCGCCAGGCCGGTGTAGTGCAGCTCGCCATCCTCAAAATGGTGCACGGCCAGCACGCGCCCGGCAGCATCCAGCGCGTGACCAGGGGTGAACTGCAAGCCCTGCGGCGTGCCCTGCCGCCGCGTGGCATACACCAGATAGCCCGCGCGGCTCTCCAGCGCGGGCATGGCAGCGATGCGCAATTCTTCCTTTACTCCGTTTTCCGTAAGCAGCAGCTCATGGCAGAAGACGCCCTGCTCACGGCGCAGGCGCGTACCGGCGGCGCGTGCCACGGCGGGCAACTGCGCCAGCGCGGTGTAGCCTGCCTGCGCCCACACGCCCACACTGTAGGTGCGCTGCGCATAGCTGCCCACGCTCAGGCTGCCATCCGGCGCCAGGCGCACGGGCGAGCCCGCCGCGCCCCAGCGCGCCGCCGCATCGGGGCGCAGGTTAAGGTCATAGCTTTGCCAGCCGTGCGGGCCGCGGAAGTATTGCGGCGCGGTGGTGACCACCGCCCGGCGCAGGCCGCCGGCCAACGCAAAGTGCGTAGCGTGCGCACTGCGTTGGGTCACGCGGCCGGCCAGCTCAGGATTGTGCTCAAAAAACGTATCGATCCAAGTCATCACCCCTCCTGCTACTCGCCCAGGTAGAGCACGCCTTCCGGGCTCCACTCCAGGTTGAAGTCTTCACCGCTGACCGTGTGGTCTGCGCCAAAGTTCATGTAGGCCAGCAGCGGGCTGGTGGCCGGGTTGCCGCTGTCTTTATAGAGCAGCGCCGCCCGTGCCGTGAAAGCGCCCACCGCCCACAGGGGGCTGTTCGCTTGCAACACGGCGCGGTCGTTGGCGTCATCCTGGGTGAGTACCACGCCGCTGAGCAGTTGGCCGCCGGCGCTGTAGCCGGTGCCCACCACCTCATGGCTGATATCAGCAAAGACTTGATGGCTATCTTTGTTGGCCACGTACTCCGCCGTCACCAGCGCCACGCGCAACGCATCCAGCAGCGGTTGCACCTCCCCCTTGAGCCAGGCCAGTTTGCCCGCGTTGTAGATAAAGCTGTACATCTTCCCCCTCCGATCGTTTGATGGAACTACCCTTCACGAATGCGCACCAGCGCCACGCCACCTTCGCCTTGCGGGGCACGCTGCAGGCTGGGCGCATCCACAATCACATAGCTGTCATCCAGCCCGGCCCACATGGCGCGCAGCCGTAGCCGCGTGGCGCTGCGCGCCGCTTGGCGCAGCCAGGCCAGGAAGGTTTGCGGGGCGGCATCCAGCCCTTCGCCGCCGTGCAGTTGCAGCGCATCCAGGCGCACCTGCAACTCCCACTGGTATTTTTGTGGCGTGCGCGCAAAGCCATCCAGCAGCGTCGCTTCCACGATGGCTGGGGTAGCGGCGCGCTGGCTGAGCAGGCGCAGGCGCGGGCGCAGCGCGAACAGCTCGCCCGTGTTCAGGGTCAGCCGGTCAACCGGCGAGGAGTAGAAGCTGCCCGCCTGGCGCCAGCTCGGCCCGCCGATCTCGGCGTCCAACTGGAAATCGAGTGCAACCTGGGCGCCCTCCCCCAGGTTGCGGCTCACCAGGCTGAGCTGGGTGAGAAACTTGGGCAACAGCGTCGCTTCCATATCGATGCTGCTGCCCACCAGCACACCTTCGTGCTGGTAGCGCATGCCTGCATCCCCCAGCGGGTTCTCGCCTTCGGCCGGCAGCGGCAACCAGAGCAGATCGCCACCGCACTCCACCCACAGCCAGGCCGGCATCCCCGCCCCACCGGGTTGCAGCGCCAGGCTGCGTAGCGGGGCGGCCGGCCGCGGGGCACGCAGCAGCTCATGCCAGGCAGTGCCGTCCCACACCAGCACGCTGGAATGGCCGCGGCCGGCGTCTTGCGCCACGGCCAGAGCATGCGCACCCAGCGGCAGCAGCGCGGCCAGTTGGCCGGCGCGGCCCGGCGGCAGGCCCTCACCCTGGCCGGGGCCGAAGCGCTTCAGCCCGCTGCCGCCAGTGGCGAGCAGTTGGCTGCCCCAGCCCAGCCAGAGCGCATCGTTCCACACCTGGGCGCTGGGCGTGATATGGCGCGGCAGCCGCGGCAGCCCGAGCGGTTGGCGCTGCACATGCTCGCTGCGCTCCAGTTGCCACAGGCTATCTGCCTTGAGGGTGCATAGCTGGCCGTTGAAATCAAACAAACGCAGCAAGGGCAAGCCGTCGCCCCCGAGTTGGATCGGCGTAGCAAAGCTGAGCGGGGTCAGCCAGGCGCTGGGCTGGGCGCGTGAGATCTGCGCGCTGGCAGCCAGCCCGCGCCACACTTGCGGGCCAAACTCCGCATGTTGAAAGATGTGCAACAGGTCGGCGGCGTTGCTGCCATCCGCATCGAACTCATGCGCCGGCGGCGTAGCCGCCGGGTTGAAGCGCATGCGCAGCAGCGGCAGGCTGGCACCCAGCGCCAACAAAGCCTGGCCGTTCATCACGGCGACATCGCTCACGCTACCATTCAGCGTATCGCCACTGCTGGGGCTGATGTCTTGCCAGTGCGGCGTGGCCGTGATGAGGTACTGCGAGCTGGCATCCGGCAGGGCCTGCCACGCGGCGACCTGGAGCTGGGTGTCGTTATTGCCCACAATCTGGCGCAGTTGGCCCGCTCCCGCCCCGGCATGGATGTACACCCATGCCCCCGCCCACTGATCGGCGGGCCAGAGTGCATTGGCATCGCTCAGGCTGGTGGCGCTGGCGCTGCTGGCCACGCCACGCGCCCCGTTGAGGTAGAGATGCGAGGGGCTGCCGTCAGCGCGCTGATCGGCAGCGTACAGCGCCCCATCCAACCAGAAGAACAGGAAGCGCCGGTCAAGATCGTTATCCTCTATGCGGTAGTAGGCGCGAAAACTGGTGGCGTGCCACCCGCCATCGGCGGCGGCGCGCTGCCCGCCGGGGGCACGCCGCTCCACGCCAATCTCCCAATGGTTACTGGCGTTGTCGCTGGCCGCGCCACGCACGGCGAGGTGGTAGCTGCCAGCGCTCAACGGCGTGCTGTAGCCGGAGACATCAAAGCGCCGCCACTGGCTGACCACATCGGTGATCTCAGTCACGGTCACCTGGCTGGCCGAGTTGGGCAACACCGCGCCGGGCTGCCCGGCAGCATCGGCGTGCAACTGCACGCTGAGCTCGCCAGGCGAGCCCACCCGCCGCAGCCACACGCAGGCGTGCTTAGCGGCCAAGCCTTCGGCGCCCACGCTGAAGGCCGCCGCCAGGCTGCGCTGCTCGCCCAGCAAGGCCTGCCAACTGAGGTCCCCGGGCAGGCGCTGCACCGCGTGGCGCAGCCCTTGCGCATAGCTCCATTGTGGGGCGGCATGCACGCGGCCGGGGGTCAGCGTCCAGGCGTTTTGGCTATCGAAGAAATGGCGCGCCGTCTGAGTGCTGAAGCGCGCCACGCCGCGCCCGCCGCTCCAATCGCGTTGCTCGATCTGCGCCAGCCCCGGCTCCCAAGCGCCAAAGCCGCTGACCCAATTAAGCCGCAAGCCGGAGGGCGTCAGCAACGTTTCTTTGATGCCGGCCGCGCCGCCTTGCAGGTGCAGCCCCCAGGTGAGCACGCCATCGCTGAGGCTGAGTTCGTGGCTGGGATGGCTGGCGCCGGGATAGACCTGCAGCGCCGCCATCAGAAGCTCCGCGCGCTGAGCAGGCGCGCCCCGCGCCGCGGGCGCCAGATGGGAAAGCGCCGCTGGGCCGCCTGCAACTCCTCGGCGGCCGCCTGCCACAACGCGGCCAATTGGCCATCGCCGCCTTTGCGCACGCTATACCAGCGCAGGGCGCGCTCCACCACTGCCGCCACCGCCAGCTCCGGCTGAATGGCGGCGGAGAGTGTATCGCCTGCGGCCGCCAGGCGCGGGTGCGTGGCCGGATACCAAACGCGCAGCGGCCGCCCTGGCGGCAACGCGTCGGCAAAGCGCACGGTGCCGGGGGCGCCGGGCGGGGCGGGCACAAAATCCCAATCATGCAGCGTACGCCACGGGTCGCCGGCGCTCACCCCGGCAACGGCCAGGCAGTCGATGCGCAGCGGGCGGCGGTGCGCCCACTCCAGGGTGTGGGCGTGCGGAGCCACGGCGTATTCATCCACCAGCGGGATCTCGCCCAGGCCGCGCAGGGCGCTATTGGCCAGCTCCAGCATGGTGGCCAGCGGATACTGCGCCGAGGCTAGCGCGTAGGCCATGCCCGCCTCCACCGGCTCGCTGAGGCTGGGCGCCAGGGCCAGCGTGCCCGTGCTGGCGGCGAAGCCCGCCACGCGGGCGAATTCGCCCGCCGGCGGCGCCCCGCCCGCGGCGAGGAAGACACTGCCGCCCTTCCAGTCATCCTCGCTGTGCTGGCCGGCCAGCTCCGCATCGGTCAGGCTGCTGGCGCTGCCGCCGCTGGCCTGGCCGCGGCGCAACTGGCCGAGCTCGGTGTAGGCGTCTTGAAGCAACTCACTCAACGTGTATGACATACATCCCCCTTGGTCTGCTGCGCGCTTAAATGACGCAGCCTGCGGCGTTAACAGTCGGGGCCCAGGCTCCCCCTCGCCTGGGCCCACCGCGCCGGGTGCGCGCCGGTGTGCTGGCGCAGGTCTGCGCCAGCGCACCTCCTGATATCGTCTAGCTAGTAATGCCAAAGATCTTGCCGTGGGCCTTGTTGTTGGCCACCAGCAAGCTCAATTCGCCTACCACCTCGCCCTTCAGACTGTCGCCAGAGCGCGCCAGCTCCTTGGCCTCAAAGCCGCGCAGCGTGTAGAAGCCCACCTTGCCGCTCTCCAGAATGTAGGCGGTGTGCACCGGGCACCAGCGATTCATCACCAGCTCCAGTTCACCGTACTGCGTCACCACGCGCTCGATCGCATCCAGGCCCAGCTTGTGCTCGCCCTGGCCGACGCGTACGAAGCTGCTATTGTCGAGCAGATTGCGCAAATCATTCGCCACGCGCGGATTCATCACCAGCAGATCGGGGTTGCCGCCATCCATCACGATCTCTTCCATCAGCGCGTCCACATCCGCCTTGGCGATCGCCCCGCCAGCATCCACGCTGTTGTTGGTGATGAAGCTACCCAGGCCGCCCATCGAGCGCGGCGTGCTGGCCGAACCAGCCGCCCGCACCCCGTGGAAGGCGGCGCCTTCCACCAGGCGCAGCAAGTGCGGCACGGCCTTATTGGCTTGGTACTGGAATTCATCCTCAATGCCGTGCTGGCTGATCGCCTGCTGGGTGCCGCTCACCTGCACTGCCTTCTGAAAAATGCTGGTGTAGTTGAACGGTACACTGAGCGCGGTCAGCGGGCCGTAGTCGGCATCGTCACCCTCGAGGCGCGCCATGGCGCAAATCGTGATCGCGGCGGTCGCCGCGTGGGTAGCATTCGTGCCACCGTAGGCACGGCTATATACCGTCACGTTGTTGGTGCCCAGATCAACACTCTTGACCACCATGTACTCGGCGTCGATCAGGATGACGTGGCCATCCTGAAACACCGAGGCGTCGGCCACCACGAAGCTGGTATCCGCCGCGCCGATCGTCTCGCCGTTGTTGGCGGCGGTCACCAGCGGGTCCAGCTCATCTTCGAGCAGCTCCACCTTATGGCCGTTCATGCGGATCTTGAACTTGTCGCGGGCGCTATCCAACCCCAGGCGCGCCAGCAACGGCGTATCGCGCGGGTCCACCATCTGCACCACATCGCTGATCACCCGCGCCTGGGCCGCCGTATCCGCATAGGTTGTTTTCATGCCATCGTAAATTGCCATACAAAATCCCCCTATTCGCTGTTAGCTCTTAGCCGTAAGCTAAGAGTTCAAATCTCTGCCTTCTATTTACCAATTGCTATTTGCCATTTTTTATTCTTTATCCCTCATCCCTCATCCTTCATCCTTCATCCTTGCCTTCCATCCTTGCTTTAGTACACCTCCAGTCCGCGCTGGCGAAATTCGCGCTTAAGCTCCACCACCGCCGCTAGGTTGCCCGGCCGCAAGGCGGCCATGCGCCGGCGGTACTCGGCGGGCAGATCGGCGGGCGGCGCCCCGCCGCCGCCCGGCGGGATCGCCAGGCTGGCACGCCCCTGCGGCGCGCCCCAGCGCGCCAGGCGTTGCAGCGCGTCGGCCGCCGTGGCCACCAGCGCCTGCACATCCGGCTCGGTGGCTTCATCCAGCGCCGCGCGCCGCGGCGCGGCAGGCGCCGCAGTCGTTGCCAGGCGCTGCTCCAATTCGCCCAGCAGCGCCTGCTTGAACTCTTCGCCCAGTTGCGCCTTCACCAGATCCGCAATGCGTTGCTGCTTCTTACTCCCTCCCAATGCCGTGGCCGCCGGCGCGGCGCGCCCCTCGAAACCATCGGCCTGGGAACCCTCCAGTTGCTCTACGTGCATAGCCCACCTCCTGTTGCGCAGGTATAGCATGGCAACGCGTCGTATAGTGCGCCTACATTTAAAAATCAAGCGGCTGGACAATGCACCTATCACTTATGCAAGGTTATTGGAGCCAAAGCAAATTTCAACTATCATCCTTGACAGGACGCGTATATGGCAAACAAGCCCGCCAGCAAGACCAAAAAACCGAGCCCGAAGCCCAAGCTACCCAAGGCCAAGGCGAAGCCTGTAACCAAGGGCCCTACTGACAGCTTAGCGGCGCGGGCGGCGCGCCTGATATGAGCCCGTTCATCACCGCCATCCTCATTCACCTGGCCACCGCCGGCCTGTTTGCCTTCGTCGGCTGGCGCCTACGCCACCGCCAGCACGCCGATGCGCTGGATCAGCGCGCCTGGCGCGCCTTCCTGTGCTGGTGGTTTGGCATGGGCCTCAACGCCGCGCTGATGGGCCTTTCAATGCTGTTACGCGCCAGCGGCCTGAGCGCCCTGTGGTTCTTCGTAGCCCTCAATCTGCTCGGCACGCTGGCTGCCGGGGTGGCGCTATGGGGGCTGATCAGCTATCTCCTGTATGTGTTCCGCGGCGATTGGCGCCACAGCCGCTGGGTGGCCGCGTTCTACATTGCCTTTGGCCTATACCTGCTCTACACCGTGGTTGCCTTCGTGCCCACCGCTGCCACGCTCACCACCTGGCAAGTGCTCATCGAATATCAGCGCACGCCCAGGCCGCTCTACCCCGTGGGCCTGCTGCTGCTCTTCGGCCTGCCGCCGATCCTGGCCAGCCTGGCGTTCCTGCGCATCTTCTTTAGCCTGCGCGAGCGCAGCGCCCGCTACCGCGCCGTACTGGTTACCCTCGGTATTTTCCTGCAGTTTGCCGTGCCCTTCATCATGCCGATCATTCTCTACCTGTTCGGCATCCTCACCCCCAAACTCCCCTGGTGGCCGCTCACCTACCGCCTGGTCGGCCTGCTCGGCCTGCTCCTGCTCTACTTCGCCTATTCTCCGCCACGTTTCGTACAAGACTGGTTGCGCGTCAATCCGCTATAGCGGCTCCTAAAAATCCACCCACATACGTTGCACCACCAGACCTATGCTGGGCTTACCCTCTGGTATCCCGAATGAACCTCCCCGCCCTCACTATCTTCTTCGCTAACTGCGCGCTGTATTTCTTCATCGGCCATTCGCTGCGCCAAAAACGGCTGGCCGATGCCGAAGATGCGCGCGGCTGGCGCGCATTCCTGTTCTGGTGGTATGGCATGGCTGCTAACACCGGGCTGAATGGTTTGGCCGTACTTGCCATGGGCCTGGGCATTAGCTGGCTGCCGCTGTTAGTAGCGCTGAATGCGCTGGCCGCCCTGGCCGCCGCGCCGGCCCTTTGGGGTCTGCTCAGCTACTTGCTGTACATCTTCCGCGGCAACCACACCGCTTCGCGCTGGCTAGGCCGCTTCTATGTGCTCTTCGGCATTTTCCTGCTGGTGTCCATTTACCTCTTACATCCTGTCGGCGCCAGCATGGGCACCTGGGAGATGACGCTGCAATACGCCAACGTGCCCAGCGGGCTCTTCGGCCTGCTCTATGGCGTGTTACTGATCCTACTCTTGAGCCTGCCGCCGATCCTGGCCAGTATTGGCATGTTCACTTTGTTCTTCCGCGTACGTGAGCGCAGCGCGCGGTTCCGTGCCTTGCTGGTGCCGCTGGGCTTCTTCCTGCTCTTCGGCTTGGCCTACTTCATCCCGCTGATTCTGCTGCTCCTCGGCACCAACCTCAATACAGTCACCTGGTGGCCGCTAGCCATCCGCCTGATCGGCCTGGCGGCGCTGGTGCTAATTTACATTGCCTATTTCCCGCCACGCGCTGTACAACGCCTGCTACGCGTGCACTCAATATTGGTCTAAAAAAAAGCGCCTGCGGAATTCGCAGGCGCTTTTTTTTTACTTCTTTTCAGGCTCGCTGGTGGGCGGTGGCGTTGCCCCGCTATAGGTTTCTTCCGTAGTGCCCAATTGCGCCGCCGGCAACAAGCGCGAGTCGATCGCGTCGTAGGTCAACACCACTTTTTCACCCTTCTTGAATTCCTCATCCTCATCCAGATTACGCACCAGCACAGTAAGCTCGGTACCCCCCTTGAGGGTCACCTCCACACGCGTATCGGTGCCCACAAACACCGAATCGAGCACGCGCGCGTTCATCACTGCATTGATGCGCGGTTGCGGCGGCTTGGCCGGGTTGCTGGGCGCGGCTGGCGCGGGCACTTCGGCGCCGGGCGCCAGGTTGGGCGCCAGCTCGCGGGCAATGCCCAGCTTCTCCGGCCGGATCACCATGGTGACCTTTTCGCCGGGCATCAGCGGGAAGTTGGCCGGGGCGGCGGTGACATCCTCGCGCCCCACCTTCAAGACGGTGCGGTCCTCGTGCATCGATACCACCTTGCCTTCGAGGAAGTTGGTATCGCCAATGAAATCAGCCACAAAGTGATTGGCGGGGAAGTTGTAAATCTGCTCCGGCGTGCCCACCTGCTGCACGCGGCCTTCGCTCATCACGGCGATGCGATCGCTCATCGTCAGCGCTTCTTCCTGATCGTGCGTGACATAAATAAATGTAATCCCCACGCGCTTCTGCAGCTCTTTCAACTCATGCTGCATGCTCTCACGCAGCTTGAGGTCCAGCGCCCCCAGCGGCTCATCCAACAGCAGCACCGCCGGGCGGTTCACCAGGGCGCGCGCCAGCGCCACGCGCTGCTGCTGCCCGCCGGAAAGTTGGTTCGGCTTGCGCTCACCCAGTTGGCCCAGCTTCACCAGTTCCAACGCCTCACGCACGCGCACCTCGCGCTCGCCCTTGGGCACACGCTTGACCGCCAGGCCAAAGCCCACATTCTGGGCCACACTCAAATGCGGAAAGAGCGCATAGCTTTGAAACACAGTGTTGACCGCACGCTTGTAGGGCGGCACCTCGTTGGAGAGCTCGCCGTTCAAATAGATCTCGCCACTGGTGGGGAACTCAAAGCCGGCGATCATGCGCAGCGTGGTGGTCTTGCCGCAGCCACTCGGGCCGAGCATGGTAAAAAATTCACCTTGCTTGATCTGCAGATCCACGCCCTTCACGGCGTGCATCAGCCCTTCGCCGCGCCCCGCCCCGGAGAAGACCTTGCTGACATTCTTGAGTTCAACTGCCAATGGTTTCGCGTTCATTCGTTATCCTTCACACTCTATTCGATCAGATCCACCAAAATAGCGGTGCCGCCTTATACCTTCGGCCGGCCGGCTCCCAACCGGCGTAGCCATTCACTGAACAGCAAGATCACCACCGAAACCATGATCACTACCGCTGCCGTGGTCACCGCCAGCGGCAAACGGCTGGGGAAGCGCAATTGGGAGTACAAGTACACCGGCAGAGTGTTCTGCGTACCGGCCAGGAAGAACGCCAGCGAGAACTCGTCAAATGACATGGTGAACGAAGACAAGAACGCCGCCACCAGGGCCGGCATGGAGATCGGCAGGGTCACCCGCATCAGCGTGCCCCAGTAGGTGGCGCCCAGATCCATCGCGGCCTCCTCCAAATTATTGGCGAAGCCAGAAAGGCGCGCCGCTACGATCAACATAACGTAGGGCATATTGATGATGGTATGGCCGATCATGATCGTCCACAGGTTGAGCTCCACCTTCAAGGCCTGGAACAGGATCAGCAGCGCCACGGCCAGCACCACGTACGGGATCACCAAGGGCAGCGTGGCAATATTGAGGAAGAATTCGCGCCCGGGAAAGTTGTAGCGCGCAATTGCGATCGCCGCCGCCCCGCCCAATACCGTGGCCACCACCGAGGACACCACGCCGATGATCAAGCTGTTCTTGGCCGCATTGATCAGTTCCGTGGCCTGCAACAGCTCGCGGTACCACTGCAAGGTAAAACCCTTGAGCGGGAAGACCAGCAAGACCGAGTCGTTGAACGAAAACACAATTAACAGCAGGATCGGCAGTTGCAGGAACAACAGCAACAGCAGGTAATACCCCAAGCCCAGCCACTTTCCGGTTTGTCTCATGCTCTGCGCCTTCTCTCGCTGCGCCCTAGGAGGACACCGGCACTTCAGTGATCGGAATAAAGCGATTGAAAATGTAGCTGAACACGCCCACCAGCACCAGCAACACCATGCTCATCAGCGCCCCCAGCGGCCAGTTGAGCGCGCGCCCAAACTGATCCTGGATCAGGTTGCCATACATGATGCCGCTCACCCCGCCTACCAGGGTCGGCGTGACCCATTCGCCCAGCGTGGGGATGAAGACAAAGAAGAACGCCGAGGCCACGCCCGGCATGGTCAGCGGAAAGGTCACCCGCCAGAAAGTGACACTGGGCGAGGCACCCAGATCGGCAGCCGCTTCGTGCAAGCGCGGGTCAATGCGTTCCATGGCGGCGAAGATCGGCAGCGCCGCAAATGGGATCCATACATACACCAGCGTGATCAGCACCGCGGCCTGGCTGTAGAGCAAGATCGGCGCACCGTCCTGGATCAGGCCCGCCTGGATCAGCAGTTGGTTTAGCAAGCCCTCCGAGCCCAGGATCACTTTCCAGGCCAGCACGCGCAGCAGATAGCTGATCCACGCCGGCAGGATCAGCAAGGTGAGCAGCATCACGCGGCGTGCCCCGGTGTAAAACACCAGATAGTAGGCCACCGGGTAAGCCAACAGGATCGAGAGCACCGCGGTGAGCAAGGCCAGGCGGCTGGAGTTGAGCAGCAGCACGAAATAGGATGGGTTTGAAAAGAAGTTCTCGAAGGCGGTAAATGAGAACGGCAACAACGGCCCAAAGCTGCTGGCCTTCAAGGTGTACAAGGCCATGATGACCAGGGGCACCATAAAGAAGAACAGCAAAAACACCGATGGCGGTGTGATGAGAGCAAAGAGGCGGCGTTTGTTTTCCATTCGATAGTCCTAGCAGAGAACAGGGCGGGATTACGTTGCGTAATCCCGCCCTGCTCGTCGTGTCAGTGTAGTGACAACCTGTTCACCAAGTGCCAGCCAGCCAAGCTACTGCTCGGCCTTCACTTCGTTCCAGATGGTGGTCATCATCTGGCGCTGCTCCTGGGTGAGCGGGTGCTGGAAGTTGCTGCTCGCCAGCACGGCGGGATCATCAAACTGGAACACATCCACCAGATCCGGGTCGAGCAGGGGCACCGACTCCATGTTGGCCGCGCCGTAGTAGAAATCATTCGCCATGTTGGCGTTCGACTGCGCATCGATCAGCGCGTTGATGTAGTCATACGCCAGATCCACATTGGTGGAATTGGCCGAAATGCCGAAGCCACATGCGTAGCTGATGCGCCCTTCCTTCGGGTTGACGTATTCCACCTGATAGCCTTCATCGGCCAGGGTGGCCCAGGCATCGTTCCAGGTGTTAGCGCCCACCGCCACATCGCCGGCGGCCAGCAACTGGTTGATCTCGGTGTAGTCCACCCAGTAGGTCAACAGATTGGGCTTCAGCGCGATCAGGTGCTGCTTGATCGCTTCCTGCTGCTCCGGCGTGGTGTTGTACGGGTCATAACCCAGGGCATACGCCGCGGTCAGAAAGGTGGATTCGCCCGAGTCAAAGATGGCCACCTGGCCAGCATACTGCGGGTCCCACAAGTCGGCCCATGAGTCCGGCACTTCGTCTACCAGGTCGGTACGTACCGTGATCGATTCGTAGGCCCAATCCCAAGGGATGAAGTATTGCTTGCCGTCAAACTGGCCGTGCTCGGCCAGCGTGGGGAAGAGCTTGTCAAAATTAGAGAGCCGCGAAACGTCCAGCGGCTGCACCAACCCAGCCTCTACATACAGGCCCCACCAGCTCCCACACGGGTGCACCACGTCAAACTGGAAGCCGCTTTGCGCCTTGGAAAAGGCTTCGGCATCCTCACCAAAAAAGCTGTATTCCGGCGCAATCTCCGGGTGTTGCAGGGCAAAAGGCTCCCAATAGCTCGGCTCCTCATAGCCCGACCATTCCAGCACGATCAGCTGGGTGTTCGGGGCCGCGGCGCTACCCCCACAGGCAGCCAACACGGCCGCCGCCAACAGCAGCAATACAACGTTCTTGATTTTGTTTAACTTCATTTTTTCTCTTTCTCCTTATTATTGTTAAACAAAAAAACTGTACCTGGGGTTCCGCAGCCGTGGCCACGACTTCGCCCGTACAGTTTCGCTACTTGGCTCCCCCATAGCAGCTGGGACAGGACAGTCTCCATCCACCGTCATTTTGCATATTTTATTAGGTTGCAAGCAAAATGCAATGCTCAAAGCTTAAAGAATTGGCAGCGGCCACCCCCGGCGGGCCAGCACCCCGGCGGGCCAGCACCCCACCTGCCCCGCCCAGGCAGTAGTACACTCCCTTTGATGAAGATCCCCTATTTCAAGTTTCGCCTGCCGATCCTGCTGGTGTGCGTTGCCCTGCTGGTACTGGCCGTGCTGGCCGGCTTGGCGCGCATCGGCTGGGCGCTGCCCAGCCTGCCGCGCCAACTACCCATCGCCCACGGCCCGCTGATGGTTTGCGGCTTCTTTGGTACCCTCATCGCCCTGGAGCGCGCCGTGGCGCTCAACCGCCGCTGGATGTACCTCGGCCCAGCCGCCAGTGCCCTTGGCGGCCTGCTGCTGGTGGCCGGCCACAGCCTGCCCGGCGCGTTGTTGATCGTGCTGGCCAGCCTCAGCTTTAGCCTGGTGGGCTGGCTGATCGTGCGCCAGGCGCCGGCCAACTACACCCGCGTGATGGCGATCGGCGCCACCAGTTGGCTGGTGGGCAACCTGCTGTGGCTATTTGGCCTGCCGCTCTCGCTGGTGGTGCACTGGTGGGCGGCCTTCCTGGTGCTCACCATCGCCGGCGAACGCCTGGAGCTGGGGCGCTTGCTGCGCCCCAGCCAAAACGCCCAGCGCGCCTTTCTGGCCGCCACCGCGGCGGTCTTGCTGGGCGCCGCGCTGGTAGCGTTCAACTTCTTGTGGGGTGCGCGCCTCTATAACCTGGGCATCCTGGCACTCAGCCTGTGGTTCCTGCGTTATGACGTCGTGCGCGTCACCCTGCGCACACGCGGCCTGCCGCGCTACATTGCCTGGGCGCTCTGCCTGGGCTATATCTGGCTGGGCGTCAGTGCGGTGCTCGGCTTCCTCAACGGGCCGCAGGTAGCCGGCCTGCTCTACGATGCCTACTGGCACGGCATGTTCGTGGGCTTCGTACTCTCGATGGTGTTTGCCCACGGGCCGATCATCCTGCCCGCCATTCTAGGCCGCACCGCGGTCTACCATCCCATCCTGTACGCGCCGCTGGCGCTGCTGCATAGTTCGCTGATCGTGCGCATCATTGGCAATCTGCTGCTCGATCCGCTGATCCGCCGCTGGGGCGGCCTGCTGAATGGCTTTGCGATTCTGTTGTTCTTTATTTCGATGGCGATCTCCTTCCGGCGTAACCGCTCCGGCCAATAATCACAAAAAAAGAGCGCAGCCAAGCTGCGCTCTTTTTTATCTTTTACTCACTGGCTCAGGGGTTGGCCGGGCCTTCTTTGAAGATGCTGGGGTCGGCTGCCCCACTCACTTCCAGCATGCCCACCAAGCCACGCTCCAGCCGGCTGAGGGCGTGATCCACCAGCACATAGTGGCCCGGGTAGTTGACGGTGAATTCCACCATCGTGGCCCCGCCCGGCGGCACACTGATGGTTTGCACATCGGTGAGCGGCGGCGAGCTGAGCGACCCAAAGGCATACGCCCGGTCAAAGATTTCGCCGATCACATGGAAGGAGGAGGTGAAGTTCGGCCCACCCACCCCGATGTAAATGCGCACCGTCTCGCCTACGTTGGCGCGCAGCATGTACTCTTCGCTGGCCAGGCCCACGGCGCCCACCGCGCCGTTGAAGACGAAGTACTCGGGGTCCTCATTGGCCATCTTGTCGTGGCTAAAGGTCAGCTCACCCAGGCTGCCGAAGGCTTGCTCGGTGTAGATCTCGCTCTGCATCACATAGAACTCACGGTCCACCACCGGCAACCCGCCTTCCGGCTCGATCAAGATCAGGCCGAACATGCCACTGGCAATGTGGTGCGGCACGCTGGGCGTGGCACAGTGATAGACGTAAATGCCGGGGTTGAGTGCCTGAAAAGTGAACACCTTGGTTTCGCCCGGCTGGATCTGCGATACCTCACCACCGCCACCCGGCCCCGTGGCGGCATGCAAGTCCACCGAGTGCACGAAGGCGTTGTCGGTTTCATTGCGCAGCGTGATCTCGACCGTGTCGTTTACCCGTGCCCGGATGAAGGGGCCGGGTATGCTGCCATTGAAGGTGAAGTAAGGATAGGTAGTGCCGTCGGCGAGTTGGCCCACCACTTCTTGCGCCACCAGTTCGGCCTGCACCAATTGCGGGCCGCGTGCGCCTACCGGCGCGGGGATATCGGTGGGGTCTTTCACCACTGAAGTGGCCGCCGTGCCGTCACCGCTGCCCACTTGCAGGGTGCCTTGCATGCCGGCCGCCTGGTGCCCCGGCACCACGCAGTAGTAAGTGAAGCTGCCCTCGCGGTCGGCCACGAACTTGATGCTGCGTTCCTCGCCCAGCGCGGTGAGCATACCGGTATCCACCCCGAAGTCATCGAGCTGCAGGTTGTGCTGCACCGCTTCGCTGCTCACCAGGGTGATCTGCACAATGTCACCCGGCTCGGCTACCAAGGTGGGGTTGAACATGCCGTCGATCTCGCCGCCCACACCGATGAACACCAGGTTATGCCCGCTGGTGCCGGTGGTGAGGGTGTAAGCCACATCGGCGTCGCCATCGGGCACGGCCGCCTGGGCTACCGGCGTGCTGCTGCTGCCCGACATATCGCCCATGTCATGCCCGCCACTGCCGCCCACTTGGTCTTGCAGCGAGCTGAGCGTCGCTTTGATCGATGTTTGCTCGCGCTGGATGGAATAGCAGCCACTCAACAGTAGCGCCACCAGCAGCAAGCTCATCAGGACAAAAAATTTACGTTGCATATCTCTCCTCGATTGAGTGATGTTCCCACCACTGTAGGAGAAAAGCGCGTTTCTTCTTAGGTATGATTGTCCTCAGCTAGGGGCTTATTTGTCCCGTTCACCCTGAGGAACCCATGCCGATCATCTACAAAGTGAATACCCCGATAGACACTGAAACCGCCATTGCACTCTACCGCGCCAGCACCCTGGGCGAACGCCGCCCGGTGGACGATGCCGCCCGTATGGCACGCATGCTGCAGCATGCCAACCTGACGGTAAGCGCCTGGGACGGCGAAAAGCTGGTGGGCATTGCCCGCTCAGTCACCGATTGGGCCTATTGCTGCTATCTGTCAGACCTGGCCGTGGATGCTAGCCAGCAACGCAGCGGCATTGGCAAGCAACTGATCCGCGAGACCCAGGCCGCCCTGGAGCCCGACGCCAAGATCATCCTGCTGGCAGCCCCCGCTGCCGTGGGCTATTACCCGCGCATCGGCTTTGAGCAGCATCCCTCGGCCTGGGTGCTGGGCGCCCGCCAGGAACTGAGCTGATCTTTACGTAAAAATAAGCCGAGGGATCCTTCGGGGCATAGCCCCAAAGGATCCCTCGTTGTTTAAACGGCCATCACCCCAGGGGCGCGCCTACTTCGTATTGGCGCCGGCTACCGCATCCGGATTGGCCATCACCGGCGGCAAGCCGCCGGCCGCCGGGTCAAATCCGCGCCGGCTGGCGCTCGCCGGCGGTTCCGCGGGGCCATCCAGCTCGGCCAGCAGGCGGCGCTTGCGCAGCTCCAGTTGCGCCGCGGCCAATTGCTCCTGCTCGGCCTGCGCCATCACCTCCTTGGCATCCGTCTCGCCGATCTGCTCCAGCGCCCGCTCGCGGCTGTAGCCCAGATCGCGTACTGCCATGCTGGCGGCGTTGATGCGCGCCATGCGGTCAGTGGGCACATCGGCGGTCAGCTCCACATCGATCAGCACCTGGCTCAGATCCAGCTTGCGCGGATCCAACGTGATCGTCTCACTGCGTCCGCGCTGGCTGATGTGCGCCTCCAGCGGCTGCTGGCTGTGCTGCACCCAATTGAGCATCAGTTGGAACACCTCGGCCAACGCATCCTGGGCCAATTCCTTGTAGGGCGTCAGACTCTTGATGCCGCTCTGCGTCGCCAGGTTGAGCGTGGCGAACGCCGCCCCCAGCGGGAAATCAGCAGTTTGCAGCACGCGTGGCACGGTGCTCTTGCCCATGCGCTCCGCCACGCGCTCGGCGATGCGTGCCAAGCTCTCATCCAGCCCCGGGGCGGCCAGCGGGTTGAGCTGGTGCCCCGGCGGCACGTGCACGATGCGGCCGGGTTCGCCGTAATCCACATCCACCTCGGCACTGGGGCCTTCTACCTTCAGCCGCGGCGCGGCGGCATAGGCGATGACTTCAGAAGCCAGTAAGGTCTCCACGATGTTTTGGGTATCCCACTGGCGCGATTGGTAGATGCTGGCCAGCAAAGGGATACGCTGGTGGCTGCCGCGATGCAGCGTGGTGCCGCCCACCTTGGCGGCCCAGGGCAAGAAACCCAGCCCGTGCTCCTCCTGCAGGATCAGCCGCGCCCCCGCCTCCGGCGTGCCACCCGGGTCGGCCAGGGCGCTGGCATCGCTTTGCGGCACTGCCCACACGGTGCGCTGCTGCGTATCCATGTAGTCGTATACGCTCACATGCGTGAACGCCGCGCTCTTGCGCAACGGCCCGCCGCGGCCTGCCGGGCGGGCTTGCTTGAGCTGGCTGGCCAGGGCCTGCCCCCAGAAGGCCAGCGCTTCCTCCAGTGGCATCAGTTGCTTGAGCAGCACGGCCTCGGGCATCCAGTCGGAGTAGCGCACGTGCACATCCTGCGGGTTGCGCACGATGATGGCAAACGGCCCAAAACGCTGCGCCGCCGCGTGTGGCGCGCCGGCGCCCAACCATTGCGCCGCCTGCTGCTGCGCCGGCAGGTAGACCACCTGCGCCACTACCTCATCGTACAGCAGGGCACTCAGCACCACATCGCGCAGCACGCTAGCCCGCCGCCGGCGGCTGGCATTGCGGAAGTGCCAGGCCAGGGCGCGCTCAATGCGCTCGGCCTGGCTGCGGGCGCTGCGCCCGCCCAGCGGCTGCACGGTGATGCGCGGCGCCACCGAGCTGAGTACGCGTGTGCCCGCCCGCACCGCGTCGTGCGGATCGGTGCTGACCACTTTGTGCACCCAGCCCACCGCCTGCAGCGGCGGCGGTAGTTGCCAGCGGTTGTGCCACATGGCGTCCATGGCGCGCAGCATTTCATCGCGCTCGCGGTCGGCGGCGATCATGTGTGAAGCGACAGTTTGAAAGTAGGCTAGCTCTTGCATCGTTCCCCCTTTTTTGGCAGTGTAGCCAGTATCCAGCCAATCCCCAAGATTAAGCTCGCTTTGTCAAGCACCCCAAACACAAGCACACAAAGCAATCTTTGTGTCTTTGTGTCCTTTGTGTCTTTGTGGTGAAGAAGATGAAAATTCTTGCAAAAAAGACGGCCGTTAGGCCGTCTTTTTCTAGTATCCGATGTAGCGCCCGCGATTTTGCGGCGGCGCAAGTTCGCGCAGCCGCTGGCGGTCACGAAAGATAAACGAGAGCAGTAGGCCAGCAATGAAGCCGCCGATGTGGGCCATGTAGGCCACGCCGCCGGTATCCGCCGCGCCGGGGTCCAGCGAGCCCAGGCCACTGAAGAGCTGCAGCACGAACCAAAAACCGATCACGATCAGCGCGTTCATCTGAGTGATAAAGCGGCCCAGCAGCACATTAATGCGCCGCCCTGGGAACATCACCAGATAGGCGCCCAGTACGCCGGCAATCGCGCCGGAGGCGCCCAGGTTCGGAATGTTCGAGGCAGGATTGAAGACAAATTGCAGCACCGTGGCGCCAATGCCACTGAGTAGATAAAAAATGAGGAACTTGAGCGAGCCGAAGTTGTCCTCAACGTTATCGCCAAAGATCCACAGATAGAGCATATTGCCGGCCAAGTGCATCAGCCCGGCGTGCATGAACATGGCGCTAAAGATCGTGGTCGATTCCCAAATGGGGTTCTGTACAAAGCGCGCCGGCACAAACGCCCATTCCACAATAAAAGCATCGCCCAGCAAATACTCCAACCCAAAGACCAGAATGTTCAGCGCAACCAGCGCATAGGTCACTACCGGGGTGCTGCGACGGCCCGAATTGTCATCACCAATTGGCATCATAGCGGGAGTCTCCTTGGCAAAATTATAAACTGGCCCATATTTTCTGCGGCGCATGCGCTGGCCGCCACTTACACTGGGCGCAGTTGTGAAGAAATCCACCCTCTTGGCGCTGGTGCTAGTTAACCTGGCCATCCTGGCCGGGATTGCCACGTTCAGCGCCGCTAGCATCGTGCCACAACGGCAAAACCGCTTCGATTTCTACCCGCACTGGGTAGCGGGCCGGGCGGTGTGGGCCGGCGAAACCCCCTACCAGCCCGCCGTCACCGAGCGCATCCAGCGCGGCATGTTCGGCACGCGATTGCCCGCCGGCACCGACCAGCACCGCTTGGTCTACCCTGCTTACGCAAGCCTGCTGCTGGGGCCGCTGGTGGCGCTGCCTGCCAACCTAGCCATCCCGATATGGATGGCCTTGCAGTTGTGGGCTTTCTTGGTGACGCCGCTGGTCTGGCTGGCCATCTTACGGGTGCGCCCTTCGCCGCTGCGCCTGGCCTATTTGCTGGTCGGGCTGGTGCTGGTCTTCCGCTATCCAATGATCGTGTTTGTCATCGGTCAATTCACCGGCACACTACTGCTCTTGCTCTCACTGGGCATCTACTTGCTGACCCGGAACAAAGACGCCTGGGCCGGGTTGGCCTTCGCTCTTGCCACCGTGCCACCTTCGCTCTCCGGCCCGCTGGCGCTGGTACTGCTCGGCGCGGTGGCCCTGCGCGGGCGCTGGCGCGGCCTGGCCAGCTTCCTGGGCAGCCTGGCGCTGCTCACGCTGGCCAGCAGCCTGCGCATCGGCTGGTGGCTGCCTGATTTCCTCACCGCGGTGGGCAATTACTCTGGGTATAGCAGCCTGGTATGGCCACCCAGTTTGCTCGGCGCCCCCTGGGCCGCCTGGGGCTTCACTGTGCTGGTGGCCGGCTGGCTGCTGCATTGGCTGCGCGCCTATTTGCGCGCCCCAGGCTCCCATTTTGTGGGGTTTAGCCTGGCGGCCCTGCTGGCTGCGCTGTTGTTGCTGCCGCAAACCGGAACCTATACATTGAGTCTATTAATCGTGGTGTTATTTGCTTTATCATTGCAGCCACACCCGCACCGGCCGCAAGACGCTTTGCTGCTTGGCCTCATGCTCAGCCCCTGGCTGTTCTATCGCCTGGGCGATACGCCCTTGCAACTGCTGGTGCTACCACTGCTATGCCTGCTGCTCTTCCAATGGAACGGGGCACCTACGCAGGACGGAGTTGTTGATGGATAAAAACAAGATCACCCTACAAGACTACGCCTTTTTCAACCGCCTGTTGGAAGGCTGCCAGATCGTCAGCCGCGATTTTCGCTATTTGTTCCTTAACGAAGTGATCCTCGAGCACGGCAAACGCCCCTGGGAAGAGCTGCTCGGCAAAACGATGATGGAGGTCTACCCCGGCATCGAGAATACCGAGATGTTTGCCAAGCTCAAAGAGGTGATGGAGACCGGCATGCCCGAGCGCATGCTCAATCACTTCACCTACCCGGATGGCAGCGAAGCCTGGTTCGATCTCAACATCCTGCCCTGGCCGGATGGCGCCCTGATCCTCTCGCTGGACATCAGCGCCCAAAAACGCCTGGAACAGATCGAGGGCACCCAACGTTAGTGTTAACTCACCCAGGCATTACGCTGGGTATAGTACGTATACGCTGAGTTGACAAAAGGTATTGTCTAATCTTGGTGGTATCGAAAGGGGTTAGCACGAACACAAGGACGGCCCGCATGGAGACGCTGGAATTCCCGGCTTGGTTGGAGCAAAAATACATTGAGTGGCAAAGTGCGCGCGGCAAGCGTGCTACCCTGGCCCAGTTTGCTGACCATCTAGGCCTCTCGGCGCCGCTGCTCAGCCACTACCTCAACGGCATTCGCAAGCCCACTCGCGAAAACACCCGCAAGCTCGCCCAGCGCTTAGGCCCAGAAGTTTACGATATACTGGGCCTTCAGCATCCTGACCCTAAGCTGCGTTTTATCACGCGCAACTGGAGCCAGTTGACAGCTGAACAACAGCAACAGCTTCTGGCCGCGGCCGAGAAGCTGCTGAAGGCGGGAAATGAAGAATCAGCCTCACGTACAGGTCGGCCTAAGAAAACTGACAGATAGCTGGGATGCGTTATCGCTGGCCCGGCGCTGGCAGCTATTCACCCTCACGCTGCTCTTCCTGACAAAGAATTGGCTCACCACCAACCGCAAAACAGAGTAGTTGCGCGCCCTTACTCCAGGGCTTGTTTGGCGCGCTTGGCCTCGCGGCCGCGCACATGCATATCCAGGATCTTCTTGCGAATGCGCAGACTCTGCGGGGTGACCTCAAGCAACTCGTCGTCCGCCAACTGCTCGATCGACTCGTCCAGGCTCATCACCCGTGGCGGGGTCAGGCGCTGCTCGATCTCGCCGCGGCTATCGGCGCGCACGCCGGTGAGCTTCTTGGTCTTGCACACATTGACTTCCAGGTCGCCTTCGCGCGGCTGCTCGCCCACGACCATGCCGGCATACACTTCCGTGCCCGCGCTGATGTAGAGGATGCCGCGCTCTTCGGCGGCGCGCAAGCCATAGGTCACCGCCGTGCCGGTCTCATAGGCGATCAATGAGCCGCGCGCCCGCGAGGTGATCGTGCCCGCCACCGGGCGATAGCCGGCAAACAGCGTGTTCATGATGCCGCGGCCGCGCGTGGCGGTGAGGAACTGCTGGCGAAAGCCGAGCAAACCACGCGTGGGCACAACAAAGGTCATCAAGGTGCTACCGGCCGGGCCTTCCATCATCTGCTGCATTTCGCCGCGCCGCCGCCCCATCATTTCCACCACCACGCCGGCCGTGTCCGGCCCGGTTTCGATATGCACTTCTTCGAACGGCTCCAGCGTATTGCCTTCGCCATCTTTTTTGAGGATCACTTCCGGGCGGGCCACATGGAATTCGTAGCCCTCGCGGCGCATGGTCTCGATCAGGATCGCCAGGTGCAGCTCGCCGCGCCCGGAGACAATGAAGGTATCGGCGCTCTCGGTATCCTCTACGCGCAACGAAAGATTGCTACGCAGCTCGTTGTAGAGGCGCTCACGCAGCTTGCGGCTGGTGCCCCACTTGCCTTCGCGACCAGCAAACGGCGAGGTGTTGACGCCGAAGGCCATACGCACGGTTGGCTCTTCCACGGTGATGCCGGGCAGCGCCACAGCGTGCTCACGGTCGGCCAGGGTTTCGCCGATGGCAATACCTTCCAGGCCGGCCACGGCCACAATGTCGCCGGCGCGCGCCTCTTGCACTTCCACGCGCTGCAAACCATCCTGCAAGTACAGGTAGCGCAACACTTCGGGCAAGTTGCGCCCGTCCAGCGTCAGGCGCGCCACCGTCTGGCTCACTTGCATGCGCCCGGCGAAAATACGCCCGATGGCGGTCTGGCCGCGGTAGTTGTCATAATCCAGCGTGGTCACCAGCATCTGCAGCGGCGCGTCCGCATCCACCACCGGGGGCGGCACTTCGTTGAGGATCGTTTCGAACAAGGGCTGCAGATCCGGCCCAAGCTCCGGCGTCAGGCCGGCGCGCTGCTGGGCGCCGATGGCATACACCACCGGGAAATCGGCCTGGGCATCGGTGGCCCCCAGATCGACAAACAGGTCAAAGGTCTCGTTGAGCGTGCGCGCTACGTCGGCGTCTTTGCGGTCTACTTTGTTGATCACCACGATGGCGCGCAGGCCCATCTCCAGCGCCTTTTTCAGCACAAAGCGTGTCTGCGGGCGCGGGCCTTCGGCGGCATCCACCAGCAGCAACACACCATCCACCATGTTCATCACGCGCTCGACCTCGCCGCCGAAATCAGCGTGGCCGGGGGTATCTACGATGTTGATCTTTACGGGGGTGTTGGTTGCCGGGTTGATAATTTGAATGGCGGTGTTCTTGGCCAGGATGGTGATGCCGCGTTCGCGTTCCAAGTCATTGGAGTCCATCACGCGTTCGGCTACCTGCTGGTTCTCACGGAACACACGCGCCTGGCGCAACAAGCCATCCACCAGGGTGGTTTTGCCATGGTCTACATGGGCAATAATGGCAATATTTCGTAAATCGTCTCGAGGTGTTTTCATAAAAGTCTTCCCATTAAAAAGACCCTGCACGGGGCAGGGCCTTGTAAGAAGGAGATTATAGCAGATGAAATTCAGGGTTGCGGGCAGAGAAAGTACGGATCGATGGCATCGCCCCCTTCAGACATCCAGCCGGTTTGGCCGCTTTCATCGCGCACCTGCCACCACGACCAGTCGTCGGCGCAAATTGGGCCATACATAACCTCCAGCGTGCTGCCGGGGGCATAGCGGCCGATGCGATCGGCTGAGCGGCTGGGCGAACTGCGCATGAACACGCTATCGCGCAGGGTGCATACCTGGGCATGCGCCCCCACGACTAAGCGCTGTGCGGGGGCTCCCGCGCAGCTCAAATCTACAAAGCCGGCGCGTCCCATGCCGTTTTCGGGAGCCGTTATCGCGGAAGAGGTTACCTGGCTACATGCGATCAAATCATTGCCGCGCGATGGCGTGTTGTACACGCCGATCAATTCCCATTCCCCGCTCTCGCCATCGAAGACCAGCCCGGTACTGCTCGACTCCCAGGGTTCATCGAGGACGTAGCACCCGCTGATATCGCAATAGTCTGTTTGCACCCAGGCCGGGTTCCACCCCTCCACCCACACCAGCATCCACGGCATGGACGGCACAAACATATAGCCCTGGCACGCCGCGCCGTTGCCTACGCGTTGTTGCAAGGCTTCATAGAATTCCTGGCGGGTAACGATGGTATTGCCCTCACCCTCAAAGCGAGAGTAGAAGACATTCTCGGCCTGCACCATGTCTCGCAGGATGTCTGGCCGGTTATTCTGCAGCGCAAAATCGATGGCGCGGATGATTTCGTACGCATCACCGTGATCGTAGTCAGTTGCGGTTTCCCTGAGCGGCTCCTGGCTGGGTTGAAGCGCCTGCAGCGTAGGCGCCTGCACGCGCCCCGCTTGTGACACCGTTTTGCAAGCTACGGCGATCAACGCCGCCAGGATCAAGAGACCAATGCGCACCTTTGCCATCATGTACCCCAAGCACTTGACATATTGCCCCAACTTTTACTGGAAAGATAAAAAGTCGTTATATCAGAAAAAAACTATTCACTACAGGGGGCTTTATGGCAATCGATCTGCAGGATCACGCCGAAGATTTTGCGCGCTTTTATGAAATGCTCTACCAACGCCCACTGCCGGCCCACGCGCGGCGCGATTGGGTCAAGCCGCTGTACGCCGCCCGCGCCGCCGGCAAAGGCCTGGTGGTCACCGCCTTCCGCGGCTCAGGCAAAACCACCGCGCTCAGCATTGCCTTCAGCGCCTTTCGCATTGGGTTGCAGCCCAGCCAAAGCCACTTGCTGGTGCAAGCCAGCGATGCCATCGCGCACGACACCAGTGCCCAGATCGCCGAGCTGATCGCGCACAACCCCGGCTGGCAGGCGGCCTTCCCGCACCTGGTGCCAGACCGCAAAGTGAGCTGGGGCGCCGAAGGCTACGAGCTCAACAATACGCACTACGACTATGCCGCATGGCGGGCGCGCTGTGCTCGCGACAAAGGCAAAGACCCCACACTGGTGGGCCTGGGTTACAAATCACGCGCCATCATCGGCAAGCACCCTACCGGCTTGCTGTTGGTAGACGACATCCACGATGAGACCAATACGCGCTCGGTGCGCGAGCTGGACACAGTGGTGAAGATCCTCACCGGCACGATCCTGCCCACCGCCACGCCAGAGACCTGGCTGCTGGTGGTGGGCACGCCCTGGCAGGAGAACGATGCCCTGGCCTATCTGGCCGCCACCGGGCGCTTCAAAAGCGCCAGCACGCCGATCCTGCGCGGCCAGACCCCGCAATGGCCCAGCAAGTTTCCCAAAGCCGCCATCCGCAAGCTGCGCAAACTCAGCGGAGAGGCGGAGTTTGCACGCATGTACCTGCTGGATCTGGAAGCGGCCCAAGGCCTGCACCTCAAGCCGGAATGGCTGCTGCCCTACCCGCACGAAAAGATCAACCCGCGCTGGCCGGTGGTGATGGGGGTGGACTATGCCAGTACCGCGGATGAGCTGATTGGTCGGCGGCGCGATTATTTCGCCGTGGCCATCGGCCGCGTGCTGCCCGGCGGCGGCATCGTGCTGGTGGATGGCTTCCGCGCCCAAGTCAGCCAGGGCGAAGCCGAGCAGCAACTGCGCGCCCTGGCGGCGCAATATCCCTCGACCCAGATGATCGGCGTAGAGGCGGTGGGCAAAGGAGAGGAGTTCTATCACCTCATGCTGCGCACTTCCAGCCTGCCACTGCTGCCGCTGCACCCCGGCGGCAAAAGCAAGGGCCGCCGCTTCGAGGCGGGCATGGCGCCGCTGTTCCAAAATGGCCGCGCCCGCATTGCTAATGTAGAAACACCGTTTCTGCGTGCGTTTCGGGATGAGTGGCTGCGCTGGCCCAACGGCGAGCATGACGATACGCTCGACGCGGTGGCCTGGATGCTGCACGTCGGCCGCAGCCACATTCCGCCGCGCCCGCCGCGCCCGGCTGCGCACGCCAACCCGTTTCGCAGCCTGGGGCGCGGCTAAGGCTGGCGATTCTGCTGATTGCGCCCGCCGCCGCTTTGCATACAATGGGCCTATGGACAAACGAAAATTCATTATCGCATTACGCATTATTTTAGGAGTAGCGACCATCGCCGCGCTCATCCGCCAGTTTGGCAGCATGGGCGGCGAGGTGGTCAATTTCTTTAGCTACTTCACCCACCTCACAAACATTATTCTTGTGTTTGTGTACCTCAGCGGGGCGTGGACCCTGCTGCAAAACCGCAAGCCCACCGTCAAGCAAGAAATGCTGCGCGGCGGCTCGGTGGTCTTTATCCTCGTTGTCGGTCTGGTGTACGAGGCCTTGCTGCGCCGCAGCCTGGGTTCCGAACTCACCTGGAACAACCTGGTGGTGCATTACATCAACCCTGTCGTGGCTCTGCTGGACTGGTTGCTCTACCCGCCGCAGCAGAAGCTGCCCAAGAATGTGTGGGTCTACTGGCTGATATTCCCTCTCGGGTATCTGCTCTACAGCCTGGTACGCGGGGCGCTGGTGAATTGGTATCCCTACTCGTTCTTTGACCCGGTTCGCCAAGGTGGCTATGGCGGTGTAGCGCTGTACAGCGTGGGCATCACCCTTCTGTTCCTGCTGTTTAGCGGCCTGGTGCTCAAGCTCACCCGCACGCCAGCTGCGGCCCCGGTTGCGGCCACGGTGGCTTCGAAGGCGCCTGCCAAGGCGAAAGCCCCGGCCAAGAAAAAGGCTGCAAAGAAAGCTACCAAGAAAGTCGCCAAGAAGGCAGTAAAGAAAGCTGCCAAACAAAAATCCCGCCGCTAGGCGGGATTTTTGTTATCCATCAACACCACTGCCGAATAGACCATTTGCGCTATCATGGCGGCGTGGCAATCATAACCCTGCGCCCAGTAGAAGAAACAGACTTCCCCGTATTCCTCGTGCACCAGGCCGATGAAGGCTCGCGCTACATGGCCGCCTTCGGCACGCCAACCGCGTTGGACGCCGAGGCCCACGCCGCCCGCTGGGAGCGCATCCTCGCCAACCCAGACGGCGTAGCACGTACCATTCTCGCCGATGGCGAGGTGGTTGGCAACATCATCACGTTTGTGATGTTCGGCGAGAACGACCTGGCCTACTGGCTGGGGCGCGAGCACTGGGGCCGCGACATCGCCACCCAGGCGGTACGCCTGTTCCTGCAGGAGTATCGCCAGCGCCCATTGTGTGCGCGCGCCGTCAAAGACAACCTGGCCTCATTGCGCGTGCTGGAGAAGTGCGGCTTTGTGCGCACAGGCGAAGAACGCAGCTTCTCTGACATCCGCAACGCCAATGTAGACGAAGTGCTGATGCGCCTGGACAGTTAGCCTATTGCATTGCGCCGCCAAACCCGCCTACAATGGGGTTATGGACAAGCGCAAAACCCTCATCGTTGTTCGTTTATTCTTTGGCCTGCTCACTTTTTACGCAGTAGACTTGCAACTGGGCACTCATCTGCGGTTGGGTTATGACCCGGTCAACTACTTCAGCTACTTCACCAACCTAAGCAACCTGTTTCTGGCCGCCATCTTTGTGATTGGCGGTCTGTTGCTGTGGCAGAAGCAAACTCCAACGCGCACCCAGGAATCGGCGCGCGGCGCTTCTGTGGTGTACATCGCCGTGGTGGGTATCGTCTACGGCATTTTGCTGCGAGACATTGACCTGGGTTCGCTGGAGCCGTGGATTAATACCCTGCTGCATTATGTGAACCCTGTGGTGGGTGTGGTGGATTGGTTTGTGTCACCGCCGCAGCACAAGCTGGCCAAAGACGCCTGGAAGCCGTGGTTCATGTTCCCCATCGCCTATCTTGGCTACACCCTGGTACGCGGCAGCCTGGTGGGCTGGTATCCCTACCCCTTCCTCAACCCGGGCAACGTGGGCGGCTACGCAATTGTTGCGCTGTATTGCCTGGCCATTCTGGTGGTGTTCTTTGCCATCAGCTGGGCTGTCATTCGGGTAGCCAACGGTAACGGCAGCTCATCCACGCCAACCGCGAAAACAAAGCCCAAATCAAAAACCAAGGCAAAAGCAACAAAGAAGGTTGCCAAGAAGGCAACCAAGAAAACTGCCAAACAAAAATCCCGCCGTTAGGCGGGATTTTACTTACTGGGTCTCCCCTTCGCGTATCCATTGCAAATAGCGCGGCACCAAATCAGCAAAGAAGGCGTACTGGTCTACGCCGTCTTCGCCAGGCCCGGTCAGCAACAGGTAGAGATTGTGATAGGCAATCTCCACACCAATGCCGCCGGAGCCGTCTTGCCAGACCAGGTGCTCAGCGTCTACACCGGGCAGATCGGGCCGCAGGGTCAGCTCGCCCATATCCAGCCGGTTCCAAACTTCGGCGTGCCATTCACGGCTGAGTACCGCCAGCGGGCCGGCCTCGCTCTCATAGACATTGACGACGTTCACCAGGTACAGCGGGCCAGCCCCGCTGCGGCGATCCAACTGGCGCTGCCAGCCCATCAGGCGGCCGGTGGCGGCGATGTAGGCTTCGCCATCGGGGCGCATCTCGATCACGCGGCTATTGGGTGCTTCGGTGCCGGCGCTGGTTAATGCGTAGGCTTCGCCGGTCAGCTCACTGGGCAGCAAGAAGTCTTGCGGGCCGCTGAGGAACACGCCGCCCGCCATCAGAAAGGGCTCGCGGGTAGCCTGGCTGGCCTGTGCCAGCTGTGGCTGGGCGCCGCAAGCGGCCAGGCTTAGCGTCAAAAGTAGCAGTACCAAAACACCTGTGCGAACCTTCACATACCCTCCGCGAGAGACGTACTATAGCACGCGGCAGGCCGCAACGGGGCGCAACCCCGCCGGGCAAGCCGTGTTTTATTTTGCAGGTACGGTATTCCGTATAGGGACCCCCCAAGGAGATTCTGATGAACCTTCAGAAACCCACTACTGCATTGCAAGCAATCTTTTTCGTTTTGGCTGGCCTGAAGTACTTCGGCGTGGAAATCCCCTTCGCCGACACCCTGACCGGTATCGCCGGTGTGTTGGGTGGCGCGGGTGGCCTGCTGGGCGCCTTCACTGACAAGTAAGTCAGTCACGCCAGAAAAAAAAGACCGGGCTTTGCCCGGTCTTTTTGTTTAATCGCGATACAGCTGCACTTGATTTTTGCCGGATTGTTTCGCCTTGTAGAGCGCTTCGTCTGCCTGGTTAAGCAACTGGTTGAAATCCACGCTATCGCCGCGCCGGCCAGAGTAGCACGAGACCCCCAGGCTCACTGAGGCGTCTTCGCCGGCGCCGTTCACCAGCGGGCTCTGCGTGTACTGGTTGCGCACGCGCTCGGCCACATCGCCCGCCTCGCTGAGTGTGGCGCCGGGCAATACCAGCAGGAATTCATCGCCGCCCCAGCGCCCGGCCCAGTCATAGCGGCGCTTCTGCATCTTGATGGCGCGGGCCAACTCCAGGATCACCTTGTCACCGGTGGTGTGCCCTTGCACATCGTTGATCACTTTGAGATTATCCAGATCCACCAGCACCAGGCACATCGGGCGGCCCTCACGCTGGGCGCGGAACCATTCGGCTTCGGCGTGCTCGGTCACGGCGCGGCGGTTGAGCAGCCCGGTCAGCGGGTCTTGCATCGCCAGGGTCTGCATCTCTTCCAGTGAGAAGCGCAACTGATCCTCCAGGCGTTTGCGCTCGGTAATATCGCGCACAATGCTCTGGTGATACAGCGGCATGCCGTCCTCATCCTTCACCAGCGACAAACCTACTTCGGTGATGATGCGGCTGGCGTCTTTGCGGATCATGGTGCGCTCAAACAGTGGCACATTGCCCTCGCGCTCCAGGCGGGTGAAGTTGGCCTTCATGGCGGCCACTTCGGTGGGCGCGATCACCTCGGCGATCGGCTTGCCGAGCAGCTCCTGGCGCTCATAGCCCAGCAGGGCGGCGCCCTGCTGGTTGACGTCGAGGTAGCGCAACTGGGGATCGATCAAAAAGACGGCATCGTTGGTGTGTTCGAACAGGGAGCGGTAGCGGCCTTCATTGCGGCGCGCCCCCAGCAAACTTTCGCGTAGCACGATATCCCCCAAAAAGAAAATGAACACGAGGAAGAGCACGCTCATGATCAGCGGGGGCAACTCCCCCTCATAGGCCATCAATTGCAACCCCGGGAAAAGGCGCTGGCGCAGCGGCAGCGAAAAAATCAGGAAATCGAGGATGGCGGTCAGCAGCGCCATGAACACTGCCACCCGCCCACTGAGCAAGAAACGGGTCAGCACCACCAGCAGGAACTGCGGCACCATCCACATGCTATTGTGATTGGATTCGCCCAGTACCACCAGTAGGGTTAGCCCCCAGAAACTCCACACGATCAACGTGGTAGCGGCAGTGATGCGCCCACGCTTCCACAAGATCCACACCAGGCCGAGGAAGAGCAGCATCAGCCCCTGGCCTACGCGGGCGGCCGGGCTGGCTTGAAACAGGCCACCGGTGACCACAATGCCGACGACGGCCAGCAAAAAGATTACCCAAAAAATGTAGCCGAAGAGACGGCCCCGCAGATCATCTGATATATCCCCAGCGCGGCTTAACCGCACCAAGTCCTTGAGGCGGCGCATCACTTGCATACGTACGAACCCGCAGAACTATACCGCTGTTTTGGTTTTGCAATCCCACCCGCGGCCCGCCCCGGCGTTGGCGCGTGCGGCGGGCGCGGCATTTTAGGCCACGCCTACCCGGTTGCGCCCGGCTTGCTTGGCGCGGTAGAGTGCCCGGTCAGCCTTGGCGAACAGGCCACCCGGCGTTTCGGCATGCGCACCGGCCCGGTCTGACACGACTCCCAGGCTGACCTGCAAGGTCAGCGTCTCGCCATCTTCCAGGCGTACATGCGCCTGGCCAATGCGTTGGCGCAAACGCTCGGCCACCTGCAAAGCCACTTCCTGATCCGAACCGGGCAGCAGCAGCATGAACTCATCGCCACCCCAGCGGCCAGCCACATCATTGCGGCGCATGCTGGTCTTGAGCAGGGTGCCCACCAGCTTGAGCGCTTCATCGCCCATCAGGTGGCCGTGGGTGTCATTGATCTCTTTGAGGTGATCCAGATCCAGCAAGATCAAGCTAAACGGCAGCCCCGCTTGCATGGCGCCGCGCCATTCCAACTCGGCGCGCTCAGTGATCGCCCGGCGATTGTGCAAGCCGGTGAGCGCATCGGTCATCGCCTGCGTTTCCGTCTCGCGCAAGTTGCGCTCCAATTGTTCGCGCAGGCGCACTTCGTTGTCCACATCGCGGCCGGCCGCTTGCACTTCCACCAGCACACCGTTCTCGTCAAAGATGCCGCGCGAGGTCCATTCGATCCAGCGCAGCACGCCATCGGCGCGCAAGCTCAGGTTGCGGCTGGTGGTTGCCGGGTGCTCAACGGAGATCGAGTCGATCTTGGCGCGCAGGGCCTCGGCCTCCTCTTGATTGAGCATTTGGTTCCAAATCGGGCGGTGCTCGGCTCCCTTAGGCGGCAAGTTAAAGAAGCGTTCATAGGCTTCGTTGGCAAAGGTGATCAGGCCCTGCGGCGAGTAGCGGCAAATCATATCGGTCTGGTCTTGCAGGATCGCCAGGTAGTGTTGCTGGCTGCGGTGCAGGGCGCGCTCGACCTGTTGGCGCTCGATCACGCCGCCCAGGATGCCAGCCGCCGCCCGCAGCGCTTCTTCTTCATCCAGCGTCCATTCGCGTTCGGTCTTGATCTCATCGAAGCCAATAAAGCCCCACCAGGCGGCGCGCACAAAGATCGGCACGAGCAGGATCGATTTCAATCCCTGCGATTGCAAGCGGCGCCGCTCACCGTCTGGCAGGTCTTTCACCCGGCTGCTGACTACGCGATTGTTGGACAGCAGATCGACCCAGCGCGAGAGCCCCACCTCGCGAAAATGGGTGCTCTTGAAGCGCCCCAATTGCATGTATTCGGAGACGTTGCTATTGGCCCAGGCGGCCAACTCATGCGACATCAAGTTATCACCACTGCCCGGGGCATTTTCAAAGATGCGCACCCGGTCAACCCCGGTGGCCTGGCCCAGATCACCCAGCACATCCTGAATGCTTTCGGCAAACGAGTGCTGGCGAAAAAGTTGCTCCGCGGCGCGTGACACCGCTTTGAGGATGGCTTCTTTGCGCCGCAGATGGCTCTCTTCCACGCTCTGGGCCTGCTGGGCAGCATGCAGCTCGCTCACCCGCGTGGTGAGCGAGTCTTCCTTGGCCTGGGCCTCATCAAAGGCTACCCGCAACCGGTTGACGTAGGTGAGGGTGAGCCCCACGCTCATGATGAAGAACAGCGATTGCACCGCCCAATAGGCGTGCATGTCCAACAGCAGCGTCGGCGGCTCCCCATTCTGGGTATGCAACAGGACGGTGACGTAGTTCCACAGGATGGTGAGTAGTGCCAGCGTCGACGCAAACGATCCGTTCACCAGCAAGCCGGCCATGAAGATCATCAGAATCTGGCCGAGCATCGAGACGCTGCGCACCCCTTCGCCCCAGTACATCGCCGCGCTAATGCAGCCCCACAGGGCCAGCAGCATACAGATGCCGGCAAACTGCACCCAGCCGCGGCGCAACAATGCCAGGGTAATGAACTCAACCAGGATGGCGCCCAGCGCGATATTACGGCCGGTCAGGTTGTGCGGGGCCAGCACCGTTAACAGCAGCGCCAAGCAGATGGTGGCGGGAATTAAGACCGCCAGAATACGGCTGAGAAGCCCGGCCTGACGTCTAAGCTCTGAATCTTCTAGTTCGGGGGCGCCTAACCAGCGTTGCACACGCGCTATCATCGCTGCGCCCGATTTTAGCGTGATTCCCAGTTTCGCAAGGCATCCTCCACGCAGGCGGCCACCTCCACCGGGCGCTCAAGCATCAGCATATGCCCCGCGCCAGGCACGGCTTGGTAGCGCGCCAGTGGCAAACGCTGCGCCAGCGCCTGCGAGAGGTGCGGCGCGACCATTTGGTCTTCCGCCCCGCTGAGCAGCAAAGCCGGCACGCGCAGCCCAGGCGCCGCTTCGCCAAAATCAAAGTGGCTGCAGGCCACGAAATCCGCATACAACTGGCCGGCACGGTTGGCCAGCAGTTGGCGCGTGTACGCGCTGCGCAGCGCGGCATGGCTCTGCCGCGCAAACGACCATTGCACGATGTTGCGCACGCCCTCGTTGCCGCGGCCGGGGTGCAACAGCGTCTCCATTAAGTGGGGGTTCACTGAGAAGCGCGCCGCGCCGCCCAACAGCACCAGCCCCTGCGTGCGCCGCGCGGCACGCTGCGCCATCAGCAGAGCGATGGCTGCGCCCATTGAATGACCGGCCAGCACGGCCTGCTCGATCCCCAGGTCAGCCAGCCATTGCCACAAACAATCGGCGTAGGCGGCGAGCGTTTCCATTGAAGCCAGCGAAGAACTGCCATGCCCGGGCAGATCCGGCGCAATCACGCGCCAGCCCGGCAGGCGGCGCAGTTGGTACGGCCAACTGGCCGTGCTACCCCCCGCGCCATGGATTAAAAGAAGCACCGGCATGGAATCACGGTGCCCGGTTTGTGCGGCGTAATACAAGCCCCCGCTTCTCGGCATTTGCAGCCTCCCGAGATGCGGCCTACTGCCCCTTCAGCCCCCTTAGACCATCATTTCTTCATCAATAAGATATGAGCACCAAGCCCCATCAAGCCACCCAGCAATGCACACAGCGGAAGCGCGGTGAGCACGGCGGCAAACTGGCGCAGCGCGAAATCAGGAAACCCGTGCGCATGCACCCCACTCTTGAACACCATCAGCCCCAGCGTGAGCACTGGCGCGCTGGCCAACCAGGCGGCGGCCACCAGCGTAGCCGCTACGCGGCCCAGTGTAGACCAAAACGGCCACATGCGCAGCGCCAGCCAGACACACAAATCCAACGCCAGTACTAACGGGAAGGTAAGCTGGGTATCTTCAAACGGCAGCCAGAGCAGAAAGAGCACCAGCCAAACCGCACCGAGCATGCGCAGCCTGCGCGGGGCGGCAGCCGGTGCGGTGCTCACAGCTCTCCGCGGCGCAGGCGCTCAGCGGCCTGCTCACTCAGCGGCACCCACACACGCAGCTGCATGCCCCCTTCGGCTTGCTTATCCATGCGCAGCACGCCGTTGAGCAGGTTGGTGCGCTCGTGCAGAATATCCAGCTCACCGTCGGCGTTGCCTTCCGGCGCGGGGCCATCAGTCTGCACGGTGAGCAAGGTAATGCTGCCATCCAGGGGCGCCAACTGCACGCGGGCATGGCGTGCCTGGCCCTGGCGCTGAGCATAGGTCAGCGCCTGGTCCACGATCGAGAACAACAGGGTCTGCTTGCCTTGATCCATGCGCGTCTCGGCCGCCGGGTCTGCCTGTACGTCTACAGCCAGGCCGTAGCTTTCCTGCACATGCTTAGCCAGGTCTTGCAGGGCGGCGCCCAGGCCGCCGGTTTCCAGCACCTGCGGGCGCAGCGTAAAGAGCATATGGCGCATCTCTTTGGTGGTGCGCCGCGCCAGATCTTCGATCTTGAACAGCTCCTCGCCGGCAGCGGCCGGATCCTTGGCCAGCAGGCGGCGGGCCAGGTTAATGCGCATCGCCAGCGCGGCCACGTTCTGGGTGGGCCCATCGTGCAGGTTGCGCGCCAACTGCTGGCGAGCTTGCGTCTGCAAGTGGGCGATGCGCTCTTTTTCTTCGGTCAGTGCTTCGTAGAGCTGCGCGTTTTGTAGGGCGCTCATCAGTTGGCGGGCGATCAAGCCAGCCAGTTCACAACGTTCTGGGTCAAAGAAATCGGCATCCGGGTGCGCAAAGAACAGCACGCCGAACAGATCCAAGCCGGCCACCAACGGCAGGGCATACACACTCTGCGTATTGTGCAAACCGGCCAGCAGTTTCAATTCTTCATCGGCCAGCGGGTTGGGCACTTGGCGCGGTTCGCCATGTTGTAGCAGCTCAGCCAGCGCGCCGGCCTGCCCCGGCAGTACACGGCCAATGTCCTGTGCCGCCAGGCCGCGCCCGGCGGCCAGGCGCAGGCCGCCTTCGTCAAACAGCAAGACGCCGCCCAGCGTGCGCGCCACATTCTCGTGGCTCTCCATCAAAGCTTTGCTGCCAGCATCTAGGGCAATTTCCAGCACCTGTTCATACACCAGGCTGGCATTCATTTGTTGGGTGATGTTAAACAGGGCTTCGTTGCGCTCGCGCTGGCGCTGGGTAGCTTCGAGACGCTTGTATTCGGCCATCTCGTGCTGCTCCTGCAGCGCAAAATCTGCCTGGCGGCCGAGGAAGCCTAAGATGCTGCCCACGGCCAGAAAAGCCAGGGCGGGCAAAAGCATACGCAGGGGGATCTGCGCCACGGGCACATCGATGGCTGCCAGCGCCGCAAACGCCGCAGCGCTGCCCAAGCCGGCCGCCAACCCGCCGCCCAGGCCGAGCGACCAGGCCGCGCGCAGCACCGGCAGCACGCCGATCCACACCAACGGACCCAGCACGGTGCGGCTGAAGTAAAACAGCGCCAGGGCGATGGCGAAATCCACGATGAGTTCGATGGCGGTTTGCTGGCGCCAACGCTGGCCCTGCAGCCAACGCACACTGAGCCAGGCATTCCACAGCCCCGCCAGGGCCAGCAAGAGCGGAATGGTGAGCACGCCGGCGCCCGTCAGCGCCAGTTGCGCCGCGGCAGCCAACAGCACCAACCAACGGCTCAGGATTGCATAGGCAGCGATGTCGGCGCGCATGGCGAGGATTATAGCTGGCCGCTGCGGCGCGTGCCGCGCGCTATAATGCGGGCATGCCACGCCTGACCAAGATCTATACCAAGACGGGGGATGACGGCAGCACCGCGCTGGGCAGCAAACAGCGCGTTGCCAAAGATCACCCGCGCGTGCGCGCCTACGGCGCAGTGGATGAGTTGAATTCGTTCATCGGCCTGGCGCTGGCCCAGGGGCTGTGCGCCAAACTGGCCGCAGTGCTGCCGGCGATCCAAAACCAGTTGTTCCACCTCGGCAGCGATCTCTCCTTCCCGCCCGAAGAAGCCGAAGAATTCAAGGTGCCGCGCATCGAGGCGCGCCATGTGGCCGCGCTCGAAGTACTGATCGACGAAATGAACGCCGAGCTCGGCCCGTTGCAGAATTTCATTCTGCCCGGCGGCAGCCTGGGCGCAGCCACCTTGCAGGTGGCGCGCGCCGTATGCCGCCGCGCCGAGCGCCGCCTGGTAACCCTGGCGCGCCAAGATGCAGTGCGCCCTGAATCGGTAACCTATGTCAATCGCTTATCGGATGCGTTGTTTGTGATGGCGCGCTATGAAAATTTGCAGCGCCAGATCCAAGAACCGTTGTGGGATAGCCACGCCTAGCCCTCGCTAGGGCTGGTACACCCGCACGTAGTCGACTCCATCCAGCACCAGGGTATACACCGGCTGCAAATCAGCCAGCGCATCCAGCAGATTCTGCGGGGTGTGGCGTTGCCATTGGTGAACGTAGATCACCAGGTAGTCGTGCGCCAGCGTGGCTTGCAATTCCGCCGAGCTGAGCTGCGCGGCGATGGGAATATCGTCCACCGCCAGCGGGCTTTGAAAACTGAAGGCGTTGCTGTACCAGGCCGCCACGCGGGCCGTGCCCACATCCGGCTGGCGGCTGAGGAAGCTGGCCGCTTCGTCCAACCCTTCGCCCCAACCCAAGAGCATCACATGTTGCGCAGCGGCAGTGCCACCCAGAAGCGGATTATAGAAGTTGAGGTAATACGGGAAGGCGCCCAGCGCCCAGAAGGCCTGCGCGCCGAGCAGCAGCGCCGCGGCGGCCAAAGGGCGCCAGCGGGCGCCGCGCCACTGGCGCAAAGCCGCCGCCAAACCCCAGCCAGCCAACAGCACCAGCGCGGCGTAGGCCGGCAGCATATAGCGATCGAATTTTTTGGCGGCGACACTCATGGCGAGGATAAACACCGCCGCAAAGCCGAGCAGCGCGACCAGCCCCTGGCGTTGCTCCGGCGGCTGGCGGCGCCAGGCCCATAGGGCCGCCGCGGCCGCCAGCACGCCCAGCCAATCCAGCGGTGTGGCGCGCCATAAAAACGTATATAGATAGAAGTAGGCCGAAGCCAGGCCGAGCTCCCCATTGGGATACAACTGGCCATTGAAATAGATCGGCCCGCTGTGTTCGCCGCTGGCGGTTTCGGCTGCATAGCTCCACACCTCACCGAGCGCCTCCAGCGGCGCTACCCACATCTTGGGCCACAAGGCTACGTACACCAACAGCGCCGCCAGCCCGCAGACCAGCACGCCGCGCCACACCGTGCGCCGCGCGGCGGGTTGGCGCCAGGCCTGCCACACGGCCAGCGCCAGGATGCACGGCCCCAACAGCAGCGTGGGCGATTTGGTCAGCCAGGCCAAGCCCGCCGCCAGCCCGGCAACGGCCGCATGGCGCAACTGGCCTGTGCGCTGGTGCCAGGTGAAAGCCAGCAGCGCCAGCAAGACCAGCCCGGCCATCAGCCCATCTTGGTGCAGCAAGCGTTGGTGCGCGATCAGGAAGGGATCCAAGGCCAGCAGGCCGCCGGCCAGTGCGGCGGGCCAGCCACCCCACACGCGCAGCAGATACCAGGCCAGCGCGGCGAACACCAGCGTGTTAGCCAGCACCATCACCTGGCGCGCCGCCGCCAGAATTTGCACCGGGTTGTAGCCCGCCTGGCGGAAGGCGGTGCGCACATGAAAATCTGTGATCTGTTCGGGTGGATCGCTAGCGAAATCTGGCAGGCGCGCACGCAGCCCCAGCACGCCCGCCCAGGCGGTGGTGAGCCCAGGGTGCCCGGCCAGGCCGGTATCGTGCCAATCGCCCTGCTCCACCGCCACCGCCAACTTGGCTGATTGGGTCAGCCAGAAGACTTCGTCAATGGTGACGTAGCGCCCCAGGCCGGGCCAGCGCACGGCGAAGAAGACCAGCACCAGGCTGGCCCACAGCCACCACCGCGCGGAGAGTATGGCGCTACGCATTGGCGTGGATTATACGCGCCCACTGCATCATCCCCGCCGCCGGTGTCCAGCGCCTTGACATTGGCTTGACTGCGCTTGAAAAAAATTCACATCCTCAGTATCATCATAGAACAATCGTTCTATGGAAAACAGCCACGCACTCAACACCACCCATCGCAACAAAAAGGCCGTCGCCCACATTGTGCAGCAATATCGCATTCTGGCGGGCACATCCTACAAGCCCGCCACGCTGCGTGAATTTGCACATGAGCTGAGCGAAGCCTTGCACAGCATCGGCCGCAGTGTGAGCTACCAGAGCATCAAGAATTGGCAAGACCGTGTCTACCTGCCGGACACCTTGCTGATGATGCGCCTGGCCCAAGTGGCCAAGCACGATTGGCGCGGCGAATTTGCCGCCGACATTCTGGCTGCGCTGTACCCGCAGGAGTACCAGCCGCTCACCGAGATCGGCCGGCGGGCATTGCTCAGCAGCGACGAAATCCGACTCACAGGGGAACAGTATGGGGGCCAACAAAAAGAAGCCAATGAAGCCACAAGGCTCAGTCGAAGTTGAAGTGACCCGCGTGGAGCAGTATGCCTGCGGGTGCACCACCACGCGCATCGAAAGCAGCCAACTGGCGCGCAAGTGGTTGCAGCATTGCAGCGCCCACCAGGGGCGCCTGGTCAAAGTGGAAACGGTGATGGAGTTCCAACTGGAAGCCGAGACACCGCGCCCCGCCGCGGCCCCGGCGGCGTAAGCCGCTAGGGTGCGCCCGGCGTAGCAGGCGCCAGGCGCACGCGGTCGTACCCGGCCGTGCTCGCCAACACCTCGATCGTATAGCCGGCCACGTTCAGCGCCTCGCCGCGCTGCAGCGTGGCCTGCGCCAGCCCGGCATCTTCTTGCGCCGGCGGCCACACCACCAGCGGGCCATAGCCGCTGGCCACATTAGCATCCACCACATACACCAGCGCGCCCGGCTCAGGCAGCAAGTGATCATAGCCTTCGGCGCGGCGGCTCTCCACCACCAGCAAACGGCCGGCGCCCAGCGGCAGCAACACCGCCTTCATGCCGCCCTGGCGTTCGATCGGCGTGAGCTCCACGGTCAACGCCTCCCCTGCTGGCAGGCAATACACCTGCTCGTCAGCCAGCCAACCCAGCAGCCAGCGCTCCAGCGCACTCAGCTCCGGTGCGAAGCCAAAGATGTTGCCCATCAGGCTATAGCCGCCGGAATACGGGAACTGATCCAGCGGCGCATCATAGGCGTACAGATCCGGCAGGCCCAGGCTGTGGCCAAGTTCGTGCGGCAGCCACATCCAACCCCAATACAACAGGTCACGGCCCGAAGTCATGCCATTGGCGATGATCACGCCATCCGCCTGCAGGCCGGAACTGCGAAAGCCGGTGTAGGTTGGCCCGTAGGCAATCGCCTCCGCATCCGGGTTGCTCAGCACGATCACCAAGTCGGCGCCGGAGAAATCGACCTGCGCATCGGCCAGATCCACCGCCTCTTGCAAAAAGGCCAAATGCGGTGCGTAGGCGCTCAGGCTGGCGCCGTAGTGCGCCGCTGGCTGGCTTAGGCGCAGCCAGGTGTAGTGCGGTTCGAGTTGAAGTGCAAAGCGCCCATAGGATTGCGCGGCCAGAAAGTCCTCGGCCTGCGGTGAGAGCAAGGCCAGCACCGCTTGCGGGCTGCGGCTGGAGGGCGCATCCTCAAAATCGGCGAAGAGCACTACGGCGCGCACGGTGCCCAGGCTGGGCAAGCGCTCAGGCGAGCGCGGCCAGCCCAGCCCCAAGTGCGCGCGGCTGGGCAACTGGCAGGAGCGCACAGAACGCGGCGTGGGGCTGGCTGCGGGGCTGAGCGTTGGGCTGGGCGTTCGCTCGAACATCGCGCTGGGCGTGCTGGCGGCCGTCGGGCTGGCGCTGGGGAGCAGCGTGGCTGGCGAGGCCGTGTGCGCGCGGCAAGCCAGCAGGGGCACCAAGAGCAAGGGGCTAAGCCATGCTGCGCGCATCGGCACTACTTCATTTTGGCGCGCTTACTCAAAAGTAACCGCCCCACCGCTCAACCGGTCGATGCAGCCATTGACGAAGTTGCGCTCCTCAATGCCGGGGGCGGCCACCCCGTAGGGATTGGGCAGCAGGGCGCGCAACTTCACGGTGCCCTGCGCTGCGGCCTGCGCACCTTGCAGGCTGGCGAAGAAGCTGCGCACCGACAAGGCGTAATGCTGGTACTCGGGCAACAGGGCTGCGCTGCTGCTGGCTTGCACCAGCAACACGATGCTCAACAACACCAGCGCGGCGCGCTGGGCATAGCGCAGGCCGCGCCCGGAAAGCTGCTTCAGCAGCCAGGGCGCGCTGAGCAAGCCGGCCAGCGGCGCGATCAGCACGGCCAAATAGGTGGGGATGATCGCCGTGCGCGCCGGCAAGCCATCCAAGGCGTAATGGCCGACGGCATTGGCGCTCAGCACGCCGGCCGCCAGGATCAAGACCGCGCCGAAGCTCAGGCCGCGCAGCCGTGGCGCGGGCATGCGCCGTGCGCCCACTGCGCGCGCCGCCAGCACCAGCCCAATCACAAATAAGGCCAGCGTCAGCCCGTTGAGCGCATCCCCGAACAGTAGCACGCCCGTATCATAGAGCGCCCCATAGCCCACGCGCAGCGGGTCAAAGCTGGCCCCCAATACACTGCCGCGCGCCGCCGTGCCGGGCGAAAACAGATGCACCGCCAAGGCGGCCAGCGCGCCAAAGAGTTGTGCGCTCAGCGCCGCCGGCCACCCGCCGCCCGCGGCGCGGCGCGCCGGGCGGCGATAGGCATACACCAGGCCCAACGCCGCCAGCAACATGCCCACTTGGGCGGCGGCATAGGCTTCGTGGAACAGGCCGGCAACTGCGCTCCCCAGCACCAGGCCGCCCAGCGCCCCAGGGCGCAGCGGGCGGCGCGCTCCCAGGGCCAGCAAGCCACCCAAGGCGGCGCTGCCCACGATCAACGAAGCCACCAGCGGCTCGCGGCCAGAGCGCCAATACAGCGATTGCGCCACAGTAGGCGTGAGGATCAGCGTCACCAGCACGCTCAAGCTGCTCAGCAGCAGTGCGGCGCCCCATGGGCGCCGCGCGCCGAGCCAGTGCAGCACGCCGTGAAAGGCCCATGCCAAAGCCGCCACCCACACCGCCAAATACAGCAACACCTCAGCGGGGAACTGTTGTTGTGGTGAAAGGCCACCGCTGAGCATGCCCAGGAAGTTCCCCAGCAAGCGCCCATTGGCCTGCGTATAAAAATTCCAGGTCCCCTGCCACACGCCCACTTCAGCTGAGGAGATGGCATAACAAAAATCATCGGCAGCCAGGGCCGCATTGCGCCCCACCACGCCCATCACCAGCAGGTTCAATGCCGCCAGTGCGCCCAGCCACACCAGCCAGCCAGCCTCCGCCGTAGCGCGCCCGGCGGCGGGCTGCAGCGCTAGCGCCAGCCCCACGGCCACGCAGACGCCCAGCACCACTAGTGCCAGCGTGGCGGCCCACAGCAGCGCCTGGCGCAGCACGCTGATGCCCAGCGGGTGGCTGCCGTGCAGATTGAGCACGCGGCTACCCGGCAGCGGCTCGTCCAGCGCGATGGTGCGTGCCTGCCCATCCCACACGATGTGGGCCGGGCCAACCTGCGGGCCACTCTGCAAGGAGAGTACAACGCCCCCTTTAAAGAAGGCCTCGTAGTGCACGCACGAGCCGGACTGTTGAGTTAGCAAGGTGTCGCCGGAAAAATTCCACGGGTCATCGCCCTTGATGCCGGCCAGCATCACGCGCACGCCATCCTCGCGGGTGATGCCTTGGATCACAAACGGGGCGTACATCGGCTGCGGGGCACACACCTCGAGGCGGTGCGTGGCCGGCACGCGCACCTGGGCCTGCAGCATGAGGCCTACGGGCACCAAGCCAGCAAAGATCAGCGCCGCCAGCGCCCATGTGTTGGCCGGCAGCTTGCGCCGCCGCGCCAGCCACCCCTCAGCGCCCAGGCGCGGCAGCGCCGTGGTGCTCAGCCAGGCACCCGCCAGGCTGGCCAGGGCCACACCGGTCAGCAGTGGCCTGGCCGGCCACTGCAACGCATCCAACCAATACACCAGCACAAACCAGCCCAGGGCCACCCCGGGCACCGCCCATAGCAGCCTTTGGCGCCAACCCAGCCGGTTTTTCTGTTGTTGTTTCTTCATAGGGGCCAAACCGCGGCGATTATAATGCCTCCACTTGGCGGCTTGCTTCGGGGCGGAGCCGGCCGCCAACCTTCGCCCATGTGGACCCTTACCGTGCGCTCCCCCGACAGCAAGCCGAGCGAATATCTGCTCAAGCCCGGCCTCAACAGCATCGGCCGCCGCCAGGATAACGACATCCTGATCGCCGATGAAGCCGCCTCGCGCCAACATGCCGAGATCCAGCTCAACGACGAGGGCAACACCATCACCATTCGTGATCTGGGCAGCCGCAACGGCACCTACATCAACCGCCGCCGCATTACTGAGAATTTTGATTTCAAGCTCAGCGCCAACGATGTCGTGCGCATTGGCTTGTATGAAATTCTGGTGACCCAACTGGCCAGCGATCCGCAAGAGGAGCCGGCCGCGCGTGGCGTACAACCCTTCAGCCGTGAGCTGCTGCTCGAATCCTTTGATAACCATGCCGTGCTGCTTTACGAAGTGATCCAGCAGCTCAACAACATTCTCGATGTCGAGATGGCCCTCAAAGAAGTCAGCCGCCTGCTCCAAGTCACCCTGGGGGCCGATCAATGCCAGGTGGTGCTGGCGCAGGATTTCGAGCGCCTCGAGGCGCTGGGCATCCCGCGCCGCATCGCCGATACTGCCATCCAGCAGCGCAGCGCGCTGCTGCTGCCCAGCCAGGAACCGCAGACGCGCAGCCTGCTGGAAGAAGCCAGCCGCCAACTGCACTTGCAAACCCTGCTGTGTGTGCCCGTGGTGAGCCAGGAGCAAACCATCGCCCTGATCTATATCTCCAAGAGCCGCCGCGGCACGCGCTTCTTTGGCCAGCGCGATATGCAGTTGGCGGTGGCCGTGGGCCACCTGGCGGCGCTGACGATTGAGCGCGTCAGCCTGATGGAGCGCGTGCGCGAAGAGCAGCGCATCCGCCAGTTGCTGCAGCGCTTTGTGGCCCCGGTGGAGGCGGAATTCCTGCTGCGCAGTTACCTGCGCAGCGGCAAGCTGCCCACCCTGGCCGAGCAGCGCCTGACCATTCTGTTCGTCGATATCGCCGGCTCGATCGGGCTGGCCGAGCGTATGGGCAGCCAGCCTTTCGCCCAGTTGCTCGAACGTTACTACCAGGACGTAACCGACATCATCTTCCAATACAACGGCCTGCTGGATAAGTATCTGGGTGATGGCGTGATGGCGGTCTTCGGCATGGGGGCTAAAGGCCAGCCGGAGCTGCAGGCGGTGCACGCCGCGCAAGAGATCCTGCGCCAACTGGAAGCACGCTACCGCACGCCTGAGCGCTACATTGACGTCGGCATCGGCATCAACACCGGCAACGCGGTGGCCGGCTACGTCAGCACCAAGGAGCGCGTGGAGCTCACCGTGCTGGGCGATGCGGTCAACATCGCCGCCGGGTTGCAAAACCTGGCGCGCCCCAACCGCATCCTGTTGGGGCCGGAGACCGCCGCGGCGGTGGCCGGCCAGGTGACGCTCAAACCACTGGGCGAGCTGCCGATCAAAGAGCGCAGCCACCCGGTGGATGCCTTCGAAGTCACCACTCACTAAGCAGCGGTACACTAGCTGCATGAGCGCAATTCCCTTCCAAGACCAATACCTGGATGCCCGCGCCGACTGCTGGGGCTGTGGGCGCAATAACAATCACGGTTTGCACATCAAGAGCCACTGGGAAGGCGATGAAGCCGTGGCGTACTTCACCCCGGCCGAGCACTTCACCGGGCACAAAGGGGTGCTCAACGGCGGCATCATCGCCACCCTGGTGGATTGCCACAGCATTGGCCTGGCGATGGCGCATGCCCACCGCCAGGAGGGCCGCGCCATCGGCAGCCTGCCACTGATCACCTACGTCACCGGCTCGCTGCAGGTGGATTACCTGAAGCCCACCCCGCTGGATGGCGCGCCGCTGGAGCTGCGCGCCGCCGTCACCCGGGTGGAGGGGCGCAAGACCTATGTACACTGCCGCATCCTGGCCCACGGGGTGGAAACCGCCCGCGCCGAGGTGTTGGGCGTGCGCATTGCCGAGCCACCGGAGCTGCCCCGCCATGAAAGTTAGCTACCGGCCCACCTTTGCCCAATTCGCCGATAACTACCTGGCCACCTACTACAGCGGCGGCGTGCAGACCCTGCGCCGCGTAGCCGGCGGCCCGCTGGTGATGTTCCTCGGCACGCTGATCATGGTGCTCACCTTTGACCGCACCCCGGCCTGGTTCCTGCGGCTGCTGGCCGTGCTGCTGGGCCTGTATGTCTTCTGGCGTGGCTTGGCCTTCACGCTGGGGCCGCTGTTCAATGTGTTTCTCGTCTATCTGCGCCGCGAGCAGCTCTTCGGGCCGCACATGCCGCTCACCACCCTGCAGCTGCGCGGCAAGAGCCTCTCGATCGAGCAGAACGGCGAGGCCGCTCGCATCCCGGTCAACCACATCCAGTCGATCCAGCACCGCGCCGATAGCACCTGGCTGCTCACCTACAGTGACCAGATGCTGTACATCCCGCGCCAGGGGCTGGAGAGCGGCGACCACGATCGCTTCGTAGCCCGGCTGGAGGCACTACTCGCCCCGCCAGAGCCGGCAGAGGGCGCAGAGTCATAGTACACTTGTTCTGAATTTCAGCCTCTGGTTTTGTTGCAGCTTACCCTGTGCGAATGTTAAAATTAATCAGCATCGGGAAAACAACATTGCCGGTAGCAAAAATCCCCAAACCCTCATAAAGGAGAGGATTATGGCGTACTCATTCACCAACTCAAAAGGCACCACGTATTACCTGCACGCCCGCTCCAAGCCCAACAAGAGCGGCGGCACCACCACCCTGTACTTTTTCTCGAAGGAAGTGAAGGACGGTGCCGTGGAGAGCCTGCCCGCAGGCTACCAGGTGGCCGAGATGAAGACCGGCTTGCCGGTGCTGAAGAAGGATCAGCCCGCCGCCTAGCGGCGGCATGGCAGCTCCTGCCTGGCACCATCAAAAGCGGCGCACCTGTGCGCCGCTTTTTGTTTCCCTAGCGCCGCCGCAGCACAAACTGGCGCGGGGTGCGCCCCTTGCGCTCCCAGATGCGCTGGAAGCGTGATTTGACCGGCGGGCTGAAGCCGCTCAGGTAGGCGGCGGCGTGCGCCTTGACGAAGCGCTCATCCGCCTCAGCCAGCGCCAACATGTACTCGAAGAAGGCCGCCTGGTCGCTCACTACGCTCAACTCGCCGCCCGGCGGCAAGGCCAGGGCCAGCAGATCCAAAAAGGGCGCAGCGAACAGGATGCGGCGGGCGTCCGCCGGCTTCAGCAGTGGATCGGGAAAGTGCAAATAGGCGCGCTGCCAGGCGCCCGGCCTTACTAAGGGGGCCAGCAGCTTGAAATCGGCGCGCAGCACCTTCATATTCGCCTGGCCGGCCTCAGCCGCGGCCCAGGCGGCGGCATGGGCCGCCCGGTTAGAGATCTCGATGCCCAGAAAGTTACTTTGCGGGGCGGCCTGCGCCAGGCTGAGCAAATACTCGCCAGAACCAGCGCCAATCTCTACCGCTAGCGGGGCGGCGTTGCCAAACAAGGCGGGCGAGGTAAGCGGCGGGAAGCTTTCGGGCTGCAGGGCCAGTTGGCGCGGGTGCCATTGCAGCAAATACTGCTGGGCCAACTCCGCTGGCAGCGGGCGCAGCTTGAGGCGGCCCAGGTAACGACCACGCGCCATCTCAGCCCAGGCTCCAGTTACGCTCGAGGGTGCGTAGCAGCGCCAGCAGCAGCGCCGAGACCAGCAGCAGGATCAAAGCCAGCGCAATCGCTACGCCACGGTCGCTCTCCAGGCCGACGTAGATCGCCAGCGGCATGGTTTGGGTGCGGCCCATCAGGTTGCCGGCAAACAGCAGCGTGGCGCCAAACTCCCCCAGGCAGCGCGCCAGGCACAGCAACGCGCCGCTGATCAGGCTGGTGCCGGCGGTGGGCACCATCACATAGCGAAAGAGCTGCCAGTTGCTGGCGCCTTCGGTGATCGCCGATTCCTCGAGCTGTTTATCGACATTGAGAAAGCCCAGGCGCGCCGAGCGCACGAACAGCGGCGCAGCCACGAACAACTGCGCCAGCACCACCGCCAGGGTGGTGAAGGGCAGGCTGAGCCCCCAGCCCAGCAGTTGGCTGCCCAGCAGGCCGCGCCGGCCAAAGGCCAGCAGCAGCGCCAACCCAGCCACCGAGGGCGGCAGCACGATCGGCAGGTCGATGACCAGCTCGATCAGCGCCTTGCCGCGAAAGCGCCAGCGCGCCAGGGCGAAGGCCAGCGGCGTGCCGGTGAAGATCGCCAGGCCAGTGCTGAGCACGCTGGTGCTCAGGCTCAGGCGCAGGGCGCTCAGCGCCTGCGCCTGGCCAAGGCGCGCCAGCACCTCGCTGGTGGCGCCTTGCAGCACCAGCGCCAGTACAGGCAGCCCCAGCAGCAGGGTGAGCAGCACTCCGGGCAGAATCAGCAGCCCGGTGGAAGACGCGAAGCGGGTTTTGTTCATTTAGGTTCCAACGGATTGGGCGGCACATTACGAATACTATCGCCCCAGCGCGGCGGCAGCTCGGCGTGCGCCGGCAATGGCTCCAGGAAGATCGAACGCGCCAGGTCAGGGCAGTTGGGCAGGCCGTGATTGAAGTAATCATCTTGATGATAGTCCAACGTCATGTAGAGTGGCGAGAAGCTGCCGTCATAACGGAAGTACATCAGATCCTGGGCGTTGTCGGTGACATGGCCGCCATCGACATGCGGGGCACACTCGGCCACCAGGCCGAGCAAGTGCAGCACCTCGTGCAGGATAGCGGTTTCGAAGAAGCCGGTGTAATCGGCGGAGCGCGTGAAGCTGCGCGGGCAGCTTACATCGACGGTGGGGTTATAGCCGCGCAAGAGCAGGAACGCCGTCTGGCCCAGGCCGCCCGGCGGCAGCGGCGCCAGGCCGCAAAAGCCCTCCGGCGTGGCGAAGACACCGTCGTAAAAGACCACATACAGCTTGGTGGGCTGCACGCCGGTTTGTGTCTTGAGCCAGTTCTCGATCAGATCGCTGACCGCCAGGTGCGTGCCGCTGATCTCGGCGGCCAGGTAGGGCAACTGCACGAAGGTAACATCCAGGCGGCCCTCGTACGTATCCAGACGCAGGCGCCGCCCGCTTTGCGCTTCGAGCCAGGCGTTGAGCGCGTTGGCGGAGAGCTCGATCACGCCGTTCACATCGAGCAGATCATCCTTGCCATCCTGCGGGATGGCATAGATGAAGTGCACCTGGTAACCGCTGACCTCATCCGGCCGGTCGCTAGTGGCGTAGGGCAGCTCAGTATCGCGCCGCGGAGATGGTGTGGGCTGCATCGCAAGCGAAGCTTGCGGCGCAAGCGCGGCCTGCGGCGCACTGGCCGCAGCCGGCACGGGCGCGACGCTGCGGGCTGCCGCGGCGCGGGCCGCCTGCCCCAGGCTGGCGCGCAGCGCAGCGCGCCCCGCGCCGGGGGTGCTACAGGCGCACAATAGCAGGAGAGCTAGCAAGCCGTGCTGCATTCGCATGCGTTGAGTATAACGGCGGCGCCCCAGCGTGCGGCGGATGCGGCTGTTATAATGCGCCTGCTCTATGAGCCGAGTCACAAAGCTACTCAAGCGCGTGTTGACCTATCGCAACCCGCTGCTTGGGGTCACCGCAGCCCTGGCTGTTTATACGTATCTACATTTTTTGGCTCCCGCGGCGGATGTATATCTGCTGCACCCTGGCCATCACTTTCATCTGGTTTCAATTATTTCAGCAATTTCACTGGGCGTGGCTATCGCCGTGGGCATGGTGGGCGTACGCCAGCGCAATCTGCAGGTGATCTATGTGGCGCTGGCCTTCGTTTCGCTGGCCACGCTGTTCAGCCTGCACGGGCTCACCACCCCCGGCTTCATGCTCGGGCCTAATTTGGTGGTAGGCGCCACTGCCCAGTTGGCTGTGTTCACCACCAGCTTTTGGCTGCTCATCTCGGCGTTGCCCAGCAGCCACACGCTGAATACGCGCCTGGCCCGCTATGTGGTTTGGTTGCTCTTGCTATACCCGCTGGGCTTATTGGCGCTGGGGGTGCTTTCGATCCAGCAGCCGCAGTTACTGGCTTGGGTGCCGGCGCGCGAGGTGCCGCTGGGCATCGGCCTGAGCAGCTTGACCATCGGCATGGCGCTGATCGCCGGCTACCGCTATTGGCAATCGTACCGCTACTCAAAGTTTCCCTTCCAGTTGGCGATGGCCTACACAGGCGGCTGGGTGGCGGTGGCGATGTTCATCATCGCCACCAGCGAGACCTTCTACCTGGGCTGGTGGCTCTACCATGTACTGCTGCTGCTGTGCGTGCTGATCTGCGTGGCCGGGCTCGCTCGCCAATACCGCCGCCCAGGCGAACCGATGCTGGCGCTGCAAGGTTTGTTCAGCAGCAACCCCGGCGAGCAGGTGGAAGCGGTGGTGTCCAACGCGGTGCGCAATCTGATCATCGCCACGGAGCAGCGCGATCCGTACACCGCCGGCCACCAGCACCGCGTGGCCCAGGGCGCCTTGCGCCTGGGCAAGGCGCTCGATCTGCGCCCGGAGCAGTTGCGCGCCCTGGTGCAAGGCGGCGTGGTGCATGATGTCGGCAAACTGCGCGTGCCGGATGCAGTGCTGAGCAAGCCTGGCCCGCTCAGCCTGCAGGAACGCCGCGCCATCGAGCAGCACACCATCGCCGGCTACGAGATGTGCGCACGGCTGGGCTTCATGCAGGATGAGCTGGGCATCATTCGCTGGCACCACGAACGCCTGGATGGGCTCGGCTACCCCGATCATTTGCAAGGCGAGCAGATCCCCCTGCTGACGCGTATTCTGACGGTGAGCGATGTCTTCGATGCGCTAACCTCGGGCCGTGCCTACCGCGCGGCGCGCAGCACGGCCGAAGCGCTGAGCTACCTGCAGCGCAACCGCGGCACCCAGTTTCAAGCGCGCCTGGTGGATGTGTGGGAGCAGTTGGTGCTGGCTGGCGAGATCCGCAGCGCCCCGGTGGCCAACCCGCCGGCTGGCGAAGGCTGAGGGTTAACTGAAAAGCGGCGCCCTCGGCGCCGCTTTTTTTTGCACGAGAACTGCTATTAGGGGAGTACAGGGGTTACGTCTTGCGCCTGGGGGCCTTTTTGGCCCTGGACGACAACAAATTCGACGCGTTGGCCTTCCTCCAAAGAGCGGTAGCCTTCGCCAACGATGGCGCTAAAGTGCACAAACACATCTTCGCCATTATCACGTTTGATGAAGCCAAAGCCTTTGGTGGCGTTAAACCACTTGACTTCACCCGTCACCCGTTCAGCCATGATCCGGAGCCTCCTTTCGTATAGTTGCTAGAGGTCCGACGATGGCTCGTCGATCAGTGGAACACCCAACTGTTTTTTGACAACTGCTAGCACTGCAAAAATTCTAGCATGCGCAAAACGGGCCTGTCAATCATCTGAGCTATGCGCGCCGTGGCCCGGGCATAGCGCGCCTGGGCGCGGCGCGGTCTAACAAATTTGTTAGTACCGCCCCTTGCAGCGCATGCTAGGATAAACAGACAGTTCACTCCAATGTAAGGTTGGGGTCATTTCAAAGTATGCCGAAGATTTTGGTGGTTGAAGACATGCCGGATAGCGCCGAGCTAGCCGCCCAAATTTTGCGCCGCTACGGCCATGAAGTGCTGATAGCGCCCAACGGGGAAACCGGGCTGGCCCTGGCGTTCGAACACAAGCCTGATCTGATCGTTTACGACTATTGGCTGCCCGATATTGATGCGCGCACTTTTTTGGACCGCTTGCGCGCCACCCCGGGCCTGGATGGCATCCCCGTTTTGGCCTGCACCGCCACCCCAGCCGCCGCCTTGCAACCCGGCCTCTCAGAAAATGGCTTCAGCGGGCTGCTGCACAAGCCCTATCGGGTCAGCAGTTTAATGGAAGCCGTCGACGCACAACTGGGTTGAGCGAACGCAGAATCAAGCCGGGGGGCGAGACATCAGTACGGCCAGGCCAGCACCCAACAAGATCACCACGATCAGCAAAAACAGGGCCACTTGCGGCGCCTCGTTAGCCCAGGCCTGGGCAGCGATCACGGCCGGCATGCCAGCCCCTGGCCCGCACGGGCAGGCACCAGTACCAATGTACAAGAGCGGATTCGGGCGCTTGCAGGTATCTTCATGTCTCCAGCCTCCAGTTCAGGTTGGTCGTAGGGCTGAAAACGAGCCCGTGTGCAGGGTATTACGCTGCCCTACTGCACAGGGAAGTAGCTGGGATATACTTTACAAGCCAGACTAGGAACGGTTCGCCATTGGCAAAAACCAAACAACTTCTTCGCGAAGAGCAAGTCGTCAGCGAAGCGATTAACGGCGATCAGCAGGCTTTCGCCTTGCTCTATGACACGTACGTAGACAGCATCTACCGTTTTATTTACATACGCGTCGAAGACCAGCAAACCGCTGAGGATATTGCCTCCGGCGTGTTTCTGCGAGCGTGGGAGAAGTTGGGCAAATACCAGCAACGCGGGCTGCCCTTCCGAGCCTGGCTGTTTCGCATTGCCCGCAATGCGGTGATCGACCATTACCGCACCCGCAAGGAAGTGGCTCCGCTGGAAGCCGCGCTGAATGCTAGTGATCGTAACCCCCATTCGGTTTCGGAGGGCGTGGCGATCAAGCTGGAGGCCGAAACCATCTTGCGGTTGATGAACAGCCTGACAGAAGACCAGCGTAACGTCTTAACGCTTAAGCTCGTTCACGGCTTAGACACAGAAGAAGTTGCCAAGGTCTTAGGAAAACGTCAGGGGGCCGTGCGGGCACTGCAGATGCGAGGATTGCAGACCCTGGCCAAACTGATGGAGACATAGTGCCAAACCTGGAACAGGCCCTCGACGATGCCATCTACATGGTGCAGCAGGGCAAAAGCCTCGAAGAGGCTCTCACGCAATACCCTCACCTTCGCCCAGAGTTAGAACCCTTACTTACCGCCACCTTACAAATTTGCAAGGTGGCGCCGGAGCCCGACGCGGCCTTCCGCGCCCGTGGCCGCAGTGCGCTGTTGGCGCACATGGCGGCCCGGCCACGCCGGCGCGGCGGCGCGCCACGCGGGTGGGTGCGCCTGGCCGCCGGAATGGCGGCCATTCTTGTGGCGCTGACCAGTGCCACAACCGTGATGGCCCAAACCACCTTGCCCGGTCACCCGCTGCATCCCGTCAAGCTCTATAGCGAGAAAGTGTGGCGCGCCCTGCAGCCTAACCCAGTGGAAGCCGACCTGCGCCTAGCGCAACGCCGCCTGGAAGAGTTGCTGGCGGTGGAGGGCGCGCAGGTGCCCCAGGCTCTCAGCGCCTATGCGGCTTCATTGGAAGTATTGCGCCTGGATGTAGAAAGCCTGCCCAGCCACGCACTGAATACGCAAACCGCCCTGCATGCCCAGCGCCAACAGGTGGAAGCGCTGCTGGAAGCCAGCGGCTCCACCGTTGACGACGTATTCAGTTTTATGCCTGCCCTGACCGACATCATCACCAACAATCCCAAGCAAGACCCGCAAGCTGCGCCGCAGCCGCAAATTCAACTGGTCGTGCCCGTGGTTCCCGCGTTGGGAGGCTCGCTGAGCGTGACTGGCGGCAGCGAAGGCGTTTCGGTGGAAGTAGGTGCCAAGGAAGGGCCGGCGCTCTCGATCGAGCTGAACAGTAAAGAGCCACTCAGCTTGTCCGACAGCATTATGAAAGCTCTCAGTACGCCGCAATCCGACAAATAATCCATGAGCACTTCCGCCAGCCAACCAGAGCTGCGCCTGCGCTGGATCCTGCCGGTGGTCTTGCTCTTCTCGCTTTGGGTCAATTACCAGATCGCCAGCGCTGGAGCGCTGGATATTGATGAGTTCGCTCCGCTGATCCTGCGCCCCGGCCGCTTTGCCAACTACGGCCGTGATGCAGCCCAACTGGCCTTCCCGGCGGTGGACCCTGCGCTATACAACGAAGTGCTGCAGGATCAAGCCAACGCCGCACCCAGCGGCAGCATCGGCGCCATCGCCCCCACCGGCCAAGCCACCCCCACTAGTGCCGGCAGCCAAACCAGCACGCCACCCGCGGGCGTAGGCGGCGGCATCTCTACCGCCCTTCCCGCGGTGGGCGAAGTGGTAAACGAAGTACTTAATGAAGTGCTCCCCGAATTAGTGCCACCTGTAGTAGCCCCGGTATTGGATGAAATCGTCCCCGCGGTCGTAGAACCAGTGAACAATATCGTACCTATACTCCCCACTGCAATCTGCATACTTGGCATCCGCTGCTAGCCTGCGATCATCTCCTGAAACGTGGCCAGCACCTGCGGGTCAAAGTGGCTGCCGGCACCCGCGGCAATCAGCGCCCAGGCTTCGTCGCGCGCCATCGCTTTACGATACGGGCGGTCTGAGGTCAGCGCATCCCACACATCCACCACAGCAAAGATGCGTGCCTCCAGCGGGATCTCTTGCGCTTTCAAACCCAGCGGGTAGCCGCTGCCATCCCAGCGTTCATGGTGATGGTAGGGGATCGCCAAGGCCGGCTTGAGAAAATCGATCTGTTCGATAAAACTACGCGCGTGCTCAGGGTGGCGGCGCATAATACCGATCTCTTCGGCGGTCAGTGGGCCGGGCTTGAGCAGGATCGAATCCGGCAGGGCGATCTTGCCAATGTCATGCAGCAGCGCGCCGCGGCGGATGGTGACCAGCTGCTCGCCATTCAGGCCCATGCGGCGCGCCAGCTCCACGGTCAGCTCGGCCACGCGGCGGCTGTGCCCTTCGGTCTCGTGGTCGCGCAGATCCGTGGCGCGTGCCCAGCCTTCGATGGTGCGCTCGTACGCGCCCAGCAGCTCCTGCTTCGAGCGGCTGAGGCTGCCGAGCATGTGGTTGAACGAGCGCCCCAGCACGCCAATTTCATCGTTGCTATCCACCGGCACACTGGCGCTCAGGTCACCCGCGGCGGCGCGCTGGGCGGCGCGCTTCAAACGGCTGAGTGGCTCGGTGATGCGCCCGGCCAGCCACACCCCCACCAGGATCACCAGCACCAAGGACGCCATGGTGAGGATCAGCGTATTGGTGCGGCTGAATTGGGTGGCTTGCACCAGAAAGTTGGTAGCCAGGGAAACGCCCACGATGCCCGCCGGCTGGCCATCCCGCACCGCCCAAACCGAGTTCAATTCATTGTACGTAATGCGCTCTTCAGCCAAGGGCAGGATCAAGCTGCCGCTGTCCTCGCTGCGGTTGACCGCCTGTGCCTGCGCGCTGCTGAGCGGGCGTGGTTGTGCCAGGCTGGAGGCGAGCAGTTGCCCATCGGCGCTATAGAAGCTCACCTGCGCCAGGCTCTCCTCGCGCAGCGCGGCGGCCAGACTCTCGACGCTGCGGCCCACCAGCAGCACGCCCACCACCACGCCATCCTGGCGGATCGGGCCGCTCAGCACCAGGTGCGCGCCGCTTTCCAGCGCCAGCACTTGGGCATACTTGTCGCCGCCGGCGTCCTCGCGCCCGGCCAGCACCTCCGTCACCAGCGGCAACTGCAGCAGCCCGCTGGGCGGCGCAATGCCCAGGTAACCGCTGGGGCCCAGGGCAGCGCTGAGCAGCGGGCCAGCCTGGGCGGACACCACGCCCAGGTACTCCACGCCGTCGTTGATCGCCACGGGCAGCAGCAGGGTCTGCAGCTGCGCGGCATCGTTGCTTTGCAGCGCAGCGGCCACGCCCTGGATGTTGCTGAGCAGGCGCAGATCGGCCAGCAGCTCTTCTTCCTTGCGCACCAGGCTGTCTTCCACCTGCACGGCACTGGCGAAGAGCTGGTTGGTAAAGCGCTCTTCCACCGAATCCACGATCAGCCGCGTGGTGATGTAAGTAGCCCCGGCAGACAGGGCCAGGGCCAGCAGCATGTAAGGCAAGGCAATTTGCACCAACACCGGGATATAAAATTCACGCAGTTTTGAGAACATTCGTCACCAGTAAGTAGAAACTCGCCCTATTCTCCCAGAACCTACCAATCCATGCTGGATTTTTACCAATCCATGTGTGCTTGACACGGTAAGGCGCATATGTACAATCCACCCAAACAATTTCGAAAGGAATTGTCCTGGGCCTGTACGGCTGGGGAGCTGGCCCTTGCTTCAACATCGGAGAGGAGATTTTTCAGCATGGCAGAGAAGGAAAAGGGGACGGTAAAGTGGTTTAATAGCGCAAAGGGCTACGGCTTTCTCGAGCGCGACTCTGGGGGGGACATTTTCGTCCACTTTAGTGCGATCATAGCCGATGGGTTTCGTACCCTGAAAGAGGGCCAACGGGTGGAGTTTGTTGTCGGCGATAGCGACAAAGGCCCGCAAGCCCAGGACGTTGTAGTGGTTGACTGACATCACAATGCAAAAAAAGCCCCGCAGCTGCGGGGCTTTTTTATACGCTCGTGGTTATCCGCTCAAGGTGCTGCGCTGTACACAGCGAAATCATCAAAGAGAATCTGGCTGCCGCCCGCTTCCAGTGCGCCCACCAGCAGCCCCACTTGCCCGCTGGCGTACTCGGCATCACTGGTCTCGGCCACCAGCTCGCCGTTGACGTAGAGCGCCAGGCGCTCCCCGACGCACAGCGCCTCGATGCGGTTAGGCTCGCCGCCCAGGCGAATGGCCGGGTGGCGCAGCATCATCTCCTGCCCGATCAGCTCCAACGCATCGCCACTCTTTTTGGAGATGCCAAAATAGCCATCGCTACTGATCAGAAAGGCGTAGAAATCGCCGGTCTGGCCGGTGCCTTGCACGCGGCACAGCAGGCCGAAGAAGTTATTGTCGTCGCCGCCCGTGCGGGTACTGGTCACCTGCACGCGCACATCACTGACGATGCGGCCAGGCAAGGCCCACACTACCGCATTGGGTTGCGTTTGCTCCAACAGGTAGCCGCCCTGCTCATAGGCGGCGCGGGTTTCCGGCCCGCCGTTGCTATACCAGCCGCTGGCCGGGTTGGAGAAATCATCGGTAAACAGCAGGCCATCGGCGCCGGCTTGCGCCAGGGCCTGCTGCTGCATGGCGCCGATCTCGGCTTCAATGCTGGCGCGCTCCGGCGCGCTGGGCACCAGGCTGAGGTAGACCTGCAGGTCGAAGCTGGCCGCGGTGTAGTTGCCCAGGCTGCGCTGCAGCGCGGCACGGTTGCGGTAGGCCTGGGCAAAGGTGGGGGCTAACTCGATCGCCCGGTTGAGGTCCGCCAGGGCGGCAGCGGCATCGCCGCGCTGAATATATAGCAGGCCACGGCTCTGGTAGGCCGAGGCCCAATCCGGCGCCAAGGCCAGCGCCTGGTCAAAGTCTTGCAGGGCGGCATCCAGCGCCTGGGCAGACTGCTGAGCCACACCGCGTTGCCAATAGGCCTGGGCACTTTGCGCATCCAGCACCAGGGCAGCGTCCAGATAGGCAATCGCCGCGGCCCAATCGGCGGCGTTGGCAGCGTCTTGCGCCAGCGCCAGGTATTCGTCAAAGCTGGGAGCCGGCGTGGGGCTGGGTTCCGCCGCAGTCGGCAGGTCCGCGCTGCCCGCCTGGCTGGGCGGCACGGCTTGCGGGCTGGTGGGCAGGTTGCAGCCCAGCAGCCCAAGACATAGCAGAAGGGCCAATGCCAGTTTCATCGGCTTGTACTCTACTGTAAAAAGAAACCAAGAGCAAGACAGCCGGCAGCAAAAGAGGGCAGCACATTGGTACTGCCCTCTTGGTCTTGCAATCGAACGCCGGGTAAAACCCTACGGCGTGGGGGTGGAGCCGCGCACCACGATCTCAACCCAGAAGGGCAAGTTGAACTCGGGGCCCACGCCCACCTGCTGGCTGCCATCGAAGCGCAGCACCCAATCGCCATGATAGGTGCCCGGCGTGGCCGGTGCGCTGAGGTTGATGGTGAAGTTGGCGTAGCCGCCCGCCGGCACGTTGTAGTTGATCGTCAGCGGAGAGGAGCCATTCATACGGTCACCGCCCACGAAGAACAGCTCGTATTTGCCCGCCCGCCAATCACAGGTGCCCACATTCTGCAGACGCCAGGTCTTGGAGATCGCCTGGCCGGGATCGACGCGCGTGCCGTCTGGGTAGGTTTCGTCATAGACGTAGCGCGCCGCATAGCAGGCCGGCGTGGCGGTGGAAGGCGGCGTGGTGGCCGTGGGGCTGGCCTCCGGCGTGGCACTGGGCGCCTGCGGGGTGAGCGCGGCGGCCAGCGCGGTGAGCTGGGCCGCCTCGAGCGTGGCGGTGGAGGAAGCCATCACCGTCGGAGCGGCGCTGGTGGCGGTGGCGCTGGGCAGCGGGGTCTCGCTGGCCACGGTTTCCACGGTGGCGGCACCCAGCAGCGCATCCAGCGTCTGCTGGATCTGCGCATCGGCGGTGAGCGCCACCTTCTCCGTGGCCATGCTGACATCTTCGTTGGTGCCCAGGGGCGCCGAGCGCACGCAGGCCAGCGCGGCCAGGGCCAGGCTGGTGAGCATCAAAAGCAAAACACGATTTCGAGATAGTTTCATAGTACGTTCCATAGGTTAGAGATACTCAAAAACTATACAAGAATCGTGCCAGCCGCGCCGCGAAAACGCCGGCCACAAAAAAAGGCGGCCCCTGCAGGGGCCGCCTTGGTGTTGCGATCAGACGGTAGGCGAGAGCCTAAGGCCACTGGCAACTGCCCGGCTCGCTGGCGCCATTGCGCCAGCCGCAGAACGACCAGCCATTGCCGATGTTGCCGGAGAACTGGTTGTTGTTGAGCAGGCGCGCCGTCCAGCTGCCATTGCTGGGCACGCTGCTCGTCCAAGTGCCGGAGACTTGCTGTCCATCCCCCGACAGGGTGCCGGTGAACGAGTAGGAGTAAGTGCTAAATTGGGTGCTACCGGTCACCGTGTTGCCAGAGAGGGTAAAGGTGATCGCCCCGGTGTAGTTGCTGGCCCCGCTGGCGGTCTTGCTGGTCCAGGCGCCACCGAAGCTGGGTAGCGGAGTGGCGGTGGCCGTGGGCGTCAGCGTGGCGGTTGGCGTGGGCGGCTGGGTGGCCGCCGGCAGGTTGTAGGCGCTGAAATCGCTGCTGGTGGCATAGCGCAGCCACAGCCAGCAATCACCAGCGCCGCCGGGCACTTGCACGACCACATACTCCGAACCCTGGAAGGTTTTGAGCACCTGCACCTGCTGGCCGGCGGCGATGGTGGTGATCAGACGATACTGCACGCTGGGGCCAGAGCGGCAATTGGTGTCTTGCGTCACGGAAACCAGCGCGGTGCCCAACTCGGGCAGCGCGGTGGCGGTGGCTGCGTCTGCAGCTCCAGCCGCCGGAGTGTCCTGCGCAGCTTGCGCAGCGGTCGCCTGCACGCCATTACCGGCGGCGGCGGTCTCCAACCCGCTGATCTGCAAGGTCTGCGCAATGCCGGTGGCGATCGCCGCTTCGGTGCTCAGGCCGCCGCAGGCCGAGAGCAGCCCGGCGGCGAGTAGCAAAAGCACGCAGCCCCATCGTGGTGTCTTCATAGGTTCCTCTGTGGTATTGCTGCGCGCGGCTTAAGGCCACTGGCAGGGGCTGGGGTAACCGCCGGAGCGTGTACCGCAGAATTCCCAACTGCCTGTGTCCAGGTTGCCGATGAATTGCGGCGAGCCCAGTGCGGTGATCTTGGCGGCCCAAACCCCGCTGCCCGTGCCGCCGAAGCTGCCGCTGGCGGTCTGGTAGCCAGGGGCGATGGTGCCGGTGAATGAGTAGGCGAAGGCGCCGGGGTTGGTGACCGCGCTGCAGGTCAGGTTCATGCCGCTGACCGAGCAGCTCATCGCACCGGTGCGCTCCACGCCGCCGTGGTAGACACGGATGCTCCAGTTGCCCGACCAGTCATATGACGGGGTGGGCGACGGGGTGATGGTGGGAGTGGGCGTGGGCGGCTGGGTGGCCGTGGGCAACTGGTAGGCGCTAAAGTCACTGGTGTCGGCATAGCGCAGCCACAGCCAGCAATCGCCGGCCGCGTTGGGGTTCTTCACCACCACATAGTCGGAGCCAGCAAAGGTTTTGAGCACCTCTACCGGTTGGCCGGCCAAGATGGTGGTGATCAGCTTGTAGTGCTGGCTGGGGCCGAAGCGGCAATGGGTATCCGTGGAAACGGACACATAGGCCACGCCGGGCGTGGGCGTCTCGGCCGGCGCGTCAGCCTCCGGCTGGGCGGTGTTCTCCGGCAGCGCCGTAGCGGGGCCGCTGTTGTTGGCCGCGGCGGTTTCCAGTTGGCTGATCTGCAAGGTTTGGGCGATGCCGGTGGCAATCGCCGCATCCGTGCTCTGGCCACCACAGGCGGCCAGCCACACGGCTACCAGCAGCAGGCCGGTTAGGGTACGGGTTCGTTTCATTGTTTCACCTCAATGTCCGCCGTTGGCGGGGTTTCCAAACGATAACGAAGCAAGACGCCAAAACCATCCACCCATTCGTACTGATTTTTGGCGAGTTTCTTCGTGCTATTAAAAGCAAAATGCGCCGGGTCCGGCGCATTTTTTTAAGTACGGTAGCGGCTCAGCGTTTGCGCGGCCACAAGAACAGCGCGGCCAGCAGGGCCACAATGCCCACCAGCGACCAGCGCAGGTCATTATCCATAAAGCTGGGGAAGAGGCTGGCGGTGAGGCCGAGGCCCTGCAGCAGGAAGATAAACCCCATCAGGCCAAGGCCGAGGGCGAACAGTTTACGTAGCGACATTAAATCGTCCCCTGGGGTGGCGGCGGAGAGACCAGGGTGTCCTTATCGAGAAAATCGCCGCGGCGCGCCGGGGCCAACAGCGCCCATTCGCGCGTGCGGCGCTCGTAGCACTGGTTGCATTCCCAGTTGCGGTGCGAATCGCCCCCCGCGCGGGCAAACTCGGCTTCCGGCTTGAACTCTTTGCACGAGTAGCACTGGCGCAGGCTTTGCGCGCTAAAGCCGGAGTTGTCTTCGGCCCCGGCGATGGGCTGGGCGCGCAGCGGCAGCCCGACGACGGGATACCAGCCATCGGCGGTGCGGCCGATGGCCTTGCCGCTCACCACGATGCGCCCAAGCTCCCAGGCGCCCTCGCGGGCGATCAGCGTGCGCGCCTCATATTTGCCATCCTTGAAGCGGTAGGCATAGGCGGTGTTATCACTCAGGCGAAAAGCGCGAATGGCGCCTTCGGCAACTACTTTTGCAAGCACTTCTTCGTAAGTCATGCAGTGTCCTTAAGGAATGGTTACTGATTCATCGGATTATAGCTGCTTTGCTGCGCAGATTCTGCCGCGGCGCTTACAACTGGCGCAAGTGGGGCAGAAGTGCCTGCAAGGCGCGGGCACGATGGCTGAGCTGGTTTTTCTCCTCGAGGCTGAGCTCGGCCATGCTGCGGCCGCCACTGCCGGCGACGATGAAGATCGGGTCGTAGCCAAAGCCGCCCGCCCCGCGCGGCGCGGGGCTGATCTCGCCGGCGCACTCGCCGGCGGCAAAGCCCTGGCGCCCGTCGGGCAGCGCCAGGCACAGCGTGGCTACAAAGCGCGCCGGCCAGGGTGCGGGGTGCGCCGCCAGCTCCGCCAGCAAATGCTGGCGCCGGTCAGCATCGTTGGCATCGGGCTGCGGGGCATAGCGCGCCGAATGCAGCCCGGGGGCGCCGCCCAGGGCAGCCACCTCCAGCCCGCTGTCATCGGCCAGCGCCGGGCGGCCACTGGCCTGCGCAAAGGCGCGCGCCTTGATCATAGCATTCTCGGCGTAGCTGGTGCCGCTTTCTTCAGGCTGCAGCTCCAAGCCGAGTTCGGCGGGCGTCCACAGGCGCAGGCTGGCGAGGCCATGCGTGGCCAGCCATGCGGCCAGCTCGCCGCGTTTGCCGGAGTTATTGGTGGCCAGCACCAGATCTGTCATGCGGGGATTGTAGCTGGATTCAGAACAAAGACTCTACAAACCAGTACCCGGCCAGCACTAGCAGGCGCGAATCGGCGAATCCGCCTGCATTTTGGGGCGCGTATTGACCGATTCTGCAATTTTTGTTATAATCTACGAAACTTTCACAGAATCCTTTGCAAAGCAAAGGATTCTTTTTGAATCAAAGGCCTAACTTCGTCCTAACGGCACCCTACCCCCTTCCCAATGGCTAAGCGCAACCCTTTACGCATTAATGTCGGTTTCCTGGTCAAGGCCGATGCCGGCTATAGCCGCACCATCGAATTTGATGTGGGCGAAATGGTGCTTTCCGAGGATTTTACGGTGCGCGAGCTGAAGGGCAGCGTCACCTTTGGGCGTACGCCGCAAGGCCTGGTGGCTGAGGTGGCGCTGAGTGGGCGCACCGCCGCCGATTGTGTGCGCTGCCTGGAGCCGTTTGACCAGGCGATCGCCACCGAGTTCACCGAGTTGTACGCCTTTGACGAGCGTTCGGTGACCGAGGCGCACCTGTTAGTACCGCCCAGCCACCAGATCGATCTGGCACCGCTGGCGCGCGAATACCTGCTGCTGGATATGCCGATCACGCCGCTGTGCCGCCCCGACTGCAAGGGGCTGTGCGTGGTGTGCGGCACCAATCGCAACCAGCAGGAGTGCGGGCATGCCCAGCACCCGCAAGACCCGCAACCCCCCGCGGACGAGGCGCCCGATCCACGCTTCGCCGCGTTGAAAGACCTGTTGGACCCAAAAGAGTAGCTCGGTAGCGTACGAGTACCAAGGAGGAGTTATGTCTTTTCAGTCCCCGCCTGATGACGATTCACTGGAGCAACCGGTGCTGTTCAGCACGCCCAATCACTTCCTACCCAACGAGATGGAAGACTTTGAGCGCCTGCGCTGGCATTATCTGAGCGAAGAGAACGAGAACGAAGAGGACAGCCTGGCCACGCTCGGCACAGCCGAGCCGGATGCCGATGCGGCCGAAGCCTACGAGCTGCCCGCCGACGAAGTCATCGATACGGTGGGCCTGTATTTGAAGGAAATGTCGGCCGTGCCGCTGCTGACCATGGAGCAAGAGGTCAGCCTGGCCAAGCGTATGGAGGCAGCCAAGAAGGCGCTCAGCCAGCTCAAGAAGCAGCCGGCCAGCGCCGCCAAGCGCGGCCAACTGGAAGCGCTGGTGGAAGACGGCCGCCAGGCGCGCGATCATTTGATCCGCGCCAATACCCGCCTGGTGGTGAGCATCGCCAAGAAGTACATGGCGCGCGGCGTGCCCTTCCTCGATCTGATCCAGGAGGGCAACCTGGGCCTGATGAAAGCGGTCAGCAAGTTTGATTACCGCCGCGGCTTCCGCTTCTCGACCTATGCCACCTGGTGGATCCGCCAAACGATCACGCGGGCGATCGCCGATCAGGGCCGCACGATCCGCGTGCCGGTACACATGATCGACCGTATCCGCTTGCTGTACAAAACCGCGCACATGCTGGAGCAGAAGAACGGCCAACCGCCCTCGCTGGATGAGCTGGCGAAAGAGATGAAGGAAGAGGTGGGCAAGGTGGACTGGATGCTGCGGGTCAGTTGGCTGCCGCTCTCCCTGGAAAGCCCGGTGGGCGACGAAGAGGATTCGGAGCTGGGCATGTTCGTGGAAGACGAAAACAGCCCCAGCCCCAGCCAAAGCGCCTACAAGAATATGATGGAGCAGAAGGTACACGAAGTACTGAGTACGCTAAGCCCGCGCGAGGCGCGTATCCTGCGCCTGCGCTTCGGGCTGGAGAATGGGCGCTACTACACGCTGGAAGAGGTGGGCGAGAAGTTTGGCTTGACCCGTGAGCGCATCCGCCAGATCGAGGGCAAAGCACTGCGCCGCCTGCGCCATCCGTTGCGCGCCCGCCAACTGCGCGATTACGCCCAGGAAGGCTGACGCCACCACGATGATAAAAAAAGCCGCTCGTTGAGCGGCTTTTTTGTTTTGCCCGTCTGTCATTGCGAGGCCGTGAAGCGGCGCAGCCGCTGAACAACGAAGCAATCCTCACCTTTTGCCGCAGGTGCACACAGATAAACGCGGATACAGCCTTTTATCAACGCGCCCACACACTCAGCCAGTAGGTGCGCAACCCGACTGTCATTGCGAGGCCGTGAAGCGGCGTAGCCGCTGAACAACGAAGCAATCCCCAAGTGAATAAGCAAACAGGCCTGGGGATTGCTCGCGCGACGGTCTGTCATTCCGAACGAGCGGCGTAGCCGCGAGGAGGAATCCTTTAGGTCATTGCAAATGCCACTAGTGGCGTAGCCGCTGAGCAACAAAGCAATCTTCTACTTTTTAACCGCAGATGAACACAGATAGACGCGGATACGCCATTTCTAGACAATTGCTCCCTCCCCGCTCGACGGCAATGATGAATGCAAGTGAAAACAAAAGGACACGAAGCTACGCTTTGTGTCCTTTGTGGTTTCGTTTCCTGCGCCTAGCTAGGCCAGCGGCGAAGCGCCATTGACCGCCTGGGCGGCGTCTTGCGAGTAATACGGGTTCTCGCCCTCGCCATGCTCAGTGATATCGATGACTTCGGTGACCTCGGGTACGGCTTCCATGATGGCACGCTCGATCCCCTGGCGCAACGTAACCGCCGAGAGGCCGCAGCCCTGGCAGCCGCCGCCCATCTCCACATAGACCGAGGTGCTCTTGACATCCGTCAACAGCACCCAGCCGCCGTGGCCGGCCACGCCGGGATTGATGTATTCGTTGATCACCTGCTGCACGCGCACCGCCAGCGGATCGCTCCAGTCGGAGCGAATGCGCTCAGCCGGCGGGCCAAACGGCGCCGGCGGGTATTCGATGTTGAAGCCCGCCGCATAGCGCTGGTCATCGTAGTCTACGCGGCAGCCCTGCACCTTCTTGGCTACATCGGGATCGAAGAGGAAATCGAACTCACCGGCAGGCTGCACAATATCCTCAGGGGTGGCATTGCGCCGGTCTTGGAACTTGAACTCCGTCTGGTAGCCGCCACCGGGCAGCGTGCCGCGGATGCCGACGCGCACGGCCAAGCCGGGCTTGCCGCGGGTGCGAATCAATTCGGCAATTTTGTCAGTTGCCGCAGAGGTAACGTCAAGAATTTGGGTGCTGGCTTCGGTCATTTGTACCCTTTCGCACAAGTATACCTTGCTCAATAGGTATAGTCGCTCGCCAGGCCGGATTCCTTACCAATGAAAGGCGCCGCACAGTACACTTAGCCCCGCTGGGCGATAACACGCCCTGGCCCACCCCGTTGGCGATAGCATGGCCCCACAAAAGATCAAACTGATCTACAATCACACCGCTGGCAACCAGCAGCAATCGCCACAGCAGTTGGTGGATATCCTGCTGGCGATGCAAGCCCACGACCTGGCGCCCGAGGTGTTCGTGGTGCAGCCCGGCGCCGATGTGCGCGCCGTGGTGCGCCGTGCCCGCCGTGACGGCACGCGGCTGATCGCCGTGGCCGGCGGCGATGGCACCGTGGATAGCGTAGCGCACCACCTGGTGGGCACGCCGCTACGCCTGGGAGTGATCCCAATCGGCACGCGCAACAACCTGGCGCTCAACCTCAACATCCCTGCCGATATCCCCGGGGCGGTGGCGTTGCTGCGCAACGGCACGCCCACACGCATTGATGTGGGCAAGGCACGCAGCGGCGGCAACACGCGCTATTTTCTGGAGCTGGTGACGATCGGCCTGCTATCGGATATGTACGAGCTGACCGACGAGCTGCAGCACGGCGATGTCACCCGCATCGGCGAATGGCTCTCCACCTTTATGGCAGCCGAGCCCAGCGAGGCGCGCTTGAGCCTGGATGCGGCCGGGCGTGGCCCGGGCCGCACCCTGGCGGCGCACGGCCACATGGTGCTGGTGGCCAACATGCGCTACATTGGCCCCAATCTGCAGATCGATCCGCACGTTTCGTTTCGCGATGGCAAGCTGGATGTCTTCGTCTTCTCGGATATGACCAAGTTCCATCTGATCTCATTCGCCATGCGCTCGCTGGCGGGCAACATCGATCAACAATCCATTCAGCATGTGCAGGTGCGCCAACTTAAGCTACACTCGCGCCCTGCGATGAACATCATGGCCGATGGCCTCGAGCTGGGCCGCGGCGCCGCCACGATCGAGGTGCTGCCCAAAGCCCTGACGGTGATGGCCGGCCGCAAAGCCCGCAAGAAATAGAGCCCACAACGGATGCCCAACAAAGCCAACACACCGCCCCTGGTTGAAAGCCTGCAAGAGCAGGTAACCCCCAAACCCACCGCCCATAAACGCCCGCTCCCCTACCGCATCGCCATCTTCGTGGCCTGCCTGGCCGGGCTGATCTTCCTGCTCAGCTTTGCCCCGGCGGAGCAACGCCAGGTGCTGTGGCGCGCCCTGTTCCTGCGGCGCAGCCTGATCCTGCCCTTGCTGGTACTGGGGCTGCTGGCGCTCTCGCTATTGTGGGCGCGCGGCCAGGAGATCGATAACCGCGCCTTCCTGTTCTTCAACCTGCGCGGCCGCCGCCCGCGTTGGCTGGATATTGCCCTGGGCACCTTCAGCCAACTGGGCAACGGCGCGCTGGCCATCGGCCTGAGCCTGTACCTGTTCCAGCGCAATCAGGATCTCTCGCTGCAACTGGCGCTGGGCGTTCTGACGCTCTCGATCATGGTGGAGCTGCTCAAGGCGCTGACGGACCGGGCGCGGCCCTTCCTCACCAATGCCAACGCCCGCGTCGTGGGCTGGCGTGAGCCGGGGCGCTCCTTTCCCAGCGGGCACACCGCGCAGATCTTCTTTCTGGCTACCTTGCTGTATCACCATTTCCAGCCCGGGCCGTGGCTGGGCGCGCTGCTCTTCGCCGTCGCCCTCGGCGTGGGCTTCACGCGCATGTACGTCGGCGCGCACTACCCGCGCGATGTCATTGGCGGCGCGCTGCTGGGGCTGATGTGGGGCACGCTGGCCAACCTGATCGATCCGTATTGGGTGCCGCTATTTTCTTGGCTCGGATAACTGGCTACTCTTGCAGCTGCAAAATCAAATCCAAGCGATTGATCGATTGTAGATTAATCGATTAGTCGCACTCGTTGTATACTCACCAACGAAGATGAGCAAACACATTCTGGTGGCCGTTGCCTGGCCCTATGCCAACGCTGAAATTCACGTCGGGAATCTAACCGGCTCGTACCTGCCTGCCGATATTTTCGCCCGCTACCACCGCCTGCGCGGCAATCAGGTGCTCATGGTCTCCGGCTCGGATGCGCACGGCACGCCGATCACCGTGAAATCTGACGCCGAGGGCGTGACCCCGGTGGAAATCTACAAACGTTACCATGCCGGCTTTGTGGAGCTGTTCCAAAAGCTGGGCCTGCAGTACGACCTGTTCACCAGCACGCACACGCGCAACCATTTTAAAGTTTCGCAAACCATGTTTCTGGCGCTGAAGGAAAACGGCTATCTCTACACGGAAGAACAGCAACAGTGGTATTCCGCCAGCCTGGGCAAGTTTTTGCCTGATCGCTATGTAGAGGGCACCTGCTACATCTGCGGCTTTGAAGGCGCCCGCGGCGACCAGTGCGATAACTGTGGCAACGTGCTCGATGCCACGCAACTGATCCAGCCGCGCGCCAAGGAAGACGGCTCCACCCCGCAACTGCGCACCACTACGCACTACTTTCTCGATCTGGGCAAACTGCAACCTGAAGTGATGCAGTTCCTTGAAACGCGCCAGAGCTACTGGCGCCCCAATGTGGTCAACCGCTCGCTGGGCTGGATCCGCAGCGAAGGCTTACACGGCCGCCCGATCACGCGTGACCTGGATTGGGGCATTCCGCTGCCCGTGCAGGATGGCGATTGGGCCAGCAAGCGCCTGTACGTGTGGTTCGAAGCCGTGATCGGCTACCTGAGCGCCGCCATCGAATGGGCGGCCCTCAGTGGCGAGCCGCAGGCCTGGCAACGCTGGTGGACTGACCCGGCGGCACGGGCGTATTACTTCATTGGCAAAGACAACATCGATTTCCACGCGATCATGTGGCCGGCCGAGCTGATCGGCGTGGGCGAACAGTTCACCGCGATCTACAGCGGCGAGCAAGGCAAGCCGCTGACGCTGCCCTATGACGTGCCCGCCAACGAATTCCTGAATATGGAGAACCGCAAGATTTCCGGCAGCCGCAATTGGGGCGTATGGGGGCTGGATTTTCTCAGCCGCTATGATGCCGACCCGCTGCGCTATTACCTGACGGTGAATATGCCCGAGAGCAGCGACGCCAATTGGGATTGGGATGATTTTGTGCGTCGCAACAACAATGAGCTGGTGGCCACCTGGGGCAACCTGGCCAACCGCGTGCTGTCCTTCGCCGCCAAGCATTGGGAGGGCCGCGTGCCGCAGCCCGGGGCGCTGCGCCCGCAAGACGAAGCGCTGCTGGCCAGCATTGAGGCCGGCTACGACAGCGTGGGCCAATTGATCGAGAACGTGAAGTTGCGCGGTGCCCTGGGCGAAGCGATGGGCCTGGCAGCCGAGGTGAACCGTTACCTGGATGAGCAGGCGCCCTGGACCCAAGTGAAGACCGATAAGGACGCCGCCGGCAAGACGATCTACACCGCGCTGCGCGCCATCGATAACCTGAAGCTGCTCCTGGCGCCCTTCCTGCCGCACACCAGCGAGGCGCTGCACCAGATGCTGGGCTACCATGCCCCGCTGTTCGGCGAGCAATACACCGAAACCGTCAGCGATGACCTGGGCGAGCATCTGGCGCTGCGCTACCGCGCGGCGGCGATCCCCGGCCACTGGCGCCCCAGCACGCTGGAGGGCGGCCGCGCCCTGCAGCAGCCCGGCCCGCTGTACAAGAAGCTCGAACCCAGCATCGCCGACGAAGAGCGGGCGCGCCTGGGCGGAGCGGCTTAGCTTCATCCCCCTGCGATCAATTGATTAAGCGATGAATCTGGTGGCTGATTGCAGCCAGCCAGGTTTGCTCGCGGCGGGTTTCGGCGGCCACCAGCAGCCACACGGCCAGCGGGAACACGTAGCCCATCCAGGCGGCGGCATAGCCGAAGAGGAAGGATAGTGCCAGCGTCCAGCTCGCCAGCCATACCAGCCACTGGCGCAAGCCGCGCCAACGCCCCAACACCGGCAGCATCAAGATAAAGTGATATGGGAAGACATACGGCATGAGAAAGGCGCCAACCGCCATCATTTGCCAGGGGTCTTTGCGATTGGTGAAGGGCAGCAAGCCCAGCCCCACCAGGCCAATCGGCCAGCCGAGGATATACCAGCCCATGCTCGAAGAGCTGTGCAGGTTGCCACCGGTGACATGCATGCCGATGGCCTGCGCCGGCCACCAGCCCCAAACCAGCAGGGTGAGCGCGGCGAAGAGCAGCCCAGCCAGAAACCAACTGCGCCGGGTAAGCAGGGCGAAGGCGCCCAGCGTGGGCTTGATCAGCAGCAAGGGCACGCCCCAGGGAAGCGTCAGGTAGCCGAGCAGCGCCCAGCCATCCACGTTGCCGGCCCACAGCAGCACCAGTACCGGTGGGCTGAGCAAGGCCAGCAGCGCGCCGAGGGCGCTGCTGCGGTCACGGCGCTGCTGGTAGGTGGCGATGGCCACTGCGGCCAGCATCAGCCCGTTGGAGAAGGCCAGCCCCCAGCGCCAGGGCAACTGCGCCAGCGGCCAGGTCAGTAGCTTGGTCCAGCCCGGATACCAAACATCGATATCGCCGCCAGCGCGCAGGGTGTAGAACCAATCCCAGCCCAGCAACGGCGCATCGCGCAGCAGCCAGCCGAGGCCTAGTGCACCGAGCAGCACCATGCCGGCGGCGCGCCAGTGCGGCGGTTCGCCGGGGGTACGCGGCGCTTTGCAAAGTCCCCGCAGCCATTCCATGGGTGAATGATACAACGAGGCCTGGGGGGTGCGCAGGTGATCAGTGAGTAAAAAGCAAAATCAACCACAAAGACACAAAGAGCACAAAGGTTGTTGCGATGTAAAAGCTTGTGTAGATGCAGGCTGCGGCGGGTTGGGGATTGCTTCGTTGTTCAGCAGCTAGCGCCGCTTCACGGCCTCGCAATGACAGACGGAGTCAAAAGCAAATCAACCACAAAGACACAAAGGGCACAAAGGTTATTGCGTGGCGAGTTGAGGGATTTTACGTTGCTCAGCGGCTGCGCTGCTTCACGGCCTCGCAATGACAGACGGGTTTGTGCATCTTCTGCTGAGTGTGGGGGCGTGCTGATAAAAGGCTGCATCCGCGTCCATCTGTGTTCATCTGCGGCAAAAGTTCGAGATTGCTTCGTTGTTCAGCAGCTGCGTCGCTGCGCGGCCTCGCAATGACAGTTGAATGCAAAACAGCCACAAAGGCACAAGATCACAAAGTTTCTAAATCAAAGAGATTTGCTTTGTGACCCGTGTGCCTTTGTGGTTAAGTGTCACTAAACTACGATATTGACCAGCTTGCCTTTGACCACGATGACCTGGCGTGGCGTCTTGCCCTCCAGCGCCTTGATCACGGCTTCGCTGGCCAGGGCCTGCACCTTGGCTTCCTCATCGCTCAGACCGGCCGGCAGGGTGATGCGATCCTTGAGCTTGCCGTTGACCTGTACCACGAGGGTGATCTCATCCTCGCGGGCGGCAGCCTCATCGGCCTGCGGCCAGGGCTGCATGTGCACCGAGTAGGGCTTGCCCGACTGGGCCCACAGCTCCTCGGCGATGTGCGGGGTAACCGGTGCCATCAGGCGCAGGTAGACGTCTTTGGCTTCGTCCCACTCTGGGCTGCCTTCCACCTCGCCGCGCAGCTCCGCCATGCTGTTGGCCAGCTCCATGTAGGCTGAGATGATCGTGTTGAACTCAAAGCTCTCCAGGTCACGCGAAACCTTCTGGATGGTCTGGTGCACCTTGCGGCGCAGGGTCTTGGCTGCCGCGGCGGCGGGCTTGCCGGGCAACGGCGGGGTATCGGTAAACAGGCTCCACACCTTGTGCATCCAGCGCACCACGCCCTGAATGTTCTCATCGCTCCATGGCCCACCTTCAGACCAGCGGTAGCCAAACATCAAATAGGCGCGCACGGTATCGGCGCCATACAAGGCCACCTGCTGGTCCGGATCGACGACATTGCCGCGCGATTTGCTCATGCGCTGGTGATCGCTGGAGAGGATCTGGCCCTGGTTGCGCAATTGCAGCATGGGTTCATCGCCCTGCCCGATCCCGATGTCACGCAGCGCCTTGTGGAAGAAGCGCACATACAGCAAATGCATCACGGCGTGCTCGGAGCCGCCGGTGTAGGTATCCACCGGCATCCAGTAGGCGTATTCCTTGGGGTCAAACGGCCCCTCGGCGTAGGCCGGGCTCAGATAGCGCAGGAAATACCACGAGGAGCACATAAACGTATCCATCGTGTCGGTGTCGCGCTCGGCCGGCCCGCCACAGTGCGGGCAGGTGGTGTGCTTCCAGGTGGGGTGCAGCTTCAGCGGGCTCTCGCCGGTGGGCGTCCACTCGATGTCTTCGGGCAACTCCACGGGCAACTGCGCCTCGGGCACCGGTTGGGCGCCGCAGTCTTGGCAATACACGATGGGGATCGGCGCGCCCCAGTAGCGCTGGCGCGAGATCAGCCAATCGCGCAGGCGGTAGGTGACCGCCGCCTCGCCCACCTTGAGCTTCTCCAGGTAGGCGATCGTTTCGGGGATGGCACGCGCCGCTGGCGTGCCGCTCAGCGGGCCGCTGTTGTGCATCGCGCCGGGTGCGGTGATCGCCGCCGTCAGGCTGGCGCCATCCACCTCGGCGCCGGAGGGCTGCACCACCGGGCGCACCGCCAGGCCATACTTGCGCGCAAAGGCGAAATCACGCGCATCGTGCGCCGGCACGGCCATGATGGCACCGGTGCCATAGGTCATCAACACATAGTCGGCGATCCACACCGGCACGCGCTCGCCGCTCACCGGGTTGATGGCATAGCCACCGGTAAATACGCCGGTCTTTTCTTTCTCCGTCGATTCGCGCTCTACATCGGTCTGGCGCGTGGCCGCGGCAATGTAGGCTTGCACCTCGGCTTGCTGTTCCGGCGTCGTGATGCGCGCCACCAGCGGGTGCTCAGGGGCCAGCACCATGAAGGTGGCCCCCCACAGGGTATCCGGGCGGGTGGTGAAGATGGTGAACTCATCGCCGCTTTCGGTTTTGAAGACCACATTGGCGCCTTCGGAGCGCCCGATCCAATTGGTCTGGCGCGTCTCGATCGGCTGGGGCCAATCCATGCCGGCAAACTGCAGCAACTCATCGGCGTAGTTGGTGATGCGGAAGAACCATTGCTCCAAATTCTTCTTGATCACCGGAGTGCCGCAGCGCTCGCAAACGCGCTCCTCGCCCACCACTTGCTCGCGCGCCAGGGTGGTATTGTCCTTGGGGCACCAGTCCACCGCGGCCAGCTTGCGGTAGGCCAGGCCGTGCTTGAAGAATTGCAGGAAGAACCACTGCGTCCAGCGGTAATACTGCGGGTCGGCCGAGATGGCTTCGCGGCGCCAGTCAAACATGGTGCCCATGCTGCGCAATTGGCGGCGCATGTTCTCGATGTTGGCATAGGTCCATTGTTTGGGATGGATATTGCGTTTGATCGCGGCGTTCTCAGCGGGCAGGCCAAACGCGTCAAAGCCCATGGGGAAGAGTACGTTATGGCCACGCATGCGCTGGTAGCGCGCCCGCGCATCGGAAGGGGTCATGGCGTACCAGTGGCCGATGTGCAGATCGCCCGAGGGGTACGGCAGCATAGTCAGCGCGTAGTGCTTGGGGCGCGTGGGGTCAATATCGGCATGGTAGATGCCGTCAGCTTCCCATTTTTGCTGCCATTTGGCCTCGATCTCGGCCGGGTTGTACTTTGCTGCCATAAAGCTCCTTATTCGCGGTTCGCCGTTAGCTGTAAGCTGTAAGCTGTAAGCTGTAAGCTGTAAGCTGTAAGCTGTAAGCTAAAAACCTAAATCACGGATCGTGCTTAAACAAAAACTCTCGCCGCACGATGCTTCTTTTGCATCGGGACGAGAGATGTCTCCCGCGGTACCACCCGCTTTGCCTGCGCCGCAGGCCACTCAGTGCACTGTATCGCGTGCCACGTTGCCGTGCCTCAGGGGCTGGCAGGCGAGTTCAGCTTGCTTTTGCGCATGCCGGGCTTGCACCACTGCGCCCGGCTCTCTGGGTGAGCGTAAAGCCAACCTACTACTCCTACCCGGCGTGACCAGCAATTGGCCGGCCACTATTCATTTTGTCTTGCTAGTGGACCCAGAGGGATTCGAACCCTCGACCTCCTCAATGCCATTGAGGCGCGCTCCCAGCTGCGCCATGGGCCCGTACGCATGGCTACGCCATGCTAGTGGCGTGTCCTACTCGGCTTCGCCGAGTAACGGAACGCCAACTTGATGTAAATGTTCCAGTGCCAGTATCGCACAGTGGACCTGGAGGGATTCGAACCCTCGACCTCATCAGTGCGATTGATGCGCGCTCCCAACTGCGCTACAGGCCCAAGCTCAGAGGCAGGATTGTACTTTGCAGACGAAGGACTGTCAAGAATGCGATTGGTTGGCGCGTTATACTAGCGCCAAGGGACCGATTCAATGACCATGCATGCCTCACAACCCGGTGCGCACACGATGCGCACCTTTTATATTATCTGGTTCGGCCAGTTGGTTTCGCTGCTCGGCAGCAACCTGACCGGCTTTGCGCTCGGCGTACACGTCTACCAAAAGACGGGCTCGATCACCTCCTTCGCTCTCAGCATCCTGGCGCTCACCATCCCTGGGGTGGTGTTCTCCCCGTTGGCCGGTGCCCTGGTGGATCGCTTCCCGCGGCGCTGGATGATGATCCTGAGCGACGCCGGCGCCGGGCTGACCACTGTCGCCATCCTGCTGCTGGTGCTCACCAACAATCTGCAGATCTGGCACATCTACGCCGCAAACTTCGTGGCCTCGCTGTTCGGCACCTTTCAGTGGCCGGCCTACTCCGCCGCCACCACCATGCTGGTGCCGCAGGCCCAACTGGGCCGCGCCAGTGGCATGGTGCAAATGGCCGATGCGGTGGCGCAGTTGGCCGCCCCGGCCATCGCCGGCGGCCTGTTCGCCACCTGGGGCCTCGGCAACATCATCCTGGTGGATATCGTCACCTTCTTGTTCGCCGTGGGCACCCTGCTGTATGTCCGCATCCCCGAGCCCGTACGCACCGCGGAGGAAGCCGCCAGCAAGCCCTCCCTGGTGGCCAGCATGCGCACCGGCTTCCGCTTCATTCGCCAACGCCCAGGGTTGCTGCAATTGCTGATGTACTTTGCGGGCATCAATTTGTTCCTTAATATGCTGCAACCGTTGTGGACGCCGCTACTGTTGGATCTGGGCTCGCCGGCGCAAGCCGGGCTGGTGTCCTCGATCGTGGGCGGCGGCATGCTGGTAGGCACGATCGTGATGAGCGCCTGGGGCGGCCCGCGCCGCCGCGTCTACGGCGTGATCGGCTCCGGCATTTGGATGGGCGTGATGCTGCTGTTCCTGCTGCGCCCGGCCACCGTGGAGTGGATCGCGCTGATCGGCTTTCTCTCGATGCTGGTGCTGCCGGTGCTTAACGGCAGCAGCCAGGCGCTATGGCAGAGCAAGACCGAGCCCGACTTGCAGGGCCGCGTGTTCGCCGTGCGGCGCATGTTGGCGCAGTTCACCGCGCCGATCGCCATCCTGCTGTCCGGCCCACTGGTGGATGGTATCTTCCGGCCCAGCCTGATGCCCGGCGGCGCACTGGCCGATACGTTGCTGGGCACCTGGGTGGGCGTAGGCCCTGGCCGCGGCATGGCGTTGTTCTTCGCCTGCGTGGCGATCCTGGTGCTGATCATCTCGGCCATCGCACTCACCAGCCCGCGCTTGCGCCATGTACAAGACGAGCTGCCCGATGTAATCATCCGTAGCCAGAGCGAAGCCGAGGCGCTCAACGAAGCACGGCACGCTAGCTAGAATCAAAAAAAGCCCCGCAGCTGCGGGGCTTTTTTCTAGACCAGGCGCGCTAGCAACAACGCAATCCCAGCAATGGCCGCCGCGCCCAACAACTGGCGCGGCAACAGCTTGAGATGTACTTTGGCGTGGAAGCTGTACTCCTTATAGCCGGGCAGCCCCTCGGTACCCGCAAAGACTGACCAAGCCGGTGTGAGTGTATTGAGCACCAGCCAATCAATAAAGATCAGATCGAACGTAGTGATGCTGAGCTGGATGAGCAGTGCGTGCAGGAACAGCACGCCGTAGCCTACCCCACTGTGCTGCGCGAACGTGTATGTGGAATACAGCGTGCCGCCCACCAGGATCGCCATAAGCACGCCCATGACACGCGTGGACTGCGCTTGCTCCGCCGCATTGAGCGGGGCGGCCGCGGCGAAAATATCCGGCGGCACTTCGCCGCGCACCAAAAACATGCGTGGGGCGCGGCGCGCCACCAGCAGTACCACACTGGCAAACAGCAGCGCCAGCAGCGCGCCATGCCATAGTAGAGTATTCCAGTCCAGCATCGCTCTCCGTACGCAGCCTTAGGCCGCCGCCGCCGGGTAGAGTTGCTCGCCGGCCGGGATGGCCAAAGCTAAGCGGTTCTCCGCCGGCACCTCAAACCCCGCCGCCGCATAGGCGCTGGCGGGGTTGTAGGCAAAGTTGAAATCCAGCACCAGCTTGCCGTTCTCCTCGCCCAGGTCTGCGCCGTGGGCACCATCCAGCAGCCAGCGCCCGGGCGCATAGGTTTTCCCGCTCTGCGCACTGGCATCCGCAAAGGGCAGCAGCAGGCCACCGCCATAGCTTTGCAACGCGAACACGCTCAGACTGAGTGTGCTGCCAGCCACGGCAAAATGAACCCGCCCGACGCGTTTAGCTGGCGCCCCGGCCACCGCCAACAACTCCGGCGCCACGTCAATATCCACATCTACCGCAAACCGCAGCGCCGGGTCATAAGGGAAATACGCCAGGTTGATGAAGTGGGCGCGCTGGGCCGGCGCCAGCGGCGAAGCAGCATGGTGGCCGAAGAGCTCGTTGCGCGCCGCCACCCAATACTGCCAGCGCTGCTCTGCCGGAATGCGCCGGTCGCGCACGCCTGCATACACGGCTTGCACCTTGCGCAGGTAATCCACTTGGTCCAGTTCATCCAATCGAAACATAACTCTCCAAAACGCGGGTGATCATCAAATATAATCCACATCCATCCACTACGCGAAACGAGCCAATCGATGAGCCATCCCTTTTCCACTGAGAATCTGATCCGCCGCCAAAGCCAACTGGCCGAAGCCCTGCGCGCCGGCGGCTATGATGCCCTGGCGCTAAATGCCGGCCCCAGCCAGGTGTATCTGAGCGGGCTGCACTTCCACTTGATGGAGCGCCCGGCGGTGATGCTGCTGGCGCCGGGCAAGCGCCCGGTGATGGTGCTGCCTGATTTTGAGAAGGGCAAGCTGGCCGGGCTGGGGTTTGAGCTGGATGCGGTGACCTACGGCGAGAACCCGGCGGAGTGGCCGGACGCCTTCGCCAAAGCAGCCCAGCACATCGGCCCGGCACACAAGATCGGCGTGGAGGGGTTGCGCATGCGTGTGATGGAGTTGCGCTATCTCGAAGCCGCCTTCCCCGGCACGCAGTTCCCCATTGCCGAAGAGCTGGTGGCGGACATGCGCCGCCTGAAAGACGCCGGCGAAATTGCCGCCATGCAAAAAGCGGTGGAGATTGCCGAAGGTGGCCTGGAAGCTACGTTGAAAAAGATCAAAATTGGCATGAGCGAGAAAGAGATCGCCGGCATCCTGGTGCAGGAGCTGTATGCACTGGGCAGCGACCCCGAGCTGCCCTTTGCGCCAATCGTGGCCGCCGCCGCCAACAGTGCCAACCCGCACGCCACGGTCAGCGATTACAAGATCCAAGCGGGCGACCTGTTGCTGATCGACTGGGGCGCTTCATATAACGGCTACCTCTCGGATCTGACGCGCACCTTCGCCGTGGGTGAGATCAGCGAAGAGTTCAAGCGTATTTACGAAATTGTCAAACTGGCCAACCAGGCCGGGCGCCAGGCGGGCGCCCTCGGTGCGCCGTGCGCCGTGGTGGATATCGCGACGCGTGACGCCATCGAAGACAACGGCTACGGGCAATACTTCACCCACCGCACCGGGCACGGCCTGGGGATGGAAGGCCACGAAGAGCCCTACATGCGTGGTGACAACCAACTGCCGTTGGCCGAGGGAATGAGCTTCACAGTGGAGCCGGGCATCTACCTGGATGGCCGTGGCGGCGTGCGCATTGAGGATGATGTGGTGATGACCGCCGATGGCCCGCGCACGCTGAGCAGCTTCCCGCGCGAATTGCGCACAATCGGCTAGTCAAAAAGCCGTTCCTAGGTAGCAGGTCAAAAAGCAATCGATTAATGATTAATCGATTGCTTTTTTGATTTCTTGCTCAGAGTACAATCCCCCAATGAAGTTCCTCTTCCTGTTTATGGACGGGATCGGTTTTGGGGAGAACGACCCGGCCATCAATCCCTTTGCCGCGGCCAATACGCCGCATCTCGATGGTTTGCTGGGCGGCGCCCGCCTGGTGGCGGGCAGCGCGCCGCGCGAGAGCGCGCGGGCCAGCCTGCTGGCGCTCGATCCCAATCTGGGCATGCCCGGTCTGCCGCAGTCGGCCACTGGGCAGGCCGCGCTGCTCACCGGTAAAAATGTGCCTCAGTTGGTCGGCGAGCACTACGGCCCCAAGCCCAACAAACCCGTGGCCGCAATCGTAAAAGAAGACAATCTGTTCATACAACTCAGCCAGCGCGGCTACCGCAGCACGCTGCTGAATGCGTACCCGCCAATGTACTTCAAGGGCATCGAAAGCGGCAAGCGCCTGCTCTCTGCCATCCCGCTGGCGGTGACCAGCGCCGGCATCGCCCTCAAGACCCACGAGGATATGCTGCACGGCGATGGCTTCTCCGCCGATTTCACCGGCGAAGGCTGGCGCAGCCAACTGGGCTTCAGCGATACCCCGGTGCACAGCCCGCACGCCGCCGGCCAGCGCCTGGCGGCGGTGACGCGTAGCTACGATCTGGCCTTCTTTGAATTCTGGCCCAGCGACTATGCCGGCCACCATCAGGATCACCCCGGCGCGGTAAAGCTGCTGGAGCATTTTGACGGCGTGCTGGGCGGCCTGCTGGAAGCCTGGCCGGATGACGAAGGCCTGATCCTGATCACTTCCGATCACGGGAATATGGAAGACCTCAGCCGCCGCACGCACACCGCCAACCCGGTGCCCGGCCTGGTGATCGGCGCGCCCGCCCTGCGCCAACAATTCTGCGCCGGCCTGCAAGACCTTAGCCAGGTCACGCCAGCGATTTTGCAGTTCTATCCGCCTAAGGAATAAGCGATGCGAGTCTGTGCCCGCCTGAGTCGAGTCTGCTACGGGTCTGGTGAGCATGGCGATCAGGGGTCGTATGGCTAACGCTAGTGTTTTTCTCCCAGCACAAGGGAATTTCGCCCCCAGCCCGCTGGAGCGCTACCTGCCGCCGGTTGGCGCCGGGGTGGCGCAAGCCTGGCTGGCGCAGCACGCCGCGCCGGGCAGTTGGGTGCTGGAGCCGTTCGGCGCCTCGCCCCACTGGGCGGTGGAGGCGGCGCGTGCCGGCTACCGCGTGCTGGTGGCCGCCAACAACCCGGTGGCGCGCTTCCTGATCGAAATGCACGCCCAGCCGCCGCGTGCCGAGCAACTCACTGCCGCACTGGCGGCGTTGGGCGCTGCCCGCCGCGGCGCTGAGCGCCTCGAGCCGGCCATCCTGGAGCTCTATCTCAGCGAGTGCCCCAACTGCAAGCAACTCATCCCCGCCGAAGCCTTCCTGTGGGAACGCGAGGCCAGCGCGCCGTACGCCAAGCAACTGGATTGCAAACTCTGTGGCACGCAAGGCGAATACCCCTGCGATGCCGCCGACGTGGCCCGTGCCCAGGCCTACCCGATGAGCGGGCCGACCCTGGCGCGCGCCCTGGAGCGCATTGCCGCCACGGATGACCCGGACCGCCAGCACGCCGAAGAAGCATTGCAGGCATACCTGCCGCGGGCTGCCTATGCGCTCATCACGATCATCAACCGGCTGGACAGCCTGGATGGCGACGCGCACGAACGCCGCTGGCTCTCGGCGTTGCTGCTCAGCGCCTGCGACCGGGCCACGAAGCTGTGGGCGCACCCCAGCGGGCGCCTGCGCCCCAAGCAGCTCAACCCACCGCCACAGTACCGCGAGTACAACATTTGGTTTGAAATGGAGCGCTCGATCGCGCTGTGGGCGCAAGCCGCTGAACCGCTGCCGCTCACCGAGTGGCCGGAAGCCCCGCCCGCCAGCGGCGGCATTTGTATCTACGAAGGGCGCATGCGCGGCCTGGCCGCCGAGTTGGGTGACCTGCCGCTGGCGGCGGTGGCGACGGTGCTACCGCGGCCGGCGCCCGCCTTCTGGACGCTATGCGCCCTGTGGGCCGGCTGGCTGTGGGGGCGTGAGGCCATCGGCCCGTTCGTGTTGGTGCTGCGCCGCCGGCGCTATGACTTCGCCTGGCATAGCGAGGCCTTGCACGCCGCGCTGAGCGCAGTGGCCGAACAGGTCAGCGAGAAGACCCCCGTGCTGGCTCTGCTGCCCGAAGCCGATGGCGGTCTGCAGGCGGCCGCGGCGGTGGCCGCCAATCTGGCGGGCCTGCGCATCGATAGCATGGCCTACCGCCATGCCGCCGCCGAAATGCAACTGACCCTGTATAAGGCCGCCGCCCAAGCGGCCGAAGAGCCGGCCGAGCAGGCCATCCGCCGCGCCGCGCATTTTGTGCTGGGCCAGCGCAGCCAGCCCAGCGCGTTCGAATACCTGCAAGCCGCAGCGCTCAATCTGCTCAACAAGCAGCCGGCCATGGGCGCCCCCGCCCCGCACGAGGTGGCAGACGTCTTCACCTATACCCGCAAACAAATCGAAAGCGCCATTCGCACGCACGGAGAGTTTGTGCAGTTTGGCGGCGCCGCTGAAGCGGAGAGCGGGCAGTGGTGGCATACCCGCACCCACGCCGAGCGCACCCCATTGGCCGACCGTGTGGAGATGGCGCTGGTGCGCAGCCTGCTGCGCACGCCACCCCAATCGCAGCACGCGCTGGACCGCGCCTTGTGCCGCATCTTTCCCGGCTTGCTGACCCCCGCGCCGGGCTTGCTGGCCGCGCTGCTGGCCTCCTACGGCGAGCTCGACGGCGCGGCCTGGCGCCTGGCAGCCGAAGACCAGCCACGCCAACGCCGCGCCGATCTGGCCGAGATGCGCGCCGCGCTGCAGCAGCTCGCCACGCGCCTGGGCTACCGCGTCACAACAAGCGAGGGCGGCGCTCTACGCTGGCTGCACGGCGAACAACCGGTACTGAATTTCTATGTAATTGCCTCTGCCCTATTGGGGGAAGTACTGCTGCATGCCAGCACACCGCCGAGCCACAGCCTGATCGTGCTGCCCGGCCGCCGGGCGGCGCTGGCCCTTTACAAAGTGCAGCACGATCCGCGCCTCGAGCAGGCGCTGGCCGCCGGCTGGCGCTTCGTGAAGTTTCGCAGTGTGCGCCGCCTGCTGGCAGCCCAAACGCTGACGCTGGAAAGCGTGGCAGACGCGGCGCGGCTCGATCCGCTCACCGACGAAGCCTTGCAAGCGCCGCTGCTCTAGTGGTGCCTGCTAGGGGGTGGCGCTCGGCTCGGGTGTGGGGGTGATGCTGGGAGCGGGTGTGGGCGTGATCGTGGTCGTTGCCGAAGGCGTCAGCGTCTGCGTGGGGGTAGCGGTGGGCGTGGCCGTCGGCTCCGGCATATCGTTATAGATCACCAGCTTGATCTCCGCCGAGGTGTTTTGGGTGCTGTACAGCGTGAGCCGCAGCGCAAGTGCGCCGCGCGGCAGCTCGGCCATCGGCAGGGTGTAGATCGCCTGCTGCTGCGGGATCGGGCTGGTGCCCGAAGCAATGCCCTGCCAGTCCCCATCATCCGGCCGCTCGCCAGGCGCCCAATCCAACTCATAGTGATGGAAATTGGCGCTGGCATCGGCGCGCACCACAACCTGCACCTCATGCTGGCTGAAATGCTCGCCATCCTTGGGCAGGATCACATCCAGCAACGGGCGCGGATCGCCCTCGCCGCAGCGGCGCTGCGGCGAGACGAACAGCGGCTCCTTGAAGCCGTGCGCCTCGGCCCAGGCGCGCCCCTGGCTGGTTTGGCTCAGCCACTTGATCGCCCAGGGGTCTTGTACATTCAAGCCGAGATATTCTTTGGTGAAACGATCCCCACACAGGCTGGAGGCGCGCAGCCCGGTCCAGGTGTCGGCCAGGATGTCTTGCCACAGGTCATGGTCGGCATCGGCGGGCGGCTGGTCGGCGGCGAAGAATTCGCGGCGCTGCTCATCACAATACTGTGAAGGCTCGGCGCCACTCAGCGCGCAGATCACCTTCTCTTCGATGCCAGGTGGGCGCTCAAAGCCGCGCCCGTTGCCCGCCACCAGGAAGTTGACGGCCTGCTGCATGAACTCGGCCCAGATCGGCGCCGCGCCGCTGAGGCCGCTGGTGCCTTGCATGGCGGTGTTATCGGGGTTGCCCACCCATACGCCCACGGCCACATCCGGGGTGTAGCCCATGGTCCAGTTGTCGCGAAAATCGGTGGTGGTGCCGGTCTTGGCCGCGGCGGGGAACGGCAAGTTCAACACCGAGTTGGCGCCGAACATCGGAATGCGCGCCTGGTTATCGGAGAGGATCGAGCTGATCAGGAAGGCGTGCTCAGGGCGGATGAGTTGCTGGGTGCTGGGCTGGGGCGCTTCATAGATCAGCTCGCCGGAGTAATCGGTGATGCGCGTGATCGCCACCGGGGTCACTTGGCGCCCCTGGTTGGCAAATACGGCGAACGCAGTGGTGAGATCAAGCAGTTTGACTTCGCCGCCGCCCAAGGTGAGCGCCAAGCCGTATTGGTCACTCTGCAGATCGGTGATACCCAAACGATGGGCGAAGGCCACCAGGCCCTCTTCCTCGGGGGTTGCGGGGTCATCATAGATGCCGACGAAATCCAAGGCCTTGACGGCGGGCACGTTGTAGGAGTTGGCCAAGGCGCTGCGCACGGTGACCGGGCCGTGGAAGCGCTCATCATAGTTTTGCGGAATGTACGGCGGGCGCGGGTCGCTAGGCTGGCCTGAGGGCGGGAATTCTGATTCCACATCCCAGAGCAGCGTGGCGGGCGTCCAGCCTTTTTCGAAGGCGGCGACATAGGTGAGCGGCTTGATGGCAGAGCCGGGCTGGCGCGGCATCAACGCCATGTTGATCTGGCCATCGATGGCTTCGTTATAAAAATCCGCCGAGCCGACCATGGCCAGAATGTACCCATCACTGGGGCGCAGCGCCACCAGTGCGCCGCTGCCCACCAGCTTGTCTTGCAGCGCGGCAACATGCTCGCTGAGCGTGGCCTGCGCCATATCTTGTAGCTCCGGCAGCAGTGTGGTGTGCACGGTAAAGCCGGAGCGGTAAATGGTTTGCGGATCGTACTGCGCTTCAAGCAGCGAGCGAATGTACTGCACCCAATGCGGGTAGCGCATTTGCACGCCGGGCGGGTTGAAGGTGTACTCCAACATCGCCAGGCCGGCCGCGGCGGCCTCATCCAATGAGACGCACACGCGTTCGGGGCTGTTGCTGACGTAGATGCAGCCCGCTTCATCGCTGAGGGTATAGATGAGGCGCAGCACGGTTTGCTGGCGCCCCAAGGCGGCCTCGCGGTCTACATATACATCGTAGACCGAGGGCGCCTGCGGCAGGCCAGCGAGGAAGGACGCCTGCGCCAGGGTCAGTTCGCTGGCGCGCGTGCCGAAGTAGGTCTCGGCGGCGGCTTCCACGCCATAGGCCAGGTTGCCGAAGTAGATCTCGTTGAGGTACAGCTCCAGAATTTCGTCTTTGCTGTAGCGGCGCGTAATCTCGGCCGCCAGGATCGCCTCGCGCACCTTGCGCAAGTAGGTGCGCTGGGTCGCTTCTTCCGGCGAGAAGAGCAGCATGCGCGCCAATTGCTGCGTGATGGTGGAGGCGCCGGAGACGATCTCGCCATCGCTGCGGTTTTGGAAATAGGCGCGGGCGATCGACATCACATTAAAGCCGGGATGGTTGTAAAACTCCTTGTCCTCAGTGGCGATGGTGGCGGCCAGCATGTAGGGGGAGATGTCTTCCAGCGGCACATAGGTACGCCGCCCGGCGTTGGGATCCAGAATTTCGTAGAGCAGATTGCCATTGGCATCGAGGATGCGCGTGGTCTCAAATTGCGAGCCACGCGCGTGCAGATCGGCCACCGAGGGCAAGGTGGAGGCGATGGCGTAGTATTCGTAGAAGGCAAAGGCCAGCCCGGCCATCACCAGCAGGATGGCGGCGATGCCGCCGTACACTAGTACGCGCGGCAGGCAGCCCATGCGGCCCACGCGCTGCCACCAATGTTTGAGGCGTGCGCCCCAGCCTGCCCCACTGGGCAGCGGCTGGGTGGTCTCGGCGTTTTGGGGGCGGGTGGCGCGGCTGTGGCGGTAGGCCGCCCCAGTCACCCGCGTGGCCTCGGGGTCGCTCTCCGCTACGCGGCGCGGCAAGGGCATGCCGAATTCATCCATAGAGGGGCGCGGCCCGGCCGGGGTGTGGCCGAGCGGCGGCGGGGCCGGGTAGTCACCCGCCGGGATCAGCGGCTCACCGAACAGGGTGGGCGCTTCGTCGGGTGGCAGCGGGCTTTGCGGCTGGGTGTCGCTAGGCGTCGCGGCAACCGGTTGGCTGGGCTGGGTATCCCCCAGGCTGGGCTGCGGGTCGTGGGCGCCCGAAGCGGAGAGGCGCCGGAAACGGTCGCTGGCGCCCTCGCCATGCGGCGGCTGGGGCGCAGTGGGCGGGTTTTCCGGCATAGGCGCTAGTTGGGGCGGCTGAGGAACAGCGCCGTCCAGGTGCCTTTCATTAGAGTGTCCCCGGTCTGGTTCTTGAGCTCAAGCTGCAGCACGATCGAGCCGCCACCAATGCGCGGCAGCGCCTTGGTGCTGAGCACTTCGGTTTCCACGTGCACCGTATCGCCGATGTAGATCGGTTTGATGAACTTCCATTCGTTGATCTCGCGAAAGGCCATGATCGTGCCTTCCATGATGCCGGTCTGTACGATCAAGCCCGAGGCAAACGACAGACCCAGCAAGCCATGCGCGACGCGCGCCCCAAACGGCGTTGTTTTGCTAAATTCGGCATCGACATGAATTTGGTTATAGTCACCCGTCAGCCCCGCGAACATGACGATATCGGTTTCGGTCACCGTGCGCCCGGCACTGGCCAGTTTGTGGCCAACCTGAAAATCTTCAAAATACATGCCTCGTTGGGCGCGCGTTTGCTCAGTCATAGCTCTCCTCTGGCTGCAAATGAAAGGGATGGCGCGATTCTAGCATAGGGCGCAGCCAGCAGTGCCCCTGGGCATTTGTTAAACTAGGCATGTTAACTAAACGATTCTCTCCGTAATTTGTTTCCTACCCTATGCGCATACGATCCTGGCTCCTTCTGCTTTTGCTGCTGGCAGCGTGCACCTACCCGGGCACGCCAGGCCAGCCTCCCACACCCACGCCGCAGCCCAGCGCCACGCCCGCGCCCACGGCGGCGCCGCGCCTGCTGCCGCAGGCGCTGTACTTCCTGAGCACGCGCGGCGAGGGCCTGCAAGCCATCTGGCGCCTGGATGCAGATGGCCGCACGCTGCAAGCGATCACCGGCGGCGAGGCCAGTATCGACGAGTTTGACGTAGCCCCCAACGGGCAGCTCGTTTTCCGCATTGGCAACCGGATCTATTTGCATATTCAAGATGAGGCGCCGCGCCTGCTGGTGGATAACGCCAGCGCCGATGAAGACGCCGCTGATTTCGCCACCCAGCAAGCCGTGCGCAGCCCGCGCCTGGCGCCCAACGGCGCCACGCTGGCCTACGCCCAGGGCGGGCTGTGGCTGTTCGATCTGGCCAGCGGCAATGCCCTGCGCGTGCTGGAAAACCAAAGCGGCTCGGCGGGTGAGGGTGAGGATGCCCAGGTGGTGTACAGCCCGGTAGCCTGGGCGCCCTCTGGCTTGCAATTGCTGGTGGCGGTGGCCGGCCCGCAAGGTAGCGGGCTGGGCGTTTGGGATGCGAGCAGTCACCAGTTCACTCGTCTGGCCAGCGAGGGCAGCCTGTGCTGCCAGGCCAGTTGGGCGCCGGATAGCCGCAGTGTTTTGCTGGCCAGCCAACTGCTCGGCTTGATGGAGCCGGGCCTATGGCGCTTTGACACCACCACCGGGGAAGGGGTGGCCCTGGTGGAAACGCACAGCGGCGAAGCGTACCCCTTCATCGCCTGGCCGCTACAACTGCCCAACGGCAACTTGCAATACTTCTACGCCAGCGCCGTCGAGCCACCGCAGACCGATCTGCCGCTGTATATGGTGCGTGCCGCGGCCGACGGCGTGGGGGCGCGCAGCCAGCTACGCGATGATGCCTTCACCATCCGCGAGGCGCTGTGGGCGGCCGATGGCAGCCTGGCGCTGGTGGTGCAGAACGCCACCGGCAGCGCCGGCCCGATCGTGCTGGCGGCCAGCGACGGCCAGCCCTTGCAAGTGCTGGTGGATTTTGGGCACGATCTGCGCTGGGGGCCGTAGTTAATCAGCTAGCCAGCTAGTCAAACCCAGTCGACTGGTCAGTTAGTCAAACCCAGTCGACTAATCAACTAATCGACTAACCAGACGACAATCCGTTTCCGATTAGTCGATGTAGTGATTAACCGATTAATCAGCCAATCTTCCGATAGCCACGATTGAAATACACCAGTGGCTGCTCGCCTGCGGCGCCTTGCGGCGCGCCGGCGGCCAACACCTCGCTGATAAAGATCGTGTGCGTGCCGGCATCATGGGTCACGGCCACGCGGCAATCAAAGTAGGCCAGTGCCTCTTGCAGCAGCGGGCTGCCCGTCTCCAACGTAAAAGTCGCTACATCGGCGAAGCGGTCTTGCTGCTCGCTCTCACGGCCGGCAAAGCGGTTGGAGAGCTCCTGCTGGCTGGCCCTGAGCAGGCTGACGCCAAAGCGCCCCACCTGGCTGACCAGTTCGTGCGTGCGGGTGACCTTTTCCAGCGAGATGGATACCAAGGGCGGCTCGAGTGACAGGGAGGTGAAGGAGTTCACCGTCATACCGTGGCGGCGGCCCTGGTGTGCGGCGGAAACAATGGTTACGCCCGTGGTCCAAAAGCGCAGCACTTCGCGCAGTTGAGCCGCATCGGGGCGAAAGATGGCCTCGGGTTGCGTCTGTTGTTGCATGCAGGCATTGTAACCCTGCGGGTTCGGCGTCTGGGTTGCAATTCACATGCCAGCGCCAAAATCCTATTGGAGACGCACGCGTTTCGGGGTAGCATGGATTTCGTTATGGTGACGCAAGAGCCCACCCCCGAAGCGCCGCGGCGCAGCCCGCAGCGCGTGCGCCGCGCCAGCATGAACGTGCTGGGCCAGCTCAGCAGCATTCTGGCGGTGAGTGCCATCCTGGCAACCCTGTTCACCGCCTTTACCCCGCTAGGCCTGCTGCCGGCCGGGCTGAGCGAATGGTTCAGCGCGCAGCTCAGCGGCAACTCAGGCGCCGCCAGCAACTTCCCCACGCCCACACCGCGGCCGCGCCCGGTGGTGGGCATCGTGGCCGGACACTGGGGCTCCGATTCAGGCGCGGTGTGCTCCGACGGCCTGACCGAAGTTGAAGTCAATTTGGATATTGCCACGCGCGCGGCGCAGAAGCTTACCGATGCCGGCTTTGACGTTGACCTGCTGCAGGAATTTGACGACAAGTTAGAAGGCTATCAGGCGCTGGTGCTGGTTTCGCTGCATGCGGATACCTGCGAATATATTGACGATAACGCCACCGGGTTTAAAGTGGCAGCCTCGCTCACCAGCGACCAGGCCAAGACGCAACGCCTGGTGGCCTGCCTGAGCAATCGCTACCAGCAAGCCACCGGGCTGCGCTACCACTTGGGCAGCGTTACCGCGCATATGAGCAATTACCACACCTTCAATGAGATCCACCACGAGACCACGGCCGCCATTATCGAAACCGGTTTCCTCAATCTCGACCGGCAAGTGCTTACGCAAAACTCAGATGTGGTCGCCGAAGGTGTAGCGCAAGGCGTTCTGTGCTACATCTATAACGAAAGCGCCGTCTCCCCGGAGGGCAACTAATGGCCGCGGCCGCCTGGCACGCCCTGTGCGTGGAGGCGCGCGCCGCCCTGGCCGCCGGACGCAAGGCGGAAGCGCGCCGCATGGCGCGCCGCGCCGCCGCGCTGGCCCCGCAGCAAGAGGAGCCCTGGCTGCTGCTGGCGGCGATGGCCACGCCGGCCGCCAGCCTGGGCTATCTGCAGGAAGCGCTGCGCATCAACCCGCGCTCCACGCGGGCGCGCAAAGCACTGCAGTGGGCACACACGCGTAGCGCCGCAGCACCCGCCGCGGCGGCCGCGCCGCCCGCCGGGCGCCCGCGTACCTGGCTGCTGCTGGCCTGCGGCGCAGTGCTGATGGCGCTCGCCCTGTTCGCCTGGCTGCAGCCGCCCGGCCTGGGTGATGGGCTACGCTTTGTGGGCGCCGCGGCGGCACAAGGGTTGGATAGCTTGCTGGCCAGCCCTACGGCCACCAGCAGCCCCACCGCTACCAGCAGCCCCACGGCCAGTGCTACCTTCACCGCCAGTGCCACATTCACTGCCAGCGCCACGCTGACGCCCTCGGCCACCTCCACGCCCACGCCCACGGCAACGCCCAGCCCCACGGCCACCGCCACACTGGGGGCAGATACCAGCCAATTGGAAAAGCACTTTGTGGAGCTGCCCAGTGGCATCGGCGTCAACGAGCGCTGGATCGACGTCAACCTGAGCGACCAGACGCTGGAAGCGTACGAAGGCAGCCTGCTGGTCAACCGCTTTGTGATCTCCAGCGGGCGGCCGGCCACGCCCACCGTCACCGGCACCTTCAAGATATGGATCAAGGTGCGCATGCAGGATATGTCTGGCCCGGGCTATTACATCCGCGATGTGCCCTGGGTGATGTACTTCCAGGGCGACTATGGCATTCACGGCACCTGGTGGCACAACAACTTCGGCACGCCGATGAGCGCCGGCTGCGTCAATATGTCGATCGACGATGCACGTTGGATGTACAGCTGGGCCAGCGTGGGCACCGTAGTGCGCGTACATTATTAATGCTTATATCGCGCTAACACTGCGCGGGTAGGATTAGAGCATGTCCAAACACGCACTGTTCAGCGGCTTGGTGGTGGATGAGCACGACCAGGCGGTGACCGATACCCTGGTGGGCGAAGAAGCCTTCTATGTGATCAACGACCAGGGGTTTATGCACCATGTGCCCAGCGAAGCGATCGACCGGCACGTGCTGCAGCAAATGGCCGGCATGCTCAGCGGGCACGAAGAAGAGCTCAGCAAGCAAGCGGCGCAGATGATGGGCCAGGACGATATTTTCACCCAGGCCGCTATTTTGAATCAGCTAAAGAATGTGGATGAGCAATTTGACCAGGTGTTGGCCCAAGGGCTCCCTGAGGCCAGCCGCACCTACCTGGGGATGAGCGGTTTCAAAATCCGCGTCAACCACCGTGGCGAAGTGCTGGAGGTGCTCCAGCCTGGCCAAATTGCTCCCGAAGACGAAGAGTAAGTTTACGGCAGGCGGATAATGAACTGGTAGCCGAACCACGCCGCCGGGATCGCCGCCAGCCAGGGCAAGACATCGCGGGCGATGCTCAGCCCATCCTGGGCGATCTGCGGCAGGGCTACCTGGAAGTACTCCAACCCATAGGCGGCACCGCTAAACAGGCCGAAGACGACGGCCCACACCACCCCAGCGATGGCGCCAGCGGCGAAGAGACTCACGAATACGTCAGTGGCCTGCAGGCCACCCTCGGATGAGTGGCTTTCTCCAACAGTCATGCAATCCTCCAAAAAATGAACGTAGGGGCATTATAGTGCAAACTGTAACCTATGCAACTTTGCCGCAAAGTACGGGTATAATCTGCCCTCGTTACTAGACTGAATTAAACGCAAGGAAAGAAGATGCCCAAGAGAACCTATCAGCCCAAGAAGCGCCGCCGCGTGCGCGTGCACGGCTTTCGCAAGCGTATGTCCAGCGCCTCCGGGCAGGATGTGCTGAAGCGCCGCCGCCTGAAGGGCCGCAAGAAATTGACGGTGAAGGCCAACAACCACGTCAAAAAGGTAGACTGGAACGCCTGAGCGCGTGGCTTAACGCCCACGCCTCGATGGCGAGAGCAGGCCTTTGATTATCGGTGAAGCGAGGATTTCGCCTCCGCAAACCAGCCGAATTCAAACGGGTGCGGCGACTGGGAAAGTCATACCCGCACCCGTTTGTTGTGCTTGTGGTGCTGGCCAGCCCCCTGCCGCAGGTGCGCGTGGGCGTGATGGCCGGGCGCCGCGTGGGCGGCGCCGTGCAGCGTAACCGCGCCAAGCGCGTGCTGCGCGCCGCCATCCAGCCCTTGCTGGGCGCCCTGGCGCCCGGATATGATGTGATCTTGATCGCCCGCCCGGGCGTCTTGGCCGCCAACAGCCGCGAGGCGCAGGCGGTGTTGCAGCGCCAACTGCAACGCGCGAAACTATTATGAATATGGATGCAACCCACACCCACAGCCATGCCGAAATTCACGAACAGCCCGATCCGGCGCTGCGTGAGTTGCCGCGCACTCTGGCCAACCTGCCGCGCTTTCTGCTGCTGATCCCCATCCGCATCTATCAGGCCACCTGGTCGCGCACTCTGCCGCCCAACACCTGCCGCTTTTATCCCACCTGTTCGCACTACACCTATCAGGCGATCTACAAATACGGCGCGGCCAAAGGCGGCCTGCTGGGCTTCAACCGCATTCTGCGTTGCAACCCATTCAATAAATCCACCGGTTTCGACCCGGTGCCATAAACGGAAGAGGCATGAAAAAAAACACCTTACTTAAGCTTGCATTCCTGGGGCTGCTGAGCCTGGCGCTCACGGCCTGCGGCACCGTGCCGCCACTCTCCTGGCCGGGCCTGGCCGTAGACGCCGCCAATGACCGCGTCTACCTGGCCTACCAGAACAAGGTCACCGCGCTGAACAGCCAAAGTGGCACCCCGGTATGGGAACACCCCAGCGAGAACGACAAGAACTTCAGCGTTTTCGCTGACCCCGTGGTGGTGGGTGACACGCTGTACGTCAGCGGCTACAACCAGACCCTGTACGCGTTGAACAGCGCCAATGGCACCAGCCTGTGGAGCTTTACGGGCGCGGGCAGCAAGTTCGTCGCCAGCCCGCTGGTGAGCGGCGAGCAGATCTTCGCCGCCAACGCCGACCATCGCCTGTATGCGCTCAACGGCGAAGGCGCGCTGCTGTGGAGCTTCAGCACCAACCAGCCGCTGTGGGGCACCCCGGTGAGCGCCGATGGGCTGGTATTCACCAGCTCGTTGAATCATTTCCTGTACGCGCTGGATGCCCAAACCGGCGAAGAGCAATGGTCCACCGATACCGGCGGCACGCTGGTCTCCGGCCCGCTGCTGCACCAAGGCGTGCTATACATTGGCAGCTTCAACAGTGAAGTGCTGGCACTTGACGCCAGCAGCGGTGAAGTGCTGTGGCGCGCCGCCACGGATGGCTGGGTATGGGGCACCCCTGCCGTGTACGATGGCCAGCTACTGGTGGGTGACCTGAGCGGTTTCCTGTACTCGCTTGACCCGGCCACTGGCGCCGAGAACTGGCACGTGGAAACCGGCGGCTCGATCACCGGCACCCCGCTGGTGCTCAACGATCACATCTATATCCTCAATGAGGCCGGGAGCGTGATCTCGCTGACGCCGCAAGGTGCGATCGTGTGGAATCAGGATTTCGGCACTGAGCTGTATGGCTCGGCGGTCGCCGCTGGCGATCTGATCCTGGTTGGCCAGCACAATAACACGACCACCCTGGTCGCCGTGAACGAAAGCGGCACTCGCGTGTGGGCCTACCCGCAGGAGCAATAGGACCGCTATGTTAGATATCATCATTGTCCCCTTCACCAACGTACTCGTCTTTCTCTACGATATCCTCGGGCATAACTTCGGCCTGGCGATCATCGTCTTTACGCTGCTGATCAAGCTGCTCACCTACCCGCTCTCGGTTTCACAGTTGAAGAGCGCGCGTATGACGCAGGAGTTGCAGAACGACCCGCGCTGGAAGCAGATGCAGGCCAAGTACAAGGGCAACCGCGAGAAGCTGGCCCAGGAACAGATGAAGTTCTACCAGGAGAAGGGTATCAGCCCGTTCAGCTCCTGCCTGCCTTCGCTGATCCAGTTCCCGCTGCTGATCGCCATGTACTGGTCGATCCAGCGTTCGCTGGCCGCCGCCCCGCTGGCGTTGCTGCAGTTTGCGCGTGGCATCGCCCTGCCCAACGCGGCAGCGCTAATGCCGTTGAACAGTAGCTTCCTGTGGATGGATCTCTCCCAGCCGGAGCGCCTGCATGTCGATTTCCTGCCGTTTGCCATCCCGGTGCTGACCATTATCGTGGTGGTTACCACCTGGCTGCAAAGCAAGCTGATGACCCCGGCCTCGGCCGACCCGAACGACCAGAGCGCCCAAATGGCGCGCTCGATGAGCCTGACCATGCCGTTGATGATGGGCTACATCTCGATGGTCTTCCCTTCCGGCTTGTCGATCTACTATGTGATCAGCAATCTCTTCGGCATTGCCCAGGCATGGGTGATGAAACGCCGCCCGGTGACGGCCGCTGCTGCTAAGTGAGTTAGAATTCGGGTAGGTATCTGAATGGAACATCGTACAAATCTTGAAGTGATCGCCCCCACCGTGCATGAGGCCATTGAAAAAGGCCTGGCCGAGCTGGGGTTGGAAGATACGCAAGTAGACGTAGAGGTGCTGGACGAGGGCGGTACGGGCTTTCTGGGCCTGGGCGGCCGCCAGGCGCGTGTGCGCCTGATCGTACGCGAAGGCCTGGCCACCACCCCACCGGCCGCGCCGCGCCCCAGCCGCCCGGCGGCCAGCCCCAGCGCCCCGCTGAGCAGCGAAGAAACCGAGAACCTGCTGGCCATCACCAAGGCCACCGTGCAGACCCTGCTGGAGCACATGAGCGTGCGCGCCGAGGTGAGCGTGAGCATGGGCACGCCGGATGAACCTGAGCTCGCCGCGCCGGTGCTGGTAGACATCCAAGGTGGCGATTTGGGCTTCCTGATCGGGCGCCAGGCTGAGACGATGAACGCCCTGCAACTGATCACCCGCCTGATCGTAGGCAAAGAAGTAGGCCAGGCCGCCCACATCATCATCGATATTTCGGGCTACCGCGTGCGCCGCGACGAGAATCTGCGCAAGCTGGCCGATAAGATGGCCAAGCAGGCAGTCAGCACTGGCCGCCGCCAGACGCTGGAGCCGATGAGCGCCTCGGAGCGCCGCATCGTGCACCTGGCGCTGCGCGAAAACAGCGACGTAACCACCGAGAGCATCGGCGAAGAGCCGCGCCGCAAAGTCGTCATCATCCCGCGCTAGGCTTCACCCCCTTCTAGCTAGCTAAAAACGCAGGCCAATGGCCTGCGTTTTTTTATTTCCTGGCGCGCATAGAAGCGCACAGTTCTGACATAGTCTCCCCAGCCAAGGCCCAGTATCGTGACAGCAGCGCACAGTACAAATGTCTGCGTCACGTTAACAACGGAATAGCTCAGGATTTACGCCACACCAAGCGCACCTGCGTGCCGGCGCCCGGCTGCGATTCGATCGAAAGCTCGGCGCCGATCAGGGCGGCGCGCTCGCTCATGCTGGCCAGGCCGTAGTGCTGGGCGCGCAGCAGATCGGTCAGTTGGGCGCCTTGGGCGTCAAAGCCGCGGCCATCGTCTTCGACCAGCAGGTCGATACAATCCGGCTCCAACTGGCCGCTAATGGTCAGGAACTGGGCTTGGGCGTGTTTGAAGACGTTTTCAGCGGCCAGTTGCACGATGCGGTAAGCGTGTTGGGCCACCTGCTCTTCGTAGGCATTGGTCACTCTCCGGCAACAGCAGCGAAACTTGCACCTGGGGCTTATCACGGCTGAGCACATCCACCAGCTCGATCAAGGCGCGGTAGAGCCCGTAATCGAGCATGGCGGGGCGCAGGCGGTAGATCAGTTGGCGCACGCGGTCACTCAATGCTTCATGGTGCTGCTGTAGGCGGGCGGCCTGCTCAGGCTGGCCGCCGAGGCTAACCAGCTCGTTGATGCCTGCCAGCACATCGTCATGCAGCTCGCGCGCCATGAAGGCGCGGCGTGCTTCAACATCATCAATGCTTCTTTGATGCAGGGCGCGCAAGTTATCGGCTTGCTCAATGTTGATCAGGGCGATCGCCATTTGGTCAGCCAGGGATTGCAACAGGCGCCGCTCTGCATAGGAATAGTAGTCATCAGGGTCTTTGCGCCCCAGCAGCCACAAGCCTACCGGACGGTTAGATACATGCATGGGGATGGCCAACTGCACCCAAGTGCCTTCGGGGTCCTGCTGGCCACCTGCTGCCAGCAGCGCGGCGATCGTGGCGCTATCGGGAACCTGGCTTGTGTCAACCCCTTGCAGATACACCACTTGGCGCGCCGGGTGAGCCGAGCCCAGGTGCAGCAGGGCAGACTGGCGGATCAGCAGGCTGGGCAACACCTGCTGCTGCACGATCTCCGCCAGATTTTGGCGCGTGAAGCTGGTGGAGAGCTTGCCGGCAAAGCTGTGTTGCAAACGCTCCGGTGGCATGGGAATGTGCAGCAGCTTGCGCTCCACAAAGCGTTGGAAGCGCTCAAAGGCATACACATTGAAGAGCGAGACCAGCAAGCCGGTGATCAAGATCGAAGCCGCCACCTGCTCAGGGCTTTGCAAGTACGGCGAGAGCAGCGGCACCAGCACCAACGCGATGATGAACAACAGCACGAAGAACAGATAGAACGAGATCAGGCGGTTGGCGCGTAGCTCCAAGCCACCCAATTGGCGCCGGTAGACCACATACAAGTAAGCGCCTGGCCAGATGATCAGCGAGATCACCACGCCACCGCTGAGGTTGGCCAGCACGCCGATCGCATTTGCCCAGGAGAGCAACATTACTGGCACCAGGCTGATCACCACGGCCAGCAGCAGAATGCCGACTTCGCGGCGCTGCTCCGGCTGGCGTACCAAGCGGATCAGCAGCAGCAGTAAGCTGCCCAGCACGGCTAGCAGCAGCGCAACGCCATAGATGCCCGCTGGCGCAATTTGCAAGGCAGAGAGCATCGCCATGGCGATGCCCAGCGCGTACAACGCCCACCACAGCAGCGCCGGCAACTTGCGGAAGGGTTTGGGGAAATGCCAGTGCAAGTGTAGATACACCGGCAGGCTCAGCCAGATACCAACGCGCAGTACTACTGCGGAGTAATACACCGTACTGCCTGAGATGCTGCCAGCCATGAACCAGATTGCCGTGAGATAGCTGAAGGCGACTAATAGATTGCGGCGTACATCTACAGGCCGCAAATGGAAGAACATGATCGTCCCAGCTACCCAGAAGGCGTAGCTAAGCCACCATGTATTGATCAAGCGTGAAACAAATTCAGGCAGATTGAAGCCCGGGGATACCAGCTCGGCAGCATGCTCGCCCTGGGCGTCCATCAGCCGCAACTGGATCCGATCGCCACGTGAAACCCCTTCAAACCAATTGGTTGTCAGGCTCTGATCGTAGTCTTCGAAGGGCACGCCATTGGCTTCGAGAATGAAATCGCCAAGATGAATTTGCTCGGCCGCGGCAGGCGTAAAGAGCGCGCGCACCTCTCCCGTGCCGAAATACTGAAATCCGAGATACGGAATGACAAAGAAACGCGCGTAGGTATAGACCAGCAAGACAAGCAAAACCAATGCCGGAAGCAGGAACTGGGTTAGGACACGATAAAGGCCAGAAGAGCGCATAACTTGCTACATCGGGGAGGTGATGCCTATGTAAAGGCCGAAGCAATTCTCAGGTAAAGCCACTTACTCAACCGTTTTTCGTCAAGAAAGGAAACTTACCATGTCTATGCAAGCATTTTACTCAAACATCAGCGACTCTTCCAGCACGATCAAGGAAGTTGAGGCCCTGCAGCGCGTGGCCCAGGCCAGCCTGGAGCAGGTGCAGGCAGTGCGCAATGAATGGGAATGGGATATGTGGAAGGAAGCCAAGTAGGCTACCGACCTCGGGGCTGGCCAGTTGGCCAGCCCCACCTTCAAATAAATCCACCTGTGGGAGAGACCAATGGATACCGTGTATACCGCCGCCATTCATGAACTGCTGCGCCAGCCTGCTGTGCAGCAGTGGCCGCTGCTCGCCAGCGTGATCGAACGCGCCCTTAATGTGCGCCCGATCGCCTGGGATTTTCCGATCGCCGGCTGCCTGGCCGCTGGCGCCGAGGCCAACCAGGCGCTGGCGCCTGTGGCCGCTATCACCTGCGCCCATATTGGCATTATTTTGATTGACGACATTCTAGATGAAGATCCGCGCGGCGAGTACCGCAAGCTGGGCGCCGGGCGGGCGGCCAACCTGGCCGCCGGGCTGAACAGCCTGGGCCAGCAGATGCTGGAGCTACACCCCTGCCCGCACCCGCGCCAAGCCAGCCTGGCCTTCGCGCACATCCTCGGTGGCACAGCCTACGGGCAGGACCTGGATGTGCAGAACCAGCACAGCGAAGAGAGCTACTGGGCCGTGGCACGCGCCAAGAGCTCGCCCTACTTCGCCTCGGGGCTGGAGCTGGGGGCGCTGTACGGCGGCGCCGATCTGGCGCTCAACCAGCAACTGCGCCAGTTTGGCGCAGTGTTCGGCGAGATCATGCAAATTCATGACGATCTGAACGATTGCCTGGCCGAGCCGGCCAATGTGGACTGGTTGCAAGGCCGCGCCCCGCTGCCGTTGCTCTTCGCCGAGCTGGTGCCGCACCCGCAGCGCGAGCGCTTTCTGCTGCTGCGCAATCAGGTGAGCGACCCGGCCGCGTTGCATGAGGCGCAAAGCATCCTGGTGAGCAGCGGAGCGATCAGCTATTGCATCAATGAGCTGCTCAGTCGCCAGCAGGCCTTGCTGGCGCTGCTGGGCGAGATGGCGCTAGCCAACCCGCGGCCGCTGCAACAGATCCTGGAGCACGCCATCGCCCCGGTGGAGCACTTGTTCGCTTCGTTGCAGCCTACGGCGTAAATGGATAGCCGTCATCGAGTGGCGTGATCAGCCCCAGCTCACGCGCCTTGAGGATCGCCGCAGCCATGTTGTTGACGCGCAAGCGGCGATAGCTCAGCGAGAGCATGGTGCGCACGGTAGGGTGCGCAATGCCCAACTTCTCGGCAATTTGCTTGGTGGTCATGCCTGGGTAGGCCGCGCACAACGAGAGTACCTCGCGCTGGCGCTCGGTAAGCATCTCGATCTCGCCTTCGGCGCCGGGCGGTTCGGCCAGCGCATCCACCGAAAGCTGCGAGAGATACACCCCGCCGCCCGCCAGCAACGTCACGATCTCGGCCAGCCGTTGCGTGGCGGCGGCATCGCTTTTGACGATGTAGCCCTTGGCGCCGGCAGCCATCACCGAGCGAATGAAGGCGGGGTGCTTGTGGCCCGAGATGAGCAGGATGGCCAACTTAGGATACTGCGCAAGAATTTTGGGGATATCGCTGAACAGCGGATAGGGCGCCTGCAGGCTATCCGTCATGGGCACCGAGGCATCCAGAATGAGCACATCGATGGGATGCTCGGCCAACATGGCGAAGAGTTGGTCGCCTCGGCTGGCGGAGGCCACCAGTTCTACATGCGGGTGATCCTGAAAACGATAGGCGTAGCCATCCACGGTGGAGAGATGGTCTTCTAATACAGCAACCCGAACAGTGCGCTTTGCTTCAGTGTCCATTTTTTGCGCTCACTTCCCCTAGTCGTCCAACAGTACAAATGTTTACAGCAAAACAACAAAGAGACTATTCAAAGAAATACCGGCCAGCCGTATAACAGGGCCACGAACCACGTTACGGGCCAGCCCATCCCATGCCATCAGTCAGAGGGGAACGACTGATGGCATTCTCCTTTAAACCCACTGTGATGGCAAACGACTGGCGGCCGCCGGTATTATACGGCAGGAGTGCGCAAGAAACTTGCGCATGATAAAATGCGCCCGTTGCATCGATGAGCGCCCCTATAGCTCAGTGGATAGAGCACTGCCCTCCGGAGGCAGGAGCCTGCGTTCGAATCGCAGTAGGGGCATTGCCCAACATAAAACGCCCTCCGGGCGTTTTATGTTGGGCTTTAGAGAGTTCCTACTCGGCTTCGCCGAGTAACGGAACTCTAGCCTGGCATTATCATGGAAACCGTTGTGAAAACACAAGAAGCCATTATCCGACCCAAAGACCCAAGCGGCTTCCTGAAGCGGCTTGTCCACCATTACCAGCGTCATATCCCGGCGGAATATGACGCCCGGCGCGGCTGGGTGCAGTTCAAACGCGGGCGACTGGACGCCGAGGTACACGGGCCGGCGCTGCGCCTGCGCATCACCACGCCCAACTGGCTGGGCCTATGGGTGCTGACGCGTTCGCTCAACCGCCATGTCGCCTTGTTTGGCCAGCGCGAGCAGCTCACGCTGCGTTGGAAGAAGACAAACCAATAAAAAAAGAGCCGGCTACGCCGGCTCTTTTTTTATCTTTGCAACCTTAGGGCCGTGGGCCAAAGCCCCACTTGGCCAGGATCGCCTGGCCTTCGGCGCCGAGCACAAAATCAACAAACGCCTGGGCTACATCGCCCGCCGGGGCACCTTCCACCACCGCGATCGGGTAGCTGGCGATCACATTCATCTCATCGGGAATGGGGATCTGCAGCACGCTGCCGGCAATATCGGGCGTGACGTCAGAGGTGTAGACAATGCCGGCATCGCCCTCACCCAGCGAGATCTTAGTGGCCACCTGGCGCACATTGGGCTCTTCAGACACCAGGTTGGCGAATACCGCCGCTTGCCAGGCCGCATCGCCCATCAGGGCGATGGCCTGGTTGCTGTATTCGCGCACGGGCACATCCGGCGCGGCCAGGATCAGCGCCAGGCCGGCCTTGGCCAGATCGGCATAGCTCGCGATGCCCGCCGGGTTATCCGCGGGCGCGATGATGGTGAGGCGGTTGGTGAGGAAAGTGGTTGCCTCGCCTTGCAGGCGCTGCGCTTCCGCCACTACGCCCATCTGGGTGTTATTGGCCGAAGCGAACACATCCGCCGGGGCGCCTTCCACCAGTTGAGTGGCTAACGAGGAGGAGCTGGCGTAGTTGGGCAGCACCTCCACTCCCGGGTGAGCCGCCTCGAACACATCGGCGATCTCGTTGAAAGCATCGGTCAGCGAGCTGGCGGCCATCACCACCAGCTCCGTGGTCACTACGGGAACTTCGCTGACGCTCAGCGCTTCGGCAGTGGGCTGGGCCACCGCGGCGGTGGCGGCCGGCGCCGGGGCGCCACAGGCGGCCAACAACAGAGCCAGCGCCAGCAAAGGCTCTATCAATCGTTGCGTTTTCATATGTCTCCTTGGGAGTTCCTAGAGCGGGGTAATTTCTGCCAGACGTTCCTGGCAGGTATCCAACCAGGCGATCACGGCGTGCAACTGGCCGATGACAAAATCGAGCACCAGCGCCTCCATCTCAGGAGCCGCCTGGTGCGCGGCCTGCAACTGGCGCAACTGCTGCTCACATACCCTGCGCTGCGCGTCCACCAACGCCTCGGTGGGGCGGCCAAGCAGGCGCGCCACGTACAGGCGGCTGATGAACTGCACGCGCACCTGGCGCACGCTGGCGGAGAGCTGCGGGGTCTCCAGCCAGGCATCCAGCCGGCGGCGCCCGGCGGCGGTGAGGGTGTATTGGCGGCGGGGCGGTGCATCGCCGCCCAGCACCTGCTTGCCGCGCAGCAGGCCTTCGGCCTCCAGGCGCTTGAGCACCGCGTAGAGCTGGCTGGTGCTCAGGGTCCACACCCGCCCCAGCTCGGCCCGCGATGTGAAGCGCGCCAGCAGTTGGTAGCCGTGCTGCGGCTCGGCGGCCAGAATGCCGAGAATGGTTTCGTCAGGAACGGGGGCGGCCATCGCCGCAGTATAGCACGACTCTATTCCATGATGGAATAGCAGGGCAGCCAAGTCAGCAGTAATCAGTAATCAGTAATCAGTAATCAGTGAACGGGGCGCGTAGTTTGCTGCCACGCGTGGATACAGGACGCTAAGGTGCCATTTAGGGTCATGGCAGGCACTGCCCGTAATTGCTACCCTATTCACCGCTCCCTGTTCACTGTTCACCGTTCCCTGCTCACTGTTCACCGCTCCCTGTTCACTGTTCACCGTTTCCCTGTTCACTGCTCACCGTTTCCCTGCTCCCTGCTCACCGCTCCCTGTTCACTGTTCACTTCAACTTCAGTGCAAACGTCACCTCACTCAGCGGTCACTGCTCACTCTCAGCCGCGGGCAAAGCACACTATAATGGCCTTAAATTCACTGAACATTTAGCTCTATTCGGAGGAAGCACTATGGCACGTATCGCAATCAACGGGTTGGGACGCATCGGCCGCGCCGCGCTGCGCCTGGCACTGGAGGAAGACAATCTGGAGTTGGTGGCGGTCAACGACATCGCCTCTCCGGAGAACATCGCCTATCTGATCAAGTACGACTCGGTCTACGGCCGCTACGGCGAGGATGTGCGCGCCGAAGGCGATAGCCTGCATGTGGACCAGCAGAGTTTCAAATTCTTCAGCGAGAAGGACCCGGCCGCCTTGCCCTGGAAGGACCTGGGCGTAGACATTGTGATCGAGAGCACTGGCCGCTTCACCGAAAAGGTCGATGCGATCAAGCACATCGAAGCCGGTGCTAAGTATGTGATCATCTCCGCCCCCACCAAGAGCACGGATGTGCCCACGGTGGTGTTTGGCGTCAACACCTCTGACGAGGATGCCAACATCATCTCCTGCGCCAGCTGCACCACCAACTCGCTCACCCCGGTGGTCGAGGTCATCGGCCGCCATCTGGGCATCCAGAAGGCGATCATGACCACGGTGCACGGCTACACCGCCGGCCAGGGCCTGGTAGACGGCCCGGGCGGCAAGGGTGGCGATCTGCGCCGCGGCCGCGCCGCCGCAGTCAACATCGTGCCCGCCTCCACCGGCGCGGCCAAAGCCACTACGCTGGCGCTGCCGCAATACAAGGGTAAGTTTGACGGCGTGGCGCTGCGCGTGCCCGTGCCGGTCGGCTCGGTGTCTGACATCGTGATGCTGACCGAGAAGAACACCAGCGCCGAGGAGATCAACAAGATCCTCACAGACGAAGCCAACGGGCGCTACAAGGGCATCATCCGCGTGACCAATGACGAGATCGTTTCCTCTGACATCGTGGGCGACCCGCATGCCTGCATTATCGACATGCAGATGACCAAGGTGGTCGATGGCAACCTGGTGAAGATCTTCGCCTGGTACGACAACGAATGGGGCTACACCAATCAGATGATCCGTAAAGCGCGCGAGATCGCCAGCACGCTAAAGTAGCCGCACGAAGCGATCCCCCAGCAGATCCGCTGGCTCGCAAGACCAAGAGAACACAACAAAAAAGCGCCGCAATTGCGGCGCTTTTTTATACGCAAGTTGTCATTGCGAGAGCGGCGTAGCCGCACGAAGCAATGACAGGAAGAAGTTGGGTTAGCCGCCGCGCATCTTCTGCAATACTTCCAGGATCGTCCAACCGCCAGCGGCGATCAGCGCCCCAAAATAGATGATGGTGACGATGTTCATCAGGTGGCCGAACAAGATACTCAGCCCATCCTTTTGAATAGCGCCAATCGCAAAGAAGATCAAGGCGATGGCCGGCAGGGTGTTGCTAAACGGCACAAAGCCAAATGGCATCATCAGCAGCACCGCCGCCAGAATATAGGCCAGCTTGTTGAGCAGCGTGGCGCGCGTGGCCAGCCAGGGAATGCGCCCGGGCTTGCTGATCTTTTCCAGGCGGCGCAGCCAGGCGAGCGCGCCGCGCATGCCCTTGACCAGCTTTTCGCTGGCGATCGGGCGCTCTTGGATTTTCTTTGGCATGTACAGCTTATTGCTGAACAGCAAAGAGAGGCCAATCAGCAAAATGCCGCTGCCGAAGACGGTGCTTACGCCCGGGATCGAGACCGGGATCAGAAAGACCAACGACAGGAAGATAGTGATCAGCATCAAACTGTCGTTACCAATGATGTCGATGATCTTGGCCAGGGTGACCTGGCCGGGCGGCAGCGTTTGGATAATGGTCTCCAACTTCTCCACCAGGGATTCGGAGCGCGAGGGGTCTATCGTTGTGCTGGTCATGCGCGAGCACCTTCCTAGATGATCAATTGCCTTTGGCGAGGGATGAGCTACGAATACGTCGGCCCCATTTTACCCGCATCAACCAACGCGGATTTGATTGTGATATTATTAACAAATGAGGTGCCATGTCCGCGTCCCGCCCGATTCTCGATATTCGTGATCTTTCCAAAAGTTACCAGGAAGCCGGCCAGTTGCGCCCGATCCTGCGCCAGGTCAGCCTGAGCATCCAAGCCGGCGAGTTCGTGGCCCTGCTGGGCGCCTCGGGCAGCGGCAAGAGCACCTTCCTGAATTTGATCAGCGGGATCGACCTGGCGGATAGCGGCGAGATCTGGGTGCAGGGCCAAAATCTGGTGACGATGGATGAGACCCAGCGCACCCTGTTCCGCCGCAATCACATCGGCTTCGTCTTCCAATTCTTCAACTTGCTGCCCACCCTGACCGTGCTGGAGAACGTCACCCTGCCGGCCGAGCTGCGTGGCACGTCGCTCAAGCAGGCGCAGGCGCGCGCGCAGGAGCTGCTGGCCCAGGTGGGGCTGGCCGAACGTGCCAGCACCTTCCCTGACCGGCTCTCCGGCGGCGAGCAGCAGCGCGTGGCCATCGCCCGCGCCCTGGCGCACGATCCGCTGCTGGTGCTGGCCGACGAGCCCACCGGCAACCTCGACGAAGAGACCGGCACGCAGATCATGGCGCTGCTGGAACAGCTCACGCGCCAGGCGGGCAAGAACTTGATCATGGCCACCCATAACCTGGAGAATGCGCGTCTGGCGGATCGTGTGCTGCGTATGCACGAAGGCAAACTGGTGAGCGAGCTCGCCTGACCATGCGCACACCCCCCTTCGCCCCCAGCCTGCTCAAAGTAGCCTGGCGCTATTTGCTCACCCACCCGCTGCAAAGCCTGCTGATGCTGCTTGGCATCGCCCTGGGCGTGGGCGTGGCGGTGAGCGTAGACATTGCCAACGCCAGCGCCGCCCAGGCCTTTGAGCTCAGCACCGAAGCCGTGGCCGGCAGGGCCACCCATTACATCTCAGCCGGCCCGCTGGGGCTGGATGAGCAAAGCTACGTAGACTTGCGCCGCGCCGGGCTGCCCTACCCGATGGCCCCGGTGTTGAGCCAACTGGTCACCTCGCCCCAACTGGGCGAGATTCCCTTGCAACTCATGGGCATCGACCCGTTGGCCGAGCAGCCCTTCCGCAGTTACTTCAACGCCGAAGACCCCGATGCTTCTGCCGAAGTATTGGGCGCCTTTTATGTAGTGCCCGGGGCGGTGCTGCTCTCCAGCCCAATGGCGGCACAGTACGGCCTGCAAGCCGGGGATAGCCTGCAACTCAACGTGAACGGCAATCTGCTGCCGGCCCGCGTGGCCGGCCTGCTCGAGCCGCGTGACAACCTGAGCGCCCAGGCGCTACAAGGCCTGCTGCTGGCGGATATTGCCACGGTGCAGGAGTTGAGCGGCCGCTTAGGGCGCCTGGAACGGATTGACCTGATCCTGCCCACGGAGGGCCGCGCCGCCGCCCTGGCCACGCTGGAAGCGCGGTTGCCGCAGGGCGCGGTGATCCTGCAATCGGAGAGCCGCACGCAAGCCGTGGAGCAAATGACCAGCGCCTTTCGCACCAACATCACCGCGCTGAGTTTGTTGGGCTTGGTGGTGGGGGTCTTCCTTATTTACAACACAGTCACTTTCTCGGTCGTGCAGCGCCGCCAATCCTTTGGCACCTTGCGCGCCCTCGGCGTGAGCAGCCGCGAGATCTTCGGCCTGGTGCTGGGCGAGGCCCTGGTGCTGGGCCTGTTGGGCTCTGCCATTGGCTTGCTGCTCGGCGTCGTGATGGGCCGTGGCGCAGTGGCCCTGGTTTCGCAAACCATCAATGACGTCTTCTACACCATGACCGTGCGCGAGGTCAGCCTGCCGGCACAGAGCCTGCTGAAAGGCGCGCTGCTCGGCCTGCTGGCCACGCTGGTGGCGGCGCTGATCCCCGCCTGGGAGGCGGCCAAGTCGCCGCCGCGGCGCACGCTGTCGCGCTCCCAATTGGAGAGTGTTTCGCGGCGTATGCTGGCGCAGGCTGCTCTGGCCGGCGCGTTGGTGTGCATCGCCTCAATGCTGGCCCTGGCGCGCTTGGATCTGGAGCTAGTGCCCAGTTTTGGCGCCATGTTCGGCGTGGTGATCGGCGCGGCGCTGCTGGCGCCCTACATCATGCAGCTCAGCATGCCCTGGCTGGCGCGCGGCCTGGCGCCGCTGATCGGCCCGCTGGGGCGCCTGGCGCCGCGCGAGGTCTCGGCCTCGGCCAGCCGCACAGCGCCAGCCATGGCGGCGCTGATGGTGGCGGTGGCGGTCACCATCGGCGGCAGCCTGATGGTGAGCAGCTTCCGCGCCAGCGTGGTGGATTGGATGGAAGTCATTCTGCGCAACGATATTTACGGCTCGGTAGCCGGCGCCAACCTCTCCGAGCCGCAGGAAGCGATCGACCCGCTGGCGCTGGAGCGCCTGGCGAACTGGCCGGACATCGAGGGCGTGTATGTGCTGCGCAACGTACTGGTCGATTCGCCTTACGGCCCCTTGATGGTGGCCGCCAACGACAACCCTAACGATGGCGAAGAGCAGGTCTACTACGCCGCCGAAGGCGACGGCCAGGCCGTTTGGCGCGCGGTGCAAGCCGGGGCGGTGATCATCTCAGAACCGTTGGCCAACCGCTTGCAATTGGGCGTGGGCGATAGCCTGACACTCTACACGCCCACTGGCCCGCAGGATTTTCATATTTCAGCGATCTTCAGCGACTATAGCTCCAGCCGCGGCAATATCACCATGTGGCTGGAGAATTACCGCGCCCTGTGGGGCGATCCAACCGTGACGGCTTTCTCGGCGGTGGTGCGCCCGGGCCGTGATATCGACACGCTGGTGGAGGAGCTCAAGCGCGAGCTGAGCCCGAACCAATTGCTACACATCCGCTCCAACAGCAGCTTGCGCGCCGAGAGCCTGGAAGTGTTCGACCGCACCTTCCTGATCAGCAGCGCCCTGCATCTGATCACCACCAATGTGGCCTTCGTCGGCGTACTCTCGGCGATGCTGTCGTTACAACTGGAGAAGCAGCGCCAGATGGGCATCCTCAAAGCGATTGGCTTGAGCGTACGCCAGATCTGGGCGCTGACCCTGCTGGAAACCGGGCTGATCGGCGCCCTGGCCGGCCTGCTGGCCCTGCCGATGGGCTTGCTGATCGGCGAGGTGCTGCTGGGCTTGATCAACCGGCGCGCCTTCGGCTGGACGCTGCAACTGCATTTTGAAGCCGCGCCGTTCATCGAAGCCTTACTGGTGGCGCTGGCAGCCGCCCTGCTGGCCGGGCTGTACCCGGCCTGGCGCGCCAGCCGGCGCAGCGCGGCCGATGCGATGAGGTTTGACTAATGAAACGTATCCTCGCCTGGCTACTGGTTGCCGGCGGCCTGCTGGCGCTGGCCTATTACGCCTTCCTGGCACCGCGGCCGGCCAGCCAGCTCAGTGCGGTGGTGCAAAGCACCCCCGCCCCGCTGAGCGGCTTCGCCCGCGCCACCGGGCCGCGCGTCTTCAGCTTCCCGGCCGATCTGGGTGCGCACCCCGAATATCAAACCGAGTGGTGGTACTACACCGGCAACCTGCAAACCGCCGAAGGCCGCCATTTTGGCTACCAGCTCACCTTCTTCCGGCGCGCCCTGCTGCCGCAAGCGCAGTGGCTGCCGCGCAGCAGCCAGTGGGCCACCGAACAGATCTATATGGCCCATTTCACCATCACGGATGTGCAAGACCAAGCCTTCTACACGCATGAGCGCCTGGCCCGCGGTGCGGCGGGGCTGGCCGGGGCGCAGGCAGAACCGTATAGCGTATGGCTGGAGGATCTGCGCGTGGAAGCCAGCGGGCCGGATCAATACCAGCTCTACGCCGCCAGCGATGCAGTGCGCCTGCAACTCAGCCTGCACGACATCAAGGGCCCGGTGCTGCAGGGTATCGAGGGCTACAGCCAAAAAGGCGAAGACCCCGGCGATGCTTCCTACTACTACAGCCAAACTCACCTGGAGACCAGCGGGCAGATCGAGATCGGGGCGCAATCCTACCGCGTGCAGGGCCTGAGCTGGAAGGATCACGAGTTCAGCACCTCGGTGCTAAGCGATGACATGGTGGGCTGGGATTGGTTTTCGATCCAGCTCGATAATGACTATGAGCTGATGCTCTACCAGTTGCGCCGCGCCGATGGCAGCCTGGCGCCGCGCGCCAGCGGCCTGCTGGTGGCGCCGGATGGCAGCACCACACTACTCGGCCCGGGCGACTTTAACATTGTGCCGCAGGGCCGCTGGCGCAGCCCGCGCTCGGGCGGGGTCTACCCGGCGCGCTGGCAACTGGGCCTGCCCGCCTACGGCCTGACGCTGGAAGTCAGCCCGCTGCTGGCCGACCAGGAGCTGGATACGCGCATCATCTACTGGGAGGGCGCCGTGGCAGTACAAGGCAGCTACGGCGGCGCACCAGTAGCCGGCTTCGGCTACGTTGAGCTCACCGGGTACGCCGAGCCCTTCAACGGCGATTTCTAAGCTTACGCCGGCTGGCGCCAGGGCTATAATCGCGCCAAACCCACTAGTCCGAAAGGAGCATAGTTGTGAACGTTTCCAAGAAGGTTTGTTTGGCCCTGTTCGCCATCCTGGCGCTGGGGTTGGCCAGTTGTGCCAGCACCCCCGAGCCACTGCGCATTACGATGGAGGCACAGGACATCATGTGGAGCCTCCACGAGATCCAGGCCAAGGTAAACCAGCCAGTGGAATTGACGATCAAGAACACCGGTGCACTTGACCATGACATCGTGATCGAAGAGCTAGGCGTAGACCTGCTGCTCTCCCCTGGCGACGTGGAAATTGTCAACTTTACGGTAGACCACGCCGGCACGATCGAATTCATCTGCAGCATTCCGGGCCACGAAGAGGCCGGAATGGTAGGCCACATCATCATCAGCGAGTAACCCGCGCATCAAAAAGCGCCTGGCCGGGCGCCGCGTGCCCTGGCCAGGCGCTTTTTTTCTTCTTCCGCTCATATATTTCGTTTTCAATCGGGTAGAATCATCGTTACACCCTTGAGTACCCAAATCCAAAGGAGCTTTTCGCTTGCCATTTATGCTTACGTGCATCCTTGGGGAGACGTATGACCACTAAATCACCCTACAAGCTGGTGACCCGCGGCCGAGGCCGTGGCGGCCGCGGCAACCTCTTCGCCTATGGCCTGGGGGCGCTGGCGCTCATCATGGTGCTGGGCGGCGCATGGCTCACTGTGGGCTGGTTCCGCAATGGCGGCATCGGCGGCATCTTCCCCAGCGACACCCCCACCCCCACCATCACGCTGACGCCCAGCCTGACGCCGACGATCACTGAAACGCCCACCGAGACGCCGATCCCCAACACGCCGACGGCTTCGGCGCCCTTCATCTACCAGGTGCAGCGCGACGACACGATCTCCAGCATCGCCGATAAGTTTGGCGTGGAGTACATCATCATCATGATCCTTAACGGGCTGGACAACAGCAGCGTGCTGCAGGTTGGCCAGGAGCTGATCATTCCTGACCCGAACATGGAATTTCCGGAGCCGACCCCGCTGCCTGAGAATCTACGCCGCGGCGACGAGATCCAATACCTGGTGCTGCCAGGCGATTCGCTGGCGATCATCGCCGAGAAGTTCCTCAGCACGGTGGATGACATCCTGAGCACCAACGACCTCGATAATGCCAACAACATTTTCGTCGGCCAGTTGCTCACCGTGCGGGTGCGCCTGATCACGCCCACCCCCGGCCCTTCACCTACGCCGCAAGGCACCACCGGCCCGATCCCGACGGTTACACCGTCGCCATCGGCAACGCCTTAGCCTAAAGAAAAGCCCGCTACACAGTAGCGGGCTTTTTGTTTAGTTGCGGTTGATGGTGACGAACAGCATCGGCTTGCGCTTGGTGAGATCAAAGAAGTGATCGCGTAGCGTGCTTTCCAGTTGGCGCTGGACATCACCGTTGGCCTCAGCAAGGGTCTTCTCGATCTGGCGGCGCGTCGAATCCAGGAAGTCTTCACCAGGCTGGTACATGAAGCCCCGCGTAATGATCTCAGGATCGCGCAGCAACTTGCCGTTGTGGCGGTTGACGTTGAGGTTCACCAGCACAAAGCCCTGGCGTGAGAGCGCATCGCGCTCACGCATCACGGCCGGGCCAATATCACCAACGCTGGAGCCATCCACGAACACATAGCCACCCGGCACGCGCTCGCCCATGAACATCTTGCCGCCCTGGAATTCGATCACCTGGCCGTTCTCCACGATGGCCACGTTCTCCTCGGAGTAGCCCAGGCTCTCGGCCAACGCAGCGTGCTGGTGCAAATGGCGCAGCTCGCCGTGCACCGGCACCAGATACTTCGGCTTGATCAGGTTGAGCATGAACTTCATCTCTTCCTGGCTGGCGTGGCCAGATACGTGCACCGCTTCCAGCGGGTCGTAGACAACATGGGCGCCGCGCTGAAACAGTTTGTTGATCGTGCGCGAGACGCTTTCCTCATTGCCTGGAATGGGGTGCGAGGAGAGCACCACGGTATCGGTGGGCAGCAGGTCAAACTGGCGGTTGGTGCCGCTGGCCAGCCGGCCAACGATGCTGGAGGGTTCGCCCTGCGAGCCGGTGCACATCAGCACCACTTCGTGCGGGGGCAGCTTGAGCACCTCATCGATCGGCACCAGTAACTCATCCGGCAGCTCCAGATAGCCCAATTGCTTGGCCATCTTGGCGTTCTCACGCATGCTGGTGCCGACGAAGGCCATCTTGCGCCCGTGGCGCAAAGCGGCCTCGCCCACCTGCTGGATGCGCGAGATCAGCGAGGCGAAGGTGGCCACGAGGATGCGGCCCTGCGCCTGGCGGAAGACTTTGTCGAAGGCTGGCTCGATGACGCGCTCCGAAGGCGTCCAGCCGGCGCGGTCAGCATTGGTGGAGTCGCCCAGCATGGCCAGCACGCCGCGGCCGGCGAATTCGGCCAGCTTGGCGTAGTCGGTGGGCCAGTTATCCACCGGGGTGTGATCCAGCTTGTAGTCGCCAGTGTGGACGATCAGGCCAGCAGGGGTGGTGATCCCCAGGGCAACACAATCGGGGATCGAGTGGCACACATGGCAGAACTCCACCTTGAAGACGCCGATCTGCACGGTATCGCCGGCGTTGACCTCATGCACCTTGGCCTTGCCGGATTGCCCGCCGCGCGCCAGCTTCACTTCCAGCAGGCCTTTGGTCAGCGGGGTGGCGTAGATCGGAGCGTTGATTTGCTCGGCCACATGGTGGATCGCCCCGGTGTGGTCCTCATGCCCGTGGGTGATCACAATCCCCTTGACCTTGTGTTTCTTGTCCATCAGGTACTTGAAATCCGGGATGATGTAATCGATTCCCAGCATGTCGGATTCCGGGAACATGATGCCGGTATCCACGATCAGGATCTCGTCTCCGTATTCGAAGACAGTCATGTTCTTGCCAATTTCCCCCAAACCGCCCAGGGGAATGACGCGCAGCGCGTTACGGCGCGCGTTGGCTTGTTTTTTGTTACTCATTGATTAAATACACCTTGCAGGGCCGCGCAGCAGCGCAAAAACCCTGCCCTTTCTTGATTTTTATCTGTTTGAAACGCACTGCAAACAAAAAACCCCGGTACGTGATCCACGGCCGGGGTAATGATCTCATCAGGTACTGCTAGGGTAATGTAGCAAAGCCAGAAAAGGCCAATGGAGGCCGCGTGTTTCAGTTAACAGGGCAATTATAGCAGTTCCGCCGCTGCGCGACAAGCCGCAGGATGAGGAGCGCATGAGGCTACTCTACGCTCACCAGCACGGCCTGCACCGCACGGCGATAGAGATAGCCGCCACTGGCCTTCAGAGTTCAACATAACGAAGCATCGCCTTAAAGAAGCAGCCCCGCACGCTGTGCGGGGCTGCTTTGGTTTCAGCCATGGCAAAGCGCAGCTTTGCCATGGCCGCTACGCGGCCTAGTACTCCGGCATGTGGCCGCCGCCAGCGGCGGGGGCCGGGTGCTCCTCAGGCTTATCAGTGATGAGCGCCTCAGTGGTGAGGATCATGGCGGCGATGGACGCGGCGTTCTCGAGCGCGCCACGCGTAACCTTGGCGGGGTCGATCCAGCCCTTCTCTACCATGTCCACAAAGTCTTCGGCGAGCACATCAAAGCCAATGGTGTTCTTCTTCAGCTCGGCGTGCTGGCGCAGCACACCGTCCACGATGACCGAGCCATCCTGGCCGGCGTTCTGGGCGATGCGGCGCATGGGCTGCTCGAGGGCGCGGCGCACGATCTGCACGCCCACCTTCTCGTCCTCGCCGTTCACTTTCAGCTTGTCGAGCACGCTGCGAGCGTTGAGCAGCGCGACACCACCACCGGGCACAATGCCCTCTTCAATCGCGGCGCGGGTCGCGGAGACAGCGTCTTCCACGCGGTGCTTCTTTTCCTTCAGCTCAGTCTCGGTAGCGGCGCCCACACGAATGATGGCAACGCCGCCGGAGAGCTTGGCCAGACGCTCGTCGAGCTTCTCTTTGTCATAGTCGCTGGTGCTATTTTCTTTCTCGACGCGGATCTCTTCGATGCGGCCCTTGATGGCCTTCTCGTCACCCTTGCCGCCTACGACGGTGGTGTTGTCCTTGTCGGAGACGATCTTCTCGGCCTGGCCGAGGTCTTCGAGGGTGGCGGATTCCAGCTTGCGGCCGACTTCCTCAGAGATGACGGTGGCGCCGGTCAGCACGGCGATATCCTGGAGCATCGCCTTGCGGCGGTCACCAAAGCCGGGGGCTTTGACGGCCAGCACATTGAGCATGCCGCGCAGCTTGTTCAGCACCAGGGTGGCCAGCGCTTCGCCGTCCACATCCTCGGCGATGATCACCAGGTTGCGCTTGCCGGTCTGCACCAGCTTCTCCAGCAGGGGCACCATGTCTTGCGCCGCGCTGATCTTCTTGTCGTGGATCAGCACCTGGGCATCCTCGATCACGGCTTCCATCGTCTCAGGGTTGGTGACGAAGTAGGCGGAGAGGTAGCCGCGGTCAAACTGCATACCTTCCACGTACTCGGTTTCGAACTGCAGACCCTGGGAGTCTTCCACGGTGATGACGCCATCGTTGCCGACTTTGTCGAAGACATCGGAGATGAGCTCACCGATGGTGCGGTCCTGAGCCGAGACGGAGGCCACGTTAGCGATGTCGGCCTTGGTCTTGATCTCGATCGCCTGCTTCTTGATCTCATCGGAGACGGCCTTGGTGGCGGCCTCGATGCCGCGCTTGAGCAGCATGGGATTGGCGCCAGCGGCCAGGTTCTTCATGCCGTCGGTGACGATGGCATGCGCCAGCAGGGTGCTGGTGGTGGTGCCGTCACCGGCGATGTCGTTGGTCTTGGAGGCGGCTTCCTTGAGCAACTGGGCGCCCATGTTCTCAAACGGGTTCTCCAGCTCAATTTCCTTGGCCACGGTCACACCGTCATGCGTGACGGTGGGCGCGCCGAACTTGCGGTCGAGCGCCACGTTGCGGCCCTTGGGGCCCAGGGTGGTGACCACGGCTTCGGCCACGGCATCCACCCCGCGCAGCAAGTGGCGGCGTGCTTCTTCAGAAAAGACGAGTTGTTTTGCCATAGATCTGATTCTCCTGATTAATTCGTAGAATGAGGCAGTTGTGGATTAGCCTACGATGGCCAGCAGGTCAGACTGGCGCAAGATCATCAGCTTCTTGCCTTCAACCTTGATCTCGGTGCCGGCGTACTTGGCAAACAGCACAGTGTCGCCCACGCTGACTTCCATGGGGATCACCTTGCCATCGTCATCGCGCCCACCCGGGCCGGCGGCGAGGATCTTGCCGCGCTGCGGCTTTTCCTTGGCGGTTTCCGGCAGCACGATGCCGCCCGCGGTGATCTCCTCGTCCTCGATGGGCTCCACCAAGACGCGGTCGGCGAGCGGTTTGAGATTCTGAGCCATACAATGCCTCCTAAAAACAGATAGATATAAGTTGTTGTTTGCTTTGTGGGCTGGCTAGGAAAGCATCTGCCCACAGATTTAGCACTCTTTTGGTTTGAGTGCTAAGCCGCCAAATAATACCAGTTTCAGGATGCCAGTCAAGAGTTTTCAAGGCAGCCAGGCCAATTTCTGAGAAATCTCTGATGTTTGCAGGCGTGAAGCCGGGCAGGGGCAATCGCTAGCAATCCAAACACCCGTCATTCCGAGCGCAGCGAGGAATCCTTTAGGGCAAGAGAAGCCTGGCAAATTTTCAGCGAACTAAAGAGTACCCGCTATCGCAAATAGCCCCTACCCTACGGCGTGGGGCTGGCTTCGGGCTGCGGCGTGGCGGTGGGCTGTGAGCGGGCGGCCAGGTTGGCGCACACTTGGGCACTCTCCTCGACGATGCCCATCACCACCGGATCGGCCGCGTATGAGGCGCGCAGCGCTTCCAGCACCGGGAAGGCCTGGGCGCACTGATCGAGCGCCGAAAGCACCGAACCGAGCGTGTAGTAGTAGGGCAGCGAAGCATCGTTAAGCGTCAGCCCGGTAACCGCCACCGCTTGCTCGGTGTTCTCTTCGGCCGAGCAGCCATTTACAGCACACAGCAGCACGGGGATCGAGCCTTCGTAGTTGCGCGAGCGAAAGCGCACAATCCCCAACTGGCCATACCAATCCGGGTTGGTCGGGTCGAGGGCGATGGCGCTTTCGGCGTTCAGCGCCGCGGCGTAAAACTCCCCATCGCGCGAATAGGTCTTGGCGATGGCGATGTAAGGCAAGGGGTCGGATACGCCGAGCGCCTTGTTGATCGTCGCGGCGCGGTCAAAGTATTCCAGCGCCTGGTCATGCAGGCCGAGCTGGCGATAGTTCTGCCCGATGGAGATATAGAGGAAGGTGAGGTTAGGCGCCAACTCGGCGGCCAGCTTGTACTGCTCGATGGCCGCGGAATAGGCGCCGCTGGCTTCGAGCACATAGGCGTAGATGCGGCGCGTATCCACCGAATTGGGCTCAAGCGCCACGGCCATCTCAATGCGTTGGCGCGCCTGGTCATACTGCTGCTGGTCCACCAGGATCTCCGCCTGGTAGGCCTGCGCCAGCACATTGCGGTTATCCAACTGCACGGCCAGAATGGCGGCGGTGCTGGCCTCGGAGATGTAGGCCTGGCGTTCGGCCGCATTGGCGGCCGAGCTGCCACTCCAGTTGTAGACGAAGGCGCGCACCGCGTTGGCCATGCTGTCTTGCGGAGCAATCGCCACGGCGCTATCGATGCTTTGGCGTGCCTCGGACATGCGCGTGCGGCGGCGATCCTGGGTGAGCAGGCTGGCCGAGTAAGTTTGAATGCGTGCCAGCTCAGTCCAGCCGACGTAATCGCCGGGGTTGACCGCCAGCGCATCCTGGTAGGCGTCGATGGCTGCATCCAGGTTGCCGGCGTTGAAGAAGGCGGTGCCCTCCTCACGATAGGAGGTGGCACTGCGCGTGGGCGTAGCGGTGGGCAGGAACAGTGGCTCGATCTCGCCGGCCTGGATGCCGCGCAGCGCGCTGAGCCCCACCATGATCAGCACCCCCCACAGCAGCAGGCGCCAGGGGTTGGATTGGCGCCCCGGATTGTAGAACAGGTAACGGCGGCTTGGCACGCGCATGGTTAGCTGCTCTCCCCCGAGCAGATCGCCACCATTTCTTCGGCATTGGAGACGGCGATCAAATCATCCGGCACGGCGGCGATGAGCGCTTGCGAGATGGGCAGGGCTTCGGCGCAGCGGCCTTCACGGGCCAGCGAGAGGCCGTACATGTAATAGAAGGTGGCCACCTGTCCGTATTGCAGTGGCAAGCCCTGCACCGGCACGCCGGTTTCGGTCATGCCGCCGCGGATCGCCAGGGTGAAGGCATCGATCGCCTCGACAGATTGGCGATTGCGATAGTAGGCCACGCCTAGATTGCCGTGGCGGATGGGGTTGCCGGGGTCTTCGCTGGCCGCCTGCAGCATGGCCTGAACGGCACGGCCAAACTCCCCCGTGGTGATGTAGATCAGGCCGATCTGGGTATTGGGGATCGGATCGGTGGGGTTGAGCGAATCGGCGATGACGAATTGCTCAATGGCGTCATCGTAGCGTTCCTGGGCGCGATAGGTGCGCCCGAGCGCCAGGTGCAGGCCGGCAATGCGATCGTTGATCGCCATGGCCTGCTCATATTCAAAAGCGGCTTCTTCGTAATTAGCGGTGGTTTCGAGTACATAGCCACGGGCGCGGCGCACCTCAAGCAAGGTGTTATCCAACTCCAGGGCGATGCGCGATTCCTCGCCGGCCTGGGTGTACTCCTGCATATCGGCCAGGTATTCGGCGTAGAAGGCGTGCGCCAGCGCGCTGTTCGGGTCGAGCTGCAGGGCACGCCGCAGGGCGGCCTCGGCCCCGGCGCGATCGCCGAGGTAGTTCAAGGTCCAGCCCAGGATGGCATGGCCGGTGGGATTATCCGGGCTGAGCAACAGCGCGTTGGAGGCCGAGGTCTGCGCGGCCTCGTAGCGCCCGGAGAGCACCTGCACGCGGGCCAGTTCCAAATAAAGCGAAGGGTTGCCCGGCGAGAGCATGATCGCCTGCTGATAGCCTTCGATAGCGTTGAGCAGGTTGCCCTCGCTGAAGGCGGTTTGGGCCGCAGTAATGAACGACTCGGGATCGCGGGTGGCGGTGGGGGTAGGCGCCTGGGGCAAGGGGATCGTTGGCACCACATAACTATTGAAGTACAGGGCGGCCAGGATCAACATCACCAATAAACCAATGAACGCCGGATTCGAACGGCGCTTGTTACGCTGGCGCTGCATATGCCAGCGGGAGCCACGCAGATACATGCGCTGATTTTACCTGTGGGAGCTTAGGACTACAGATTAATTGATTAACTGATTAATAGATTCATTGCGATCGGTTAATCGATTAATCAGTTATCACTCTCATCCAGCAGCTTGCGATCTTCGTCGCTCAACTCGGCCTTGGCGAGCAGATCCGGCCGGCGCTGCGCGGTGCGGCGCAAGGCCTGCTGGCGGCGCCAGCGGGCAATGCGCGCATGGTCGCCGGAGAGCAGCTCAGGCGGCACGCCCCAGCCGCGGAACTCAGCGGGGCGTGTGTAGTGCGGGCCCTCGAGCAGGCCGGTGGCGTGCGAATCGGTGAGGGCGCCATCCGCCTGGCCCAGCACGCCGGGCAGGTTGCGCGCCACGGCGTCGATGAGCAGCAGTGCGGGCAGCTCGCCGCCGGTGAGCACAAAATCACCGATCGAGATCTCGTCGGTGGCGAGGTGCTGGCGCACGCGCTCGTCCACGCCTTCGTAGCGGCCGCACAGCAAGGCCAGCCGCGGCTGCTGGGCCAGCTCCTGGGCGATGGCCTGGGTGAACACGCGGCCCTGCGGGCTGAGCAGGATCACCGGCGCCGCCGGCGGGGCGCCCAGCACGGCCTCGACCGCGGCGAAGATCGGCTCGGGCTTCATCACCATGCCGCCGCCGCCGCCAAAGGGGGTGTCATCGGTTACCTGATGCTTGTCGGTGGCGTACTCGCGAATGTTGTGCACGCCCACCGAAAGCAAATTGGCCTGCTGGGCGCGGCCGAGAATGCTGGCTTCGAGGTAGGCAGGAAAGAGCTCAGGAAAGAGGGTGAAGACGTCTACTTGCATCGAGAAGATTCTAGCCGTGTTTTTGGATTAGAACCATCACCACAAAGACACAAAGAGCACAAAGCTTTTTGGAAAGCTGAAGTTTCTTTGTGTCTTTGTGGTTAAAGCTTTATAGCTTGAGCCGCCAGCGCCAGCCAATCCCCGCTGCGCTGCTCCGTGAGGATACCAAAGCCAGCCGCCGCCAACGCACGGCGCAGCTCCGGCTCCTGCTCGTTGAGAATTCCCGAGAGCACCAGCGTGCCACCCGGCGCCACCAGGCGGCCCAAGCCGGCCGCCAGCAGGCGCACCAGCACCGGCGCCAGGATGTTGGCCAGCACCACATCGGCCTGCTGCAGGCTGTATTCGCCCGCCAGCACTTCGGCCACCGAGCCCAGGCCGATTTCAATCTCCACATGGTTCAGCGCAGCGTTCTCGCGGGCATTGTCCATCGATTGCGGGTCAATATCCACGCCGAGCGCCTGGCCTGCCCCGAGCTTTTTGGCGGCAATCGCCAGAATGGCCGAGCCGCAGCCGATATCGATGATGGTGTTGCCCGGCTGCACACACTGCTCGACGAGTTGCAGGCACAACTGCGTAGTGGGGTGCACCCCCGTGCCAAAGGCCATGCCCGGCTCAATGCGCACCTGCACGCGCCCGCCCTCGGCCGTGGCGCCGTCTGCCAGCCAGGCGGGCACGATGTGCAAGCGCTCACCGATGGTGAAGGGCTTGTAATGCCGCTTCCAGGCCTCCATCCAGTTCTGCTCCTGCACCGGTTCGTATTGCGGCGCCGGCAACGGCTGGATCAGCGCCAGGTAGCGCAACGCCTGCTCGATCCGGGCGCGGCGCTCTTCCAACTGCTCATCTTGGGGAATGTAGCCAAGTACGCGCAACGCCCCCACCGCGCGGCCCTCATCCTCCGCATTGGCTTCGATGGCAGTGCTTTCGATGACGATGCCGCCGGGGATATAACGCGCCAACGCCTCAGAGACCGCTTCGGCCTGCTCAGGATCAACTTCGAGTGCAATTCGTAACCAGGATGCGGTCATATGTCTCTCTCTACTAGGAATGAAACTGTTACTGTGCGAAGCCGCGCTTTATTGAGCCTGTACTTCCTCTATCCAGTGCATGAAGAGCGAGTACACCTCGCGCAAGGTGAAGACCGTGCGCGCCAGCGTGGAGCGGTAGCGGCTGGTGGGCGTAGGCGAGGAGAAGGTCTGCATGCCCAGTTCGCTGGCCAGTTGTTGGGCGCGGTACATATGCAAGGGATCACTAACGAGCAGGGCGCTAGTGTAGCCCAGCGATTGCATGAGCTTCTGCGCCTCGACCAGGTTCTCTTCCGTATCCGTGGAATTGGTTTCCACATGAATTGCCGAGGCGAGCACGCCGCGCTGCAAGGCATACTCGCGCGCGATCTCCGAATCAGCCACTTGCGGGTTGCGGCCATAGCCACCGGTAAAGATCAGTTGGCGCACATAGCCCAAACGATACAGCTCAATGGCGTGGTTGATACGCTCGGCAAACACCGGCGAGGGCCGGTTGTGCCAGGCGGCCGCCCCGAGCACAATCGCTACGTCGGCCGGCTGGGTTTCATCGATATGGGCATATTGGCGGATGCGCAAGGCGGCCATGCCGCCGGCATGCAGACCGACCAACAAAGCCAGCGCGATGACAATCAAAACAATGCGCCGAAACATCGGCGCATTGTATCCTTGCTGGGCTGGGTGTGTGCAGGCCGGCGGCGTTAGGCCGTATCGCCGGGGGTGAAGATCTCCTCAATCGTGCGCTCGAACAAGGCCGCCAGGGCAAAGGCCAGCTCCAGGCTGGGGTTGTACTTGCCGGTCTCGATTGCGTTGATCGTCTGGCGCGACACATTGAGACGTTGGGCCAGATCGGCTTGCGACCAATCCCGCTCCGCCCGTAGCACTTTCAGGCGATTCTTCATGCATACTTTCTGCGCGCCACCAGCAAACCCACGCCCCACATCATTGCCATGTAAAAAATGTAGCTACCGGCAGCAGGCGCTGGCGGCTGGGCCAGCCCAGCATTCAGCAGCGCCTCGGTGACCAGCAGCATGAACATGCCGGCGAAGGCGAAGCCCAGCGCCTCGAGCTGGATACGGCGCTGCATCTCGTCCATGTTACGGATGGCGGCAAGCAGCGCCAAGACGATCAGGAAGCCGGGGATCAGGGGCAAAAGCAGGATGGGCAGACGATAGGCCGGGAACAGGCTGGCCGCGGTCAAGCTCAAGAGCAGCAGCAATACATAGGTTGCGAGCGATGCAAAAAGCTGTTTGGCAGGACTCAAAGATTTCATTTTTTCACCTCGCCATCACAATATAGCATTCTTTACATTTTGTCAAGTTTACTTTACATAACCAGCCAACAAAAAGGCGGCAAACAAGCCGCCTTTTTTATGTCAAGCTATCCGCCAAAGGCGTCTTATCCGCCGAAGGCGTCTTTAAGCCGGTCGAGGATGCCGCTCTCGCGCGGCTGTACCTCAGTGCCCATGGTGGCGGCAAGCTGTTCGATCAATTGGCGCTGCTCGGCGCTGAGCTTGGTGGGGATGGCTACGTTGACCATGACCATCTGATCGCCGCGGCCGCCGCCCCGCAGGTGTGGCACGCCCTTGCCACGCATGCGCAGCACCTTGCCCGGCTGGATGCCGGCAGGCACATTGAGCATCGCCGGGCCATCCACCGTGGGCACCTCGACTTCGGCGCCCAAGGTAGCCTGGGCGATGTTGATGTCCAGATCGAGCAGGATGTTGTTCTCCTGCCGGTGGAAGAATTTGTGATTGCGCACATTCAGCGCCACGTACAGATCGCCGGCGGGGCCGCCGTTCATCCCCGGCTGGCCCTCGGCGTTGAGGCGCACCTGGTTGCCGCTATCCACGCCCGCGGGGATCTTGACTTCGCGGCGCACCTGCACACGCTCCAGGCCGCTGCCGTTGCACACGCGGCAGGCCTTGTCGAACAGTTCACCGCTGCCGCGACAATCCGGACAGGTGGTCACCTGGATCATGTTGCCCAGCAGCGTAGCGCGCGCCCGGCGCACCTCTCCTGCCCCACCGCAAGTGGTGCATTTGTGTTTCTTGCTACCCGGCTCGGCGCCATCGCCACTGCAGTGGTGGCAGGTTTCATCGCGCGTGAATTCGATGGTCTTATCGACCCCGAACACCGCTTCTTCAAAATCGAGGGTGAGGTTGTATTGCAAGTCAGCGCCGCGCGCCGGCGCGTTGCGATCGCGCGTGCGGCGGCCGCCCCCGAAGGGGAAGCCGAACATCTCGCCGAACAGATCGCTAAGGTCAATGTTGCTGAAATCCGGCATGCCGCCGAAGCCATCCATACCGGCATGGCCGTAGCGGTCATAGGCGCCGCGCTTCTGGTCATCTGAGAGCACGGCATAGGCTTCGTTGAGCTCTTTGAATTTTTCTTCGGCGCCCGGATCCTTATTGACATCCGGGTGATATTGGCGCGCCAAACGGCGGAAGGCGCTTTTCAGCTCTTCCGCCGTGGCATTGCGAGGAACGCCAAGAATTTCGTAGTAGTCGCGTTTTGCGGCCATAAAAGTGAGCAGTGACTAGTAATCAGTGAGCAGGTCACAGATGGCAGGAATCCTCCTGCTCACCCCGCCCTGCTCACCGTTCACTGGTCCTAGGCCTCTTTAAACTCGCCGTCGACAACGTCTTCGCCGCCCGCCGGGCCGCTGCCGGGGCCAGCTTCGGGGCCGCCGGCGGCCGGGCCAGCGCCGCCTTGGTAGGCTTCGGCGCCCAGCTTCTGCAGACGTTCCATCAGGGCTTCGGTGGCCGCCTTCATGGCGGCGGCATCCTCACCGCCCAGGGCGACACGCGTCTTAGCCACCAGGTCTTCGATCTCCTGCTTGCTAGCCGCCGGCACCTTGTCACCGAGGTCTTTGAGAGTCTTCTCGGCGGTGTAGACGGCGCTATCGGCAGTGTTGTGCGCTTCCACCAGCTCTTTGCGCTGGTCGTCTTGCGCCTTGTTAGCCTCAGCATCCTTGCGCATACGCTCCACCTCGCTGTCAGACAAGCCAGACGAAGCAGTGATGGTGATGTGCTGGCTGCGGCTGGTGGCCTTGTCAGCCGCGGTGACGTTGATGATGCCGTTGGCATCGATGTCAAAGGTCACTTCGATCTGCGGCACGCCACGCGGCGCCGGCGGAATGCCGTCAAGCACGAACTTGCCCAGGCTCTTGTTGTCAACGGCCATCGGGCGTTCGCCCTGCAGCACGTTGATCTCGACCTGGTTCTGGTTGTCGGCGGCGGTGGAGAACACCTGGCTCTTGCGCGTGGGGATGGTGGTGTTGCGCTCGATCAGCGGGGTGGCTACGCCGCCCAGCGTCTCGATCGACAGGGTCAGGGGAGTTACATCCAAGAGCAGGATGTCTTTGACATCACCACCCAGCACGCCGGCCTGGATGGCGGCGCCCACAGCCACGACTTCATCCGGATTAACACCCTTGTGCGGCTCTTTGCCGAACAGTTTCTTGACGGCTTCTTGCACGGCCGGCATACGCGTCATGCCGCCCACCAGCACCACTTCGTTGATATCGGCGGGCTTGAGGTCAGCATCTTTCAGCGCCTGGCGCACCGGGGCCAGCGTGCGCTCCACCAGATCTTCAGTGAGCTGCTCCAACTTGGCACGCGTCAGCTTGGTGACCAAGTGCTTGGGGCCAGCCGCATCGGCGGTGATGTAAGGCAGGTTGATCTCCGTCTGCTGTAGGGAGGACAATTCAATCTTGGCCTTCTCGGCGGCTTCTTTCAAGCGCTGCAGGGACTGGCGGTCCTGGCGCAGGTCAATGCCGTTGTCGCGCTGGAAGTCATCGGCCAGCCAGTTGATGATGCGCTGGTCAAAGTCATCACCACCCAGGAAGGTATCACCACTGGTGGAACGCACCTGGAAGACGCCATCGCCTACATCGAGGATGGAGATATCGAAGGTGCCACCGCCGAGGTCATACACGGCGATGATCTCATTCTTCTGCTTGTCGAGGCCGTAGGCCAGCGAGGACGCAGTGGGCTCGTTGATGATGCGCAGCACTTCCAAGCCAGCGATCTTGCCGGCATCCTTGGTGGCGTTGCGCTGGGCATCGTTGAAGTAGGCCGGCACGGTGATCACGGCCTGGGTCACCGGCTCGCCGAGGTAAGCTTCGGCATCGGCCTTGATCTTGGCCAGGATCATCGCCGAGACCTCGGGCGGGCTGTAGCGCTTGTCAGCCATCTCCACTTCAATGCCGCTGTTGCTGGCCTGGTGGATCTTGTAAGGCACTACTTCCAGCGCCTTGGCGGTTTCCGCATCATCAAACTTGCGGCCCATGAAGCGCTTGATCGAGTAGATGGTGTTCTCCGGGTTCACTACGGCCTGATTGCGCGCCGGGCGCCCGACGAGACGCTCGCCATTCTTGTTGATCGCCACCACCGAGGGAACGACGCGTTCGCCTTCGGCGGTGGGGATGACGACCGGTTCGCCGCCTTCCATCACGGCACCCACCGAGTTGGTGGTGCCGAGGTCAATACCGATGATCTTTGCCATATCTTGTCTCCTCAAATAATTGCAGTTGTTATTGGGCTACCTTCACCACGGCGGGGCGCAGCACGCGCTCGCCGAGGGTGTAGCCGGTGCGCAGCACTTCGCTCACCGTGCCACTGGCGTAGTCGGGGTTGGGCTCTTGCGCCACGGCTTCGTGCAGGTTGGCGTCAAAAGGCTGGCCCAGCGGGTCTACACGCTGCACGCCCTCCGCTTCGAGGAAGCCGAGCAGCTTGCGGTAGATCAGCTCGATGCCCTGGCCCCAGTCGGCGGCGGCCTCTGGCTGGCTCTTGAAGGCCAGCTCCAGGTCGTCCACAATTTCCAGGTAGCGCTTGATCACGCGGCCGCGGATCTCGGCTTCCTGGGCTTCCTGGTCACGCGCCATGCGCTTCTTGTAGTTGGCAAACTCAGCCTGGGCGCGCTGCCAGCCTTCGAGGTTCTCGGCGGCTTTGGCGTGCGCGGCTTGCAGCTCCTGCTGCAAACCCACGTCAGCCACTTCGCCCGCGGTGGCCTGGGTGTCTTCGGGGGTATGTGTTGTTTCGTCCATTGTTCTCTTATCAGTCCTGCGTACTCATGGTTTCAGCCATCATGCCACTCAGCAATCCGGCCACATAATCTACGGTGGAGACGGCGCGGCCATAGGCCATGCGGATAGGGCCAAGCACGCCGAGGTATCCGCTGGCGGCGTTGGTGGCGCCGTAGCGTGCCAGCACCAGCGAGAAATCGTTAAGCTCTTCCCAGCGGCCTTCGCCGCCGATGAGCACTTGCACGCCGCCGATCTCGCTGTTCATCAACGTTTGTGCCAGTAAGTCCGCCAGCATCGGGCGCTCTTCAAACACGCGCAGGGCACGCTGGGCGGCATCCGCATCGCTGAACTCCGGCTGGGCTAACACATTGGTCAGGCCGTCTTGCAGTACCTCGCCGGTGAGCGGGCTCTGCGTGTTGTGTAGCTCAGCTTGTACCAGCTTGTAGATCTCGCCAGCCAGCTCGCCCATCTCGGTCGCGGGCGGCTGGATGGTATCCAGCGTCACGTTGCGCAGGTGCTGGTTGAGCTTGGCCGCCATGCTGCTCAGGCGCTCCTGGTCCACCGCGTCCTTGAGCGCCAGCATCTGCTGACGCACCAGGCCGTTCTCCAGCACCAACACCATCAGCACTTGGCGGCCAGTGGTGAGGATCAGTTCCAAATGCTTGAAGCGCCCCGATTGGGTCTGCGGGGCGGTGATCAGCGAGGCGGCGCGCGACTGGTTAGCCAGTACCGAGGCGGCCAGCTTCATCCACTGCTGCGTCTCGTGACGCGCCTGGTAGAACTGGTGGCTGATAGTGTGGCGCAGCGAAGCGGGCAGCTCCTGGCGCGCCATCAGCTCGCCTACAAAGAAGCGGAAGCCCTCCTCGGTGGGCACGCGGCCCGCCGAGGTATGCGGCTGGCGCAGGTAGCCGGCTTCGGTGAGCTCGGCCATCTCGTTGCGGATGGTGGCCGAGCTGAAATCCAGCGCGTATTGATCCAGCAGGCGCTTGGAGCCGACCGGCTGGGTACTTTCGACGTAATCCTTGACGATCAGGCCAAGGATGAGCTTCTGGCGCTCACTGAGGGGATGGGTCATTGTTTTCTGTGTGTTTTTAGCACTCTCGATGCTAGAGTGCTAAATCACTCTATCCCTCATTTTAACAAGCCAGAAAAGGCCAGTCAAGAAATCTGACTGGCCTTGGGGCGTTTCTTACAAAGGTCTAAGAGTGGGTTTAAGGCTCTACCCCGATCGAAATCAGGGCTTGCTGCACATAAGACGATTTGGGGTTGACGTTTTGCGCCAGGCGGAACTGCTGGATGGCGCCATTGCGGTCCCCCTCGCGATACAGCACCCAGCCCATCCAGATCATCGCCTCTTCGGAGACATCGGTAATGCGCAGAGCATAGGTGAGCAGCTCGCGCATATCGTCCATGCGGCCGGTGTTGTAGTAGGCGAAGAAGGGGCCAAACTGGTAGCGCAGCATGCGCTGCGGCAGGCCCAGCTCACGCGCCCGGTCAAAGGCGGTGGCGGCGTTGCCGTACTCCAGGAAGTGCACCTGGTTCATCCCAAGATTGAACCAGGCATACGCGTCTTGCGGATTGGCCTGGATTTCGCGCTCAGCGGTGGCCAGCGCGTTGCGGCGATTGGTGTCCACATCCCAATCTTCGCCGAGCAGCTCCTGCACGCGCGCTTCCTGATCGGGGCGATAGATCAGCAGGTAGACGCGGTTGAACTGCTTCCAGAATTCATCGGTCTCGGCATAACTACGCACCAGGTCGGCGCCGCGCCAGGTATCTTGATAGGTGAAAGTTTGCGCGGCCTCATCATAAGCAGTGATGAGCACATAGTGCCCGGCCCAGCGGTCATCGCCAGCCCAGGCGTCGGTTTCCAGGTATTCGCCTTCCTCGATCATCACCGGAATGCCCTCGGCCAGAAACTGCTTGATCAACTCGATCGTGCCGCCCACGCGGAAGGTGGAGCGCAGCCAGCCGGCGTAGTTGCCAGCAAAGTGGATCAGCTCGTCTACATTGACATTGCGGTCGCCGGTCTCGGGCTTGATCTCATCGGCAATGTCTTGCTGGGTTCCCTGCCATCCGTAAAAGTCCAGGTACATTGCCAGGGTGGCCGGGCCGCAGTTGTTGGGCGTCTGGCGTTCGTAGCGCGGCGCGGGCAACTGCACCAGCCCGGGCAGCGGCGTGGGGCTGGCCGGCGGCGTGGCGCTGGGCGCCGGCGGGCTGAAGGTGGGCAAGGGGCTCTGTACCACGTTCACCTGCGGGGCGGGCAACGCCTGCACCGGATCGATGATGCCGCGCAGATAGGCGCGGGCGCTTTCGTAGCCCCAATCGGCGCGCAGCCTCACCCAGGGCACTTGATAGGCCAGCACGGCCACCAGCAGCAGGCCGAGTACACCAAGCAACAGATTGCGTATGCGCATGGGGGAGATTGTATCCAGCTTATTTGAGCGCCAGCTAAGTATTCGCCTACCCCACGCGGAACTTTGCGCCAGGTGGTGGCGTTAATATAGCGATACCCAAGGAGACCTAATGAAACGCAATTTGATTCTGCTCAGCGCCCTGCTCGTGCTCACCGCCGCCTGCCGCCCCGCCGCTTCGCCCCACCGCGTATTCGAAGCCGGCCAGGCTGAGATGCAGGTGGGCGAAAGCCTGGATGATGTACAGTCTGGCTCCATGCTGACCTTTGTGGAGATCGTGCAAGACAGCCGTTGCCCGGCGGATGCGATCTGCATCAGCTCTGGCTTTGTACAGGCACGCTTCGCCATCCAGGAAGGCGACAGCACCCGCACGGCGATCCTGACCCTGGGCGATATGGCCAGCGGCGACACCAACGTCACCACGGTGGGCGAGTTCACCGTCACCCTGCTAGAGGTGAACCCCTACCCGCTGGCTTCCGCCCCGGTGGACTATGCCGATTACACCGTGACGCTGGATCTGTACGCAGACTAGGCCGCGACGTGCCGGCAAGAAAAAAGCGCCCTCCTGTGAGGGCGCTTTTTTGTTAGCTATAATCCTTCCGCATGAAATACCACATCTGGACCGAAGGCTGCCAAATGAACGTGGCCGACTCACAGCGCGTCGCCTCGGCGCTGGAGCGCCTGGGCTACGTGGCTACACCGGTGATCGAGGACGCGCAAGTAATCGTGCTCAACACCTGCGTGGTGCGCCAGAGCGCCGAAGACAAGGCGATGGGCCGCGTGACCTCGCTCAAGCCGCTCAAAGAAGCCCGGCCGGATGTCACCATCAACCTGATGGGCTGCATGGTGGGCGTGAAAGGGCAAGACAAGCTGCGCGCCGCCCTACCCTATGTGGATGTGTTCTCGCCGCCCTCTGACCCTGGCCCGCTGGTGGCGCACCTCACGCAGGAAGACAGCCGCTTCATTGAGTTGCAGGCCACGCAGCAACGCTTCGAGCAAATGGACAACGAGGCCCTGATCCTGCCGCTGGAGGAGCGCGGCCAACTGGTCACGGCGCACGTGCCAGTGGTCTACGGCTGCTCGCATGCCTGCACCTTCTGTATCATCCCCTACCGCCGTGGCGTGGAGCGCAGCCGCCCGCTGGGCGAGATCGTGGCCGAGATCCGCGCCCTGGCCGCCCAGGGCGTCAAAGAAGTCACCCTGCTGGGCCAGATCGTGGATCGCTACGGCAAAGACGTAGCGGATGGCCCCAATCTGCCGGCGCTGCTGCGCCGCGTCAGCGAGGTGGAGGGCATTGAGCGCATTCGCTTCCTGACCTCGCACCCCAACTGGATGACCGACGAGCTGCTGGAAACGGTGGCGGCGCTGCCCAAGGTGATGCCGCAGATCGAGGTGCCGGTGCAAGCCGGGCACGATGAAGTGCTGGCCAACATGAAGCGCGGCTACACCGTGGCCGAATACCGCGCCCTGGTGGAGCGCATCCGTCGCATCATTCCCCAGGTGGCGATCGCCACCGACATCATCGTCGGCTTCCCCGGCGAAACCGAAGCGCAGTTCGAGGGCACGCGCCAATTGCTGGCCGAGCTCAAGCTCGACGTGGCCCACCTGGCGCGCTACTCCACGCGCGAGGGTACCGTGGCCGCCCGCCGCATGCTGGATGACGTGCCCGAAGATGAGAAGATGCGCCGCCTGAAGGTGCTCGATCGCCAGCAGGAAGCGATTTTGACCGAGATCAACGCCCGCTATCTGGGCACGACGGTGCCGGTGCTGTTTGAAGAAGACGTGCGCGGGCGCTGGAAGGGGCGCACGGAAACCAACAAGCTGGTCTTCGTGCAAAGTGAGACGCGCCTGCACGGGCAGGTGCGCCCGGTGCAAATCACCTGGACCGGGCCATGGTCGATGCAGGGCCGCTTGCTGCCAGACCCGGCCACGCTGCCGATTCTCATCGAGCCGATCGTGGTTTCGTAGCGAGTTTAAACCTCAACACCAAAGACACAAAGAGCACAAAGTTTTAGGCGCTCCCGTCATCACGAGCGCAGCACACCATTCCGCCCAGCTGTCATTCCGCGGAGGAATCCTTTAGGCTTTCCCGAAAACACGCCACGCAGCGATGACGCTGCGCGGGCTTAGCTTAAAACGCAAACGGGCGCCTCGCCGCGCCCGCTTGCTCATCGAGGAGGAGAGAGTGCAAAGCTTCACTTACTCCTGCTCATTGGATGGCCCCAGAGGGCCACTTCTTACCTCACCTATCCAACCTGATCTATCTAGCCCGCCACCACCCCCTTCCCTGGGTGGCCATCATCTACCGACATCACCGCCGGCAAAGCCATCCCTACCAGCGCCAGCAAGAAGCACACCACCCCGCCCAGCATGTACCAACTGGGCACGCCGTAGCGATCCGCCAGCGGCCCGGCGGCCAGCAGGCTGACCGGTGTGGCCGCGGTAGAGAGGCTGTTGATCAACGAGAACACACGCCCCTGCATGCCCGGCTCCACCGCGCCTTGCAGGATGGCGCCCAGCGAACCATTGACGATCGGGTTCATCAAGCCCGAGAAGAACATACCCGCCACCGCCCAGGGGAATGCGTGCGCCGGGGTGCGCCCCACCAAGAAAGTGAAGACGCCCATGCCCAGCAGGCCCAGCATGGCGGTGAGGATTTGGCGGCGGAAGCCGCCCCAGGCACCCAGCAGCAAGCCGCCCAGGATCACTCCGGCGCTGAACATGGCTTCGAACAGGCCTAGCTCCTTCACGCCGCCGCCGAAATGCTTGGTGATCAACAGCGGGGTCAGCGCCCCGGCCGGGCTGAACAAGAAGTTGATCGCCGTGGCCATCAGGCAGATGATCAGCAAGCCCGGCCAACTGAGCACATAGTCCAGCCCGGCGCGCACATCCTGCCAGAAGCTGGGCGCCAGGCCCGCTGAGGGCGCCTTGGCCGGCTGAGGAATGGTAAAGAAGAATAAAGGCACCACCGCAAACAAGGCGGTAAGCACATCCAGGCCCAGCAAGCCCTGCATGGGCAGCAGCTCCAACAGCAGTGCGCCCAAAGGCGCCGAGAGGATGTTCATGCCCCCATTGAGCATCTGGTTCAGGCCCTGAATGCGCGCCAGGTGCTGCGGCGGCACCATCAGCGAGGTAGACGCTTGCATCGCCGGGCCGTGAAAAGCACCCCCCAAGGCGCGCAGGAACATCGCCAGATAGATATGCCAGAGCTGCACCGCGCCCAGAGCGAACAGCAGCGCCAGCAGCACGGTGACCAGGGCCACACCGCTATCCGCCACCATCATGATGCGCCGGCGGTTGCCACGGTCGATCAGCGAGCCCACCAGTGGGGCCAGGGCGATATTGGGCAGCATCGCCACCAGGGTGGCGGTGGCCAGCACGGTAGCTGAGCCGGTCTGGCGGGTGAGGTACCACACCAGGCCAAACTGCACCAATTGGCTGCCTAGCAGCGAAAGCGCCTGCCCCACCCAGATGGTGAAGAAGCGCCGCTGCCAACGGCCAAGGTCTTGAGCGGGGGCAGTAGCCATGGTTAGAAGAAATTGGCGATCAGCGTACGCGCCAAGCCCGTCAGGGTGTGGAAGCGGCTGGGATAGGCGGCGGCACGATCGGCCGCATGAGCCTGCTGAAACAGAAAAGTGAAACTCGAAAGAGAAGAATTGAACATTTTTGCTCCTTATTTGCATAGATACTAAACATTTATATTGAATTTGTCAATAGATATTTTATAAATTCTTATATTCCTATGCATATTTTTGATATTTTGCAAAAATAGATTACACTTTTTACATGAACGACACAAAAATCCCCCCTCTGCACCTCGAACACAATGGCAGCGGCATACCGGTCTTGCTGATCCACGGCTTCCCCTTCACCAGCCGCATGTGGCGCCCGCAACTCAGCGGGCTGGCCGCCAGCGGCCACATCCTGGCGCCCGACCTGCCGGGCTTCGGGCGCACGCCGGCCGCCCCGCCCCCGCACAGCGTGGAACGCCTGGCCGCCGCCTGCCTGGACGCGGTGACGGCTCTGGGCATTCACGAGCCGGTGGTGCTGGGTGGCCTCTCGATGGGCGGCTACATTGCCCTGGCCGCGGCGCGCCACTTCCCGGAGCGCTTGCGCGGCCTGATGCTGCTCTCCACCCGCGCCGGGGCCGATTCGGCGGAAGCCAAGGCCAATCGCGACAAGAGCATCGCCACCGCCCAAGCCGAAGGCCCGGCCCCGGCGGGCGAAGGGATGTATCCCAAACTCCTCGCGCCGGAAAATTACGCCGCCCAGCCGGAAACCGCCAGCGAGCTGAAAGCGATCTTGCAGGGTGCGACCACCGAAGGGGTGGTGATGGGCCTGACTGCCATGCGTGACCGCCCGGATGCAACGGATGAGCTGCCGGAGATCAACCTGCCCACGCTGATCATTCACGGACAGCAAGACCAGGTGATCCCATTCAGTGAAGCCGAGGCAATGGCCGCTGCAATTCCCCACAGCCAACTGCACCTCCTGCCGCAGGCCGGCCATGTGCCCAACTTGGAGCAACCCGAGCGCTTCAATCAGGCGGTGACAGAGTTCCTCGGCCGGCTGAGTTGAGCTGCGCGCCGCGCGCGCAATGTGGGGCTGAACGCGGCAAAACGATATAATCTCGCCATGCTGTTCAGCCAACGCATGCAACCGGTGGAGTATCTGGCCATCGGCCACATCACGCTTGACGAGACTCCGCAGGGGCCGCGCCTGGGCGGCTCGGCCGCCTACGCGGCGCGCACCGCGCAAGCCTTCGGCTTGCGCGCCGGCATCCTCACCGCTTGGGGTGAGGAGCTACCCGCCACTGTGCTCGACGGCATCCAAATCCTCAACATCGGCGCCGAGCACAGCACGCGTTTCGAAAACCGCTATGTCGACGGCGCACGTACGCAATACATTCGCCACCAGGCGCCCACGCTGGCCTTTCACCATGTGCCCGAAGCCTGGCGCCAGACGCCGCTGCTGCACCTGGCGCCGGTGGCCCAAGAGGTTTCCCCGGCGCTGCTGCGCTATTTCCCTGAAGCCAGCATCGGCGCTACGCCACAGGGCTGGCTGCGCGATTGGGACGCCAGCGGCCGCGTGCAACCCAGCGCCTGGCCTGAAGGCGAAAGCATCCTCAACCGTTTGGATGCCTGCGTGATCGGCCTCGAAGATGTAGGCGGCGATCAGCGCCGCGTAGAAGCGATGGCCGCGCAGTGCCCTATTCTGATCGTCACCGACGGCAAGCACGGCGCCACGCTGTACACCCAGGGCGAAGTGCTGCCGATCACCACCCCACAAGTCGACGAAGTAGACCCTACCGGGGCTGGCGATGTCTTCGCCGCAACCTTCTTCCTGCAATGGCAGCGCAGCGGCGATGCAGCCGCGGCGGCCCACCTGGCCGCGCAGGTCGCAGCGCACTCGGTTACCCGCGCTGGCCTGGCTGGCATCCCCACCCAGGCCGAGCTGTTCGGCCTGCTGGCTGAGGCGGCGGCCTGATGGCGCGCATCTACACCCTCGTCAATCAAAAGGGTGGCGTCGGCAAGACCACCACCACGATCAACCTGGGCGCCTACCTGGCACATTTGGGCCAACGCGTACTCCTGGTGGACCTGGACCCGCAGGCCAACGCCACCTCGTGCCTGGGGATTGACAAGGCCAGTGTGCAAAGTGGCACCTACGAAGCGATCATGGGGCTGCACCCGGCCAGCGAAAGCATCCTGGTTAGCCCGGAGCTCAAACTCTCGCTGCTGCCCGCCTCGCCCGCCCTGGCCGGCGCCGAAGTGGAGCTGGTGAACGAACTGGCCCGTGAAAACAAGCTGCGCGAAGCACTGCAGCCACTTAAAGACAAATACGATTACATTCTGATCGATTGCCCGCCTTCGCTGGGCCTGCTGACCCTCAACGGCATGGTGGCGGCGCAAGACGGCATCATCATTCCGGTGCAGTGCGAATACCTGGCGCTGGAAGGCCTGAGCATGTTGTTGAGCACGATCGAGCGTGTGCGCAAAGCGCTGTTCCCCGGATTGCGCGTGCGCGGCGTGCTGCTGACGATGTACGACAATCGCACGCGCCTCTCCGACGAAGTCGTCAGCCAGGTGCGCGCCCACTTCAAGAAAGAGACCTTCAACGTGGTCATCCCGCGCAACATCCGTCTGGCCGAAGCGCCCTCACACGGCCTGCCGATCATCGCCTACTTCCCCAATTCCCCCGGGGCCGAGGCACACCGCCAACTGGCGCAGGAAGTATTGGAAGGAGACGGCGTGACGGTGGCCGTGAACGCGTAAATGAAAAAATCTCGTTTGGGCCGCGGGCTCGACTCCCTGATCCCTTCCGAAAGCGCCATCAAGCCCAGCGATGTGCAGCAGGTGGCCGTGGAGGCGATCCGCCCCAACCCACACCAGCCGCGCACGCACTTCGCCAAGGAGCAACTGGCCGAGCTGGCTGAATCGATCCGCACCTATGGCGTGATCCAGCCCTTGATCGTCAAAGAAGACGCCGGCGGGCGCTACACCCTGATCGCCGGCGAGCGCCGCCTGCAAGCCTCCAAGCTGGCCGGGCTGGCCACGGTGCCCGTGGTCAGCCGTGAAGCCAGCGACCGCGACCTGGTGGAGCTGGCCCTGGTGGAGAATGTGCAACGCGCTGACCTAAGCCCGCTGGAAACCGCCGAAGCCTACCAGCACATGCACCACCAGTTCAACCTTTCGCATGACGAGATCGCCCGCCGGGTGGGCAAGAGCCGCGTGGCGATCACCAACACGCTGGGCCTGCTCGAGCTCAGCGCGGCGGTGAAGCAAGCCCTGCTGGATGAAAGCATCAGCGAAGGCCACGCCCGCGCCCTGAAGGCGTTGGATACACCCCAGGCGCAGCGCGCCGCGCTGAGCACGATCGTCAGCCAGGGGCTGAACGTGCGCCAGACGGAGGAGTTGGTGCGCAAACTACGCGGCACGCGCCCCAAGGCGGCCGCCAAGGCTTCACAAAGCGCCGAGATCCGCGATCTGCAGAATGAGCTGCGCGATGCGCTGGGCACCAAGGTGAAAGTGCAGCACAGCCGCAAGGGCGGGCATATTACGGTGTTTTATTATTCCGATGAAGAGCTGGACAGTCTGGTCACCCGCCTAACCAAACGTAGATAAGCACCTCGTTGGCTTCTTAAAAAAAGCGATCGATTAATTGATTGATCAATTAATCGATCGTTTTTCTTTTAGCGCTGATTGCTCAGAAAGCGTTCGTGCTCGGCCAGCGAATCACGCGCCAGCTCCAGCACGGCTTGCATGCTGCGCTCAGATTGATCACGCAGATGCTGCAGGGTGTCTTGCGCATCGCGCAGCGTATCTTCCAGCATCGTGATCTGGTCAGCCAGTTTTTCGCGCTGGCGGCCCTCCTCACGCATCTGCTCTTCGTTGGTCAGCGTAAAGCTGGCCCAGCGCTTTTGCGCATCGGCCTGGAAGGTCGACCATTCCTGGCGGAAGCGCTGTTCGCCCAGGCGCTGGATCTCGCTGAGCTCATTCACGCGGCGATTGATCTTCTCCACCAGCTCATCGAACGAGCGCTGGGCGCGCTTGACCGCCAGATCGGTAGTCTCTAACTCTTTGAGGTGGCGCACCAGGGTATTGGATTGCTGCTCCACCAGTTCAAAGCGCTTGGCCCATTCCTTCATCGTGCGCTTGCGTTCTTCGTCTTGCACGTTGGCCTGCTCCAGAAAGGCGAGCTGAGCCTGTTTGCGCTGCTCTTCGGCGGCAAACATCTCATCCACGCGCTTATCCACCTTGCGCTGGCCATCCAGGATCAATTCGGTGCGCTTGGCGGCAGTATCCAGGCGGCTGATCAGCGCGGCCACTTCAGCGTGCATTTCAGTCAGGCGTTTGATGTCTTGCTGGCTGTTCTTCTCGATGGTTTGGGCGATCTTGGCGCGCTGTTCCTCGCCACGCTCCACCGCGGTCACCGCGCCTTCCAGCCGCTCCACCCCGCCGCTCAGCTTCAGCAGGGTCTGGCTGTGTTCGTTTTGTTGCTTGCGCAGCGCCTGCAGCTCGGTCATCTCCTTGCGGAAATCTTCGAGCACCTTGGCGATGCCCTTTTGCTCAGTGGCCAGGGCCTTTTCTTGCGATTTGCGCTGCGTGCTGAGGGCCTGCAGCTCATCTTTGGTTGCTTTGTGGGCCGCTTGCTGGGCCTTGAGCTCGGCCTCCAACTCAGCCACCTGATCCGCCAGGGATTTTACGCGTGCCTTGCTTTCGGCGCGTGAGGTGGTGGTCTTTTGGGAGCGTACCAGGCTGCGTTCTACCGCATCCAGGCGCTTCTTGAGCTCCGTGTTTTCGGCAATCGCCTTGCGGCGCTCTTCATCCAGCCAGGCCACCTTCTTTTCAAGCTGTTCTTTTTCCATATGCGAGGATTATAGCGAATGTAACCTACCGTTTTCGGCAAAAAACAGGTTACTGAAACAGTTGCGGGAACATCAGCACCAGCCGCCCCACCGGCGCCAGAAAGCTGGGCAGCAAGCCGTAGCCCAGCAAGGTCACCATCCAGATCAGGAAGAAGCCCCATACATACGGGTTGGCCAGATCGCCGCGCAGGCGCCGCGGGCCAGCCGGGGCGGCGGGCGCCAGGGCGGCAGGCGCGGCGCTGAGCCAGGCGTGGAGCAGGCGCAGGCCGCCTGCCAGCAAGCCGAGGCTGCCCAGCAAGGTCAGCACCAGCAAGCCCACCGAATGGCGGCCCACGCCTTGCCAAATTGCCAGATGGGCCGGGAAGGGCCCCAGCAGCGGCAGCCCGGCGAGCGCCAGCAAGGCAGTGACGCTGGTAAAGGCCAAGAGGGGGTGACGGCGCAAGGCCGGCCCCAGCTCAGCCAACTGCAAGCTAGGCGCCTGGCGGTAGAGCACACCCAGGCAGGCGGCCAGCGCCCACAGCACCCAGGCCTGCGGCAGCAGCAGGGCAAAGAAAGCCGGCAAGCCCGCCGCCCCGCCGAGGCCAATCGCTTGCAGCAGGCCGCCGGTGGCCAGCATGCCGGTGTACGCCATCAGGCGGCCAAGATGGCGCTGCTGGGCGGCCCACAGCCCCCCCAGAAAGACGCCCAGGCTGCCCACGGTGAGCAAGAGCTCGAACACGGCCGGGTTATCGCGCAGCCACACGTAGCGCTCCACAAAGCTCAGCAGGAACAGCAAAGATACCGAGTGCAGGAAGAAGGTGAGGAAGCCCAGCACATAGGGATGGGCTTCCTCGGCCAACATAGGCATCCACGAATGGAACGGGAACAAGGCCAGCAGAAAGCTGAAGCCCAACGCCAGCATCAGGCCGGCGCGCAACACCAAGGTGACGCTGCCCGGGCTGCCCTCGGCGCCGGTGAGCAGCCAGCCGGTGAACAGGATGAAGGGCAACGAGAACAGCAGGAAAATCAGCGCCCGGCGGATGCCACGCCCGGGCTGGCTGCCGGGTGGCACCAACAAGGGCACCCACAGCAACACGGCCGCCGCCAAAAACAAGGCCGCGTACAAAAATGGCTGCACCGACAATGCCGCCATGAACAAGCCCACCGCAATCAGTGAGAGTGCCGGGAACCAGCGCCCGGGACGGGTGATGAAGCTGCCCAATAGCCAAAAGGTCTCGGCCAGGTAGATGAAAGTGAGCAGCAAGCGTTGATTTTCGGCGATGGTGAAGTTGCGGCCGAGAAACACCAGCGTGGGCGAGATCTCGATCGAGACCGAGCCAAGCTGCAAGACCACATCAATCGGAAACTGCCAGGCGATCCAGGTGAGGATGAAGCTCAGGCCCAGCGCCAGATAGAGCGGCGTGTCATCCGAGCGGCGATAGAAAAGCAAGGCCACCCCAACCAGCACGGGCAGTAGCACCCACAGCAGCGCCGCGCTCATTCCTGCACCTCCAGGCTAGGGGCCGAGAGCAAATAGGCACTGACCAAGGCAATGCCAAGATTGAGCGCAGTGAGCAAGCCCGTCACCAAGGTCGAGGCCTCGACGGCAGCATACAGGATCTCGAACCCGGAGAACAGAGTCAGCAAGCCCAGTGCGCTGCGAAACATCCCGGGGCGCAGGGCGATTTGCATCAGGCCAATCCCGATCAGCAGCAAGCCACCCCAGGAGGGGTAGATGCCAAAGGCGCGTGACCAATCGGCCAGGCGCGGGGCCGCCCCCAGGGTCATCAGCACCACCAGGCCAGCCGCCAGCAAGCGGAAGACGCGCCCCGAGGGCACGCCGCTATCCGGCAGAGCGGGATCCTCCGGCAGGTTGAGGCGCGTCAGCCCCAGCACCGAAGCAGCGATCCAGCCAGTGACCAGCTTGACCACTGCCAACTCGGCGGGCCAAGTGGCGATGACCAATAGAAAGGCCCAGATGTACTGCAAGCCCAGGGCCGCAATCGCCCAACGCCAATCCTGATTGACCAGAATGTAGAGTGCAGTCAACAGCAGCAGCAAAACCACCAGGGTGCCAAAGAAATCGTTCACACTAGCCCAGCCCTGTTTGCGAGAATACGGAGATCAACAAAGCAATGAAGAGCAACGCCCACAGCAAGCCGGCCTCACCTTCCAGCAAGCTATTGAGCAAGCGCAGGCTGCCAGCGAGCGCGGCGGAGAACAAGGCGGCGGCACGCTGGGGCGCGGGCCACTGCATCTGCGGCAGGCGCAGATGCGGGGGCAGCAGGCGCCGGCCGCTGCGTTGCAGCGCCTGGCGGCCAGCGTAGGCAGCGGCTAAGAGCAGCAGCACCACCAGGCCGGGCCACCAGGCCCGGCCACTGGGCGCCGGCATCAGCAGGCCCAGCAACAACAGCATCACGGCCGGCAGGCTGGCCGCGATGGCTTCGACGGCCAGGGTCCAGGGCTCGTCAGGGTCCGGCGCGGCGGCCGGCTCAGCGGCGCGCTGCAGCAAACCGAGCAAGAGCAGGGCGTGCAGTGGCAAGGCCAGGAAGATCAGCGGGCTGGCCGCCGCCGGGTACAGCGTGCTAACACCCTGCACACTGGTGAAAAGCAGCCCTGCCAACAGCAGGGCGGCCACGACGGTGAGCGGGCGATGCCACTCGCCAAACTGCGCGGTCAGTTGGGCAACACTATCGGAGAAAAGCCATAGAAGGCCAAAGGCGAGCACGGCGGCTTGCGCCCCGGCCAGGCCCGCGATCAGCACCAGGGCAGCCAGGCTGGCTTGCTGCCAGTGCCGCGGCGCGGCCGGCGCCAGGTTCTGCGCGGCGCTGTAGATGCCCAACCCCCAAACCAGGGCCAGCGCCAACTGCAGCGCCAGGCCGCTGACGGCGGGCATGAAACGCAACAACACTACCGCGCCGATAAGCGGGGCGGCGCGCAACATGGCGTGAAAGGCGGGCATCTCCTGGCGCGTGGCGGGCAACGGACGAATTGCCACGGCCAGGCGAATCGTGGCGGCTACGCCGAGCACCAGGCTGGCCAAGCTGGCATACGAAGCGGGAATGGCCCAGGCGGCCAGCACCAAGATCACACTGCTGGTGTTGAAGGCCAGGCGTTCAAGCAAGCTGGCACGGCCCTGCTCCAGCGCTAAGGCGCTGTGCAAGCCGTACTGCAAAACATCCAACAGGAATAAAGTGAGCGCGGCGGCCAGCAGATCGCCGGCCAATGCGACCAGTAAGGCTGCGGCGGCCAGCGCCAAGGCGGGCACCCAGATCGGCCAACTGACGCCGGAGGCGCGCCGCACGCGCGCCAGCAAATGGGCCAGCAGCAGGATCAATACGGATACTGCCAGCGGCCAGGAGAATGCATCCAGCGCCAACAGGAAAGGAAACTGCAGCTCTGGCCCCAATTGCCAGCCGGGTAGCGTGATCTGGTGCGGCAAGCCGGCGCGCAGGCCCAGGGTAACCAGGCTGGCCAGCAGTACGCCGCCGGTGGCTACGAACCAGTAGGACTTGAAGGCAGGCCGCCAACGCTGCACAGCCACCAGGCTGAACAAAGTAAGACTGAGCAACACGACCGGCAGCAGCACTAGCATCAGCTATCGCCCTCCCCGAAGAACATCGTGCCGCTTTCGCGCAGCGTAAAGAGCGCCAGCAAATCCAGATCCACCGGAAGCTCAGGCGTGGTGCGGGTGTCGTAGCCCTGCTCCTGAATGGCCTTCTCGCGAATCGAGCGATACAGCTCGCCGCGCTGTTCGCCCGGCACCTGCAGGTCCGCAATGCTGGTGGCGCCCAGCAGCAGCTCGCCAGTGGTGTAGAAGAAGGTAATGCGCTTCCACTCGCCCGCGGGCAAGGGCCGTGGCAGCGCTTGCAGGCTGCCCAGTTGCATCTTGAAGTACTCGTTCATGGCCCGCGGGTGCTCGGGCTCGTCTTTGAACAGATCCTTGCGCAGCACCAGCTCGTGGCCACGCAGCGGCGCAGTGTACTCAATACACCACTTGCGGTTACCGAAGCTGGCGGGCTGATAGAAGGCCAACGAATCGGCGGCGATGATGTGCGGGCCGCTGACCAGGGGGATGCGGTACCAGCCCAGCGTGCGGGCGATTTCCAGATCGCGCGGGCTGGGGATGATGCAAACGAGCACAAGGTCAGTGGGCAGTAGGCGCTGCGACATAGGCGAGGATGCTGGCTATTGTAGCCGCCTGTTGTGGGCGCGGAGCTGAGCTTGGGATGGCGGCGAGGGTTCCTCGCTGCGTTTTGGGATGAAGGGTGGGACAGATTGCTTCGTTCGCTTGCCGCGAGCGGCAATGCTCCTCGCAATGACAGGGCGGGCGGTGTCATTCCGAGCGGGTAGGCAGCACTCCATCGGACCGCCGAACCCACATCAGGGAGGAATCCTTGCTGGCGCCTCTTCCAAAATGCGTACTATTTCAGATGTGTGAGAGGTTGTGCCGCTCCTTGACGGATTCTTCCGTAGGAATGCACTGCGGCTCCTCACGGCTACGCCGCTCGTTCGGAATGACAAGAATTCAGGCGAGGCAGCAAGGATCCCTCGCTACGCTCGGGATGCACAGTTTGCAGTATTGGCTGAGTTTAGGATATGGCAGCACGATTTCCCTCGCTGCGCTCGAGATGCACGTGCATGCTGGTTAATCCAGGGGCAGATTGCTTCGTCCGTTTGCCGCAAACGGCAATACTCCTCGCAATGACGGGTTGGCTTATGGCTTATGGCTTATGGCTTATGGCTGACAGCTAATAGCTAATCGCTAACAGCTATAAGCTTACTTAGCTTTTTTGACCGGCTCGTCTGGGTTGTTGCGCAGAATGTAGAGCGGGCGGCCGCGCACTTCGTCGTAGAGGCGGCCGATGTATTCGCCGACGATGCCGAGCGAGATGAGCTGCACGCCGCCAAAGAACAGCACAGCGATCAGCACAGTAGCCTGGCCGGTGAAGGCCTGGCTGCCGATCACGCGCAACACAATCACCAGCGGGATGGAGAGCAACGCCAAGGCAGCGGAGACAAAGCCAACATAGGTGGAGACCTGTAGCGGGAAGAACGAGAAGCCGGTGATGGCGGTGAGGGCCAGCTTGACCATGCGGCCGAGCGTGTAGTTGGTCTCGCCGGCGAAGCGAGCGGCACGGTCATAGGGCACACCGACTTGGCGGAAGCCGACCCAGGCGGACATGCCGCGCAGGAAGCGATGGTGCTCGCGCATGCGGTTGAGCACATCCACCACTTTGCGGTCCATGAGGCGGAAGTCACCCGTGTCAAGCGGAATCTCGATATCGGTGATGCGGTTGATGAGGCGATAGAAGGCCGAGGCGGTGAACTTCTTGAAGAAGCTCTCACCATCACGCTGGCGGCGTACGGCGTAGACCACCTCGTAGCCCTCTTGCCATTTTTCGATGAGCTGCGGAATCACCTCGGGCGGGTCCTGCAAATCGGCATCAATCAAAATGACGGCGGTGCCGCGGGCGTAGTCCATCCCGGCGGTGACGGCGATCTGGTGGCCGAAGTTGCGGGCGAACAGGATCGGGCGGATGTGCTCGGCCTTGGCGGCGTGCTCCAGCAGGATTTGGGCGGTGGTATCACGCGAACCGTCATCCACCATGATGAGCTCCCACGGCTGGCCCAGGCCATCCATCACGGCGGTGGTGCGGGCAATGAATTCCGGCAGGCTTTCGGACTCGTTGAACAGGGGTACAACGATGGAATAGGTGGGAGTCTTCATCCAAGAGGATTATGCGCTGAAACTGGCTAATCGGCTAGTACGCATGCTAGGCGCTGATCCAAGTGCCCGTTTCGCCGCGCAGGGCGCGGGCGATATTGGCGGGGTCGGTGATGAGGGCCTGCGTGCCGCCCGCTTCGACAAAGCGTACGGCGGCCTGGATCTTGGGCAGCATGCTGCCGGGGGCAAAGTGGCCCTCTTCTATATATTGTTTGGCTTCGGCCACGGTCATGCGTTTGAGGGCGCGCTGCTGGGGCGTGTTGTAGTGCAGCATGACCTGCTCCACGCCGGTGGAGATGAGCAGTAGCTCGGCGCCGATCTCGCCAGCCAGCAGGCTGGAAGCGAAATCCTTGTCAATGACAGCCGCCACGCCTTTGAGCTCGCCACCCTCTTTGATGACGGGGATGCCACCGCCGCCGCAGGCCACCACCATGAAGCCGCTTTCGATGAGCTGCTGGATGGCGGGCGCCTCAATAATCTCTTTGGGCTGCGGCGAGGCGACGACCTCGCGCCAGCCACGGCCGGAGTCCTCGGTCACGTGTTTGCCCTGAGCGCGTAGCTGCTCGGCGGCAGCCGCGTCCACAAAGGAGCCGATGGGCTTGGTGGGATTCTTGAATGCAGGGTCGGCCGCGTCTACTAAGCACTGCGTGACCACTGTCGCGGCGTACTTGGCGATACCGCGTTGGGCGAACACGTTATTAAGCGCCTTCTGGAACATGTAGCCGATCCAACCTTGCGTCTCGGCGCCGCAGTAATCCAGCGGCACGGGCGGCAGCTCGTTGGCGGCCAGCTCTGAGCGGCGCAGAGCAAAGCCAACCTGCGGGCCGTTGCCGTGGGTGACGACAACATCCCAGCCCGCCTGGATCATCTCAGCCACATAGCCCATGGTTTGGCTGGCGGCGGCGTATTGGTCAGCGATGCCTTCTTTACCCTTTTGCTGGATCAGGGCGTTGCCGCCTACGGCGACGACGGCGATTTTTTTGGTCATGTTATCCATTCACCAGACGCGTGGCGGCGTGGTTGTGCTGCTCGACCAGGACAGGCAGATCGGCGGTTTGCAGTTGGCCTTCCTTCACGATGAAGCGGCCGCCCACCACGGTGTAATCAGCCTGCACAGGAGCACAGAAGACGAGGGCAGCCAGCGGGTCATGCAGGGCGCCGGCAAAGCCGAGCTGGTGCAGGTTCACGGCGAAGAAGTCGGCGCACTTGCCAACTTCCAGCGAGCCGATGTCGCTGCGGCCGAGCACGGCGGCGCCGCCGCGTGTGGCCAACTCCAGCGCGGTGCGGGCGGTCATCAGCGGCGGGGCATCCTCGCCGGAGAGCGAGGCGCCGCGCTGGCCGGCGTCAAGCCGCGCCAGCAGCATAGCCTGGCGCACCTCGGCCAGCAGGTGCGAGCTGTCATTGCTGGCCGAGCCGTCTACACCGAGGCCGACGCGCACACCAGCGTTGAGCATCTTGAGCACCGGCGGGATGCCGGAGGCCAAGCGCATATTGGAGGATGGGCAGTGCGCTACGCCACAGTTGTGCTGGGCGTACTGGGCAATCTCGGCATCGTTGACGTGCACGGAGTGGGCGTACCAAACATCCGGCCCGAGCCAATCCATCGTTTCCATCCAGGCTACCGGGCGCATGCCGTAGTGCTGCTGTGTGTATTGCTCCTCATCTTGCGTCTCGGCCAGGTGGGTATGCATGTGTACGCCATAGTGGCGCGCCAGCTTGGCCGTCTCGCGCATCAGGTCAGGCGACACGTTGAACGGCGAGCACGGCGCCAACACCACTTGAATTAGCGCGCCGGGCTTGGCGTCGTGGTAGGTCTCGACCAGGCGGCGGCTCTCGGCCAATACTTGCGCGTCAGTTTCGACGACGCTGTCGGGCGGCAGGCCGCCCTGGCTCTCGCCGAGGGTCATCGAGCCGCGTGAGGCCTGCAGGCGCAGGCCCATTTGCAAGGCGGCCTCGATCTGGTCATCCAGGCGCGCCCCGTTGGGGTAGATGTAGAGATGGTCTGAGGCGGTGGTGCAGCCAGAGAGGGCCAGCTCAGCCAGCGCGGTGCGCGTGGCGACCTTGACATCATCGGGCGTGAGGCGTGCCCAGATGGGATACAGCGTGGTGAGCCAGTTGAACAGATTGACGTTCTGGGCGGCGGGCACGGCGCGGGTGAGGATCTGCACGAAGTGATGGTGCGTGTTCACCAGGCCAGGTAGCAGTACATGGCCGCGCAGATCCAGCACTTCGTCTGCGCTTTGCGGCAGCTCGGCGCTCGGCCCGACTTGTTCAATGAAGCCATCACGGATGAAGAGGCCGCCGTCTTGGATCTCACGGCGCTGATCATCCATGGTGGCCATCAGAGTAGCATTGCGTACTAGAAGTGTGCTCATAGGGAGATAATGATACGACATCGTACGCCAATGCCGAAACTCTGCCCTTGCTTGACAAAGCTATGTGGCGTTTGTTAGGATTAGGCATAAGTGATTGATTTCACTTATTAGTTTCATCGTCATCGTTTGGCAATAGGCCGCCACGACGTTCAACCTGACGTAATGTGCCCCACATGGGCACTTTCCGCCGAGTACGCCGAGCGGCCTTCGTTTTAATTTGCGCCTGTGCACGCTGAGGCGTGAAGCTCACATAGGGAATAGGATTTTTAAACCTTCCGACTTGTTTAGTTGTAGGCTAAATGGGACGGGCAACCCTGCGAGTTACTTTGCGAGTTATTTATGCTGACACCTTTTCTTCTCTTACTTTTGTTGAGCGGCCCGGCGCTGTGGCTGCTACGCCCGCATCGCTGGGGGCACGCTGGCTGGTTGGCGGCGCTCAGCCCGGCGCTGGTCACCGGCTGGCTACTGACGCAGTTAGGCGCAGTGGGGAACGGCCAGGTTCTGACCGAGCAACGCGTATGGTCAGATGCCTTTGGCCTGGCGCTGGACCTGCGCCTGGATGGGCTGGGCTTGTTCTTTGGCCTCATCGTGGCGGGCATCGGCACGGCGATTGCCGTGTATGCCGGTTACTACTTTGAGAAGAACTCACGCCTGGGCTACTTCTACGCCCTGCTGTTCACCTTCATGACCAGTATGCTGGGGCTGGTGTGGGCAGATAACTTGCTGGCCTTGTTTGTATTTTGGGAGGGCACCAGCATCACCAGCTATTTGCTGATCTCCTTCAAGCTGACCGATAAGAACGCCCTCGAAGGCGCACGTCGCGCGTTCGTAGTGACGGGCATGGGCGCGCTGGCGATGCTGGGCGGTTTTGTGCTGCTGGGCCAAATGGCCGGCACATATTCCATTAGCGGGCTGCTGGCTCTGCCGGCCGCCACGCTGACGCAGCACGCGCTGTTCACGCCCATGCTGGTGCTGGTGCTCTTGGGCGCATTTACAAAATCAGCCCAGTTCCCATTTCACTTCTGGCTGCCCGGCGCCATGGCTGCGCCTACGCCGGCCAGCGCCTATTTGCATTCAGCCACGATGGTGAAGGCGGGCGTGTATCTGCTGGCACGCCTGCACCCGGCCTTCGCCGAGAGCCCGCTGTGGTTCTGGGCGTTGTTTGTCGTGGGCGGGCTGACCATGCTGGTGGGTGCGGTGATCGCACTGCGCCACTATGACCTCAAAGCCATTCTGGCCTATGCCACCGTCAGCCAGCTTGGCGTGCTGGTGATGCTACTGGCGTTCAATACTAAGGTGGCCGTCACCGCCGCCGTGGTGGGCATTCTGGCGCATGCACTGTACAAGGGTCCGCTGTTCATGGTGGCGGGCATCGTAGACCACGCCACGGGCACGCGCGACATTCGCAAGCTGGCCGGGCTGGCGCGCAGCCTGCCGCTGGTAGGCGCGGCGGCGATCTTGGCGGGCGTCTCGATGGCCGGCATCATCCCCACCTTTGGCTTTGTGGCCAAAGAGTTGCTGCTGGAGAATTTCTTTGCCCTTATCGAAGCCGGGCAAAGCCAACTGGGCTGGATCGGCCTGGTGGCGGTCGTGCTCACCGGCGCGCTGTTTGTAGCCTATAGCTTGATCTTGCTGTGGGAAGCGTTCCTGCGGCGCAGCTCACCGCTGAAGCAGGCCACGGTGCACCACGCGCCATCGACGCTGTTTGTGCTGCCGGTGCTGGCGCTCACCATCGTGGGCGCGCTGATTCCGTTCTTCTTCTCAGCCATTGAGGGCGCGCTGTTCGGCTCGGCGGGCAGCGCCATCCTGGGCGCAACGCTGGAGCCGCATCTGGCGCTGTGGCACGGCTGGACGCCGATCTTCCTCACCAGCCTGCTGGCGATTGCGCTGGGCGCACTGGTCTTTACGCAGCGCGAGGGCATCCGCAAGCTGTTTGCTAAAGCCCCCGAGTTTAAAGGACAGACAGTCTTTGACAGCGCGGTGGACGCGCTGTATGGCGTGGCGCGCTGGAGCACGCGCACGGTGCAAGGCTCCAGCTTCCCCACCCAGATCAGCATTCCGCTATTGGCGGCGGCTGGTTTCGCCGCCTTTGCGCTACGCCACAACTTCATTGCAGATCTACGCGTAGACTGGAGTGCCGTACCTACTTTCTACGAGGTCGTGCTACCGCTGCTGGCAGTGGTGGCGGCGCTGGCGATCGCCCGCGCCCAAAGCCGCCTGAGCGCCATCATCAGCCTGGGTCTGGTGGGCAGCGTGGTAATGCTCATCTATGTGTTCTTCTCGGCGCCGGATCTGGCGCTGACCCAATTCCTGGTGGAAGTGCTCACCCTGGTGCTGCTGGTGTTCGTGTTCTACCGCATCCCCAACCACGCCTACCCCAAGCCGCCCAAGCACCGTTCCTTGAAGTATCTGCTAATCAGCCTGGTGGTGGGCGCCTGGGGCTTTAGCATGGCGCTGCTAGCGGCGGGGGAACCACTGGCACAAAGCATCAGTGAATACTTCTCGCTGAACGCCACCGCGGCCCACGGCGGCAACATCGTCAACGTAATCCTGGTGGATTTCCGCGGCTTTGATACGCTGGGCGAGATCAGCGTGATGGTGGTGGCGGCGCTGGGTGGCTACGCCCTGCTGCGCGCCTCGCGCCTGCGCCCGGTGAAGCCTGACAAGAAATACAAGGAGCCTCCGCATGCCTGAGCTGTATCTGGCCCTTCTCGATCGCATCCTTACCCCGGTGCTGCTACTGCTGGCGGTGATCTTCTTGCTGGCCGGCCACAACGCGCCCGGCGGTGGCTTCATTGCCGGGTTGGTGGTGGCCAGCGCCTTCCTGATGCAAATCCTGGCGCGCGGTGATGCGTTCGTGCGCCGCCTGATCGGCCCGTACCTGCAGCCGCTGATGGGCGCCGGGTTGCTGATCGCCGCGGCATCCTCACTGGCTGGCATCGGGCGCTATGGCCAATTCTTTGAAGGGGTGTGGTGGCAACTGCAGCTGGGCGGCCGGGCCTGGGAATTTGGCTCGCCGGCCCTGTTTGACATTGGCGTCTTCCTGGTGGTGAGCACCTTCGTCACCTCATACCTACTCGAGCTCAGCCGCCCGGCCAAAGAAGGAGGCCGCAAATGATTGCTTTGGTCTTTGCCGGGTTGGTGGCGGTGCTGATGGCCAGCGCCACCTACCTGATCTTGCAGCGCCACGCGGTGCGCATGGTGCTCGGCCTGGGCTTGTTCACCCACGCGGTCAACCTGTTGCTGTTTGGTACCAGCGTCAGCCACCGCGGCCTGCCGCCGATCATCGCCGACAAGGCGGCCTTCAACGGCGACATCAGCCAGTTTGTCGACCCGCTGCCGCAGGCCTTGATCCTGACTGCCATCGTGATCAGCTTTGGCATCGTGGCCTTCCTGATCGCCCTGCTGCATCGCCGCAATTCCTTGGAAGCCATTGGGGAAAGTTGTACTGACCGTCGCAATGACCCGTTCGCCAAGCAAGCCCCCGCCACGCTGGAACGCGAGGAAGAAGATTACGAATGGTTGGAAGATGTGGTGCTGCTGAAACAGCTAGATAAGCCCAAAGGGAGGCGCTGATGGATTTCTACGCCAACTGGTTGGCTGCCCCCATTCTGGTGCCACTGGTCTTCGCGGCCAGCGCGCTGCTGGTGGCCAGGCGGGTGACGCTGCGCCAGATCCGGGTGCAACGCAGCCTGGCGCTAGTGGCCAGCCTGTTGAACCTGGCGGTAGCACTGCTCCTGCTGTATCACACGCTGCAAGGGCAACGCATGGTGCTGTATGCCGGTGCCTGGCAGGCGCCCTTTGGCATCACGCTGGTGGCGGATGCCTTCAGCGCGATCATGCTGGCGCTCACCGCGCTGCTGGGGGTGGCGGTTGTGCTGTATGCGATGGGCACGCTCGACCAGCGCCAAGGGTTGAACTTTTACCCCTTGCTGCTCTTTCTGCTGATGGGCGTCAATGGGGCCTTTCTGGCCGGCGATCTGTTCAATCTGTACGTATTTTTTGAAGTCTTGCTGATGGCAAGCTTCGTGCTGCTCAGCCTCGGCGGCCGCCCCAGCCAGGTCAACGGTGGCCTGCGTTACGTGGTGCTCAACCTGATCGCCTCGACCCTGTTCCTCACCGCGGCCGGCGTGGTCTACGGCACGCTAGGCACGCTGAACCTGGCGCAGTTGGCCGAGCGCATGGCGCTGGCGCCGCAATCGCTGCGCATTGTGCTGGCCGGCATACTGCTGCTGGCTTTCGGCAGCAAAGCAGGCTTGTTCCCGCTGTTCTTCTGGTTGCCGGCCAGCTACCACACGCCGCATCCGGCGGTGACGGCGATCTTCGGCGGCCTGTTGACCAAAGTAGGCATCTATGCGCTGTTCCGCATCTTTCCGCTGCTATTCCCGGAGTTACTGAGCAGTTGGCAGCCGCTGCTGCTGACCGTGGCCGCGCTCACGATGCTGACCGGAGTTTTCGGCGCCATGGCGGTCACCACCATACGGCGCGTGCTCAGTTTTCATGTCATCAGCCAAGTCGGTTACATGGTGATGGGCCTCGGGTTGGTGGCCAGTGGTAACCAGCTGGCGCTGGGCTTCGGCCTGGCGGCAGGCATCTTCTATATCATCCACCACATGATCGTGAAGACCGCGCTGCTGATGGCGGGCGGCGCCGCCGAGCTGACCATGGGCACCGGGCGGCTGGAGCCGGGCTATCTGGGCGGGCTGGCCAAGCGCGCCCCGGCCCTGGCGGTGCTGTTTTTCGTGGCAGCCTTCTCGCTGGCCGGCATCCCGCCCTCCAGTGGCTTCGTCAGCAAGCTGGGCTTGCTGCAAGCCGCGCTGGACGCGGGGCAATGGCCCATCGCCGGCGTGAGCCTGGTGGTGAGCCTGCTGACGCTGATGAGCATGCTGCGCCTGTGGCAGAAGGGCTTCGCCGGGCCAGCCAAGAGCGATACCTTCCCGCTGCGCACGCCGCAGCCGCGCCTGACCCTGGCGCCGATCGCGCTGCTGGTGTTGGCCAGCCTGGCGATCGGCATCTTCAGCGCCCCGGTGTTCGGCTGGGCGCAGACTGCCGCTGCCCAGGTGCTGGACCGTGAAGGCTATATCCGCGCAGTGGCACCGCGCGCAGACATACCCCGCCTGTGGGCACCTGGGGAGGAACACTGATGGCGCAAAGCAACGAGAATAAACAACTGATTGGCCTGCTGATCGTCAACGCCTGCCTGGCGATCTTTTGGTATATCTTCTTCCCCGGTGATGAAGCCAGAAACCTGCTGCTGGGTTTCGCGGTGGGCGCGCTGGCCCTCTCGATCTACCATCGCGGGTATGGGCTACGCATCTGGTGGCTGCTCTCCTACCTGGCGTTTGTCGCGTGGGAGATCGTGCTGAGCAACGCCAAGCTGACCTGGTGGATCCTGCACCCCAAGCTGGAGTTCCACCCTGGCATTGTGGCGGTGCCGCTCACTCTGGACAGCGACTTTGAGATCACCGTACTGGTGACGATGATCACGCTGACCCCAGGCACGGTGAGCGTGGACCTGCGCAAGGACCGGCGCGGCCGCGATGTGGTCTACATCCATAGCTTTTTTGTCAAAGACGCCGATTCGTTTCGGCATGAGATCAAAGAGACGTTTGAACGCAGACTATCGTTGGTGACGCGTGGAGGGTGGCAGCATGAACTGGTTTGATATTGGCATTGAAGTATTGCTAGTGATCCTGACCTTGTCATTCGTGCTCGGTTTCATGCGCCTGATCAAGGGGCCGGATGTGCCCAACCGCGCCCTGGCCTTCGATCTCATCGCGCTGCAAGCCGTGGGCATGGTGGCGCTGATCGCCATTCGCCATGAGGCGCCGATGCTGCTGGATATTGTGATGGTGGCGGCGGTGTTGGGCTTCCTCGGCACGGTGCTGCTGGCGCGCTATCTGGAAGACGCCCGCGACGGCGAATAGCATCCGAGGTAACTATGCAAACACACGAAATCATCATCTTGCTGGTGGCCAGCATCGGGGCGCTGATCATGCTGATCAGTAGCATTGGCGTGCTGACCTTGCCCGATGTGTTCATGCGCATGCACGCCTTCGGCAAGGCGGGCACTTTGGGCATCAGCGGCCTGATCCTGGCGGCAGGCATGTACTATCCGGAGTATCGGGCACGCATGGTGGTATTGATCCTGCTGTTCTTCATCACCGGGCCGATTGCCAGCACCGCCCTGTCGCGGGCGGCTTACCGCGTAGCCAGCCCGAGCACCAAGCTGGCGCTGGAGTTCAACGAGATGGAAAGCGGGCCACGCCGGGCGCGCAAAACCGCCAAAAAGAAAAAGAGCCGCTAGCGGCTCTTTTTTTATGGCTGCACTTCGGCGGCGTGCAAGGTGTTTTGCAGCAACATGGCAATCGTCAGCGGGCCGACCCCACCAGGCACTGGCGTGATCACGCCGGCACGCTCAGCGGCCTCGCCATAGGCTACATCACCGACGATGCGGCTGCCCTGCTTGGCGGTCGGGTCGCTGATGCGATTGACGCCGACATCGATCACCGTGGCGCCGGGCTTGATCCAATCGCCGCGCACCAGCTCCGGCACGCCGACGGCCGCCACGAGCACATCGGCTTGGCGGCACACGGCGGGCAGATCACGCGTGCGGGAGTGGGCGATGGTGACGGTGGCATCGGCGCGCACGAGCAGTAGCGAGAGCGGCATGCCCACGATGTTGGAGCGGCCGAGCACTATGGCATTGGCGCCAGCCAGGGGCACATTGGCAACTTGCAGCAGGTGCATGACGCCAGCCGGCGTGCAGGGGACGAAGCGCGGCGCCCGGCCTTTCTGCGCCAGCAGGCCAACGTTTTCAGGGTGCAGACAATCCACATCTTTGCGCACATCGATCGCGGAGAGGACTGCCAATGCATCAATGTGCGCCGGCAGCGGCAACTGCACCAGGATGCCGTGTACATCGGCGCGCTGGTTGAGCTCGGCTACCAGGGCGAGCAGCTCGGCCTGGCTGGTGCTGGCGGGCAACTGGTAGCCGAAGGACGCCAGGCCAGCCTGCTGGCAGGCCGTGTGCTTGCTGCGCACGTAGATCGCCGAGGCCGGATCATCGCCCACCAGCACGGTGGCGAGGCCGGGCTGGGCAGCGCCAGCGGCGATGTGGGCGGCTACGCGGGCGGCGATCTCGCTGCGTAGCTGCGCAGCGATGGCCTTGCCGTCGAGGATGGTGGCGGGAGACATGGGAAGGATTATAGATTGGGAAACGGTTAATCAGTTAATCGATTAGTCGATTAGTCAACTACTAGTCGGCTAGTCGACTGGGTCGGTGGGTCTGAAGCAAGGATACATTGCTAGCCACAATGAACAGATTGAGCAGAGGGGATGATTTGGCAAGCTGTATCAAAGGGCTGGTACGGTGTGCTGCGGGCGGGTCAGAGGACCCGCTCCTAAACAAACAGCGCCGCAATTGCGGCGCTGTTTGTCTTTAGCCCATCTTGGTGCTGAGTGACCACAGATTGCCACAGGGGTCGGTGAAGGTGCCGCGGCGATCGGCCTCGCCCTCGTTCTGCATGGGCGGGTGCACTTCTACGCCGCCGGCGGCCAGGCTGCTGGCAAAGGCAGCATCCACATCGGCCAGGTAGAGGTGCATAACGCTCTTGACGGCGGGGTACTGCTCGCTGGCATCAGCGAGCATGAGCACAGTGTCGCCCACTTGCATCTCGGCGTGCATCACGCGGCCCTCATGCTCGTAGGACTGGATGCGGGTGGCGCCCAGCGCCTTCTCGAGGAACTCCATCAGGCGGTTGGCACTTTCGACAATGAGATAGGGCGAAAGGTCATTGTAGTTGCTGGGTTTGTAGGGCATGGCACTCCTTAGGCGTTTGGGGTTAGGCGTCCAGGTTTTGCACTTCCTTGGCATGCGTCTGAATGAAGCGTTTGCGCGGGGCAACTTCGTCACCCATCAACATGGAGAACACCCGGTCAGCCTCGGCGGCATCTTCGATGGTGACTTTGAGCAGGCTGCGGTTCTCCGGATCCATCGTGGTGCTCCACAGTTGTTCCGCGTTCATTTCACCGAGACCCTTGTAGCGCTGCACGCTGGCCTTCTCGGCTTTATCGCCCAGGCTCTTTAGCACCTGGTTACGTTCCTTCTCGGTGAAGACCCAGCTCACGGATTTGCCACTGGTGACGGAATACAGCGGGGGTTGGGCGATGTAGAGATAGCCACTGGTGATCAACGGCTCCATGTAGCGGAAGAAGAAGGTGAGCAGCAGGGTGCGGATGTGACTGCCGTCGACATCGGCATCGGTCATGATGACGACGTGGTGATAGCGCAGCCCGGTGAGGCTGAAGTTCTCGCCGATGCCGGTGCCGAGGGCGGAGATCAGCGCCTTGACTTCGTTGTTGCCGAGGATCTTATCGAGGCGGGCACGTTCGGTGTTGAGGATCTTGCCGCGCAAGGGCAGGATGGCCTGGAAGTGGCGATCGCGGCCTTGCTTGGCGGAGCCACCGGCCGAGTCACCCTCTACGATGTAGAGCTCGCTCTTTTCGGGGGCACGTTCGGAGCAATCGGCCAGCTTGCCGGGCAGGGTCATGCTCTCCAGGGCCGATTTGCGGATGACGAGATCGCGCGCTTTGCGGGCGGCGTCACGGGCGCGGGCCGAGGTGAGACACTTGGACACAATCGCGCGGGCGCCCGAAGGATTCTGCTCGAGGAACTCGGCAAAGTGTTCGTTGACCACCTGAGCGACATAGGTCTGCACCTCAGGGTTCATCAGCTTGACTTTGGTCTGGCTCTCGAACTGCGGGTCAGGCACTTTGACGCTGACGATGGCGGTGAGGCCCTCGCGAGTGTCATCACCGCTGAAGTTGGGATCGCTGTCCTTCAGCAAGCCATTCTTGCGGGCATAGTCGTTGATGGTGCGCGTGATCGCCGAGCGCAGGCCGGTCATGTGCGTACCGCCATCCACCGTGTTGATGGTGTTGGCGAAGGCCATCACCGATTCGGTGTAGGCATCGGTGAACTGGATGGCGACATCCACGATGACGCCGTCCACCTCCTGCTCGCGGTAGAACACCGGGTGCAGCGCCTCGCGCTCGCGGTTCATGTAGCGCACGAAAGAGGTGACGCCGCCTTCAAAGTAGAAGGTCATTTCACGGTTGTCACGCTCGTCGAGCAGCTTGATGGTGATGCCCTTGGTGACGAAGGCCATTTCGCGGAAACGCTGCATCAGCGTATCGAAGCGATAGTCCAGGTCACCCTTGAAGAGGATCGGGTCAAACTTAAAGGTAATGCGCGTGCCGGTGCCCTCGCCGGGTTTGAGCTTGCGCACGACCTTGACCGGGCCAGTGGGGATGCCGCGCTCGTAGCGCTGCTTGTGCACCGCGCCGTCACGGCTGATCTCGGCTTCGCACCACTCGGAGACGGCGTTGACCGCCGAGACGCCCACGCCGTGCAGACCGCCGGAGACTTTGTAGGCGCCGCCGCCGAACTTGCCGCCGGCGTGCAGCATGGTCATCACCACTTCCAGGGCCGATTTCTTGGCAGTCTTGTGCTGGTCCACCGGGATGCCGCGACCGTTGTCGTACACGGTGACGCTGCTGTCTTTGTGGATGGTGACCTCGATACGGTCACACACGCCGGCCATGGCTTCATCTATAGCGTTATCCACCACCTCGTAGACGATGTGGTGCAGGGCTTTGATATCGGTACCGCCGATATACATACCCGGGCGGCGGCGGACGGCCTCCAGGCCTTCGAGGACCTGAATGTTTTCAGCTTGATAGGACTTGGCTTGATTCTCTGCCACTTAAAAACCTCCGAAAATCACTGTGTCCCTAGATTAAAAACACCTTGCCGGTGTTGTGCTGTAGAAACGCCCCCTCAATTGGCAAGGAAAATGGATCTAATGGACTCTATGTTCTATTTTACCATGTGGAGATTAAGCGCAATGAAGTGCAAGACGGTTAGTTTTTTATTGGTGCGAAACGCATTGCTGCTTGACCGTGCCTAGACACCTATGTACAATGAATATCCACAATTAGTCACAAATGAGTTGTGAGTTTAATAGCTATGACCATAGAGGTGCGAACGCACCTCTATCCATAGAATACAACATCGGAGGTGTAAACAAGAACGAAATTGAAAACCACACTGTTTTGCTTTCCTAGGAAAACAAAAGTACTCTCAACAACTCTATTGGAGGAGAAAAAGAATGTCGAAGCGTTTTCTGGCTTTGATCGCCATTTTGGTTGCCGGCCTGGTGCTGGCGGCTTGTGGTGGCGGCGCAGCCTCTGCCTTTGAATGTACGGACGAAATCGGTTGTGTGGAAGTGGCTGCGGGTGCCCCCATTCGCATTGCTTCCGCCCTGGTGATTTCCGGTGCCAACGCCGACCTGGGTCTGGACTCCCAGCACGGTGTCGAGATTGCTATTCAGTTTAAGGGCGATGTGCTCGGCCACGCGGTTGAGCTGCAGGCCGAAGATGACGGCTGCTCCGCTGAAGGCGGTCAGACCGCTGGTCAGAAGATCGTGTCTGACCCCAGCATCGTTGCCATCATCGGTACCAGCTGCTCCGGCGCTGGTGTTCCTCTGGCGCAGATTGCCTCTGACGCCGGTTACGTCGTTGTTTCCCCGTCCAACACCTCCCCGGCTCTGACCGACCCGAACGGTGCTTGGAAGCCTGGTTACCTGCGCACTGCCCACAACGACAACGTTCAGGGCGCTGCCATGGCTGACTATGTGTACAACACCCTGGGCCTGACCACGGCCGCCGCCATTCATGACGGTGACCCGTACACCGAGGGTCTGGCCAACGCCTTCCGCGTGGCCTTCGAGGAAATGGGCGGCACGATGGTGGCCTTCACCGCGGTAAACGTGGGTGACACCGACATGCGCCCGGTACTGACCTCCATCGCGGCTAGCGAAGGTGGTGCTCCTGGCTTCCTGTTCTTCCCGGTCTTCACCGCTGAGTGCGCCCACCTGGCCACCCAGTCGCTGGAAGTAGCCGGCCTGGAGAACACGGCCCGTGGTGCGGCTGACGGCTGCTTCTCGGCCGCCGCGGCTGAGGCGATTGGTTCCTCCACCGCCAACCTGTACATCTCCGGCCCGGATCTGGCCTTCTCTGGCGACACGTACACCAAGTTCGCTGAGGCCTACCAGACCAACTTCGGTTCCGCCCCGATCTCCGTCTTCCATGCTCATGCGTTCGACGCCACCAACATGGTGTTCGCCTGCATTGAGAAGGTTGCCAAGGAGAGCGACGGCGCCCTGTTGATCGGCCGCCAGGACATGCGTGACTGCCTGTATGCCACCAAGGACTTCGCGGGCATCACCGGCAACCTGACCTGCAATGAGTACGGTGACTGCGCTGACGCCAAGATCGCTGTGTACGAGATCCAGAACGGCGACTACGTTGCCATCTGGCCGTAAGCCGCAGCGTTCGTAGCAGAACATTGCTTTAACAAAAGGCCCAGGGCGCAAGCCCTGGGCCTCTAGCACCTACGCCGGAGCCATACGCATGAGAGACCGCCTTGCAAAACTCAACTTGATCGACCTGTTCTTATGGGTTGCGCGCGCTGCCATTCTGGTGGTGATTTTGGTGGGCACGATCAAGACCATCATCAGCAACCCCTACTCCCTTCGCAACTGGGAAGACTTCATTATCTTTGGCATTGCGCAAGGCAGCATGTATGCGCTGATCGCCATTGGTTACACGCTGGTATACGGCGTGCTGCAAATGATCAACTTTGCACACGGTGAATTTTTTATGTCAGGCATCTTTGCTTCCACCTCTGCCGTGGCCATTCCTCTGGCCCGCTCGGGATACCTGGCCTCCCACCCCATTCCAAGTCTGCTGCTGATCGCACTGACGTCTATTCTTATCTCGGTGGGAATTGCGCTGCTGACGGAACGCATTGCGTACCGCCCGCTGCGCTATGCACCGCGCCTGATGCCGCTGATCACGGCGATCGGTGCTTCATTCTTCTGGCAATACTACTTCCGCGGCCTGTTTGGCTCGCAAGTTATTCCTTTCCCTGACATTCCGCAGTTGCAGGGCACTGTGTCCTTCCTGCATACCCAAGTGCTGAAGACGCATATCCTGGTGATCTTTGTGACCATGGTGGTGTTGGTGGCGCTGAACTTCTTCATCAGCAGCACCCGCCCCGGCAAGGCGATCCGCGCCGTGGCCGAGAACAAAGACGTGGCCGCGCTGATGGGCATCAACGTAGACCGCACGATCAGCCTGACCTTCGCCACCGGCGCGGCGATGGCCGGTGTGGCGGGCATGTTGTATGCGCTGGTGTTCCAGCAAGTGCATTTCTTCATGGGCTTTATCCCCGGCATCAAAGCCTTTACGGCAGCGGTGCTGGGCGGCATTGGCAGCATCCCCGGCGCCGCTGTGGGTGGCTTGTTCCTGGGCTTGTTCGAATCGCTCGGCCCCAGCCTGTTCCTGCAAAGCCTGGGCATTCCGGCCTTCAACCAGCTCAAGGATGTGATCGCCTTCACCATGTTGGTGTTGGTGCTCATCTTCCGCCCGCAAGGTATTGTGGGTGAGCGTCTGAAAGAAAAGAAAGCGTAGAGGTTGCAATGAGTCTTTTTACTGACCTCGACCTGCGTAAGACTGCAATGAAATGGCTGGTGGCCAGCCTGATCACGCTCAGTGTGAGCGCCATCGGTATGGTAGAGCTCTTCGGCGAGCGCTTTGTGATCACAGGCCTGTTCACCATGGCGCAAATCCTGTTCCTGGGCCCCACGGCGGTGTTTGCTTACCGTGCCGTGCAAGAGACCCCTCAAGCCAAGCAGTGGCTGGGCATGCTCAAAGCCCTGCTGATTGGCCTGGGCGTCGGCCTGGCGATGGTGGCGTTGGTATGGCTGGCACAGAACATGGATGTGCGCAGCGTGTTCATCAACGTGTCCCCGAAGCTAATCAATATCCTGACCTTTAGTGGCAGCAGCAGCCTGACTTTGCTGCTGGCCCTGACGGGCGCCGGCCTGGCTGGCGGCGCCTTGGCGCTGATGCCAGCCAACCTGCGCACGGCGCTGCTGGCTGGCGGCGGGCTGACGGTGCTGATCGGCCTGCTATCTGAGATTTTGTCTGAGCGTCTGCGTGCACTCTTTAGCAGCCAGTTGAGCAGCGCCATCTTTGCTTCCAAGGCGCTGCAACTGGTGCCGGCCATCGTGCTGTTTGTGCTGATTACCGCGTTCGTGTACCTGCGCTCGATTGGCCGCATCAAGCCCGTGGGCATTCGCTTGCCGGCCGGCCGCGAGAGCCTGGTGCGCACGGCGCTGATCAGCGGCTTGCTGCTGGTGCTGCCGATGCTGCTGGGCAGCTACCTGACGGAAGTGACCAACAATATCGGCCTGTTCTTCCTGATGGGCCTGGGCCTCAATATCGTGGTGGGCCTGGCAGGCTTGCTGGACCTGGGCTATGTGGCTTTCTTCGCCATCGGTGCCTATACGATGGCGGCGCTGACCTCCACCGGTTCGCTCGGCTTGGCCGGGCTGTCCTTCTGGGTGGCGCTGCCGATCTGTGTGGCCGTGGCCGCTACGGCGGGCTTCATCCTGGGCATGCCCGTGCTGCGCATGCGTGGCGACTACCTGGCCATCGTGACGCTGGGCTTCGGTGAGATCATCCGCATCCTGGCGCTGTCTGACTTGATGAAGCCGTACATCGGCGGCGCGCAAGGCATCCTGAACATCCCCAAGCCCATGGTGGGTGAGCTGGCCTTGATCCGCCCCGAGCATATGTACTATGTCATCCTTATCGGCGTCGCGGTGGCAATGTTCATGTCCATCCGTGTGCGCGAATCGCAGATCGGCCGCCGTTGGATGGCGATGCGCGAGGACGAGGATGTGGCCGAGGCGATGGGTATCAACCTGGTGAGCACCAAGCTGCTTGCCTTTACCATCGGCGCGGGTTTCTCGGGTTTGGCGGGGGCCATCTTCGCCTCCAAGCTGGGTTCGATCTTCCCGCACAGTTTCAACTTGCTCATCTCCATCAACGTGTTGAGCCTGATCATCGTGGGTGGCCTCGGCAGCATTCCGGGCACCCTGGCGGGCGCCATCATTCTGGTGGGCCTGCCGGAGCTGCTGCGTGAATTCGCTGAGTTCCGCTGGCTGGCCTACGGTGTGCTGCTGGTGGTGATGATGCTCAACCGGCCAGAGGGCTTTATCCCCTCAGAGACCATTCGACGTGAGCTGCACAGCGGCGATGAAGCTGAGCAGGCAGGCTAGCCAGTTGGCGAGAAACGGACGACAACCATGACAAACATCCTGTCTGCAAAAAACGTATCCAAAATCTTTGGTGGCCTGGTGGCGGTTAACAGCCTGAGCCTGGACATCAAAGAGCACAGCATCAGCTCGGTGATCGGCCCCAACGGTGCCGGCAAGACCACGTTCTTTAACTGCGTCACCGGCTTCTACAAGATCGATCAGGGCGAGATCCTCTTCAATGGCGAACCGACGCACAACCTGCGCCCGGATGAGATCACGCGGGTGGGCATGGCACGCACCTACCAGAACATCCGCTTGTTTTCCAACATGACTTCGCTGGAGAACATTCTGGTGGGCGAACATGTGCATCTGCACACGAACCTGGTGGATGCCGTGCTGCACACCAAGCGCTTCAAAGACGAAGAGGCCGCCGCGGAAGAAGAGGCCAAGCGCCTGCTGAACTTCGTAGGCCTCAAAGGCCTGGGCGACTCGCTGGCGCGCAACCTGCCTTACGGCGCTCAGCGCCGCCTGGAAATTGCACGTGCGCTGGCCACCCAGCCCAAGATGCTGCTGCTCGACGAGCCGACGGCGGGTATGAACCCCAACGAAACCGCCGACCTGACCAAGTTCATTCTGGAGTTGCGTGACACGCTGGGCATCACCGTGATGCTGATCGAACACGATATGCGCGTGGTGATGGGCATCAGCGAGCAGATCACGGTGCTGGACTACGGTGCCAAGATCGCCGAAGGCAAGCCCAAAGACATCCAGAGCAACCCACAGGTGATCGAAGCGTACCTGGGCAGCGGCGCGGCCTCCGGGCTTAAGACCGCCAAGGCGAAATAAGGAGCAGCCCCATGGCCATGCTTGAAGTTTCCAACATTCACACATACTACGACAAGATCCACGCGCTCAAGGGCATTTCGCTCTCGGTGGAAGAGGGCGAGATCGTGACCCTGATCGGCGGTAACGGTGCGGGCAAAACCACCACGCTACGCACGATCAGCGGGCTGCTGAAGCCGCGCGAAGGCAACGTAAAACTGAACGGCGAAGACCTGGCCAAGTACCCGGCCCACCAACTGGTCTACAAGGGCATCTCGATGGTGCCCGAAGGCCGCGGTGTGTTCGCCAAGCTGACGGTAGAAGAGAACATCGAAATGGGCGCCTATATCGACAACGATAAGGCGCGCATTGAGCGCAACAAAGAAAGCGCCTTTACGCGCTTTCCGCGCCTGAAGGAGCGCCGCAAGCAGGTGGCCGGCACGCTCTCCGGCGGCGAGCAGCAAATGCTGGCGATCGCCCGGGCGCTGATGGCGCAGCCCAAGCTGCTGCTGCTCGACGAGCCTTCGATGGGCCTGGCGCCGATCCTGGTGGACGGCATCTTCGACACCATCAAAGAGATCAACCAGGATGGCACCACCGTGCTGCTGGTGGAGCAAAACGCCAGCATGGCGCTGGCGATCGCCCACCGCGGCTATGTGCTGCAGACCGGTGAGATCGTGCTGACCGACAAGGCCGACAAACTGGCCAAGAACGAAACAGTGCAGAAGGCCTACCTGGGTATTGACTAAATACGCAGCCTGCGGCTGCATTTAAGCCGCCTTCGGCGGCTAGCGATGACAACACAAAAGAGCGCAGCCAATGGCTGCGCTCTTTTTGTTTTAGGCTAGGGTTACCCTTGGGTCATCTTGAGGTAATCGCGTGGCTCGGCGGTGTCTGTAGACAGGCCAAGCAACTGGGCCAGCTCAACGATGAGCTTGGCCTTGGCATCCGCATCGCGCTGGCTCCAGGTGCGGCTCTTGATCTCTACGAAGCTGCCCAGGGCCGGCGTGTCCATGCGGTCTACGTTGACGTAGAAATCGGTGTCGCGGAAGCGTACCAGCCAGCGGCGGCGGTCCTTCTCGACCTCGACCTCACGTTCGGGTTGGAAGTATTCACGGTAGAAGCGCAAGCTTTGGTCCGCCGGTGCCAGGTAGCGGCTGCGTGAGAGCACCACCTCGCTGGGCAGATCCCGCTCGTGCGAGTCACCGATCAGGGTCAGGCGATAGCGCGAGTGGTCAGGCTGGCCGTTCTCCTTGAGGAAGACGTCTTCACGATAGCGCAGGATGTACTTCTCATCCGAGGGGAAGATGAAATAGCTGTCGTACTCGTGATAGTGGCGTTGGTACACGATCTTGATCTCGGGATGCTGCAGGGCGGCCACCACGGGCTCGGGGTCTTCCACCGGCACTTTGAGTTGCGCCTCGAAGCTCTCTTCCTGCGTGGCACCACCGATGGCGATGAGCTTGGTGAGCACGGACTTCTCACGGGCGATGAGGAATTTGTCAATCTTCTTGGCCAGCTCGCCAGCCTGTTCGAGCAACGCAGTCTCATCCAGCGTGGTGAGCTGCTTGCTCTGCATGAGCCACTTGCCGTTGACCATGACATCGGTCACATCTGTGGACTTGGCGGCATAGACGATCTGCGAATAGGTGCTGTTGGGGTCTCGGCTGAAGTGCGGCGAGGCGTGCAGGGTGTCAATATCCACCACGATGAGGTCAGCACGCTTGCCGGGCTCCAGCGAACCGGTGATGTCGCCGATATGCATGGCCTGCGCGCCGAGGCGGGTAGCCATGAGCAGCGCAGTCTGCGCGGGCAGCACAGTGGGGTCACTCTCGCGCAGCTTGGCGAGGAAGGCGGCCAGGCGCACTTCCTCAAACATGTCGAGGTCGTTATTGGAGGCGGGGCCATCGGTGCCGATACCGACGTTGAGGCCGGCGCGCAGCATCTCATTGACCGGCGCAGCGCCGGAGGCCAGCTTCATGTTGGACGAAGGGTTGTGCGAGACGCCTACGTTGTAGTGGGCGAAGGTGTTGATCTCACCTTTGTCGAGGTGCACACAGTGGGCGGCGAGTACTTTGGCGTCAAAGAGATTCTGCTTCTTGACGTAAGGCACAACCGGCATACCCCATTCTTTGCGGGCGTTCTCGACCTCGAAGGAGGTCTCGGCAATGTGGGTGTGCAGGGGCACATCAAACTCCACCGCCAGGGCAGCGGAGGCGCGCAAGAGCTCCTCGGTGCTGCTGTAAGGCGCGTGCGGCGAGACAGCGGGCACGATGAGCGGATGGCCCTTCCATTTTTGGATGAATTCACGCGTGTACGCCAGCGACTCTTCGTAGAACTTGGCGTCTGGCGTGGGGAACTTCATGATGGTCTGCCCGCACACGGCGCGCATGCCGGCGGCGGCGGCCGCTTCGGCCACGGTGGACTCGTAGTAGTACATGTCGGCGAAGCTGGTGATGCCGGAGCGGATGTATTCGGCGCAGCCGATGGAGGTGCCGAGGTGCACAAAGTCAGGCGTGACGAATTCGCGCTCCACCGGGATCATGAAGCCCATCAGCCACACATCCAAGCGCAGGTCATCCGCCAGGCCGCGCAGCAGAGTCATGGGCACGTGCGTGTGGGCGTTGACCAGGCCGGGCATCACCACTTTACCGCGGCAATCCAGTTTGTCTGCGGATTCGTACTCTTTCAGGATTTCATCTTCCGGCCCGGCGGCCAGAATGCTGTCACCGAGGATGGCGACGGCGCCCTTGGGGAATTGGTGCATCTCCTCATTCATGGTGAGGACGTGGGCGTTAGTAAGGATTAGGTCTGCTTTAGTAGCCAATCATTTCCCTTTCGATAATCTTGCCAAGCGAGGCAAGCCAATAAGTGCTTGAAATTAAATTGGCCTAGTTTACCTCATCCAGCAGCTTGCGCCGCAGGAAAGACAGCGCCAGGCTGGTGGCCCAGCCAGCGGCCTGGGTGGTGTGGCCGCCGTAGGGGAAGGCGACATGGTGTGAAATTTTGAGGCCAGTGATGAAGATTTCCAGCTCGTGGCTGCCGTCTTTGGTGGCGCGCAGCTCAACCGCCAGCACCAGATCGGCGCGCACTTTGGAGGCGTACTCTGTGGCAGCCAGCTTGAGCGGCTCAGTGCGCAGCGTGGCATGCAGCACCTCGCCACCAACGAAGGCGTTGCCCTCGCCGGTGAAGGCTTTGACGATGGCGCCATTGAGCCCCTTCTCCAGTACGGCGATGGTTTGCTTGCGCTGGGCCACTTCACGCAATACGGCGCGAGCGAGGGTCTCTTCGTCTACGCCGTGCACCCAGTCACCCAGGCGCTGGCGCACTTCGGCCTCGAGGGTGTCCAGCATCTCGGCGGCCTGCTCGGCGCTCTCGGCCTTGGCGGTGAGGCGCACGTCTACGCTGCCGGCATGGGCCGCCAAGCCCACGGTGGGATTGGTCTGGCGCTCCAGGTCAGCCAGGTGTTGATCGATCTGCGATTCGGGCACGCCGGCGGTGTGCAGCACGCGCGCACGGATGACACCAGTGAGGCCGAAGCGTTCTTTGAAGTAGGGCAGGATGCCGTGCTCGTAGAGGTAGCGCATTTCGCTGGGCACACCGGGCACGGCGATGACCACTTTGCCGTTATGTTCCACCAGCACGCCGGGGGCGCTGCCCACGGCGTTCTCCAGGCTGCGGCCGCCCACGGGCAGCTCGGCCTGGCGCTTGTTGTTCTCGCTGGGCGTGCGCTTCATGCGCGCAAAGCGCGCCTCGATTTGCTCCCACAGCTCGGGGCGGAATTCAAGCACAACGCCGAGGGCGCGGGCAATGCCTTCACGCGTGACATCGTCCACCGTGGGGCCGAGGCCGCCGGTGCACAGCAGGATGTCTGAGCGGCTGAGGCCGAGGGTCACGGCATCGGCAATACGCTGCTCATTGTCGCCCACGGTGGAGGTGTAATACAGGTCAATGCCGGCGTCACGCAGTTGGCGCGCCAAGTACTGGGTGTTGGTATCGGTGATTTCACCGAGCAGCAGCTCGGTACCGATGGTAAGGATTTCTGCGGAGGGCATAGCACTATCCTAATCGAGAAACTGTGGGGAATTTGTAAGCTTTAGTATTGCAAACCAACATCACCGTCTTTGCGAGGCGCAGGCTTGCCTGCGCACGAAGCAATCCCCACGCTTGAATACAAATTGACTTGGGGATTGCTTCGTCAATTAGGAGCTGCACTTCGTGCAGCTCCTAATCTCCTCGCAAAGACAGTCATGCGCTTCCCTAGACGACGTTGTACTCTTTGAGCGAGTCGCCACTGAAGCGGTCGAGGGTTAGTGCGGACACATCCACCGAGGTGGCGGCACCATCCAGCATGATCTCGGTCATCAGCTTGCCGGCAATCGGGCCGTGCATGAAGCCGTGGCCAGAGAAACCACCCACGAGGTAGAAGCCCTGTACTGGCGTTGCGCCGAAGATAGGATGGGCGTCCGGCGTGACTTCGTAGAGGCCCGCCCAATGGCTGGCCAAGCCGGCCTGCTCCAAGAGCGGTAAACGCGCTACGCCATTTTCCATGTGCACCAGTTCCCATTCGGGGTCCACGTTCTGGTCAAAGCCCGGGGCCTGGTCAGGATTGGACATGCCGGTAAGCAAGCCTTCGCCCTCACGATGGAAATACAGCGACTTGGCAAAATCGATCACGAAGGGAAAATCAGCGGGGATGCCGGCCAGCGGCGTGGTGGTGACGATCTGGCGGCGCACCGGGATGATCGGAATGTCTACGCCGGCCATCTTGCCGATGGGCGCGGCCCACGGGCCGGCGGCGTTGAGCACCAACGGGGCCGCGATGCTGCCCTGGTTGGTGTGCACGCCGGTGATGGCACCACCCTCGACTTGCAGACCGGTGACCTCGATGTTGCCGAGGCAGGTAGCGCCCAGCTTGGTGGCGGCGTTGATGTAGCCCATCACCACGCTGTTGGGGTCGCACAGGCCATCAGCGGCGTTGTACGTGCCTTTGAGCACGTCATCCAGATTCATTTGCGGCAAGCGAGCGCGGATCTCATCACCGGAGAGCCATTGGGTGTCTACACCGAGGCTGTTTTGCAGGGCGACATTTTTTTTGAAGACGGCAATGTCCGCATCGTTGGTGAGCAGGAATAAATAGCCACACTTGCGGTAATCCACCTCCTGGCCGATCTCTTCCGGGAAGCGTTCCAGCATGGGTAGGCTGGCAAGGCTGAGGCGAATATTGACCTCGGTGCCGAACTGGTAGCGCACGCCGCCGGCGCAGCGGCCGGTAGCGCCCTGCCCGAAGAATTCATCCTTCTCGAGCAGCGCCACATCTTTGATGCCGCGCTGGGCGAGGTGATAGGCGGCCGAGGCGCCCATGACGCCACCGCCGATGATGACCACTGAAGCTGTTTTGGGAAGACTCAACGCATTCTCCTTGATGAAGCGGTTACCAGGCTACCTGGGTGCCAATGCCCAGTTTGCGGGCATTGGCAACGGCGACGCGGGCGGCCATGGCATCTTGCACGGCCACGCCCACAGATTTGAAGAAGGTGATCTGTTCGGCGGCGCTGCGCCCGGCCGCCTGGCCGTTGAGCACCGCGCCGATCTCGTGAATATCGTCAGCGGCCATCAGACCCTGTTGCAGGGTCATGGCAATCTCGCCACTCTCGGCCTGCGTGGCCGAGCGGCTGTCTACGGTGACGTACGCACGCGATACCAGCTCACTGGGCACCTCTATCGCATCGGCGGTATAGGAGCCGGCGGCGTTGATGTGCGTGCCGGGGCGCACATCGGCGGCGGCGAAGACGGGTGTGGGGCTGGTGGTGGCAGTGCTGATAATGTCGGCGTTGGCGGCCGCCTCTTGCGGGCTGGCGGCGGCACGCAAGTCTTTGGGAATGCGCCCCACCCCGGCCATCTCGGCGATGAAGGCGGCGGCCTGCTCCGGGTTGGGCGAATACACCCACGCGGTTTGGATATCGCGCACTTCGCAGGCGGCGGCCAACTGCGTGCGGGCCTGCACGCCAGCGCCGAAGACCGCTACCGTGCACGCATCCGGGCGGGCGAGCACATCCGTGGCGGCGCCGCAGCCGGCGCCGGTGCGGATGGCGGTGACCGCCGCGCCTTCGAGGATGGCTTGCAGCGCGCCCGTCTCCGGATCGAAGGCCAGCACCACGGCGTTGATCAGCGGCAGGCCGCGGGATGGATTCTTGTTGAACAGCGAGACCAACTTGACGGCCAACGCCTGCTCTGCAACCGACGCACCGTCCACGAAGGCGGGCATGAGGATGCTCAGGCCCTCGTGCGGGGCCACGTTCAGGCGCGAGCGCAGCGGCACCTCGGCAGCGCCGCCAGACAGCGCGGCATAGGCCTGCTTCATGGCGGCGATGCACTCATGCATCGGCAGCGCCTGGCGGACTTCATTGGCGGTGAGGATCAGCATGGGGCAATTCTAAACCAGTGATGTATCAACTAACCCTCCCATTGAATTAACTCTTGGCGTACTGTTCACCTCCCCTATCCCAATGGAGAGTGAGGACTATACGCAAATCCATATCGGGGCGAGGGCAGCCAGCGCAGAACGGGGCTGAGGGCTATAATCGCTCACCAGGCCCACTGGGCCGAGGAGCGACCCTGAGCGAGGATCAACCCACCCGCAACCTGGATATTTCCGAGAACGCCAGCCGCCATAGCCAACTGCGTCAGGGGGAAGTGCTGCAGGAGCGCTACGAGATCCAGGAGATCGTAGGCATCGGCGGCATGGGCTCGGTGTACCGCGCCCGCGACAAGAACTTCAAGGCTATCCGCCTGGTGGCGATCAAGGAGATGATCAGCCAGGTGACCGATCCGCTGGTGCGCAAGAACATCTTCCAGATCTTCGAGCGCGAGGCCAACATCCTCGCCACGCTGCGCCACCCTTCCATTCCGCGCATCTACGATTACTTCACCATTGGCGAGCGCGCCTACCTGGTGCTGGAATTTATCCACGGCAAGAACCTGGAGCAGTTGCTCTCCGAAACCAGCGGCTTCTTTCCTGAAGAGCAAGTGCTCGCCTGGGCGGTGGAGCTGTGCGACGTGCTGGATTATCTGCACAGCCACAAACCGGAGCCGATCATCTTCCGGGACATCAAGCCCTCCAACATTATGAACACACTGCAGAACCATATTGCGCTGGTGGATTTTGGCATCGCCAAGGTGTTTGAGTCGGGCCAGAAGAACACGATGGTCGGCACGCAGGGCTACTCGCCGCCAGACCAGTACCGCGGTGAGGCCACGCCCAAGGTGGATATTTACGCCCTGGGCGCTACCTTGCACCATCTGCTGACGCTGCGCGACCCGCAACTGGAAGCGCCCTTCTCTTTCGGCGAACGCCTGATCGGCGAGATCAACCCCAACGTCAGCCGTGAGCTGGCCGCGGTGGTGGAACGCGCTCTGGAGTACAAGCCGGAAGACCGCTACGACAGCGCCATTGAAATGAAGGAAGCGCTGATCAATGTAGCGCGCAAGACCGGCACGCTGCTCAACCTGAGCATCCCCACGGCGGTGAGCGGCGGTATGCCCAGCCGCGGCGTGGGCGTCAAGCCGCTGTGGAGCTTTCAGGCCGAGGACGAGCTGCGCAGCTCCGCTAGCTATCATGACGGCACGCTCTACATTGGCTGCTACGACAACAACCTCTACGCGCTGGATGCCGCCAACGGCGAATTCAAGTGGAAGTACCCCACGGATGGCGGCATTGCCAGCAAGCCGGCCATCTTTGACAACAATATCTACTTCGGCTCTGAAGATAAGCGCCTGCATGTCATCTCCACCCGTTCCGGCAAAGTAGTATGGACGCACTACACGGATGGGCCGGTGCGCTCCTCGCCGCGCATTGCCGAGGGCCACGTATTCATCGGCTCAGACGACGGCAGCCTGCACGCGGTGAGCCTGAGCAGCGGGCGCCTGGCCTGGCGCTCCGAGGTCGGCTCGCCGGTGCGCTCCACGCCGTGGGTCGGCAACGAGCACATCTACTTTGGCTCCGAAGCGGGCGATTTCACCGCCACTGATTTCCGCGGCGACCCGAAGTGGCGCTTCAAGGCCAAACGCGCCATCACCTCCTCGCCCGTGCTGCAAGACGGCGTGGTGTATTTCAATTCGATGGACGGCACGCTCTACGCGCTGGACGCCAACTCCGGCTGGGCCGTGTGGCGCTTCCGCCTCGGCAAGGGCAGCATCTGCACCCCGGCCATCGCCGGCAACGTGCTCTACACCGGGGCGGCCGACCACATCATCTATGCAATTGACACGCGCTCGGCCAAAGAACTGTGGCGCTACACCACCGAACACCAGGTGAATGGCTCACCGATCGTGCATCGCGATGCGGTGTATTGCGGCTCGGTGGACGGCAGCCTGTACTGCCTCGACGCGGCCAGCGGGCGCCTGCGCTGGCGCTACCAGACCGAAGGGCCGATCACCGGCACGCCGGTAGCGCATGACGACATGATCTTTATTGGTTCCACTGATAAGCGCGTATATGCCTTCCTGGCATAGCAAAGAGACCTCAATGAATTTCTTCAAGAACCTCTTCCGCAAGAAAAAGCCCGTCTCCGCCCCGCTGCCCAGCAACGCCGCCACCGCCCCGTTGAGCGAGGCACAGGTGTGGGATCTGGCCAACGGCGAACGCGACGGCAAGTACATTCACCTGATCGCCGGTAGCGCCCTGGATCAGGGCCAGCGCCGCGAGAACAACGAAGATAGCTTGCTGTGCTTCAACGGCACCCTCGGGGCCGCCAACAGCAGCCTGCCGCTGGGCCTGTATGTGATTGCCGATGGCATGGGCGGCCACCGCAGCGGCGAAGTGGCCAGCGAGACGGCCGTGCGCGCCCTGGGCCAGTACCTGATGCAGCGCCTGTATAAGCCGCTGTTCGGGCCAGACCCGCAGCCCGCGGAAGAATCGCTGCGCGAGCTAATGGAAGGCGCCGTGAACGAAGCGCACCGCGCCGTCAAACGCGCCGCCCCCGGCGGCGGCTGCACACTCACCGCGGCGTTGGTGGTGGGCACTCAACTGGTCATCGCCCACCTGGGCGATAGCCGCGCCTACCTGGTGCATCGCGATGGGCGCATGCAGCAGCTTACCAACGATCACACCCTGGTGCGCCGCCTGCAGGAGATGGGCCAGCTCACCGAAGCCGAAGCGGCCGACCACCCGCAAAAATCGGTGCTCTACCGCGCCCTGGGCCAGGGCGATCTGGTGCAGGCGGATTTCTTCAGTGGCACCCTCTCCCCCAATAGTTTCTTGCTGCTGTGCTCAGACGGCTTGTGGGGCTATGTCGACGAAGACGACATCCAGACCATCGTCAACGCCACCGCCAGCCCCTACCTGGCCTGCCTGCACCTGGTGGAGACCGCCAACGCCGCCGGCGGGCCAGACAATATCTCCGTCGTGCTGGCGCGCCTCGTCCACTAGTACCCACGGCTGAGCGCAGGCGCCAGGGCTGCACTACAATACAGCCCAGCGATGGCTACCAGCTACCTGGATAATTACTATGCCCGCCTGGGCATCCCGCGCGATGCCAGCCAGGATGAGATCCAGCGCGCCTACCGCCGCGCCGCCCGCCAATTCCACCCCGATACCAACAAGCACACCGGCGCCAACGAGTTGTTCCTGCTGGTGCAGGAAGCTTTTGACACCCTGCAAGACCCACAAAAACGCCGTGAGTACGACGCCACGCTGCCGGAAGATATTGACGCGCCGCCCGCGCTGATGGTGAACGCGCTGTACAGCCGCCCGCAGATCACGCCGGATGAGCCCGGCCAGGTGATCTATGTCTTGCTTGACCTCAAACCCAGCGCCAGCGAAGAAGAGCGCCGCCGCAAACCGCCGCTCAACGTTGCCCTGGTGTTGGACGTATCCACTTCGATGGCCGGGGCGCGCCTCGGCCAGGTGGTCAAGGCGGCCAGCCAGTTCGTTGAGCAATTGGGCGAGCACGACATCCTATCGCTGGTCACCTTCAATGATCGCGCCCAGGTGGTCATCCCCGCCCAGCCCGGGCTGGATATCCAACGCCTGCTCTCACGGCTGAGCACCCTGCAAGCCAGCGGTGGCACCGAGATCTATCAGGGCCTCAAGGCCGGCCTGCGCGAAGTGCTGCGCCACCAGCGCGCCAGTGCCGTCAATCACATCGTGCTGATCACCGATGGGCGCACCTACGGAGACGAAGCCGCCAGCCTGGCGCTGGCCGCCGATGCCGCCCACCAGGGCATCCCGATCAGCGCCATCGGCATTGGCGATGCGTGGAACGAAGAATTCATCGATCAATTGGTGGCGCGCGCCGGCGGCAGCAGCATGTACGCCGACAAAAGCGCCGAGATTCACACGCTGCTGGAACGCCGCCTGCACACCCTCAGCCTGAGCTACGCCAACAACGTCAAGCTGAGCTACAGCAACACGCCGATGAGCCAGCTCAAGTATGTGTTTCGCCTCTCGCCGGATCTGGGCCCGGTGTCGCTGGAGCAGCCGATCTTCCTCGGCAACGTGCCCCAGAACGACAGCCTCAGCGTGCTCCTCGAGTTCGAGCTCGACAGCCGCGGCGCCGCAAGCGGCGAGCTTGTGCTGGCCGAGGGGCGCCTCAGCCTGGATGTGCCCAGCCGCCCCACGCCGTCCAACTCGGCGCGCTTCCGTTTGATGCGCCCGATCGCCGAACCGACCCAGCCCGAAGCGCCGCCGGCGACGCTGATCGGCGCGATTGGCAAGCTCTCGCTATACCGCATGCAGGAACACGCCCGCCAGGAACTGGAAAATGGCGACCCCGAAGGCGCCGCCAAGCGCATGCGCATGCTCGCCACCCGGCTGCTCTCGCAAGGCGAGCGCAGCCTGGCGCGCACGGTGCTGCTGGCCGCGGATGATTTAAAGGAGGGTGCCCCACTGGGTGAGAAAGAGGGAAAACAGATAAAATACGGCACACGCGCCCTGGTGGATGACTTTGAAGGGCGCAAGAAACGAGGCCAAGCGTGATCGTGGTATGCCAAGGGTGCGGCAAGCAGCAGGAACAGGAAGCGTTGTTCTGCCCGGATTGCGGCACCAAGCTGATTTCAGAAGAGGGCTTGCGCACCATGCCCATGGAAAGCAGCCTGGGCGGGCTCACCACAACCCGCCTGCAAACCAGCGGCACCCTGATGCGCCCCAACGGCCCGGCGCGCCTCAATCTGCACATTATTCGCACCGGCCAGATCCTGCCGCTGGCCGGCCCCGGCGAGTTTATCGTCGGGCGGGTCAGCTCCGGCCAATCGATCCTGCCGGATGTGGACCTGGAGCCGTACGCCGCCTATGAATCCGGCGTTTCGCGCCTGCACGCCCGCATTCGCATCCAGGCCGAGGAGATCCTGATCACCGATCTTGGCTCCGCCAACGGCACCCGCCTGAATAACGACAAGCTGGCCCCGCACCAGCCCTACTCCATCCAAAACAAGGATGTGCTGCGCTTTGGCCGCCTCAGCGTCCAGGCCCTCACCGGTGACTAAGATGCCGCATACTGTCCTGATCCATTTGCACAACGAAGACCCGGTGGTGGGCGAGATCGAAGAGCTGCCCGCGGCAGCGGATACGCTGCTGCGCGTGCAAAACCCACGCAAGCGCGACGGCAAAGATTTGCACTACTTGCAGAGCGATGTGACCACGGTGTTCTGGCCGTGGAGCCGCATCAGCTTTATCGAGATCCTGCCCACCGGCGGCGATGACGAGATCATTGGCTTTGTGAGGGAATAACCTAAATCCACAGATACACACAGATGCAAAAACAGATGTATCCGATGTATCGGTTTGAATATCTGCGTTCATCTGTGGATAATGCAATTTCTGACTATGACTGAGACACAACTGACCAACAAACGTATCCTGGTGGTGGACGATGAAGAGCGCATTGTGCGCTTCATCCGCCTCAACCTGGAGCAAGACGGTTTCCAGGTGGAAGAAGCCTTCACCGGCAAAAAAGCCATGGACAAGCTGCGCCAGAGCATGCCCGATCTGGTGGTGCTGGACGTGATGCTGCCGGACATCGATGGCTTTGAAGTGTTGCGCCTGATCCGCGAGAACAACGACGTGCCCGTGATCATGCTCACCGCCAAATCCGAAGAGGATGACCGCGTGCGCGGCCTGGAGCTGGGCGCCGATGACTACGTCACCAAGCCGTTCAGCCCGCGCGAGCTGGTGAGCCGCGTGCGCGCCGTGCTGCGCCGCACCGAGGCGCAACGCGGCAGCGAGGGCATCATCCAGGTGGATGAGCGCCTCAAGCTGGATTTCGATCGCCGCGAGGTGTGGGTGGACGGCAAGCTGGTGAAGCTGCGCCCCACCGAATACCGCCTGCTCTATCACCTGGTGCAGAATGCGGGCTGGGTGGTAACCCACGATCAGATTCTGGCCAAGGTATGGGGCTACGAGTACCGCGACGAGCCGCACTACGTGCGCCTATACGTCAACTACTTGCGTGAGAAGCTGGAGAAGGACCCCGCCAACCCCAAGTACATCCTCACCGAACGCGGCGTTGGCTACCGCTTCGTGGACTTCAAGCGCCAACAGGAAGAGGCCAAGCCCGAGGCCAAGCGCAAGAAGAGTACCTAGCGCTTCACCGCTGCACCTGCCTGAACGCTGCGCCTGTTTCCCGGCGCAGCTTTTTTTAACGATTTTCAGATCAAAATTTTGCGTTGGTTTAATTTTTGTTTCCTAAGATGTCTTTGGCTGAACGCCAAAAAAAACATGTACAGGAGGCATGAATTATGGCAAATCTTGTTCGCTGGGATCCCGTTCGGGAGCTAATGGATATGCGCCGTAGTTGGGATCGTCTCTTTGACGATAATTTCTTCACCCCCGTCACCCAGAACGGCCATGCCACTCCGCTGGTGGATCTCTACCAAACCGACCAGGACGTACACGTCAAGGCGGTGCTGCCGGGTATAAAGCCCGAAGATGTCGATGTGCAGGTGCATGGCGATACGCTCACCATCCGTGCAGAAAGCCAGCACGAGGAAGAGCAGCAGGAGGCGACCTATCACCTGCGGGAACAGCGCTACGCCGCCTATGCCCGCTCGATCCTGCTGCCGGTGCCCGTAGTGGCCGAGAAGGCCCAGGCCGAAGTGAAGGATGGCATCTTGCACCTCACTCTGCCCAAGGCCGAAGCGGCCAAAGCCAAGACCATCAAAGTTAAGGCTAGCTAAGCTAGAAAGCAAAACCCCGCCATCCGGCGGGGTTTTTGTTGTTAGTGACCGCCTTGGGCAGCCTGCTTTTCCATTTCGTCGGCCAGGGCCAACAAATAGTGCCAGTTGTAGATGCCGTACTTGTGGCCGTCTTCCCACTCTACGTTGATGGCATAGTTGCCCACCGCCTCAATGCCCACCAAGCGCGTGGCGTTGGCGCTCATCAAGGGGATGATGAAGACCCCCGGGTCCGGCTCGGGCTTCATGTTCTCATGGCCGCCCCGGCACTGTGCGCAGGGGCAGGCATTGCGCAACAACTCGAAGGGGTAGCTCACCGCGCGGCCATTGTTCCACTCGATATTGAGCCGTGCGGCGGCGCGGTTGGCGGTGATGGATTTGGGGATGATTTCAGTCATGTGTGCTAGTGAACCGTGAGTAGTGATGAGTAAGCAGGCAAAGCATCTTCGCTGCCCACTGTCCACCTCTCACGAATCACTTCCTTTCTAGTCTATTTATTCCTGTGGAACAACCACTTCAAGATAGGTACCGGCGGCCCAGCCGGCGCGGGCTGCATCCACCGGGGTCACGATGTACCACCAGGTCAGTCCGTCCACTTCGCGCGGGCCATCTTGTACCACGAATACTTCGGCGTCATAGGCCAGGAACTGGATCGTGGTGGCCAGGCCGGGGGCGCTGCGAATGTTCAGCCCACGCCCCTCGGTGCCGATAATCTGCACATACGCCCCCACCCCCATCTCGCCGCGTGCCGGCGGCTCGTAGACCGCCGTGGGCGTTGAGGTGGGCACCAGGGTGGCGCTGGGGGCCGGGGTATTGGTGGGGCCGGGGATCCAGGTCAGCGCCGCAGCGGGGGCTTCTACACGGCTGGCGGGCAGATAGAAGAACAGGCCCAGGGCAGCCAAGCTGCCGAGCAGCAGCGCCAGCGCCACGCCGGCCCACAGCACGCGCCGGGTGGCATAGGGCCGCAATCGCTGCAAGAGGGTTTGCCAGTCCACAGCGCCAAGGATACTACGTCCGCCCCGGCGCGTGTGCGCGAGCTATCCAGGCTGTTGGGCAGGCTGTGCTCTAACACGCAGCGGACGCCGCCGCACTATGCACCGTAACGAACCAGGCCCGGTACGATAAAATCGGTGCATGGCTGAAACCGTATTGCTGAACAAGCGCTACCAATTGCAAGACTTCCTGGAAAAAGGCGGCATGGCCAGCGTCTATCGCGGCCGTGACCTGATGCTGGAGCGCGATGTGGCCATCAAGGTGCTGCGCGAGGATTATTCCAAAGACGCCGGCTTCCGCGAACGTTTCCGCCAGGAGGCCAAAGCCGCCGCCAACCTCAGCCATAGCAACATCGTCACCGTCTACGACTTCGGCTACGACGAGGAACGCTTGTTTATCGTCATGGAGTATGTGCCCGGCACCGACTTGAATACGCTGATCAAGCAAAAACGGCTGTATTCGCTGGAGGAGGGCATTCCGATCGTGATCCAGGCCTGCAAAGGGCTGGGCTATGCCCACCGTGCCGGGCTGGTGCACTGCGACATCAAGCCGCACAATTTTCTGGTGACGCCGGATGGCCGCGTCAAGGTAACCGATTTCGGCATTGCGCGGGCGCTGGCCTCGATCAACCCCAACGAAGCGCAAGAGGTGGTGTGGGGCTCGCCCCAGTACTTCGCCCCCGAGCAGGCCGGCGGCGGGCCGCCTTCGCCCGCCTCGGATGTCTACAGCATGGGCGTGATCATGTACCTGATGTTCACCGGCCAGTTACCCTTCACCAGCAAGAGCCCTGAGGAGCTCGGCCGCCAGCACCGCTTTGAGCAGCCCATCCCCCCCAACCAGCTCAACCCGCGCATCCCCCCGGCGCTCAACGAGATCATGCTCAAAGTGCTGGCCAAGGAGCCCGCGGCGCGCTATCGCACCGCGGACCAGTTGGGGCGCGTGCTGCTAACCTTTGCCGCGCCACAAGTGGCTGCGCAAAGCCAGGCAGCCGATGCGCCCACCATTGGGGTGCCGCTGGCCGAAGCCGCCGCGCCCCCAAGCGGCGAGCAAAGCCCGACGGACTGGGTAGCGGTGGCCCTGGGGCTGCTGGCCGCGCTGGCCGTGGGCGGCCTGTTGCCGTTCTGGATGTGGGTCTATCTGGTCTATAACCCGCCGCTGCAATAATGTCTAAGACACGGACCAAAAGACAGCACTATGTTCCTCAATTCTGGCTTAGGAATTTTGCCATCTCTGGTCAAAAAGACAAAGTTTTTGTTTTTGACAAGAATGCAGAAGATGTCTACATAAGCAATGTAGGCAATGTGGCCTCTGAGCGAGATTTCTACAATTTGGGTGCAGGTAAAGTCAGTATCTCGTTAGAACCCAGTTTAAGCGTCCTTGAAAGTAGGGCAAGTCAGATTCTCGAAAAAGTAACAAGAAGGAAGTCAGTCGGCATACTTTCTTCCAAAGAGAGAATCGCTTTTGCAGAGTTTATTGCTCTTCAAATGGCAAGGGGAACTCACACGAGACACAATCTTATATTCATGAACAAACAACTCAAGTCAAAGATTAAACAAATGGGCTTCGACCCAGATAAAACAAAGGAGTTATTCAACAACGACCAAGATGCGAAAGAAATAGCAATACTATCTTTACCTTCCTTTATAGAGGATATCTCTCCTCATCTTTTAGACAAAACTTGGTGTTTGTTCGAAACCACCGAAACAAATCCCTTCTATTTTTCAGACAACCCAATTGCATTGCACAATGAGATAGACATGCGTCCATACGGCAATCTGGGGGTTGCTGTAAAAGGGATTGAAATCTACGTTCCACTTTCGAGTTCGTTGTTGTTAGCAATACTATGTCCTAGCCATTTAGAAGCAGTAGCACAAACTTATCAGGCGCTCTCTAAACTAGATTCAACTCAGGAAGATTACAGTTCTATTAGGCGCCTTTACTTTCACTTGCTGAGCGGCAATGCCCTTCAGGTCCACAGAGAAAATGTCAGCTTTTTAAATTCCCTCCAGACGCGTTATTCGGAACGACAAATCTTTTCCTGTCTACAAAACTTTACTCTCGTAAAGACGATGCTTTCTAGAAATCCGATGTTTAAAACTGGTCCACGGATGAATTTCTCATAGCCCCGGATACATGTCTCTCCTTTTGCACATCACCCCCTATAGCCATGTGCCTATAAGAAGAAAACTCTCTCTCTGCCTATGAAATTGCATTCTCCCCACAAAGCTAGCAGACACTTGCTACTAAGCCTACGCGACAAGCCGAGACCGGCCCTCAGAAGTACCTCAGTTATAATTCTCCAATGGCGTCTAAGCCAATCCTCGCCCCATCCATCCTGAGTGCAGATTTTGGCCATCTGGCTGAGCAAATCGCCACCGCCGAAGCGGCCGGCGCTGATTGGCTGCATATTGACGTGATGGATGGCCATTTTGTGCCGCCGATCACCATGGGCCAACTGGTGACGCAGGTGTGCAAAACGCACAGCCAATTGCCGCTGGACGTGCACCTGATGGTGCAGGCGCCGGACGGCATGCTGGCCTCGTTTGCCGCCGCCGGGGCAGATCACATCCATGTGCATGTGGAAGCCAGCCCTGACCCCGCCGCCAGCCTGCGCGCCATCCGCGCCCTGGGTTGCCGGGCCGGCCTGGCGCTCAACCCGCCCACCCCGGTCGAGGCGGTGCTGCCCTACCTGGCCGAGGCCGACATCATCCTGGTGATGAGCGTCAACCCTGGGCGTAGCGGGCAAGCCTTCATCCCGGAAAGCCTGGAGAAGATCGGCGCCCTGCAAGCGGCCATCCAGGCGCGCGGCCTAGCCACCCAGATCGAGCTGGACGGCGGCATCGACGCCAGCACCCTGCCGGCCTGCTATGCCGCCGGGGCGGCGGCCTTCGTCGCTGGCAACGCCATCTTCACCCACCCACAGGGCATCGCCGCCGGCCTTCAGGCGCTGCGCACCTCTCTTACCTAGGATGACAATGACTGCAGATAACACTCCCCGTGGCAGTATTCAGGTCTCGTCGCGCGCCGTCGCCACCATTGCCTACCAGGCCGCCGTGCAATCCTACGGCGTGGTGGGGCTGGCCGCCAAAAATTTTCTGGATGGCGTGAGCCACTTCATCGTCAAGGATCCCACCCACGGGATCGAAGTGAGCTATAGCGATGATGCCATTCATATTGATCTTTATATCGTGGTGGAATACGGCACCAACATCAAAACCATCGCCGCCAGCGTAGCGCAGAGCGTGCGCTTCAACGTGGAAAAGGCGCTGGGGCTGCCGATCCAGCATGTCAACGTGCATGTTCAGGGGCTGCGGTTCAGCGCAGACTAAAATTCAACGAAGAAGCAGGTCTCAGCATGTCAGAAACCACTCATGCGCGCGCTCACCGCGCCAACATCTTGCAGCATCGCCCGGTAGACGGCAACGGCATCCGTAGCCTGGCACAGGCCGGCTTTGGCTGGCTGGAAGCCAATAAGCAATCCGTGAATGCCTTGAACGTCTTCCCCGTGCCGGATGGTGACACCGGCACCAACATGGTGCTGACGATGAAATCGGCCATGGAAGAGATGCAAAAATCCAGCGAGAGCAAAGCGGGCAAAGTGCTCGAAGCGGTGGCGCGCGGCGCCCTGCTGGGGGCGCGCGGCAATTCCGGCGTGATCCTCTCGCAACTGTGGCGCGGCTTTGCCCGCGCCGCCGAGGGCAAGGATACGCTCAGCGCCGCCGATCTGGCGCGTGGCTTCAGCGAATCGCGCGACACGGCCTACAAAGGTGTCGTGCGCCCGGTGGAGGGCACGATCCTGACCGTATCCAAGGATATGGCCAGCGCGGCTGAAGAAGCCATCGCCAACGGCGTGGACAGCCCGATCACCCTGCTGGAAGCGGTGCTCAAGGCCGCCGATGCCTCGGTGCGCCGCACGCCCGAGCTGCTGCCGATCCTCAAAGAAGCCGGCGTGGTCGATTCGGGCGGCAAGGGGCTGTACTTCCTCATCGAAGGCATGTTGCGCTGGGTACGCGGCCAGCAGGTGCGCAATGCCGAAAGCATCATCGCCCCGATTGCCGCGCTGAACCTGGAGAATTCACTGGAAGCAGTGGAAGAAGGCCAGGACTACGAAGTAGTGGTGGATTTCCGCCCCAAGGGCGAACTGGCCCTGCAGGAGTTTTACGCCGAGCTGGAGAAGATGGGCACCTCGATCCAGGTGGGCGAAGGCGAAGGCATGTTCCGCATGCATATCCACGTGCCCACGGAAAAGCGCTACGAACCGATCGATTACATCATGGGCTTGGGCACCGTCACCAACGTGGCCATCGAGAACCTGATGGCGCAGATGGATGACATTACCGCCCAGGCCAAGGGCCGCGGTGAGTACACCGTGCGCCCCATCGCCGCCGGCCAGATCGCCGTGGTGGCCGTGGCGCCCGGCGCCGGGATCGCACGCCACTTTGCCGATCTGGGTGTGGCGGCGATCATCGAGGGCGGCCAAACCATGAACCCCAGCACGGCCGATATTCTCAAATCGTTTGAGAATTTGCCAACCGACAAGGTCATCATCCTGCCCAATAACAAGAACATTGCCCTGGCGGCGCAATCGGCCGCCGAGCTGACCGTCAAGGAAGCGATCGTGCTGCCCACCAGCAGCGTGCCGCAGGGCATCGCCGCCATGCTGGTATGGGACCCCAAGGGTGAGCTGCAAGCAGTGGCCGATGCGATGACCAAAGCCGCCAACAGCGTGCAAACCGGTGAGGTCACTACCGCCACGCGCAGCGTAGAGATCGACGGCGTGAAAGTGAAAGACGGCCAGATCATCGGCCTGCACAACGGCAAGCTCAAAGTAGCCGCCGAGGATGTAGAGAAAGCCAGCCTCGACCTGCTGAAAGAGATGCAGTTTGAAGCCATGGAAGTGCTCTCGATCTTTTACGGCGAAGAGGTAGAAGCCCAGGTGGCTGAATCGGTAGCGGATACCATTCGCCAGCAATACCCTGACCAGGAAATTGAAGTGCAACAGGGCGGGCAACCTCACTACCAATTCATCTTCGCGGTGGAATAAGCCCGCAGCCTGGCATGCCCGTCGCCATTCTTACCGATAGCACCGTCTCGTTCCCCAGCCCGGTTTTTCCGGGCCGGGAGCTGGTGCACATCCTGGCGCCGCAGTGGCAGCCACCGCGCGCCACCGAAGCGGAGCGCCTGAAGGCCAGCCACTTCCCGGCCAGCCTGCGCGCCAACGACCCCTCCCCCGTGCCACAGTTGGTGGCGCCGCGCGCGGCCGATTTTGAAGCCGTGTTCCGCCAGCTTGGCCCCAGCCATGCCGGCGTACTCACCCTGTTGCATTCCAATCACTTCAGCGCGATCGAAGAAGAAGCCCAGGCGGCGGCGGGCAGCGTGCACGGTAAAGTGGCCGTGCGCGTGGTGGATAGCCTGACCACCTCGCTGGGGCTGGGCCTGCTGGTACAGGCCGCCGCGGCCGCCAGCGCCGCTGGCATGGGGCTGGCGGAGCTGGAGCTGTATGTGCGCGGCCTGGTGCCCAACGTCTTCGGTATTTTGTGCGTGCCCGGGCTGAGCTACCTTGAGCGCAGCGGCCAGGTCAACCATTCGCAGGCGGTGGTGGGCGAGTATCTAGACATTTTGCAGGTCTTCACTCTGGATAACGGCCAACTGGTGCCCACCCAAAAAGCGCGCAACACGCGCCAACTGGTAGACGCCATGTATGAGTTCCTCTCCGAGTTCACTGACTTGAGCCACTTGGCGCTGCTGCAAGGCGCCCCCGCCTTCGAAGCCGAGACGCGCGCCCTGCGCGAGCGCCTGGCCGAAGAGGGCTACACCACCCCGATCAGCGAGCAGATCATCAACGCCCCACTGGCCAGCTTCATCGGGCCGCGCTCGCTGGGCTTGTTTGCCATACGTAGCTAGATGCGAATCGAATCGTTTCCCCCAATTTCTGACAAATCCAGCAGCATTGCTCTACTTGGCACAATGCCCGGCGAAAAATCGTTACAGACCAACACCTATTTTGCAAATAATACAAACCAATTCTGGAAGATCCTCTTTACGCTACTGAACCAAGAATTTTCTGATGATTACTCTGTCCGCAAACAATTGCTTCTAGCGAACGGTATTGCCCTTTGGGATGTGCTCAAAGCCTGTAGTAGAGAAACTGACGCACCCCACCCTGCCCCTTCCAGCCTGGATAAGTACATCAGTCAAGAAGTCCCAAACGACTTTGCGGCCTTCTATGCCGAGCACCCTCAAATCCAGCATGTCTTTTTTCTCGGTCAAAAAGCGCTCGCCGCTTACGAGAAGCATGTGGTTGCACCAGCCAAGGTACTCCATGTGCTACCCTCTCCAAGTGGAGCAAATACAAGCATGAGCTTTCAGCAAAAAGTAGCAGAGTGGAAAGTTATTCTCAAATTCATTGAATCTCCGCTCAAGTAGCCATAGAGGGTTGAATGAAATTGTTTGACATCTTTCGCACAGCAGATAACCAATTTTGGTATGTGCTGTGGGATCCTACGATGAGCCAGCCTGTCTTTCTCTCGAATCTACATAACTCTTTATCCTCGCTTCACACAGAGATGCAAAGGATGGCACTGCATGAACAGATTGATCTCTCCCTAAACATTGACACGCTCGTACTCCCAGGAAAGTTTGAAAGAATATCCGCATGGAGAGCGCAGGGGATGTTTGTAGAACAAATACATAATCCCGTGGAATCCAGCTGTCTCTAACCCGAAAAACATGACTCCAATCTTGGTTGTCAATCACCACATACCGATAGCCGCACGCAATTCCCAGTAGAATCCCCTCATGCACCCCGCCCTCAGCACCCTGAGGAAGTATTTTCGCCTCGAAGCCGCGCGCGGCTACGATGACCGTGCCGTGCTGGGTGGGCTGGAAAAGATGCTGCCCCTATGGGCCGGCAACGCCCGCGCCGAAGGCGTAGACGAAGCACAGGTGCTGGCGATCAGCCAGCACCTGCACAACTACAGCCGCCTCGACCCGGCAGGCCGGGCCGCCGCACTGAAAGCGGCCTGGCACGCGGTGCAAGGCAAGCCGCCCGCGGCCGCCAGCCAGGCGAAAACGACGGCCAAGGCCAAAGCAGCGCCGCGGCGCCGCGGGCCAAGCGCCAACCCACGCCCCACAACACAAAAGAAAGCGCAGCCCCCCAAGCCAGCCGAGGCGGCGGCCGCCAAGCCCGCCACTCGGCGCAGCAAGCCGCCGGCGCGGCGCGCCAAGATCGAAGGGGAGCCAGCCGCCCTGGCGGCCAGCACCACCGCGCTCGACGGCGTGGGCCCAGTGAACGCCGAACGGCTGGAGAAGCTGGGCATCTATACCCTGGGCGATATGCTCTATCACTTCCCGCGCCGCTACGACGATTACAGCCAGCGCGTGCCCATTCGCCAGTTGAAATTTGGGCAGGTGGTCACCGTGATCGGCACGGTGAAGAGCAAGGGCCGCCACGGCCCACCGCGCGGCAAGCAAGTCTTCGAGATCGTGGTGGATGATGGCAGCGCCGCACTGCGGGCGATCTGGTTCAACCAGCCGTGGATGTACAAGAATTTTCACGAGGGCGAAGAGGTAGTGCTCTCCGGCAAGATCGACCAATACCTCGGCCGGCTGACCTTGAACAGCCCCGAGTGGGAAAAGCTGGAAGACGAAGACGCCCTGGCAGATACCCAGCACACCCATCGCATTGTGCCGGTCTACCCGCTCACCGCCGATATCCGCCAGCGTTGGCTGCGCGGCCTGATGAAAAAGGTGGTGAGCTATTGGGCGCCGCGCCTGCCGGATCTGTTGCCGGCCAGCCTGCTAGCCACTGCGGGCTTGCTGTCATATAGCGATGCGCTGCAACAGGTACACTTTCCGGATTCGCAGGAACAGCTCGAAGCGGCCAAGCTGCGCCTGGCCTTCAACGAACTGTTCCTGCTTCAGCTCGCCGTATTGATCCAGAAGCGCATCTGGCAGGGCGAGCGTGCCCGCCCCTTCAGCCCCGCCCCCGGTTGGCTGGCGGCGCAAACCGCACGCCTACCCTATACCCTCACCGGGGCACAGCAAAGTGCCCTGGCGGACTTGCTGGCTGACCTGGCCTCGGGCCGCCCGATGAACCGTTTGCTGCAAGGCGATGTCGGCTCAGGCAAAACGGTGGTGGCGGCGCTGTGCATGGCGCTGGTGGCGGCCGGCGGCGCCCAGGCGGCGCTGATGGCGCCCACCAGCATTCTGGCCGAGCAACACTACGCCAGCCTGCGCCAACTGCTGGCGGCGGAAGGCGGCCCGCTGGCGCCAGAGGAGATGCGCCTGATGATCGGCGCCACCAGCGCGGCGGAGAAAGACGAAATCAAAGCCGGGCTGGCCAGCGGGCAGATCAAGCTCATCATCGGCACGCACACCCTCATCGAAGACCCGGTAGTCTTCGATGCGCTCGAGCTGATCGTGATCGACGAGCAGCACCGCTTCGGCGTGGGCCAGCGTGCCGCCCTGCGCGCCAAGGGCCACAACCCGCACCTGCTGGTGATGAGCGCCACGCCGATCCCGCGCTCCCTGGCGCTCACCCTGTATGGCGACCTGGAGGTCAGCACGATCAGCGAGCTGCCCCCCGGCCGCCAACCCGTGCACACCCATGTGCTGGCGCCGCGCGAAGTGGCCCGCGCATACAACTACATCCGCCAGGAAGCCGCCGCCGGCCGCCAGGCCTTTATCATCTATCCGCTCATCGAAGAAAACGAGAGCTCGCAAACCAAGGCGGCGGTGGCTGAGCACGCCCGGCTGAGCAAAGAGGTCTTTCCGCAACTCAAGCTGGGTCTGCTGCACGGGCGCATGCGTGCCGAAGAGAAGGAGCAGGTGATGGGCGCCTTCCGCGATGGCGCACTGGATGTGCTCGTCTCCACCACGGTGATCGAAGTGGGCGTGGATGTACCCAATGCCACCGTGATGCTGATCGAAGGCGCCAACCGCTTCGGCCTGGCGCAACTGCACCAACTGCGCGGCCGGGTGGGCCGCGGCACCCAGCAGGCCTATTGCATCCTGGTGCCGGATAGCGAAGACGCCCTGGAAAACCAACGCCTGGCCGCGCTGGCCAGTACGCAGGATGGCTTCAAGCTGGCACAGATCGATCTGGAGCAGCGCGGCCCGGGCCAGTTTATGGGGATGGCGCAGGCAGGCTTTGGTGACATACAATTGAGCCTGCTGACCGATACGCGCCTGCTCGAGAAAGCCCGCCGCCAGGCGCAAGCCCTGCTGGCCGCCGACCCGGAGCTGAGCCAGCCGGAGCACAAACCAATCGCCGCGGCGCTGATCCACTACACGCGTGACGGCAAGGGAGATTTGAGCTGATGATTCGTGCATTGTTCCCCGCCACTTTTGACCCGATCCACAACGGGCACATTGATATTGCCCTGCGGGCCACCAAGCTATTTGATGAGATCGTGGTGGCGGTGTATGAGCTGCCGCAGAAGAACCTGCTGCTATCCACCGAAACGCGCGTGGCGCTGGTGAAGGAGACCTTCAAGGATGAGAAGAAGATCACCGTCACCACCTACGCCGGCCTGACGGTGGATTACTGCCGCGAGATCGGCGCGGCGGTGATCGTACGCGGCCTGCGCGTCTTTTCTGACTTTGAGTACGAGTTCCGCATGGCCCTGGCCAACCGCCAACTGGCGCCCGACCTGGAGACGATCTCGCTGATCACCAGCAAGGAGCATAGCTTCTTGTCGTCCACCACCGTGCGCGAGGTCGCCTCGTTGGGCGGCGATGTGAGCAGCATGGTGCCGCCGCACGTCAAGCAGGCGTTGGCGGCGCGCATCGCCGAGATGGCCGCCAACGGCGAGCCGGAGTACCCCGCCACGCCGCTGAGAGATTGAGTAGTGCCTGTCATTGCGAGCGCAGCGTAGCAATCTGGGGTGATGCCCTAGTTGCAAAAAGCTGACTGACCCACCCAGTGTCATTCTGAGCCAGCAAGCGGCAACGCCGCTTGCGCCCGCGAAGAATCCCTGTAGCGCGTGTTTTGGAAAGAGCCTCATGTGGAAGAAATGCCCATAGGGATCCTTCGCTGAACGGGCCTCGGCGTTCCGGTGCTGGTTTATCTACCCGCTCAGGATGACACAAGGGCAGCGATTTGGCTTCCCCTGCAAGTTGCCTAAATGGAGATTTACCGATAAGCTAGGCTCAAATCTTGCATCTGCACGCTAGAAGGCAAGAACCAACCTATGGATATTCTTCAACTCGTAGACAAGCTGGAAGAGCTCTTTAATGAGAGCCGACCCCTGCCGCTGACCAACAACGTCATTGTGGACGAAGACCGCATGCTGGATCTGATCGATCAGATGCGCGTGGCGATCCCCGATGAGGTGAAAAAGGCCCAGAAGCTGATCGCCGAGCGCGACCGCACGATGGCCCAGGCGCAGGAGGAGGCCAAGCGCACCCTGCAACTGGCCCGCGAGAAAAGCGATGGCCTGGTGGAGCGCGATGCGATCGTGGCTGCCGCCGAAAGCCGCGCCGAGCAGATCTTGCAACAGGCCAACCTGGATGCAGATGCCACGCGCCAGGAAGCCGATGACTACGTAGTGGAAACGCTGACCAGCCTGGAAATGGAACTGGAGCGCGTGCTCAACCAGGTACGCAACGGCATTCGCGCCGTGATGCAGCAGCAGGAAGCCAAGCGCGCCGAGCAGCAGGCCCGCCCCGGCGGCGAAAACGCCGCCGGCTAAACCCACCTCAACGCCGATGCAAAAAGCGCCCGCAATTGCGGGCGCTTTTTTGTTGCCTCAAAATTGGTTAATTTTCGGCCAACACGATGATCTTGTCGCCCTCGCCGTAGATCGTCGAGGCGGATTTGGGCGGGTTGGTGCGGATGCCATAGCCGCGCTCAGGGTGATTGCTATCCGCCACCAGCCGGTAGCCGATAGCCGTTTCGCCGCGGCGCCGCGCCGCTTCCACCACGCTGTAAAAATTCACCGGGCGGCCGGTTTCCACATACAAAGACGCGGGCTTGAGGTAGATATCCGCGTGCTGCGGGTCAAACAAGTCGGCGAACACCGCGTAGAGCTCGGCATTCTCAGCAAACTGCGCCATCATCAGGCTGACCAGTTGCTCGCTGACCACGAAGTCATCCACGCGGGTCACCTGCGCCAGTTCGCGGTTGCGCACATCGAGGACCTCGCTGACGATCGAGAAAGGCGTCTGGTCATGGTGGAAGATATCGCGCAAATGCAGCAGCGTCACCAGGGTCAGCGCGTCGGCAGGCTGCACACCGCGCTCAGCGTACGCCAGCACGATAACGTGTTCGTAATCATCCACGCGCAGCGCATCCAGCAAGCCGCGATCGGTGGTATCGCCCTGCAACACATGCACGGCCAGGTTGCTGAGCTGGCCCGCCTGCAGACGAATCGTCTCGGCGGTGGCGTCATTAATATCGGCCACGATGCGCAGCTCAGAGTGCGGGGCCACAAAATGATCCAGCTCGCGCAGAATCGTGAAGCCGTTGTGGTTCCAGCCCAGGATCAGCGTACGCACGCTGTGCGGCGCCGGGTCGCCCGCGCCGGCCACGATCAAGGCTGGCTGGATCTGCACCTCTTCCGGCTTGGCTGGGCGCACGCCCGCGTCGGCCGCCAGCGCCAGCAAGCGATCGCCTGCCTGCAGCGGCGTGGGCATCGGCGGGTTGAGCCTGATCTCGCCGGCGGCACCGCGCAGGCCGATCACCGCCGCTTCGTCATAGGCCAGCAGCGCATCCCCATAGGTCTTGCCCACCAGGCTGGGCTCTTCCAGCAGATAGATCTCATCGCCGGCAAAGTTCATCAGTTCGGTATACACCAGCGATAAGCCCGATTGGTGGTTGGCGCGGGCGATCAAGCGTGAGATCAGATCACCGATCAGCACCACCTGCACCTTATCTTCGGCGCTGACCAGCTTGAGTACATTGAGGTTGCGCGGGTTGCGCACCTGCGTATTGATCGAGTACGGTTCGGCGCGGCGGTTGGTGGCATTGGTGATCGCCAGCACAGATTTGATCACCTCCGCATCCGGGTCGGCTGTATCGGGCGGCAGAATGATGATCGATTTGCTGGTCTGCGGATTGGCAATGTCAATATCCGCCGGGTCGTTGGGCTTGCCACGGCGGCAGACGATGCGCGTGCGGCTGCCGTGCAGCGCCACGCGCTCGCCGATCTCATCTTCCATCGTCACCTTGTCGCGATCCGCCAGAATGACGATACAGGCATTGTGCCGGCCTTGATTGGCCAGCACCAATTCATTCAAGATGGTGAAGATCTGTGGCGACCAGCCCAGGATCAGGGTGTGGTTATGCTCCAGCACGCGCGAGCGCCCCTTGCGCAGCTCTTCGATGCGGCGCTGGATGCCGTTGGTGAGCACCGCGATCAAAGCGCTGAGCGTGAACACGCCCACCACGGTGACGATCAGCATCACCGTGCGGAACCCAGCGCCGGTATCGCCAATGATGGCGCCCGAGCCGAGGGCGCGGATCAGGCTTTGCCACACCGCCTCGGCAAAACTCAGCGGCTCAAGATCGCCCTCCTGCACGATACCGGCGATCGAGATCACCGTGGCGGCCAGCAGCACCACCAACAACGAAACCGAGAGCACCACCGCGATCAAAGCCGGGGTGCCGCGCGAGATCAAGTTATCGAGGCGATAGCGTAAACGCTCAAGCAAGGATGGCTTCATGTGCAGTGATTATACGGTCCCGCTAGCGCAGGCCGCGCTCAGGGCGGGTGAAGATCTGCTCCTGCACCCAATCACTTAGCGCCGGGAAGAGATTTGAAAACAGCACCACCAGCCGATAGACCCAGGGCAGCACCAGGCTGCGACGCGGGCGGCGGACCAGGCCCAGCAGCGCCGTGGCCACCTGTTCGGCACTGAGCACCAGCGGCTGGGGGGTGCTGAGGCGCCCTTTGCGTTGCATACCGGTGTGGCTGGCAAAGTCAGTATCCACGCCGCCGGGGTAGACCACGGAGACGTGAATGTTGAACACGCCGACTTCGCGGCGCAAGGCCTCACTGAAGCCGCGCAAGCCAAATTTGCTGGCCGCGTACACGCTATAGGTCGGGGTTGCCATCAAGCCGGCCAGCGAGCTCATGTTGATGATATGGCCCTGGCGGCGCGCCAGCATGTGCGGCAATACCGCGCGGGTGAGCAGGATCGCCCCGGTGAGATTGACGTTGATCTGCGCAACGATATCGGCCTGCGGGTCTAGCGCCTCCAGCCATTGCGTGCGGCCAAAACCGGCATTGTTGATCAACACATCGATCTGCCCGTAGGCCGCCAGGCTGCGCGCTACCAACGCTTCACTATCGGCCGGGTTGGCCACATCAGCAGCCAGCGCCAATGCCGTGCCTCCCGCCGCAGCAATCTCGGCCTGCAGGGCTTGCAGGCGCTCCAGGCGCCGGGCGGCCAGCACTACGCGGTAGCCCGCCGCGGCCAGGCGGCGCGCCGTGGCGGCGCCGATGCCCGAAGAGGCGCCCGTGATTAGGACGACGGCAGGCGCGTTCAAGGCTGGATGAGTACCGGAATGCTGCTGAGATGGAGCAGGCCGCCATCACGCATCGACTCGGCGTAGAGCACAATGCGGCCGGGCACGGCCTGGCTGACAGACCAGCTCAGCGTGCCGCTGAACGGGCCGGGCTGGCCGATATCGGGCGCAGCAATGCTGGCGAAGCTGCTGGCCAGCACGCTGGCATCGCCACAGATGCTGTGCGCCAGCGGGCTGGCTTCTACGCTCGGCCCGGCCCCCACGCCGCACAACAGCAAGCCCAGGTTGGATTCGAAGTAATAGGCGGAGAAGCCGCTAACGGTGAGGCTGCCGCCGGCAATCGAGCTATTTGGCCCCGGCGACTGGATGGCGATGTTCTCGCTTGCCACCGGCTGCGGCAGCAGGCGCGCTTCGCCGCCGGGCAGCAGGGTCACCTCCACACTGGTGAGATGCACGATGCCGCCATCCAGTGCGCTGGTTTCCATCACCGCCACCCGGCCGGGCTGTTCCTCGCTGACGGAGAAGTGCAGCTCTACCGAGAAGGGGCCGGGGCTGCCGGCTTCGGCGGCGATGGTGGTGGGCGTGAGGGCGATCTGGTTGCCGGCCTCGTCGTAGATGGCGATGACCAGGTTTTGCTCAAAGGTGGGGCGGGATTGGCCGCTCACCGTCACCGGCGAACTGATCGCTGAGGCAAAGCCTGGGCTGCCGATCAGGATCGCCTCCAAGGCTACCTCGCCGGAGGGCGTAGGCGCGGCGGCTTCGTCAGTGGCTACGGCGGGCGCGGTGGTTTGGGTGGCTGCGGGCAGCATGATACTGGTGGCGGTGGGCTGGGCTGGCGTCCCCGGCAGGTTGCAGGCTGCCAGGGCCAGCAAGGTCACCGCGGAGAGCGCTATTTTTATTGGGCTCATTAAACAATTATCGCATTGAATTCCTGGAATCGAGTGCAGGCAGAACCCCGTGTCATTCTGACCGGGTTTATACATCCACACCCGGATCGCCGAAGCCGGAACAGGGAAGAATCCTTGCTGACCGGTCTTCTGTGCCGAGCTTAGTTGCTTATGTGCGTACCAATGATCCCTCGCTAACGCTCAGGATGCACTGAGTTTGTAGGGCGGGTCTAAGACTCGCCCCTACGGCCCTTGCCGCTCACGGCGAGAAATGAGGAGTTGACTCTTAATCAATTGGTTGAAGGTTCAGCTCCTAAATCCTCGCCCACTTCCTCCACCAAGAACAAGGAGCCAGCCACCAGCACCACGCCGCCCGGTGGGCAGGCCGCCTGGGCCGCGGCTAACGCCGCGGCCGGCTGCGGCGCGGCGCGCGCCGGCAGCCCCAGTGCGCCGAGCCGTTCAACCAGCTCGGCGGCGGGCATGGCCCGCGGCTGGGCCGCCTGGGTGGCATAGGCCTGTTGGATGCGCGGCAACAGCGCAGACAACAAGCCGGGCAAGTCTTTATCCGCCGAGACGCCGAGCACCAACACAACCGGCACCTCGGGAAAGTAGGTATCCAGCGCGGCACGCAGAGCGCGCGCCGCCCCTGGGCTGTGCGCCCCGTCCAGGATCACGGTGGGCTGGCCCGGGTGTACTTCAAAACGGCCTGGCCAGCGCGCCGCGGCAAAGCCGGTCTGAATGGCGGCCAGGCTCACCGGCAAGCCCGTATCTGCCAACGTTTGCAAGGCGGCGTAGGCAGTGGCGGCATTGCCGATCTGGTGCGCGCCCAGCAAGCGGATCTGCAGCGGCTGCCAATCACCCGCCGCGCCGCGTACACGCAGCGTCTGGCCGCCGGCCGCGGCCGCCAGGGGCTGCACTTGCCACTCCACGCCCACGCGGCTCAATGGCGCGTTCAGCGCCGCTGCCTGAGCGGCGATCACCGCGGCGGCCTCGGCGGGCTGAGCGGCGCTCACCACCGGCACGCCGGGCTTAATGATGCCGGCCTTGTGGGCAGCGATCTCGGCTAAGCTGCCGCCGAGGATGGCGGTGTGGTCAAGATCGATCGGGGTGATCACGCTGACGCGCGGGCGCAGCACATTGGTAGCGTCCAGACGGCCTCCCAGCCCCACTTCGATCACGGCCACGTCTACCGCTGCCAGGGCGAAGGCGGTAAACATCAGCGCCACACTGACTTCAAAATAGGTCCAGCCCGGCTGGGCCTGCAAGTACGGGTAGAGGCGCGCAAAAGCAGCTTGCAGGAGCTCCGGCGCAGCCGCCACGCCATCGATGCGGATCCCGTGGACATCCCCGGCGAGGTTGGGCGAGGTGAACAGCCCGGTGCGGTAGCCGTGTGCCTGCAAGGCGGCGGCGCACAGGGCGCACAGCGAGCCTTTGCCATGTGTGCCGGCCACATGCAGGCTGGGATAGGCCTGCTGCAGCTCGCCGAGGGCGGCCAGCAGGCCGGCCACACGCGCCAACTGGAACTCCTCAGGCGCCAGGCTATTTTGGTTCTGGGCCGCCAGGCTGGGCAATTGCGCCAAATAGTCGAGATAGGCCGGGGCAGACATGGCCTGATTTTACTGTGGGCCGGATAGGCCGGCTGGAGAGGCCAAGCCGGACCCGGCATGGCCTTGCCCGACCCGGCATGGTCCCGCCGGACCCGCCGGACATACTCCCCTGGGGCGAGGCAAGGATATTTTAAGGTTGTACCAAATCAGGTGATTTATCATTCTTTTTACTATGGCAGCCCCAAAGCTGCTAAACCCACAAGGAGAAGAGCTATGAAGAATCGTTTCTTTCCCGTGCTGGCCATCGTAGTAGTGCTTTCACTGCTGCTGGCAGCATGCGGCTCCGCCGCGGCTCCCACCGAAGCGCCGGTTGAACCGGTTGCCACGGAGGCCCCCGCCGAAGAGCCCACCGTAGAGGCTGGCCCCGTGTATGGCACCGAGGAGAACCCGATCGTTTGGGCCTTGGTTCCCTCACAGGACACTGACGCCGTGTTGAGCGGTGCCAGCGGCATTGCGGCTGCCATTGAAGAGGCCACTGGCCTGGTGATTGAGCCGGTCATCACGACCGACTTCACCGCGGCCGTTGAGGCTATGTGTAACGGCGAGGCTCAGATGGGCGCGCTGAACACCTTCAACTACATCGTTGCCCACCAACGTGGTTGCGCCGATGTCGGCATTGCCTCCCTGCGCTTCGGCAGCAGCTTCTACACCGCCCAGGTTGTGACCCGCCCCGATACGGGCATCACCAGCCTGGCTGACCTGGCCAACACCAAGTTCTGCCGCCCGGATCCCACCTCCACCTCCGGTTGGGTGCTGCCTTCCATCGCCATCAAGGCTGAGGGCATCAACCCCGAGACCGACATGGAGATCGTGGATGCCGGTGGTCACGATGGCGTGATCATCGCCGTGTACGAAGGCCAGTGTGACGCGGGTTCCACCTTCACCGATGCCCGCTCCAACGTGGAAGAGGCTTACCCGGATGTACGCGACAAGGTGATCGTTGTCACCGAGAGCGCGCCGATCCCGAATGACACCATCAGCTTCGCGCCCTCCCTGAGCGCCGAGACGGTGGAAGCCCTCAAGACCGCTTTGCTGGCGTTGAACGACAGCGAAGAGGGTCTGGCCCAGCTGAGCCAGCTGTATAGCTGGAGCGGCCTGGAAGCCACCGAAGACAGCTTCTACGATGGTTTCCGCCAGCAGCTCGAAGCGGCTGGCATGTGCATCAGCAGCGAAGGCCGCATCAGCGAAGACTGCTAGTCAGGTCTACGCGAATGCTGCTTGGCTGGCGTTGAGCTAGCACAGCAAACAAAACGGGAAGGGTCTGCGCTCCCCAGCGCACCCTTCCCGTTTTTTGTAGGTTTGCAAAATCCAGAATCCTTTTACAATAATCCCATGCTCACAGTCGAAAACCTTACCATGATTTACCCCGATGGTACTGTGGCGCTCAAAGACGTCAGTTTTGAAGTGCAAGACGGCGAATTTCTGGGCGTGATCGGTCTCAGCGGGTCAGGCAAATCCACCTTGTTGCGCTGCATCAACCGTTTGTTGGAACCGACCGAGGGGCGCATCATCTGGAATGGCAAGGATATTACTCACCTGCCCCAGGGTGAATTGCGCTTCGTACGCCGTGAGATCGGCATGGTCTTCCAGCAATTCAACCTGGTGAAGCGCTCCAGCGTGCTGACCAATGTGCTCTCAGGCCGGCTGGGCTACACCCCGCCCAGTTGGGCGCTGGCCAACCGCTTCAGCCGCCAGGACCGCCAGATGGCGCTGCAGGCGCTGGAACGTGTGGGCATTCCCGACAAGGCCCACAACCGTGCCGATGAGCTCAGCGGTGGCCAGCAGCAGCGCGTGGGCATCGCCCGGGCGCTGATGCAGGAGCCCAAGATGATCCTGGCCGACGAGCCCGTGGCCAGCCTCGACCCGGTGTTGGCGCACTCGATCCTGGGCTACCTTGAAAAGCTCAACCACGAAGACAACATTACCGTGCTGTGCAGCCTGCACTACCTCGATCTGGTCGAACGCTATTGCGAACGCGTGATCGGCCTGCGCAACGGCCAAGTGGTGTTTGAAGGCAACAAAGCCGATATTCAACAGATGAGCGATGCGCGCTTCAAAGAGATCTACGGCGAAGAAGCCATTCGCATGGGAGGCGCATAGCAATGGCCAAATCCACGCCTCCATCGTTTGAGCGCACCAAGCGCTCCCCCCTGCATGCCCTGCTCTCGCTGATCGTGCCCGGGTTAGGCCAGTTTGTGGCCAAAGCACGCACGCGCGGGCTGACGATCCTGCTGATGGTAGTTACCCTGTTCGGGCTGAGCATGTGGACCATCGCCCAGCGCGCCCGCTTCCCAGATTACAGCCTCAGCACCGCGGTCTTCATCAAAGTTGTGCTTGCCACCGCGGCCTTGCTGGTGTTCCTGCTCGCCTTGCGCCACCTCTTCGTGCGCTTCGTGACCAAAGACCCGGCCATGGAGGCCTTTAGCCTCTACGGCGTAGTGATCTTGTTCTTCCTGCTGCTTGTGGTCATTGGCCCAAGCCAGATCCTGCCCACCGTGCTGCGCCCCGAGGAGATCTCGCAGGTGCATGGCGTCACCGCGCTGTATGCCGGCGCGGCCCTGGCCGCCCTGTGGCTGTGGCAAGTGGTGGATGCGGCACGCATCGGCGGCGAGCACCTGCGCGGCAAGTTCCTGCCCTCGATGGGCGCGGCGATCGTCATCGCCTGTTTGCTGGTGTTTGCCCTCGGCTACAACCTCACCGGGGTAGACCTGCCCAAAGCGATCCGCGAATATCAGGATGTGGGTATTTTGTTGCCGCGCATCCTGTGGCCCTGGCGTTCGGCGTTTGCCTACGACCAGGAAGTCTTCGAAGTTGTGCAGAAGATCCAGGCGCCCTGCCCCGATGGGGAAGTTGGCCCGCCCTCGAACCCGGCCCTGCCGGATGACCCCTGGGTGAGTGCCACGCCTACCTGCGGCCAGCTCAGCTCTCGCCCGATCACCGGCGGCCTGGAGCTGGGTACGCAACTCACCATTACCGGCGGCAACTTTGTGCCCGGCCAGGTGGTGCACGTGCGCTGGGCCAACCCGATCGGCAACCCGTTCACGCCGCGTGGCATGGGCGAAACCGACATCACCATCGATGAGGACGGTGGTTTCACCACCACGCTCAACATCCCCGATGCGGTCGTGGCCCCGGATACCGCCGTCGGCACGCAGATCCACTCGCTGATCATCCGCCAGGAGAGCGTGTTGGTGTTCGGCGGGCGGCTGAGCGAAGAAATGAAGCTGGCCTTGATCGGCCTGCTGGAAACGATCATGATCGGCCTGATGGCGACCTTCTTCGGCATCGTGGCCGCCTTCCCGCTGTCCTTCCTGGCCGCCAAGAACCTGATGGCCCCCATCCTGGGCACCCCGCAACGCATTGTGGGCTCGCTGGCCGGCGCCCTGGCGGGCGGCTGGGCCGGCCTGCAGGTCACCAACTTCGTCTCCAACTCGCTGGGCGGCCTGGATAAAGCGCCCGTGCAGATCTTTTTGGTGGGGTTGATCGCCGTACTGGGGCTGGGCTATCTCGGCTTGCAGTTTGGCGGCCGCCTGAGCGAAATGCTACTGACCCGCCTGGGCAAGGATGCTGGTTACTGGACCGCTTCGGGGCTGCTGGCGCTGCTGGCCGCCTACCCAGGCTACCGCCTGGGCTTGGGCTTTAGCCGCGGCGTGCGCAGCATTGTGGTGGGCAACGAAATCGCCGCCATCAACGAACAATGGTATGGCGCGATCGGTGCGGTGTTGGTGACCCTGGCGGTGTTCTGGTATCTGTATGGCAAGCGCGAGACGCGCCGCGTGCCGGTGGGCTTGATCCTGTACGGCATCGTGCGCACGATCTTCAACATCGTGCGTTCCGTAGAAGCGCTGATCTATGCCATCATCGCCGCCATCTGGGTGGGCTTAGGCCCCTTCGCTGGCACCCTGGCGCTGACCCTGCACACGGTGGCCTCGCTGGCCAAGCTGTACTCTGAAGCCATCGAGAGCATTGACCCCGGCCCGCTGGAAGCGCTGGACGCGGTAGGCGCCAATCGCCTGCAGAGTGTGGTCTACGCGGTGGTACCGCAGATCATGCCGCCGGTGATCTCGTTCACGGTCTACCGTTGGGATATCAACGTGCGTATGTCCACCCTGCTCGGTTTCGTGGGCGGCGGTGGTATCGGTTTCATCCTGCTGCAATGGATCCGCCTGTACAACTACGAGGCGGTGGGCATTGCCGTCTGGCTGATCGCCATCACCGTGGCCGCGCTGGACTATGTAAGTTCGGAGATCCGCGAGCGCTTCGTGTAAGCGCGTTGGCAGCAAACAAAAAGCCCTGGCAATGCCAGGGCTTTTTTTATTTGGCTTCCGGCCGGGTTTCCATTTCGGCGGAGCGCATGGGCAAGCGCAAGGCCGCCAGAATGGCGTCTTGCGCAGCCCACATGCGCCGGCGCTGGGCGGCGCTGGCATGGTCATAGCCCAGCAGATGCAGCACGCCGTGCACAGTCAGCAACTGCACCTCGGCCGCCAGGCTGTGTCCGGCGGCGCGGGCCTGGGCGCGGGCACGCGGCACGGAGATGACAATATCTCCCAGATAGGTATCGCCGGCACCGGCCGGGGCTTGCTCCGCACCAAAGGAAAGCACATCCGTGGCGGCATCCACACCGCGGAATTGCTGGTTGAGGCGGCGCACCTGTACATTGCCAGTGAGCGCCACACTGAGCTCAGCCGCCTGGCTGTTTTGCTGCGCCAGTGCCGCCAGGGCGGCTTTGCGCACCGCGGCGCCCAGCTTTAGGGCGCGATAGCGGCTCTCAATATGCAGATGGATCATTGCTTGGGCGGCAGCGATTTGAGGCTGGGCTGGGCGTCGAGGGCGTTGATGGTCTTCTCGTCCAGATCCGGGTAGACCAGGCGCGGATGGTAGACACCGCGCAGCCCGGTAACGAAGGTTTCGGCGATCACTTTGAGGTCATACATGGTCAGCGTGGTGTCATCCAACTGGCCGTTATTCAAGCGGTTGTCGATCACGCTCTTCACCAGCGCCTCCAAGGCCTCCTGGGTCTTGGGGCGCTCGGCACGCGTGCGCGCCTCGCAACCATCGGCCAGCATCACCAGGGCGGTTTCGCGCGATTGCGGCCGCGGCCCGTCGTAGCGAAAATCATCCAGGTTCACCTGGCTTTCGTCGCCACCGGCGGCTTCCACGGCGCACACATACTGGAAGCGCGTCACCAGCGTGCCGTGGTGCTCTTTGATGAAATCGATGATGCGGTTGGGCAGGCGGTGCTTGCGGGCCAGCTCGACCCCGTCAGGCACATGGCGGATGATGTGCGCGGCGCTCTCGGTGGGGCTGAGCTGCTCATGCGGGTTGGGCGCGCCAGTGACCTGGTTCTCGATGAAGTAGTGCGGCTGGCGCGCTTTGCCGGCATCGTGATACAGCGAGCCGATGCGGGTGAGCAAAGCATCTGCGCCGATCGCCTCCGCCGCTTGCTCCGCCAGGTTAGCGATCAGCAAACTATGTTGGTAGGTGCCGGGCGCCTGGCGCATCACCAACTGCAACAAAGGATGGTCAGGCCGTGCCAGCTCCATCAGTTGCACGGTCGTGGTCAGGCCCAGCCACTGGGCCAGGAACAATTGCAGCACAATCGTCAGGCTGGCGGCCAGGAAGCCGTTCAGCGCGGCCGCGCCTAGCAGGGTGAGGATGCCCAAGGCATCGGTGGAGGCCAACGGCAGGCGGTAGGCGATCAGGATCGCGGCACCGGCCACCACCACCGCCGCGCCAGCCCAGAAATAGGCCATGACGCGCTGGGCGCGTTTGAGGAACAGGATGCCAAACAAGCTGCCGAAGAAGTAGAACAGCGTCAGGTCAAAGGCGTTGGGCAGGTTATAGGCTGCCAGTACGCTGAGCACCAGCGAAAAGACCATGGCGGCCTGCGAGCTGTATAAGGTGGCGGCGAGCAAACCGAAACCCGCCACCGGGAACAGATAGGGCAGCACCGTGCGATCCACGATGACAAAACGCGCCACCAGCAGAAAGGCTACAAAAAGTGTGGCCACCAGGGTGAGCTCACGAATTTTATCGAGCAGTTGCGGGCGGAAGCGCAGGAACAGGCCAGCCAGTGCAAACGCGGCCAGCGCCAGCGCGGCGGCGCCTACGTAATTCTGCCAGCCCGTTTCGGGCTGCACGAGGCCAAACTGCTGCAAGGCCTCCAGGTCGGCCTCGTTGATCACCTGGCCACGCGCGACCACGATCTCATTGGTGACGAAGGTGCGCACGGCCGGCGGTACCGCCGCACTGGCTTCATCACGCGCCACCTGGGTCAGCGCCTCGGAGTAGAAGCTATTGGGGGCCACGAAGGCGGCCACGATCTCGGCCACCAGGGTGGCTTGATCCTGTGGCAGCGACAGGCTCACCAGCGCGGGGATGCTGCGGCGCGCTTCATCCAGGCGGCTCTGGCGGATGCTGCTGCGCATGATCTGCTCCAGCACCACGATCGCCTCCTGGCGCACATTCTGCCAGGCGCTATCGTTGAGCAGCAGGATCGCCTGGGCGCTTTCACGCCCCAGGTTGACGTTTTGTAAGGCGGTTAGATCGCCAATTTTTTGTTCGAGGGTAGCGTAGCCATCGGCGCGCACGCTATCGATAAAATCCACCGCGGCACGCAGGTGCTCCAGTTGTTGGCGCGCCACGTTGGCATCCGGGGCGCCGTAGACTGGCGCCACCGCATCGGCCGCCTCGCGCCGGTCGCGCTCGGTGAACACGGCGCTCTGATAATTGAGCGTGCGCGGGGCTACGATGTCCTGGCTGGTGACGTCACCCACCTGGGCGCGCAGGCTGGCCGGCCGGGTGGAGAAGGGCATCACCAGGGCGGCGATCGAGATCAGCAGGCAGACCGCCCACAGGGTCCCCAAGAAAACGCGCCGGCGGGTGGACCAACGCGGTGCCTTGCGCTGGAGTATGGCTTTTTCAGACATTGAACTAGCGATAGAGCTACCCTTGTAATTTGGCCTTCACCAGCGCGCTCACCTGGCTGCCATCGGCGCGGCCTTTGATCTGCGGCTGCACCAGTTTCATCACTTTGCCCATATCCGCCGGGGAGGCGGCGCCACTCTCGGCGATCGCCGCGGCGATGATCGCCTCGATCTCGGCGGGGCTCAGCCCAGCAGGCAGGAACGCTTCGAGGATGCTGGCTTCGGCTTTGGCCGCTGCCACCAGATCGGGGCGGGCCGCCTGTTCGCCTTCGGCTTGCGCCTCATGGCGCGCCTTGAGCTCCTTCTGCAGGATCGAGATCACCGTGGCCTCGTCCAACTCACCGCGTTGGGCCACTTCGGCTTCCTTCACGGCGGCTAGGGCGCCGCGCAGCGTGGTTCTGCGCACGGCGTCATTGGCCTTCATGGCTTCTTTAAGGGCGGCTTCCAATTCAGCTTTTTTGCTCATACGGGTTTAATTATACCTTTCGCACCGCTTGTCGTGGCCGCGCCTAGCCCAGCGGATGCTAGCCCTGCGGATGCTAGCCCAGCGGATGCTGCATGCGGCGGCCGCCCAATAGGTGCAGGTGCACATGGGGCACTTCCTGGCGGCCATCCGCACCCGTGTTGAGTACCAGGCGGTAGCCGCTTTCGGCAATCCCTTCCTGGCGGGCCAGCTCGGGCACCAGGGTGAGCATGCGGCCGGCCGCGGCGGCATGCTCTGGCGCCAGCTCGTTGGCGCTGGCCAGGTGCGCATTGGGAATGATCAGAATATGGGTCGGCGCCAGGGGGTGAATATCGCGGAAAGCGGTCACCAGCTCATCCTGATACACCTGCGTAGCCGGCACTTCACCAGCCACAATTTTGCAAAAGATACAGTCTTCGGCCATTTGCGCCTCCCGCAGGGATAAAAAAAGTGGTGTGCCGTTGGCACACCACTTGATTATACAGAAAGCCGGCGCTCAGGGCTGAATGACAACGAAGTTGTCGAACAGCACGTCTACCCCACCCTGCTCAAAGCTCCCCGCATACAGGCCCACATCGCCTGAGGGCAAAGAGCTATCGAACACCTGAATGAGTTCAACGCCGTTGGCATACAGGGTGATGCTGGAGCCGACGCAATCCAGGCGGATGCGATTGGACTGGTTGCCGGTGCGAATGGCTTCACTGAATTCGCCCGATTCCATGCCGACCAGTTCCCAATCCCCACCATTCAAGCGGCGCCAGATGAAGTAGTAGCCATCGCTGGCGATGGTGGCAATGTAGAAGTTGTCATTATCTACAAAGCGGCACAGCAGGCCAAACTCATTCTCCTGCGGGCCAGCCAGCATGACGGCATCCACCTCGGTGGAGATATCGGCATAGTCACCCGTGGCTGAGTTCGCCCAGACGGCGTAATCGACCTCGTTGACGGTGATGCGGTATTGGCCCTCGTAGTAGCTGGTGCCGCCTTCAGCGAAGGTGTCCACCGGCCAGCCGGTAGACACATCGGAAAAATCATCCTGATAGATCACCGCGCCAGAGGCCTGGCTGCCAAACTGCGCCATCAGGGTCTCGAGCGGGAAGGCCGTGCCGCCGGCCATCATCGTGGCGGCCATGCTCTGGGCATCGTCGCCCAGGCCGCTATCGGCCAGCAAGGTAGCCATCTGCACAAACTCATCCAGCCCGGTGGTGGCCAGGGCCGTGCCGACCACATTGCCTACCAGGTCACCCGCGCTGGGCAACGAGAGCCCGGCGCAAGCCAAGGCCACCAGGCTAAGTACGCCGATGACCGAAAACAATTTAATGCGCTGCATACGTCTCCTTCGTATAAATGCAAAAAGCGGCTGGCCTGAATGTCAGGCCAGCCGCCTGCAAGCGATACCGGCTAAGGCCGGCGAGCCAGGAAGTTGTCGAAAGCGATGTCAATGCCCGGGGTGGCAAAGGTGCCGGCGTACAACCCGACATCTCCTTGAGCAAAGGAGCTATCGGTGACGCTGAGCAACTGGGTGCCATTGGCGTACAGGGTGATCTGCGGGCCGACACAATCCAGGCGCACACGGTTGACCTCTGAACCGAGCTTGATGGCATCCGAGGGCATCATGGCGTCATTGCCGAGGTAGGTGAAATCCCCATCGACGATGGCAATGATGGCATAGAAGCCATCGCTGCTGACGCTGCCGGCGTAGAAGTTGTTATCGTCCTGATAGCGGCAGATGACGCCGAATTCGTTGTCATCCACGCCACCGGCCATCACCGCATCGGTCTCTACGCGCACATCGCCGTAGTCACCGCCGGTGAGCGCCCAGACCGAAGCGTACTCATCATCCACGCGGATGTGATAGGCGCCATCCAGGTAATCGACTTCGCCGCCATCAAAGACGCTGCGCTCCCAGCCACTGCTGGTGCTGGAAAAATCATCCTGGAAAAGCACATTGCTTTCCGTGGCGGCTGGCGCCTGAGCAGCACCACCAAAACTGCAGGCCATGGCGGCCAGCAGCAAAACCCCACATACGAGCCAGATTTGCTTCTTCATAGATCTCCTTCACTTGTTGTAAGCAACCTAGTCAGAATTAACGAAGCCTGGCCTTGCTGCGTTATTAGGGCGTAGTAGCCATCTGGGCTAGCCAGTAGGCGGCCAACTCTGCCCGCGGGCCGGCCGGTTCCAGCGCCAGCACCTGGTTGAGGTGCTGGCGGGCGGCCTCGTAGCGCCGGTCAGCCAACAAAAAGATGCCGAAGTATACATGCGCGGCCACGTTGGCATCATCCAACTCTAAAGCGCGTTGGAAATAGGCTTCGGCCTCGGCCTCGCGCCGCAGCAAAGCCAGGGCGCGGGCGCTGAGCACCAGCGTGTCTGCACTGTCAGGCTGCTCGGCCGCCAGGCGCTCCAGGGTGGGCAGGCCCACCTCCTCCACGAACAGGGCGGATTCGACGCTGTAGGCAGCCACGGCGCGCCACACTGCCGGGTCATGCGGGGCCAGTTCCAGGGCACGTTGCAGGTAGGGCAGCGCGGCGGTGGTGTCGCCGGTCAGCACGGCATTCTCAGCCAGTTGCATTTGCACCATCGGATTCTGGGGATGGTGCAGGGCGGCGATGCGCAAATTCTGCTCGGCGCGCGCATAGTCACCCTGGCGCTGCCAATATAGCGCGAAGAACAGGCGCAGTGCCAGGGAATTCGGGTCAAGCTGCTCGGCCTGCTGCAAAGCGGCCAGGCCATCCTGCCCGTTTTGTTGCAACGCCTCGCCCAGGTAGGCCCAGGCCTCGGCGAAATCCGGGTTGGCGGCCACCGCCGCCAGAAAAGCCTGGCGAGCGGCGGGCCACTCGCCCAGCGCCGCCAGCGCCTGGCCACTGGCGGCCAGCAAATAGGCTGGGTCGCCCCCTCTGCGCCCGTTTTGGATGCCCTGGCGCAGGCTTGCGGCGGCCGCGGCCTCCACTCCCTGTGCCGCGATGACTGAATCAAGCAGCGGCAGCGCATCCAGTGGCTGGCTGGCTGCCAGCGCTAGCGCCTGGCGGTAGAGCGCATCCGCCGCCGGCTGGCTGGCCGCTGTGGCCGGCGTGGGTACGCCGCCCTGGCGCGGCAGCCAGATGCGCAGCCACCAGGTGGGCAACAGAAACACCACCAGCGCCAGCAAGACCAGCAGCACGAGTTTGCGAGGGATACGGCGCAGCATAGGGGAATTATAAGAGTCAGATGGTCTGATGGTCGCTTGGTCTTTGAGTGACTAAGCGACCAATTGACCATCAGACACGCAGAGGGGGTTGCGTATCTAGGTATAATCAAATCCTGCGCTTTTAATCACAAGTTTCCTTTATATGGAGTCACATGGACTTTCAATTAAGTGAAGAGCACCTGATGGTGCAAAAGATGGTGCGCGACTTCGTGCAAAAAGAAGTCAAGCCCACGGTTCAAGAATGGGACCGCAAGCAAGAGATGGCCCCCTTCATCCTGCCACGCATGGCCGAGCTGGGCATCCTGGGCATCAACATCCCGGTGCGCTACGGCGGCCAGGGCATGGATTACATCGCCCTCGGCTTGGTGTGCGAGGAGTTGGAAGCCGGCGACAGCCCGCTGCGCGTGGTGATGTCGGTGCATATGGGCCTCAACAGCATGGCCCTGCTGCAATGGGGCACTGAGGAGCAGAAGCAGAAGTTCCTCACCCCGCAGGCCAAGGGCGAGAAGTACGCCTGCTTTGGCCTCACCGAGCCGGCAGCCGGCTCCGATGTGGCCGGCATGAAGGCCACCGCCCGCCGCGAAGGCGACGAGTATGTGCTCAATGGTGAGAAGATGTGGATCTCGCTGGCCACCAAGGCGCACCACGCCCTGATCGTGGCGCGCACCAACCCGGATGTAGACCCGCATGACGGCCTGAGTGCTTTCATCGTGGAGTTAGACCGCAAGGGCATCACCACCGGCGACATTCACGGCAAGCTGGGCATGCGCGCCGGCTCCACCGGCTACATTGCCATGCAAGACGTGCGCATTCCGGCTGAGAATCGCCTGGGCGAAGAAGGCGAAGGCTTCAAGATCGCCATGTCGTGCCTGGACAATGGGCGCTACACCGTAGCGGCCGGCGCCACGGGCCTGATCCGCGCCAGCCTCGATGCTAGCGTCAACTACTCGCACGAGCGCAAAGCGTTCAACCGCGAGATCGGCCACTTCCAACTGGTGCAGCAAAAGATCGCCTACATGGTGCAGCAATACGAGACTGCCCGCCTGCTGTACCTGCGCGCCGGCTGGATGAAGAACCGCGGCGAGCGCAATACCCGCGAAACCTCGCTGGCCAAGTGGTATGCCACCGATGCTTCGTTCGACGCCGCTTCGGAAGCCATTCAGGTGCACGGCGCCTACGGCTACAGTGACGAATACGATGTAGAGCGTTACCTGCGCAATTCCAAGGGTGGCGTGATCTACGAAGGCACCAGTGAAATTCACCAGCTGATGCAAGCTGGCTACGCGCTGGGCTACCGCAAGGATGCCGAGCTGCGCTGCGAGCTGCCCGCCTACGATGCGGAGTACTGGCAGGCGGAAGGCTAGCGCCGCCAGTCATTGCGAGGAGTATGCCGATGCTGCGCATCGGCAACGGACGAAGCAATCTGTTTTCGGGGCTGGCTAAAAGATGGGTCAACCTTGCGTGTACATCGTGACTAACCTACACAACAAGGTGCTGTACACCGGTGTCACCAATAACCTGCAACGAAGGGTTTTGGAGCACCGCGCAAGGACGCCAGGTAGGTTTACCTCGAAATACAGGATAACAAAGCTGGTTTGGTATGAAGTGACCGAACGGATGCTCGACGCCATTGCAAGAGAGAAGCAAATCAAGGCAGGTTCAAGGCAAAAGAAGATCGATCTGATAGAGGGTGTCAACCCAGAATGGAAAGATCTATACGTGGAGCTTTTTGAAAGTTAAAACCAGATTGCTTCGCTACGCTCGCAATGACGGAGTTCATTAAAGGAGGAAGGTTTGAAGATCGCAGTCTTTGTAAAACAAGTGCCGGATTCTGCCGCCAAGCTTTCGGTGGAAAACGGCACTGTGAATTGGGGCGATGCGCCGCTGGTGATCAACCCCTGGGATGAATACGCGGTGGAAGCCGCACTGCAACTCGCCGAGAAGCACAACGGTGAGGTTGCCGCCATCAGCCTGGGCGCTGAAGACGCCAAAGAGGCGCTCAAGCATGCCCTGGCGATGGGCGCCAACAGCGCCACGCTGATCAGTGACCCGGCGCTGGCAACTGCCGATGCCGCCGCGGCCGCCAAAGTATTCGCCGCCGCCGTGCAGAAGCTGGGCGGCGTGGACCTGGTGATCTTCGGCAAGCAGGCGATCGACTCGGACACCGGGTTGGCCGCGGCGATGACCGCCCGCGTCCTCGGCTGGCCGGTACTCAGCCTGGTGGCCAGCATCGCCGCGCTCGACGCCGGCACCATTAAACTAGAGCGCGCCATCGAAGAAGGCCGCCAGGTGGTGGAAAGCAAGCTGCCCGCCGTGCTCAGCATCGTCAAAGATTTTGCAGAGCCACGCTATCCGTCCTTCATGGGTATCCGCAAAGCGTCCAAGGCTGAGGTTCCGCTGTGGAGCCTGGCCGACCTGGGCCTCAGCGCCCCGGAATCCAAAGTGCGCTGGAGCGAGATCAGCGCCCCGCCCGCTCGCGAGGTGAGCAGCGAGATGGTGACTGGCGCCAGTGCCGACGAGATCGCCGCCAAGCTGGCCGACCTGATCATTGCTGAGGGGGTGCTGTAATGGCCGGCACATGGGTATACGTAGACCATTTCAAAGGCACCGCGCTGCCGGCCTCGTATGAAGCCATCGCCGCGGCCAAAGCCCTGGGCAGCCCGGTAACCGCCCTCATCTTCGGCCAGGGCGTAGACGCCCTGGCGCAAAGCGCCTTCCACTACGGCGCGGATGCCGTGCTGCTGGGCGAAGATGCCAGCCTGGCGGATTACCGCGCCGAAGCCTATGCCAGCCTGCTCAGCAAGCTGGCCAAAGAGCAGCAGCCGGATGCGGTGCTGTTCCCCACCAGCAGCCGCGCCCGCGAGATCGCCGCGATGGTGGCCATCGACCTGGATACCGGTGTGCTGGTGGATGTCACCGAGATCAGCCAAGAGGGCGAAGGCTTCGTGGCCACTCACCCGATCTACGCCGGCAAGCTGCTCAGCAAGGTAACCGTGGCGGCCAAGCCGGCACTGGTTACGCTGCGCGGGCGCGCCTTCGGCAAGCCGGTGGCGGATGCCAGCCGCAGCGGCACGGTCACCAAGGTGGCCGCCGCCGTGGCCGAGGGTGACCTGCAGACCAAGGTGGTGGATTACGCCACCGTGGAAGGCCGCGTCAGCCTGGCCGACGCGGCGGTGATCGTCTCGGGTGGGCGCGGCGTGGCCAACAACCCCGCCCTGACCCCGCCAGCGGAGATCACTGACGAAAAAGAAAAAGAGATCTGGCGCGCCCAGCAGGGCTTCAGCATGATTGGTGAGCTGGCCCAGGCATTGAATGGTGCCGTGGGCGCCAGCCGCGCCGCGGTGGATGCCGGCTACATTCCGTATGCCAACCAGGTCGGCCAGACCGGCAAAGTCGTCTCGCCCGATCTGTACATTGCGCTGGGCATCTCTGGCGCCATCCAGCATCTGGCGGGTATGCGCACCAGCAAAGTGATCGTCGCGGTAAACAAAGACCCCGACGCGCCGATCTTCAAGCTGGCACGTTTCGGCGTGGTGGGCGATCTGTACGAGATCGTACCGGCACTGACCAAAGCCTTCAAAGAACGACTGAGCAAGTAAAACCCACCCTGGAGATAGAAAAAGCACGCGCACGCGTGCTTTTTCTTATCTCCAGGGTTGTTAGCATGGTGAGCACTGTGAGCAAACAACCGCTGTGGATCGGCTATCTGGCCTTCGCCGCCTTTGGCGCCTATGAGGGTTTGATCGGCGTCGCCTGGCCCTCAATGCGCGCAACGTTTGCCCTCTCGCTGGATGCCATCGGCGGCTTGTTTCTGGTGGGCCTGGTGGGCTTCGTGCTACTGAGCTTCAGCAGCGGCTGGATCATCCGGCGGAGTTCCTTGTATGCGCTGTTGCTGGCGAGCAGCCTGGCACGCAGCAGCGGGCTGCTGCTGATGGCGCTGGCGCCGCGCTGGGAGGGCGTGCTAGTAGGCGGCTTCCTGGCCTCGATGGGCGCCGGGGGCATTGACCCCACGGTGAATGGCCATGTAACCAGCTACCACTCCGCCCGCCAACTCAATTGGCTGCACGCCAGCTTTGGCGTGGGCGCTACGCTCGGCCCGTTCCTGGTGGCGGCGTTGTTGGCCAACCAGCTCTCGTGGCGTTGGACCTTTGGCCTGTTGGCGGCGGTGCAGGCGCTCTCCATATGGCTCATCTGGCGCAGCGCACCCGCCTGGCGCGTGGCGGCGGCCGCCCCGGCCGCAGGCAGCGCCCCGGCGGGCAGTTTGTGGGCCATGCTGCGCCTACCGGTGGTGTGGCTCAGCGTACTGATCTTCTTTGTATACACCGGGGTTGAGGTCAGCACCGGGCAATGGAGCTACAGCCTGCTGACCCTGGGGCGCGGCATTGACCCCATCGTCGCCAGCACCTGGGTCTCCTTGTATTGGGGCAGCTTCACTCTGGGGCGCATTGTGTTTGGGTTCATTGTGGAGCGCATCAACGTACAGCGTTTTCTGCGCGCCGCGTTGGCGGCTGCCAGCCTCGGCGCCGGTTTGCTGTGGCTCAACCCCGCCGCCTGGCTGGGCCTGCTGGGCCTGGCGCTCACCGGCTTGGCCTTGGCGCCCGTGTTCCCGGTACTGATCGCCACCACGCCGCAACGCGTCAGCGCGGGCCAGGTGCCAACACGCTCGGCTTTCAGATCGCCGCCGCCGGCCTGGGTGGCTCCCTACTGAGCAGCCTGACCGGCGTGCTGGCCGATTCCGTCAGCCTCGAGAGCATCGCCGCATTCATTTTTGCATTGCTGCTGGCGATGCTGGTGATCTATGAAACTTTGCAATGGCTGACGCACAAACCGCGCCTGCGCGGTCACGTTAGCCGGGATAGTTAAAGCTACCCACCAGTTCGCCGTTGAGCCACACTTCATAACTACCATCTTGCAGGCCCTCCAAGGGAATGCTGATGGTCTCATCAAAGGGTTGCAGCACCTGCACACAACGCGCCAGCGGGTCCACGGTGGTGTACAGGCTGACATGAATCTGGCCCTGGGCATTGGCGGGCGCGATTTCGTAGTGCCATAAGTGACACGGCGTGGGCAGGTTACCCTGTAGCACGAGCTGAAGCTGAATGGGAAAGCTTTCCAAAACCAGCAGCTGCGCCGAGTCAATGTAGATCGGCCCCTGCGCGTTATCTGGAGGTACCTCAGTAGCAGGTGAGGCACCGCAGGCACTCACTACAGCGGCCAGAAGCACAAGAAGAAAGATTCGAGTTTTCATGCTCACACAACGCCTCCTGTACAGACGATGTTCCCACACGGATATTAAGGCTGATTAAACCATGCGCCAGCCAACAGCGTAGTGGGCCTGAAAACGATACAATGCCTGACATGAGCCAGTTGAACCGATTGGAAGCACGCTTGCAACGTCTGATCGAAGATGGCACGGCGCGTTTATTCGCCTCGCAAGACACCAAGGCCATCCTGGCGGCGCAATTGATCGAAGCGATGCAGGCGCAGGTGCAGTTTGCCGGCGCCGACAGCCTGCGCGCCCCTGGCACCTATACGATCCTGGCGGCCAGCGAGCACGCCAGCAGCCTGCGCGCCAACGCTGGCCTGCTGGACGAGCTGCGCCAGGCGCTGCAGCACGCCGCGGCCGCCGCTAGCATCCAACTGCCCGGCGAGCTGGTGCTGCACGTGGCGCCGGACGAAGCGCTGAGCGAAGGCGAATTCCGCGTGCGCGCCAGCGGGGTGGGCGAAAGCCTGAGCACCACGCAGAGCCTGCGCGCCATCGATACCCCGCAGGACGAACGCATCCCGGCCGGAGCGTTTCTCATCGTGGCCGGCGCCGAGATCTTTCCGCTCACCCAGCCGATCCTCAACATTGGCCGCAAGAGCGATAACCACTTGGTCATCGAAAACCCACAAATTTCGCGCCGGCATGCGCAGCTGCGTGCGATTGACGGGCACTATCACTTCTTTGACCTGGGCTCGACGGGTGGTTCTTTCATCAACGGCGCGGAGGCCAAACGTGCCGTGCTGCTGGCCGGAGATGTGATCCAACTGGCCGGGGTAGTGCCGCTGATCTATGGGCAGGACACCGGCAGCCAGCCGCAGGAGACCCAGGAAATCCACACCCATGCCCAGCGATTGACGCATGGCTGAGCTGCCCGCCTACCTGCTGCTCATCGTGCGCGCCTTGATGGCGCTGGCTCTGTATGGCTTTTTGGCCTGGTGCTTCCTCACCTTGTGGCGCGAGCTTAAGCAGCAAGCCGATAGCCTGGCCCGCCAGCGCGTGCCCGCCCTGCTGATCACCCCGGAGCCGGGCGGCGAGCAGATCCGCTTCGCCACGCCCGAAGTCACCATTGGGCGCCACCCCAGTTGCGAGTGGGTGCTGAACGACGACACGGTTTCCTCGCGCCATGCCCGCCTGGTCTTTCACCACGATCATTGGTGGCTTGAAGATCTGGGCTCACGCAATGGCACCTTTTTAAACGGCGACAGTTTGCGGGCGCCCGTGGTGCTCACCAATCAAGACCGCATTCGCTGCGGGCAGGTGGGCTTTGCCCTGCAGATCGACGCCCTGCCCCAACCCACCCCATCCCAAGCACAGGAATTGCCATGAGCGAAACCGCTACCCTTGCCATCATTGGCGGCTCCGGCCTGTATGACATGCCAGGTCTAGAAGACAAACAGGAGCACAGGCTCACCACACCGTTCGGGGAACCGAGCGCGCCGATCATCGTCGGCCGCCTGGCCGGCCAGCGCGTGGCCTTTCTGGCGCGCCACGGGCTCACCCACACCATCTCGCCCACCCATGTGAACTACCGCGCCAACATCTATGCGCTCAAAGCCCTGGGCGTGCGCTGGGTGGTGGCGGTGAGCGCATGCGGCTCGCTGCGTGCCGATTTTGAGCCCGGGCATATTGTGGTGCCCAGTGAACTGTTTGACTTCACCCGCCGCCGGGTGAGCTCCTTTTTTGATGAGCCCGGCCTGGTGGCGCATGTCGGCGTGGCGGAGCCGTTCTGCGCCAGCCTGAGTGCCCAGGTCTACGCGGCCTGCCAGGCCGCCGGCGCCACTGCCCACCTCGGCGGCGACTACATTACAGTGGAGGGGCCGCGCTTCTCCACCCGCGCCGAATCGAACATCTTCCGCTCGTGGGGCCTCTCGATCATCGGCATGACCACCAGCCCCGAGGCCTTTCTGGCGCGCGAGGCCGAGCTGTGCTACGCCGTCATGGCTCACGTCACCGATTACGACGTATGGCATGATGAGCCGGTGAGCGTGGATATGGTGGTGCGCACCCTGCAGCAAAATACGCATGTGGCCCAGGCGGCCATTCGCAAACTGGTTGAAAGCCTGCAGGCCCCTGAGTGCACCTGTGAAAATGCCCTGGCGGATGCGCTGATCACCCAGAAAGCCAACATTGATCCCGCCGTGCGCCAGAAACTCGGCATCCTGGTAGACAAGTACCTCAGTAAATGAAAGCGCCCGCCGGTTTGCGGCGCCTGCTGCCCGCCAGCGTGTCCGCCAGCCTGCTGCGGCTGGCGGCCGTGTTCATGGCGCTGTACGGCGTGGCGCTCACTCTCTCGCCTGCGGTGCGCCAGCGCAGTTGGCTGCCGCTGGGTGCGCTGCGCTGGGGCCATTGGCTCGGCATCCTGGTGTGGCTGCTGGCGATGCTGTGGCTCGACCGGCGCATGCGCCAGGCGCTGCCCAACCGCGATCCGTTTCTGATCCCGGTGGCCGGCTTGCTCAGCGGCTGGGGCTTGCTCACCATCTGGCGCCTCACCGGCACCTTTGGCCTGCGCCAGACCGCCTGGCTGGCGCTGAGCGCGGCGCTGTGCGTGCTGGCATTGCGCCAGCGCCAGCGCATTCTGCCCACCTTGCGGCGCTACAAATACCTCTGGCTGCTGGCCGGCCTGTTGATCACCGCCCTGACGTTTCTATTTGGCATCAACCCATCCGGCATTGGCCCCGATCTGTGGCTGGGCTGCTGCGGTATGTACTTCCAGCCTTCCGAACTGCTGAAATTGCTGTTGATCATTTACCTGGCGGCCTATTTGGCCGATCGCCAGCCGCTGATGAGCGGGCTGGTGCCATTACTGGCGCCCACCGCAGTGATGACCGGCGCGGTATTGCTGTTATTGATGGTGCAACGCGATCTAGGCACCGCCTGGGTCTTCATTTTTGTGTACACCTTGCTGATCTACAGCGCCGCCGGTAAGCGCCGCGTGCTGCTGGCCAGCCTGCTGGTGCTGCTGGTAGCCATGCTGGCGGGCTACGAGTTGGTGAGCCTGGTGCACGCGCGCATCGATAGCTGGCTGAACCCCTGGCTCGATCCGAGCAATCGCTCGTATCAAATCGTGCAAGCCCTGATGGCAATCGCCGCTGGCGGCTTGTTCGGGCGCGGGCCGGGCATGGGCAGCCCCGGTTTTGTGCCGGTGGCGCATAGTGACTTTATCTACACCTCGATCGTGGAAGAAAGCGGCCTGCTGGGGGCGATCGCCCTACTGACCCTGATCGCCTTTCTGGTGCTGCGCGCCCTGCGCATCTCATTGCAGGCGCGGGATGCCTATCAGCGGTACCTGGCGATTGGCTTGGCCGCTTACCTGGCCAGCCAGAGCCTGTTGATCATCGGCGGCAACATTCGTATGCTGCCGCTTACTGGGGTAACTTTGCCGTTTGTCTCTTACGGCGGCTCCTCGTTGCTGGTTTCGTTTATCGCGCTGCTGCTGCTCAGCCTGGTCAGCCACGAGGGCATGCACCGCGCCGCGCCGATGTTGAACAGCCGGCCCACACTGTTGCTGGCCGGCCTGTTGCTGGGCGCGTTCGCGCTGGCGGCGCTGATCACCGGATGGTGGGGCGTGGTGCGCGGGCCGGATCTGCTGACGCGCAGCGATAACGCCCGCCGCGGCCAGACCGATCGCCTGGTGTGGCGCGGCGCCCTGCTCGACCGTGACCTGCTGCCGCTGGCGCGCACCAGCGGCAGCGCCGGGCAATACCAGCGCGCCTACCCGTATGCCGAGCTGAGCAACGTGCTGGGCTATTCACACGCGCAATTCGGCCAATCTGGCCTGGAGGATGGGCTCGACCCGATTCTGCGTGGTGAGGAGCGCCAGCCTGCCTGGGCGCTGTGGTGGAGCCATATTCTGTATGGGCAACCCGCGCCGGGTCTGGATGTGCAGCTCAGCCTGGACACCGAGCTAACCCGGCGCGCCGCGGATGCACTGGCCGGGCAACGCGGCGCACTGGTGCTGCTGGATGCCCAATCGGGCGAGGTGCTGGCGTTGGCCTCGCAGCCCGGCTTTGATGCCGCCCTGCTCAGCCAGGAATGGCAATCCGTACTTAGCGATCCCGACGCGCCGTTGATGAACCGCGCCGTGCAGGGCAGCTACCCGGCCGGGGGCGCCATCGGCCCGTGGCTGCTGGCGGCCGCCCGCAGCCAGGGCAGCGTGCCGGCGGCAAATGCCGCCAGCACAGGCGAGTACACCCTGGCCGGCCGTAGCCTGCACTGCAGCTACACTCCCACGGATACGCAAGATTGGGATGCGCTCGTGCAAGCTGGCTGCCCGGCGGCGTTGGCGCAACTGGGGCTGGCACTGGGCGAGCAGGAGCTACTGAGCCTGTTCACGAACCTGGGCCTATACCGCAACCCCAGCGTGCCATTGAGCCAGCCGGCGCGCAGCGCGCCCAACCGCCTGCCGCGCCCGGGCGACGTGGCCACCGGGCAGGCCGAGCTGTTGGTGAGCCCGTTGCAAATGGCGCTGGTGGCGGCTTCGTTGAGCAACGGCGGCGAAGTGCCCGCCGCCCAGTTGGCGCTGGCGGTCAAGGATGCCCGGGGGGCTTGGCAGCCTTACGCCGAAGACGCTGACCCGTCGCGCGTGCTCGACAGCATCGCCGCCTATAGCCAGGCGCTCAAACTGGCCGCCGCGGATGCGCTGATATGGGAGCACCGCGCCTACGGCTACGACCGCGAAGGCGAGCGCTACGCCTGGTATCTGGCCGGCACGTTGAGCAGCACCGCCCAGCGCCCACTCAGCCTGGTTGTGCTGCTGGAGGATGGTGGCACGGCGCGGGCCGCCGCCATCGGCCGGCAGCTACTTCAGGCAGCCCTGGCCGAGTAAAGCCACACAAAAAGCCCCCTGCTCGGCAGGGGGCTTTTATTCTAGTACTAGAATTCTATGCGTACGAAACGCCGCTTGCCTACCTGCAGCACGCCGGCGGCAGGCAGCGCCGCCGCCGGGTCACTGAGGGCTTCGCCATCCAGGCGCACGCCCTTCTGCTCGATGAGGCGGCGGCCCTCGCTCTTGCTGGCGACGAGGCCAGCCGCGATCAAGACGTCAATAAGCGGCTGCTCTTTGCCAGCGGTGAAGCTTTCCATCTCCGTTGGTACATTGCCCTGCTGGAACACGCGGTCAAAGTTGACGCGTGCCTCGGCTGCCGCAGCCGGGCCATAGAAGATCTCGGTGATCTCGGCGGCCAGTTGTGCCTTGGCTTCACGCGGGTGCAGGCGGCCATCGGCCAGTTGCGCCTCGCGCTCGGCGATCTGCGGCGCGGTCCAGCGGCTCACCAGGCGCATAAAGCTGCCCATCGCCTTATCGGGCAGGCTCATCACCTTGCCGAACATGTCATTGGCATCTGTATTGAGCGGGATGTGGTTGCCGAGCGATTTGCTCATCTTGACCTCGCCATCGGTACCCGGCAGGATGCCCATGATGATGCCGATGTTGGGCTTGGCGCCCAGGGCGCCCATCAGCTTGCGCCCGGCGGTGAGGATATTGAAAAGCTGGTCCGTGCCGCCCACCTGCACATCGGCTTGCAGCGCGTAGGCATCGTAGCCTTGCATGATGGGATAGAAGGTCTCATGCAGATAGATCGGATCGCCCTTTTCCCAACGCAGGTGGAAGTTCTCACGCGTGATGAATTGCTGCAGCGTGAAGTTGGCCCCCAGCTTGATCAGATCGGCAAAGGTGAGCTTGGAGAGCCATTCGGCATTGTGGCGCACTTCGGTCTTCTCTTTGTCGAGCACGCGAAAGGCCTGCTCGGCGTAGGTGCGCGCGTTCTCCTCCACCTGTTCGGCGGTGAGCTGCGGGCGCAACTGATCCTTGTCCGAGGGGTCACCGATCAGCGAGGTGAAAGTGCCGATCAGGAAGACCACCTGGTGGCCCAGCTCCTGAAACTGGCGCAGCTTGCGCATCGGGATAGTGTGGCCGAGGTGCAGATCAGTGGTGCGCGGGTCAAACCCGCAATAGACGCGCAGCGGGCGGCCGCTGGCGGCGGCCTCCTCCAGGCGCTGGCGCAGTTCATTCTCCATCGCCTTGGCCAGATTGGTATCACCGTATTCGGTGCCCTGCATCAGGGTAGCAACTTGCTCTTCGATATTCATCACAGCTCCATTAAACAAAGACGCCCTCGCTGGCGAGGGCGCGCAGGCTTGCCCGTCACCAGCTCAACGAGACGGGGCATACGCATAGGGGGCGAAACCTGCGTGCATAGCGGCATTATATAACATTCGCGCTGGGCAGCGCTGCGCAATCCGCCAAGCGATGCCCATAATGCTATAATGCCGAGGTTGCACCTTTACGACCATGCAACCAAGCTTAAAGGAACTCGTCCTCGTTCTCAACACCAACTACGAACCGATCAACGTTTGCACGATGCGCCGCGCCATGGGCCTGATCTTTGCTGACAAGGCCTCCATGCTGCAAAACGGCCGCGGCGAGATCCACACGGCCCGTAAGGTGTACCCGGCGCCCTCCGTGATCCGGCTGGAGCGTATGGTGCGCCGCCCCCGCCCCAAAGTCAAGCTGAATAAGCAAGAAATCTTCCGCAGGGATGGCTACACCTGCCAGTATTGCGGCCGCAAAGATGTGGAGCTGACGCTAGATCACATCCTGCCGCGCCGCCTGGGCGGCCGCCACAGTTGGGACAACTTGATCACGGCCTGCCGCGCCTGCAATCACCACAAGGGCGGCCGGGTGCTGGTGGAGGCGGGCATGCAGCTGCTCAGCCAGCCGCATGCGCCGGCGGCTTCGGCGCAGTACATCTTTGGCCGCTACCTGGCCGAGAACCGCGATTGGGATAGCTTTATCAAGGGCTGGTAATCTGCGCAGCACATTACCAGTAGCTGATCTAGTTGACTTGCTGCGCACACTCTGGAGAACCTACTCGGCTAACGCCGAGTAACGCTTCTCCGCACGCATAGTACAAGCACAGGCGTAGGTTGTGCGACTTGTAGGCCTCAGGCAGCAAGAAAGCCGTCAGTAGCACGAGGGCAAGTAGCTTCATCTAGGTGTCCCAGGTGATTGTATGTTGGATGCGTCTTCACTCCTTTGCGGAATGCCGCTCACTTCCGCAAGTCTTGTCATTCCGAACGAGCCGCATAGCGGCGAGGAGGAATCCGTTTGGCGCACAAGAACAGTACTACCCGTCTGCACAAGTCCTTTCTCATACAAAGCACCATCTAACTCCGTCCCCTTAACGGATTCCTCACTTCGTTCGGAATGACAAGGAGTGGTCACCACTCACCCGCTCGCCGCGTCGCAGACGAGGGCTGGCCGAAGTCAACAATAGAACCCAAGTCAACGGGTGAGAGGTGCTAGTCTACTTACGCTTCTTCTTCTCCGGCCGAGTGTGGCGATAGATCAGTGCGCCAGCCGCCAGCACCAACACCACTGCCATCAAAGTTTGGTTGGCGTTGAAACCCGCCACCTGCGAAGCATCCAGACGCAGGAAATCGAGCAGGATACGAATGGTGGGATAAGTGATCAGATAGGTCAGGAAGATATCGCCCGGCTTGAGCAGCTTGCCGTACTTGCGGCCAAGCCAAACCAGGAAAGCCACCGTGGCCAAGCTCCATAGTGATTCATACAGGAAGATGGGGTGATACGTGGCCACATCGGCAAATTCGGGCAGGCGATTGGCGGGATCAATCGTGATCGCCCAGGGAAGATTGCTGGGCGCGCCGTACAGCTCCTGATTGACGAAGTTGGCCCAGCGCCCGATGGCCTGGCCCAGCGCCAAGGGTGCGGCAATCACATCCAGCCAGGCGGGGAACTTCTCGCCGCGGCGTTGGCATAGCACGTACAGCGCCAGCACGCCGCCCACCACTGCGCCGGGGATGCCCAGGCCGCCGCGCCACACGGCGATCGCATCCAACGGATGAGTGAGGTAATACTGGGTGGTAACGCCCACCGCCACAAGCGAGGGCGAGGGGGTGAGGATATGCCAGATGCGCGCCCCGACAATACCGGCCACCACGATCCAGATCAAAATATCCCAAATGAATTCGCTGTTCATCTTGCGTTGCTTGGCAATGCGTTCTGCCAAAGAAGCCGCCAACACCACCCCTACCATGAGAATGACCCCATAGTAGTGAATGGTCAGCGGCCCAATTTGAATCGAGGTTGCTCCGATAGTCATGCCGGCTCCTTACTTACGCCGCCGGGCGGCCTTGCGAGCCGCGGCGGGTTGGTTTTGTTTTTGCTGCGCCTGGCTGCGCACATGCCAAATGCGTTGCAGTGCGGTGAGGTTGGCGCCAACAGCGATCAGGCCCACGCCGAGCATGGGCAGGTTGAAAAACAGGCTCGGCCCCAGGATGAAGTAGCGCTCCACCCGGCTGAGCAGACCCACCTTGGCCTCCAGCCCTACACTTTGCGCACGCGCCCGAATATAGGAAACCAGCACCGAGCCGAAGGCCGCCAAGTAGCTACCAAACGCCAACCAAAGATTGCCATTTTGGGTAGCCCACCACAAAATACCGCCATAGACCACCAGCTCGCCATAGCGATCACTGACTGAATCGACAAAGGCGCCAAACTCCTGCGATTCGCCGCGGCGGCGCGCCAGGGCGCCATCCAGGGCATCAAAGGGCGTCATCAGCAGCACCATCAGGCCGGCGATGCGGAAGTTGCCGCGGGCGGCGTACACGGCGCCAACGGTGATGCCGAGCAGGCCTAGCAGGGTGAGCATGTTGGGAGTGACGCCAAGTTTATTGAGAAATTCAACCGTGGGGTTGATCAGCCAGGCAAAGCTAACGCGCAGGCGGTCAGTGAAGGTGATGGGATCGCGCATGAGAGGGCTATGCTAATGGAGCGCGCAGGCGGTGTCAAGCAGCGCGGAAACCAGCTTGGGGATTGCTTCGTCGTTCAGCAGCTTCGCCGCTTCACCTCCTCGCAATGACAAGCTTATTCCTCATCACCCTCTTCGCCAACGAAGGTATCCAGATCCATCAGCACTTCGCGCTCGCGGCCGCCGCTTTGCGCCGGGCCAAGCACGCCCATCTCTTCCAGCTCGTCCACCAGACGGGCAGCACGCGGGTAGCCCACCTTGAGGGCGCGCTGCAAATGCGATGCGCTGGATTTGCCTGTGGCGCGGATCACATCGATCGCCCGGTCGATCAGCTCATCGCGGTCTTCGCTGAGCGCCTCGCGCTGCAGCAAGCCATCCCACGGGGCCGCCTCGGCGCCATCCGCCGGCCAAGCGTGCTGCCAATAGGCGATCACCGCTTCGATCTCGGCATCGGTGATCATCACGCCTTGCGAGCGCAGCGGGCCGGCCGCCTCCGGCGAGAGATAGAGCATATCGCCACGCCCCAGCAGCGCCTCGGCGCCGGTGGTGTCCAGGATCACGCGCGAATCGATCGCCGAGGCCACCGCGAACGAGATCCGCGCCGGGAAGTTGGCCTTGATCAGGCCGGTGACCACATCCGTGCTGGGGCGTTGCGTGGCGACCACCAGGTGAATGCCCACCGCACGCGCCATCTGCGCCAGGCGTACCAGGGTGCTTTCGGTATGCTCGGCAGTGTTCATCATCAGATCGGCCAGCTCATCGATCAGCACCACGATGCGCGGCAAGCGCTCCGCATCGTCTTGCTTTTCTACTTTACGGTTGAAACCGTCAATATCACGCACACGCTCTTGCTCCAGCAGCTTGTAGCGCCGTTGCATTTCTGCCACTACCCAGCGCAGGCTGGCGGTGATGCGCTCCAGCTCGGTTTCCACCTTGCCGATCAAGTGCGGCAGGCCGTTGAAACGCACCAGCTCCACCATCTTGGGGTCAAGCATGACCAGGCGCAGATCGGCCGGGCTGTTGTTCATCATCAGGCACACCGCGATCGCCGAGATCAGCACCGACTTGCCCGAACCGGTGGTACCGGCCACCAACAGGTGCGGCATGCGCGCCAGATCGGCGGCGATCGGTTCGCCAGAGACATCGCGCCCCAGGGCAATGCCCAATGGCGAGTTGAGTTTGTGGAAGGCCATGCTCTCCAGGATCGGGCGCATGCGCACGGTCATCGTGCGGCGATTGGGCACCTCGATGCCCACATAGGCGCGCCCGGGCACCGGCGCCTGGATGCGCAGGCGCTGTGCTGAAAGCGCCAGCGCCAGATCGCGCTGCAACGCCGAGATCTGCGAGACGCGTACGCGCTGGCCGCCCTGGCCCGGCGGATCGCCGGGGCGCTGAATATAGCCCGGCTCCACGGCAAATTGGGTGACGGTGGGGCCAACCTGGAAATCAACCACTTTGGCGGGAACGCCCAGCTCAGCCAGCGCTTTCTCCAGCAAGCCACCCATCTCATTGATGTGGCGTTCATCCGGCCGCGTGCTGCGCTCTTCCACCAATAATTTGAGGGGTGGCAGATCGGCGGCGCGCGGCGCGGTTTTGAGCGCGGGTGGCTTCTGCTCTTCGCTGAGCTTGAAATCTTTGCGGTATTCGGCGGGCAGGCGTGGTTTGCGCACGCGCGGCGTTGCGGCCGCCTCATCTGCCTCGGCCTCTGGCGCCATCGGTGAGGCGGTGAACACCGGCTCGTGCACGGCTTCATACTCCGGCATACGCTGGGGTTCGGCGCCGGTTGGCCAGGCGCGGCGTTGCAAGGTGAGCAGGCCAGCCAGGCCGGCGACGGCCAGCCACAGCAGGCCGCTGAGGCCGAGCGCCAGCCAGTTGGGCAACACGCTATCCAACAGCAGGCGCAGGCCTTCGGCCAGCCCCCAGCCGATCAACCCACCGGCGCGCCCAGCCTCAGCTTGCTCCAGCGATAAGCCAGTCAATATGCTCAGCAAGGCCAGCAAGGCAAACACAGTAACTTCAAACGCGATCAGGCGGCCGGGTGCCAGGCCGGCGCCCAGGCGGCGGCGCTGCAGCAACTGCCAGCCCGCCAGGCCCAGGCCAACCACCACCAGGATGGAACCTACGCCCAGCCAGCGGCGCATCACGCCGACCCAGGGGCTGAGCCAGGCGCCCTGAGTCAGGCCCAGCAAGCCCAGAATGGTGATGAGCGCCAGCGCCATCAGCGCCACGCCGATCACATCGGAGGCCGCATCGCCCGGGCGGCGGCGCAGCCAAGCAAGCCGCTCCCATAGGGTGCGCGGCGGCTGGGGCGCGTGCGCCATGCTGGCGCGCGGCGGGCTACTGGGTTTGCGTTCAGCCATGCCGGCCTACGCAGACGAAAGAATCAGGCATGCTCTCCGGGTGTCTCCAGCCAGGCGGGGCCATCGGCGGCCTGGTCTTTCCACGGCTCGCCGAGCAGTTGCAGGCTGAGGCGCTGGCGCTCCGGCTCCACCTGCAGCACCTTCACCTGCACCTGCATGCCAGCTTCCAGCACCAGGCGTGGGTCCAGTCGATGGTGCAAGCCCATCTGGGTGATATGGATGAGACCTTCCAGGCCTTCCTCCAATTTGGCAAAGGCGCCGAAGTGCACCACTTCGGTGATCTCAGCGCTGGCTTCTGAGTCTACGGGAAAACGCTCCAGCACGCTGGCCCACGGGTTGGCCTGGCCACGCTTGACGCTGAGCGAAACTCGCTCCATTTCCATATTGACGTCGAGCACCACCACGGCCAGCGAATCGCCGGGGACGGCGACTTCGCGCGGATGGCCAACCCGGCCCCAGGAAAGCTCCGAGATGTGCACCAAGCCCTCAACCCCGCCCAGGTCGATGAAGATGCCAAAATTGGTCACATTGGTGACCTTGCCCTCGAGCTGCTGGCCGGGCTGCAGTGTCTGCAAGAGGCCTTGGCGGGAGCCGGGGGCGCTTTCGGCGGCACGTTCGGAGAGCACAATGCGGCCACGCTCCGGGTCACACTCGATCACCTTGAGCTCCATCTCTTTGCCCATGTAGCTCTCCAGCAACTTCTCGGTGATGCGCTGGCCGCTGGCCGTGGCCTGCAGGTGCGAGCGCGGCACGAAGCCCTGAAATTCCTGGGCACGTACCAGCAAGCCGCCCTTGTTCCAGCTCACTACTTCCGCATAGCAGACGGTTTCATTTTCCTGCAGCTCGAGCACGCGGCGCCAATCCACCCAGCCCATGCTTTCATCGACCTTGGGCTTGGCGCTGCGTCCGGGGCCACCGCGCCCCGCCGGGCGGCCAGGGCGCGCCGCGGCGTTGTTGTTGCGCCGCGGCCCCGGGCGACGGCGGCCGGGGGATTGGGCGTTGCGGCCCAGGTGGCTTTCGGACATCAGTGAGCCACCCCAGCCCTCACCCTGGGTGGATTTGCCTGCGCGGTCATACTCGTTCATACATCTTCCTTTCCATTCTTCACAGCCAGCGTGTCTTTTTCCATTTCCAATACACTGCGCGCCACACTTTCAATGGCAACGCGCTGCTTGCGATACAAATCGGCTTCCGACATGGCCAGGCGCATCGCCACTTCGCGCACCTTGCGCCCTTGCATGAACTTCATCTCCAACAAGTTGTAGAGCATCCACTCGCCGTTGAGGCGCGGCTCGCCTTGCGGGCGATTGCGCTCAATGGCGGTTTTCAAGATCGCACGCAAAGCCAGCGCCGGGTTGCCTTCGTGGTCATCCAAGGCGGTCTGCACGACTTGCAGGCCGCGCAAGGGGCTTTGGGTGAGCTTGGGGCCACCCCAGTAGTGGGTCAGCGCGTCGCGCACCCACTTCACCAGGTCTTGATACTTGGGCAGCGCGGCCACATCACTGAGCACTTCCGCCTGGTCATAGCGTGAGGCGGCACGCAGACGCTGAATGGCTTCGACGCGCGGCGTCAGGCTTTGCAGCGAGCGCAGCACATCGCGCTGCTGCTGGCGGTCTTCCAGTGCTTGCGCGGCACGCGCCCCGAGCGAGACGAAGGCACGTTGCAAATCTTCGGGCAGCTCGCCCTTGCGGTTACGCTGCACGCCCAACAAACCCACCAACGCCTCCCCCTGGCTGGCATGTAATGGCAGCAGTTGGTAATTGCCCCAGGTGAAGCTACGCGCCTCGTTCTGTTTATTGACCACCGCCAGCAGGTCTTTGGATTTGTCTTTATCGCGCAAATTGCGCGAGCCGACCTCCACCACGCTTTGCATCTGGCCCTCGTGCAAAGCCACCACGAAGGCTGATTTGCTCTGGAAACGATCGCAGACGGCCGCCAACACGGCTTCGAGAAATTGGCGCATGTCGGCATCGGTCAGGAAACGCTCGGGCAACTCCTGCAAGAATTGCACATCTTCCTCACTGCCGCTGAAGATGAGCCATTTTTCCAGTGCCGGGGCGGCCAGGGTGAGCAGGTGTGATACCGCCAGGATGGAAAGCCCCACCAGGATGGGCAGTACCACGCCATCTTGAATACGCAGCAGGCGCCCGATGTCATCGGCCCAAGGGATCAGTGCCAGTACGATGAATACGGTCACCGGGCCGCGCAAGAGCCAGCGGAACAAGCGGCTCTTGACCACGCGGTCAGGCCAGGGCACACCGAAGAAGGCGGTGGCATAGGCCATCGCCACCATCGCCCAGAAGACGAAGATATTGGCGATCGAGGCGCTGAGGAAGAACAGGATCGGCACCGCCGCGGCCAGCTCCGCCACCAAGAGCAGGAAGGGGTACGAGCCGACGGCCACGGCCACAGAACCGGCCAACAGGTAGGTCATGCGGCGGCGGCTGGCGCTGAGTACGGTGCGCTTCCAGGCGCGGTAGATCACCGAGAGCGCCATGCCCATGGTGACAACATAGTAGACGCTGAAACCCCACGACAGTGGCGTGAGGGTCAGGTGCGGCACCGGGCGGCCAGCGGAAACCAACGGGCCGAGGAACAGCGTCGTGGGCAGCAGGAAGACAAAGGCGGCCGAGATAAAGTACGAAAAGCGCACCGCCCAACGGCGGCGGCCACGCGAGGGGCGCCCGGTGGTCTCCAGCAGGGCATCGGAGAAGTGCAGGTAGGCGGCAGGCAGGAACAAGGTGCCCACCCATTGCAGACGCAGCCAGATCTCCAAGCTGGCCGGCTGGCTGAGCACTCCGGCCACCGCCTCGCCCAGGAAGCTGACCATGACACAGGCGAGGATGACGGCAAAGGCGCGCGAGATCCGATCGCGCAGGTTAAACGTGAGGGCGCGCAAAAATAACGAAAGCGCCGTGATAGCGATGCCGGCTTCGAATATACGGTTGATGGTTTCCAGACTTCTCAGAACCAAGTCATCCATGAGGTTTCAACTTTTAATCAAGCCAAGCGTTTGGCGAAGAACAGAGCAATATCCTGATTGTCGTAATAGCGATCGTTATAGCCGGCAAAGTCAAAGGCCAGCTTTTGCGCCAGTTTGATGGCCGGGTAATTTTTGGCCTGCATTTCGAGCACCAGACGCTGCTGGCCGTGTTCACGTGCCCAGTTTTGCGCCGCCAGCACCAGGCGGCTGCCGACACTGCGGCGGCGCTGGCTGGCCGCCACGACCACATCACTGAGCCAGGCGGTGCCCGGCGCCCACTGGGTGGAGAGGGCGGCGTAGCCCACCGGCTGGCCAGCGGCCTCGGCCACTAGCCACAGGCTGCGCTGTGCCAGGCTGGCCAGACCATCCTTGGCGCGCGGGTAGGCCACCTGCATCAGACGCGGCAGGCGCATCTCGCGAAAATGGGCGCCGGTACGCGGTTGCGCCGTGTCCAGCTCCATCTGCCAGACGTATTCGGTGGAGTACCCGTGATCCAAGGCCCCCAGGGCGGCCAGGTCATCCTCGCTGCCGGGGCGTAAGGTGATGGCAAGTTTCTCTTCGTTCATGAGCTGGGCGCCTCGATGCGCACCGGGACGCGACAGGGCGGCAGCTCTCGGCCGCTGCTATCGGTCACGACGAGTTGTAAGACATATTCCCCATTGGGCAGGCGCGAGGTGTCCCAATTTTCCACCAGGGCCCCTTCGCGTACAATGCTGCGCCCGGCCTGGATGGTGAGCCAGAGCTCTTCTTCGGCGCGGGCGACTTCAAACTTGTAGAAGCCAAAATCAGTCACATCCACCGTACCGTTAACGGTGACCGAGCCTGACAAGACGCTGCCAGGCTCCGGCTCTGTAATGGCGATCTGGGCGGGAATGCAGGCCGCCGGGTCCACCGCTACGGTGGGCAAGGCGGTGGCGGTGGCGAGCACTTCATCGCCCGCGGGGGTTACGGTGGTGGCGCCGGTTTGCATATCCATCGAGAACGACAACGTGGGCGTAGCCAGCAAGGCTTGGGCCGGCAGCGAAGTGGCTACAAAGGTAACCATCGCAAAGACCCCAACGGCAATGACCAGCAAGCCAAAGAGCATGATCGCTGCCTGGTTAAGCCGCTCACGGCTGGCTTGGCGCTCCAGGCCATAGGTGGCCTCGCGCAATTCCTGCCAGGCGAGCCAGAAGCGGTAGAAGTACAGAATCCCACCCAGGCCCAGCAAAAAATACAGGACCGCTTCATATTGAACAAAAAAGCGCAATACGTCTGCCATTGAAGCACAGCACGCTTAGAGCTTGCGTAGCACCCCACGCACCAGCTGGGTCAGCTTGGGCGCCAGCACCTTGCCGGCTTCCAGCACTTCCTCATGGGTAGTTTCGGTGTTGCCATCCAGATTGGCTTTGTTGCTGATGCCCGAGATGCCCAGCACGCGCGTGCCACTATGGCGGGCGATGGTGGCTTCGGGCACGGTGGACATACCCACCGCGTCCACACCCACGGCCCGCAAAAAGCGCAGATCGGCCGGGGTTTCGAAGCTGGGGCCAGCCAGGCAGCAGTACACGCCTTCACGCAGAGTCAGCTGCTGGTCTGCGGCCACCTCACGCGTCAGCGCCAGCAACTGGCGATCGTAGACCTGGCTCATATCAGGAAAGCGCGGGCCTAGCTCATCCAGGTTGGGGCCGCGCAACGGGTTTTGGCCGGCCATGCCGATGAAATTGAGATGATCGGTGATCAGCATCAAATCCCCCGGTTCAAACTCAGGGTGCACTGCTCCGGCGGCATTAGTGATCACGATGATCTCAATGCCCAGGGCCTGCATGGCGCGCACCGGCAGACCAAGGCGCGGCATATCGTAGCCTTCGTAATAATGGGTGCGGCCTTGCATCACCACCACTGGCTGGCCTTCAAGGTGGCCAAACACTAAGCGGCCGGCGTGGCCTTTAACGCCGGAGACCGGCCACCCGGGGATCTCGCCATAAGGCACATATTCGGGATTTTCGATCGATTCGGCCAGCGCCCCAAGGCCGGAGCCCAGGATCATGCCGATACGCGGTTTTTGGCTGGTTTTCTTTTGAATTTCTGCTGCTGCGGCTTGAATATCAGTAATGGTGAGGAAATCACCCATGAACGGTCTGCTCCACATGCTCTCTAGTTGATAAAGACGGCGAAATGGACAATAAGCCCAATTATAACAGTAGCCACTGCCCGGCCCGTGCGGCTGGATTAATCCAGGCTAAAGGTTACGGGCGAAGGCAGCCAGGGTGGCTTCGATATCGGCATCTTCAATGCCGTAATGCGTCACCAGACGGAAGCCTTCGTAATGGTCATAGTCTACCAGCACCCCATCGCGGGCCAGCGCCTCGGTGAGCCTGGCGCCGTCTACGCCGCCGCCGGGCGCCAACTGAAAGCGCACGATGTTGGTGTGGCTGGGCGGCACATTGAACGGCTTGAACTCGGCCAGGCCTTCGGCCAGGCGCAGGGCGCGAGCATGGTCTTCGGCCAGGCGGTCTACCATCTCGGTGAGCGCCACAATGCCAGCGGCGGCCAGCACGCCGGCCTGGCGCATGCCGCCGCCGAGTTGCTTGCGCGCCCGGCGTGCCCGGTAGATGAAGGCTTCGTCACCGCACAGGATCGAACCCACCGGCGCGGCCAGCCCTTTGCTGAGGCAGAAGGTGATCGAATCGGCCGGGGCGGCCAGCGCACTGACCGGCACGCCCAGCGCGACTGCCGCATTAAAAATGCGCGCCCCATCCAGGTGCAGCTTCAACCCGTGGCGCTGTGCCAGGGCGGCTACGGACTGGGTGTACTCCACCGTGAGTGCCACGCCATTGCAGCGGTTGTGCGTGTTCTCCAGCGAGATCAGGCGCGTCACCGGTTGGTGAACATCGTCAGCGCGGATGGCGGCGGCGATGTCCTCAAGGCGCAGGGTGCCATCCGGCTGGTTGGGCAAGGTGTGCGGCTGGATGCCGCCCACCGCCGCCAGGCTGCCGGTCTCGGAGTTGAAGGGGTGCGAAAGAGCGCCGAGGATGAGCTCATCGCCGCGCTGGCAGTGCGCCAGGAAGGCGGCCAGGTTGCCCATGTGGCCAGAGGGCACGAACAGGGCGGCGGCTTTGCCGGTGCGCTCGGCGGCCAGTTGCTGCAGGCGGTTGACGGTGGGGTCTTCCCCATAGACGTCATCACCAAGCTCGGCGGTGTACATGGCGTCGCGCATGGCCTGGGTGGGCTGGGTGACGGTATCGGAGCGCAGGTCGATTCGCATGGGCGTATTCTAAAGCGTTAATGCTCGGGCGAGCCGGTAGCTACGCCATCTTTATTGCTGATTGCTTCTTTGTGCGTCCTGAGCACAGCGAAGGACCCTCGCAGCGCGTGTTTAAAGGCGCAACCTGGCACTAAAGGAATTCTGTCATTCCGAAGCCGCGAGGAAGCCGTTAAGGACTAGTTTTGAGTTGCCGCACATGGCCCGGAGCACAAACCATTTCAGTACGGATTCTTCCGCAGGAATGCACTGCGGCTTCTCGCGGCTGCGCCGCTCGTTCGGAATGACAAACTGCGTTGGCAACAATGCTGCGCTACTTCGCAGCGCAGCACCACACCATTGCGCCTCTACCCTCTGGCGCGCAAGTTATTCAAGGCGTGCTCTAGATCGGCCGGCAAGGGCGCGCTGAAGGTACGTGGTTGCGTTTCGCCGGGCAGCACCAGGCCGAGGCGCGCCGCATGCAGGAACTGGCGCTTGAGCGGCAGGCTGGGTTTGCGGCGGCCATACACGGTATCGGCCACCACCGGGCAGTGGATGAAGGCCAGGTGCACGCGGATCTGGTGGGTGCGCCCGCTGTGAATATCCACTTCGAGCAGGGTGTGCTCGGGGAAGCTCTCCAGCGTGCGGTATTCGCTCACCGCTTCGCGGCCGCGGCCGGGGCGCATCACCGCCATGCGTTTACGTTCGCGCGGATCGCGCCCGATCGGCGCTTCGATACGCCCTTGCGGCGTGGCGGGCTGGCCGTCCACCAGGGCCAGGTAGCTTTTCTGCGCCGAACGCTGCTGGAACTGGGCCTGCAAGGCCTGCTGGGCGGCGTCGTTCTTGGCCAGGGCGATCAGGCCCGAGGTGTCTTTATCCAGGCGGTGCACCAGGCCGGGGCGCAGCTCGCCGCCCACGCCTTCGATCTCAGGGGCATGCGCCAGGGCGGCATTGATCAGCGTGTGGCTGCGGTGCCCGGCCGCCGGATGCACAACCATGCCCGCAGGCTTATTGACGATGAGCACATCGTCATTCTCAAAAACAACATCCAGCGGAATGGCTTCGGGCTGCAGCTCGCTGGGAGCGGCGGGCGGCACCTGCACCTCGAGGCGCTCGCCACCCTCCAGGCTTTGGCCGGCCTTGCTGGCCAGCTTGTTGTTCACCAAGACGTGGCCAGCTTTGATCAGCGCCTGCACGCGCGCCCGTGAGTACTGCGGCAGCGCCGCTACCAGGAATTTATCCAGGCGCTGCGGGCCATCGGGCACATCCAGGTGATGGATGTGCTCAGCGGCTGGCTCGGTCATCGCCCTGCACGGGAGTGGACGCCGTATCCTGGCGACCACGGTTGAACCAAACCACATCCAGGATCAGCACAATCACGCCACAGGTAATGCTGGCATCGGCAATGTTCCAGATCGGGAAGGTGCTGACCGAAATGAAATCGGTGACGTAGCCATGTTGCAAGCGATCGATCAGGTTGCCCAGGGCGCCGCCCAGTTGCAGGCTCATCGCCAGGCGCACGGCCCAATCCTGCGGGCCGAGGCGCGGGAAGTAGTAAATGATCATGGCTGCTACCAGCACCGCCAAGATCGCAAACAGGCCACCGGCATTTTGGAACATGCCAAAGGCGGCCCCGCTGTTTTGCCAGTGCACAATGCGCGCATAGGGCGCCAGCGGCTCCCACGGCATCCAGGTCTGGCCGAGGGCCAGGTGGGTGCGCACCCAGGATTTGGTCAGCTGGTCGAGCAGGATCACTGTGCCAGCAATCAGCCCCAGGCTGATATAGCTGCGCAGGTTGAGGCTTGTTTCAGGAGTTTTGGATGTCATGGGCCCTCAGACGCGTGGATAAGCGCTAATTCTACCCGCTGCGCGCCGTACGCAGGTTTCAGGGCGTTTGATCTTGCAGGTAGACGCGCGGCACGCGCGTATTGATATTGGTGAGGATCTCGTAGGGGATCGTGCCCGCCCAACTGGCCAACTCTTCCACGGTGATGTGTTGCTCGCCGCTCTGGCCCACCAGGATGATCTCATCTTCGTTGAAGGCTGAGTCGTGCTCGATATTGACCATGAACTGATCCATGCAGATGGTGCCCACCACCGGATAGCGCTGGCCTTTGATCAGCACCTGGGCCTTGCCTGACATGGCGCGGAAGTAGCCATCGCCATAGCCCACCGGCACGGTCACCACGCGCACCGGGTGATCGCTCTGCCAGGTGGAGCCATAGCTGACCGGGTGCCCGGGGCGCACCACTTTGAAATAGACGATGCGCGAGGCCCAGGTGAGCGCCGGCTGCACCGCCACGCTGCGCTGCGCCTGGGCAGAGGGATAGACGCCGTAGAGCAGGATGCCGGGGCGCACCATATCAAGCCAGCTTTCGGGCAACTGCAGCACCGCACCGGAGTTGGCCATATGGCGCACGGGCGTGGGCAGGCTGTGACGCTCGTAGAAGCGCAGCACTTCCTGAAAGCGTTCTACTTGCAAACGCGCCGAGCTTAATTCGGCGGCATCAGCATTAGCAAAGTGCGAGAAGATGCCCTCGACGGCAACATGCTTGCAAGCCAACGTGGCCTCCAGCAGGCCCTCGGCGTTGTAGTAGTGCACGCCGATGCGCTCCATGCCAGTATCGATCTTGAGGTGCACGCGCGCGGTGACGCCCGCGGCGGCGGCGGCTGCCTCGACCTGCTCCAGCTTTTGGATCGAGGATACCGTCAGGGTCAGGTTGTGCTGCAGGAACAGCGGCGCCTGGCTGCCGAGGATGCCGCCCAACACCAGGATCGGCGTGGTGACGCCGGCCTCGCGCAGCAGGATACCCTCCTCGAGATAGGCAACGCCAATGCGCGCCACCCCCAGGCTCTGCATATACTGCCCTACGCGCACCAGGCCGTGCCCGTAGGCATTGGCTTTGAGGATCGGCATGACCTGGGCGGCGCCCACATGCGCCTGGATGGCGCGCAGGTTGCTGCCCAGCCGCGCCAGATCGATCTGGACATGGGTCGGGCGCAGGTCCGCCGTGGTGCTGATGGTGGGGTGATTGCTGATTTGCATGCTGGGTAAATTTTAGCGCTTTGTTCGCTACTTCAAATCACAATTGCAAACTAAAAACCTGTCATTCCGAACCCGAGCGCAGCGAGTGGTGAGGAATCCGTACTTCACTGCTTATCCTGCAGCTCATCTGTGGAAAAGCACTACCCGCACCATCTGCTCTGCCAAAGTATCTAGCAATCAAAACAGCCCTTAACGGATCCCTCCTCGGCCTAGCGGCCTCGTTCGGGATGACAATATGCGTACCCGGCGAGCCTACGCGCGAAGCATGCTGCCACACACATCCGCTCTGCCAAAGTATCTAACACTCAAAAACAGCCTCTGACAGATCCCTCCTCGGCCTAACGGCCTCGTTCGGGATGACAAATATGCGTGCTAGGCGAGTCTACGCGCGAAGCATGCTGCGCGCCGGGCGGGCATGCATAGCAGCACACTGCTTCTCGGAATGATGTTAATTCTGGCCGGAGCGAACCTGCTGGCGAGCAAAAGCCAGCGCGGCATCCCTATCTGGCACCTTGCCCATGGCCTGGGCCTCGCGCAGCGCCTTGAGGATCTCGCCGACCTTGCGGCCGGGCTTGAGCCCCAGCTCAGTCATCAGGTCGTTACCGTTGAGCAGCGCGGGCGGTGAGACCACTTCTTCGGCCTGTTCGTAGTAGCCCGCCAACAGGGCGCGCAGGGTATCCAGCGTGGCGGTGAGCTCAGGCTCGTCCACGTGCGGGCCGCGCTTGCCGAGCAGATCGGCCAGGGCCAGCAGACACACATCCACCCCGACGGGCCCACTGGCCTCGAAGAAGCGATAGATGGCGCGGCGGCTGGGCGGCGTGCCCACCTGGGTGAGCAGAAAGGGGCGCATGTGCTGGCTAATCAGCGTGTGCAGATACTCTACTTCGCCATTGCTGAAATGCAGTGCCTGGGCGCGGGCCACGGCCAGCTCGGCGCCGCGCACTTCGTGCTCAAAGAAGCGGATGCGCCCACCCGGCTCCACGCTACGAGTGAGCGCCTTGCCGGCATCGTGCAGCAGGGCGCCCAGCAGCAGCAGCGCCCGCCGCGGGCGGCCGGGCACGGCCTCGGCGGCCAGGTGCTGGCTGATCGCGTTGCGGAAGCGCCCCAGGCGCAGCACAGTCAGCCCGCTGACCAGCTCCCCCACCCCCTCGGCGGGATAGGCATCGTCCAGCGCGCTGAACACCAGGCCGAGCTTATCGACCACTTGCAGGCTGTGCTCCCAGACATCGTAAATGTGCGGCGCGGATTGGCCCAGGCCCTTGAGGGGCCCCAACTCGGGCAGGAGTATCGACAGCGCACCGAACAGATCGAGGGCGCGCAGCGAAGTGGCGGGTTTAGGCGCCTGCAACAGGCGCAAGAGCTCATCGCGCTGGCGCTCGGCGGATACCTGGCCCAGCTGCGGCACGGCGGCGCGCAGCGCCTGGCGTGTCTGCGGCTCGATCTGTAGGCCGAAGCTGGCCGCCATGCGTACGGCACGCAGGATGCGGATTGGGTCAGTGTGGAAGGCCTGCAGGCCTGCCATGCGCAAGGATTTGGCGCGCAAGTCTGCCGCGCCGCCCAGCGGGTCATGCAGAGTGGCATCGGGCAGGCTGAGCGCCATGGCGTTGATGGTGAAATCGCGCTGAGCCAAGTCTTCGGCGAGGCTGCCGCCCTGCAGGGTGATGAAATCGAGTGCGGCGTGTTGATCCGGCAGCAGCACGCGGCCGGCATCGCGGGCCGCATCCAGCGGGTAGAAGTGGCCGCCGAGGGCATTGGCCAGTTTGCGCGCCAAGGGGATGGCCGGGCCGGGCACCACAAAATCAAGGTCGTGCACGCCGCGGTTAAGCAGCAGGTCACGCACGGCGCCGCCCACCAGGTACAGCGCGTGGCCGGCGGGCAAGGCATGGCAGACCTGCTGCACCAGCGGCGGCAGTTGGGGAGTGGGCGGCGTGCTCATGGCAGGGGCGGCAACGGGGCCGCGAGTTTACTTGGGGGGATTGTACTTTTGTGTATCGACAACGCCAATGAAGGGCAGGTTGCGATAGTACTCATCCAGATCGAGGCCGTAGCCGAAGACAAATTTGTTGGGGATGCTGAAGCCGGTGTAGTCGATGGGCACTTCGGCCTGGCGCATGGCCGGCTTATCCAGCAGGCTGCACACTTTGAGGCTGGCGGGCTTGCGGGCCTGCAGCAGGCTGAGCACCGAGGCGATGGTATTGCCACTATCCACAATGTCTTCGACCAGCAGCACATTGCGCCCGGCGATGTCCATGCTCAGATCCATGGTGATGCGCACCTGGCCACTGCTCTTGCGGGCCCCGGCCCCATAGGAGGAGACCGCCATGAAATCCATCATGTGCGGAGCGCTGATGTGGCGCACCAGATCGGTGAGGAACATCACCCCGCCGCGCAGAATGCAGATCAGCACCAGATCCTGGCCGGCATAATCGCGGCTGATCTCTGCGCCCAGCTCGGCAATGCGCGCCTGGAGCGGCGCCTCGGCAATCAAGGTTTCGGCGAGGAGTTCCTGATACGGCGGCGGGAGTTGTGGCATGGCTAGTTGGGCACCTGGTGGTGAGCACGGCAACGCGCCTCGTAGAGCTGAGAGGCGCCGACGATCACGATGGGGTCATTGTAATTGGCGGGCTGGCCGTTGACCAGGCGCTGGGTGCGGCTGGCATCGCCACCGCACACCATACAGATGGCGTGCAGCTTATCGACGCGCTCAGCCAGGGCGGTGAGGGCGGGCATGCTGCCGAAGGGTTCGCCGCGGAAATCGGTATCCAACCCGGCGACGATGACGCGCACACCGTTATCGGCCATGTACTTGGTGATGGCGATGATCTCCTCATCGAGGAACTGGGCTTCGTCGATGCCCACCACGGTGGTCTCCGCTTTAAGCTGGGCGCGAATATCGGCCGCGGTGTGGATCGGCACGGCGTCAAATTCATTGCCGGCGTGCGAAACCACTTTGGCTTCGGCATAGCGATCATCGATGGCGGGCTTGAAGACCTGGATGTGCTGCTGGGCGATACTGGCACGGCGCAGACGGCGAATCAGCTCATCCGATTTGCCGCAGAACATTGAGCCAGTAATGACTTCCAACAGGCCAGTTTTGTTTTCCATGCTCACCTCAAGCGCGAATAGGGGTAGTGTACTAGAAAGCCGCGCGGCCGGCTGGCGAATCAAAAAGCGCTCCCGGTTGGGGAGCGCTTTTTAAGCTTGCGGTGATTACTCGGCGGCTTCCGCTTCGGCTTCAGCCTCGGCTTCGCTGCCTTCGGGCAGGCTGAAGCCAGCACGCTTCAGCGCCTTCTTGGTGTCGGCCAGGCCCTTGCGGCCTACGCCGTCGAGGGCCAGCAGGGCTTCATCGCCACCGGCCAGCTTCTCGATGAATTGGCCGGCGTTGACGATGCCAGCGGCCTTGTAGGCCTCGAGGGTCTTCTTGGTGAGCTCGAAGTCCGCCAACGGGCGCTCAGGCGACGTCTTGGCGGCCTGGGCGGCATCACGGGTCTTCTTGTACTCCGTGCGCACTTCCAAACGCTTGTAGAAGCGATCGACCTGACCTTCGGTATCGACGATGCGCTGCTCACCGGTGTAGAACGGATGGCAGTTGGAGCAGATATCGACACGAATCTCGGCCTTGGTGGAGCCGGTGTTCCAGCTATTGCCGCAGGCGCAAACGACCTTGGCCTCTGGGTAGTATGTGGGGTGGATCTCAGCCTTCATGTGTTTCCTTTCAACGCTCTAACGGCAAGCGCTTCAATTGCTATTGGCCTTACTTGGCTTCCCCGTTGGCGGGCATCACGCTGACGCGCTTGCGGCCCGTGGCGGAGATGGTTTCGAAAACCACCTGGCCGTCAATGGTGGCGAAAATGGTGTGATCCTTGCCCAAGCCGACATTCTGGCCCGGGTGGATCTTGGTGCCGCGCTGGCGCACGAGGATGTTGCCAGCGCTGACTTGCTCGCCACCAAACTTCTTCACGCCTAAGCGCTGCGCATGACTGTCACGACCGTTGCGGCTGGAACCGCCGCCTTTTTTATGTGCCATTGGTCTCTACTCCGAAGGTTATTTCTTCTTGGCGGTCTTTTTAGCCGCAGTTTTCTTGGGGGCCGCGCTCTTGGCCGCCGTGCTCTTAGCCGCCGGCTTGCGGGTGCGCTTGGTTTCGGCCTTGGGGGCCTCTTCCTTGGCGGGCTTGCTGCGCGTCTCGCCAGCGATCAGGATGCTATCGATCATCAGGCGGGTGAGCTTCTGGCGGTGGCCAGTGCGCACGCGGTAGCGGATCTTGGGCTTGTACTTGAAGACCACGATCTTGGGACCTTGGGTGTCATCCACCACGGTGGCGGTCACCTTGGCGCCGGCCACGGTGGGCGTGCCCACCAGAATGTTGTCACCGTCTGAGATCAGCAGCACCTGGCCAATTTCGATCTGCTTACCGGTTTCCTCGGTTACCAGATCGACCTCAATCGTTTCACCTTCGACAGCCTTGTACTGCTTGCCGCCGCTCTCAATAATTGCGTAACGCATGAACAACTTCTCCAAGGTAAATTTTCAAAACTAAGCCCCAGCAAGTAAGTCTGCCGGGGCAGAAACCGTGCAAAACCGCGCACGGGTGGCCCTACCAGTAGAGCGGCGGATATTATACGAGGACAACGGGGGAACTGTCAACGCCCGAATCCGCTAGCGCAGGCTGGCGGCCGCAACAATGGTAAAGGTAGAGACAAACCAGTGGATCAGAAAGGGGTAGACGAAGGAGCGCGTGCGCCAGGCAACCAGCCCAAATAATACCCCACCAAAAAGGGTCGAATAGGTCTCCAGCGCCGGCTTGCTGATATGCGCCAGGGCGAAGGGCACCGCCGCCAGCCACAGGGCATTGGCGCCAAAATAACGCGCATAGCCGAAGAGGAGGAAGCCGCGAAAAAAGAACTCCCAGCCGATGAGATCCAGGAAGGTATACAGCGCGGCAGCCGGGCCACTTTGGTGGGCGTAATAGGCCACCATCGCCGGATCGTTGCGGCCGACATACCAGAGGATCGGGGCGCCGATGAGCACCACCAGGCCGGTGAGCGCCAGGCCCGCCTTCCAATCGCCCCACTGGAAGCCGTACTCCCCCACTGGGCGGCGGAAGGCGAACACAATAATGCCCAGCGGAATGATGAGATAGAGCGCCACCCGGTCAATCACTTTGACGGGCGTCAGCCGCTGGTAGTAATCGATCATCAGCAGCAACGTGCTGACGATGGTGAGTGCCACCACCTCACGATCAAACTTTACGTTGAAATCGAAGAGTTTTTTCATGTCAGTATGAGAACCCCGCGCGGTTGCCTTCTGGCCCAAATAGTTGTTGCAGCTTGTCTGCGTCGCGGTGCAGCTCCAAACCCCAATTCAACCACAACAGGCCGACGAGCAGCGCGGCGGCGAGCATCCGCGGCAGACTGCGGCGCGCGCCAGCCCACAGCTCAGCGCGCTGCGACCAGGCATAGCCGGCGTAGACAGCCAATACTGGCAGGATGGCGAGGTGGAAGCGGTCCTCCGCCATGAGCAGCACATGCGGCAAGATGTAGCCAGTTAATAGAAGCAAGGCCAATATGCGCTGCCGCGTCCAGCGCACAAAAGGCAGCGCCGCGGCGGCCAGCGTGGTGATGATGGGAAACGGCAGGGTGAAAGCCAGGAACACGCCCACCAAAGGAAGCGAGGGGATGTTGCCAAAGAAGTTGTTGGTGTAGAAGTAGCTGATGGCACGCCGCTCCAGGCCAAAGAAGTAGCCAAGCTTGCGCACCATGAGATAGGGCACACGGCCAGGGTCATCTTCAATGTATTGCATCGCCATTTGCGTGCCGAGTGTGTTGCGCTCGCCATCATCCAAATAGGGCAGCAGTTCTACCGAGATGCCGTATTGGAAGGTGCCGGTACCCTCAGGGTGATAGCCCATGTGTAGGTTGTAGCCCATGGAGTTCTCGACGAAAGTGAACTGACCTTCCAGCAGGGTGTTGCGAATGGTCCACGGCAGCACCAGCGCAAACACCGCCAGGCCATACAGCGCCGCGGCGCGGAAATTGCGCAGGCCAAACCAGATCCAGAGCCCGGCCAGGCCGGCAAAAGCAAAGATGACGGAACGGGTCAGCGTGGCGGCGCCGAGAATGACGCCAGCCAGCAGCCAATCACGCGCCCTGCCCTTCTCGGCGGCACGCAGCAAGGCCAGCAGGCCGCCGAGAACCAGCGGGAAGAAAAGATTCTCGGTGGCGAGCGCGAGCGGGTAAATAAGCAGCATGGGGTACACGGCGAGTGCGATGCCGGCAAAGCGAGCGGCGCGCTCGTGCTCGGGGAACAGACGGCGTGCCAGGGCATACGCCATGGGCGCCAGCAGCGCGCCCAGGGCGGCGTTGGCCAGGCGGGCGGCCAGCAGGCGGCTTTCCAGCCCGCTAATTGTGTATACGCCGGCCAGCAGGAAGGGATAGGCCGGGGCACGGAACGAAGTCTCCAGGCCGCGCGGGTCGTACTGCGGCGCAATGAAATCGATATCTATGTAGCTGCGAATGAGGTCAAGATCAGGCTGAGCGTACCAGCGGTAGCCTTCGCCGGCGGCCAGGCTGCGGCCGAGCATGTCGTACTGGAACATGTCGTCCAGGCCGATCGGCAGGTTGATGGCGGCAATGACCGGAATCAGGCGCAGGACAAAGGCGAGCAGGAATAGGCCGAGGGGCGAAAAGAGTTTGGGGAGGCGCATAGTAGGTTCAATCGATTAATTGATTAATCAATTAATCGATCTGCCAATTTTATGCCGATTATGGGCCACAAAGTTGTAGATGGGATCGCGCAAGAAGGTGGGCACGATACGCAACACGCCGAGCAGCGGCCAGGGGGAGCGCAGGTAGCGCAGCAAATGCAGCGCCGCCGCCGAGCGCAGGTAGACGCGCTCACCGTCCTGCACGACAACACTGTCGTAATCCTGCAGTGGCAGGCCTGCGGCGGCCAGCACACGCTGGCCGCGCGGCGACTGCAGCGAGGCGTACTCCAGTGCATCCGGCCGTTGACAGGCCTGCAAGAAGGCAACGCTGCGGTTGCACAGCGCACAGTAGCCATCGTAAAGCACCAGTGGCCTGCTCATTGTGCATCCCGGCGCATAATCAGCAACTGTTCTTCTGCTGCGCGCATAGCCAAGACTACCCCAGCCAGCTTGCTGATGCGGCGAAAGTAGGTGCTCATTTCGTCTGCGCGGATACGACTGAATCCAAACTTCTCATAGAAGACACCCAGGCGCGCCTGACACATCAGGTACAGTGTGCCGGGATGCTGGGCGAGGATGGCTTCTACCAGCGCTCGCGCCACGCCCCGTGATTGCCACTGGGGTGCGACCGCCAGGGAAGCCAGCTCGCGGCTGCCATCGCGGTGCGGCTTGATTTGTACGCAGCCGATGAGTTCGCCCGCCGCATCCAGAGCGACCAAAAAACGTTCCCAAGCGAGTCCGGTGGGATTTATGCCCGACGAACGGACAAGGGCTTGGATGGCAGCCGAATGTGTGTGCTCGGCAGGCTGAATACGAAACTCGCCCTGCACAGCACTGTGGGTCATGCGCGCAGCAGTTCGCTAAGGATGCGGGCGGCCGCCTTGGGGTCCGCCTTGCCCTTGGTGCGCTGCATCAGCTGACCTACAAACCAACCCATGAGCGCGTCTTTGCCGCCTCGGAAAGCGGCCACGTTGTCCGGGTTGGCGGCAATGATGTCTTCGGCAATCTTGCGCAGCTCGCCTTCATCGCTGACCTGGGCCAGGCCTTCGGCCTGGACGATGTCCGCCGGCGCATGGCCGCTGGCCTGTACCTTGAGCAGCAGACTCTTGCCAGTGGGGGTATTCACCGCGCCCGAGTCCATCAGCTTGAGCACCTCGGCAAAGTAGTGCGGCGTCAACTTAAGCTGGGCAGCGGTTTCGCCACTCTCGTTGAGCATGGCGAGCACATCATTCATCAGCCAGTTGGAGACACGTTTGATGTCACCGCCGTAGGCCGCGGCGGCGGCCTCGAAGTAATCGGAGAGGGCACGCTCGCCGCTGAGGATATCGGCATCGTATTCGGGCAGGCCGAGCTCAGCGATGAAGCGCTGGCGGCGCGCCAGGGGCAGCTCCGGCAGGGCGCCAATGATCTCGGCGCGCTTGGCGTCATCCAGCACCAGCGGCAATAGGTCGGGCTCGCGGAAGTAGCGGTAATCCGCCTCGGTTTCCTTGGAGCGCATCTTGCTCAGCGTGCCACTGTTTTCATCCCAACCCAGCGTCCACGGTTGGATGCTACCGCCCGCTTCCACCTCGCGGATTTGGCGTTCAATCTCAACTTCGATGGCCGAGCGCAGCGAGTCGATGGAGTTGACATTCTTGATTTCCGTCTTGGTGTTGAGTACATCGCTGCCCACCGGGCGGATGGAGACGTTGGCATCTGCACGCAGATGGCCCTTCTCCATGTCTGCCTCGGAAATGCCCAGCCAGCGCAGCAGTTGGCGCAGGCGGATGAGGTATTGGGCGGCCTCTTCAGCCGAGCGCAGGTCTGGCCCGGTGACCATCTCGACCAGTGGCACGCCGCAGCGATTGAAATCGATGAGGCGGGCGCCATCGGCGCGGTTCACGGTCTTGCCAGCGTCTTCCTCAAGGTGCAGCTTATGGATGCCGATGCGGCGCGTGCCTTCGGCAGTCGGCAAGTCCATATACCCGCCATTGGCCAGCGGCATATCGTATTGCGAGATCTGATAGCCCTTGGGCAGGTCTGGGTAGAAGTAGTTCTTGCGGTCAAAGTGCGAGATGGGCTGCAGCTCGGCACCCATGGCGGCCGCCAGCGTGGCGGCCTTGCGCACGGCGCCTTCGTTTAGCACAGGCAGCACGCCGGGCAGGCCGCTGCACACCGGGCAGATGTTGGTGTTGGGGTCAGCGCCCCACGAGTCGGCACTGCAGGAGCAAAAAATCTTGCTCTCGGTGTTGAGCTGGATGTGGGTCTCGAGACCGATGACTACTTCGTATTGGGTCATAGAGGAATTTTATCAGGGGAGAGACCCTCACCCGCTTGCGTGGGCTTCGCCCACGCAACGCGCCCTCTCCCATGAGGGAGAGGGCTGAATATTTTGCCAAGATTGTTCTGCGAATAACCTGGGTGTGAGTGTTACTTGTACTCGTAGAAGCCTTTGCCGCTCTTGCGGCCGAGGTAACCCGCGTCCACCATGCGGCGCAGCAGCGGGGCTGGGCGGTACTTGCTGTCACCCAGATCGCGCTGCAGCACTTCCATCACGTAGAGGACGACATCCAGACCGATAAGGTCAGCCAGGGTCAGCGGGCCCATGGGGTGCGCCATGCCCAGCTTCATGACCGTATCAATGCCCTCGGCATCCGAGACGCCTTCCTCGAGGGCGAAGATGGCTTCGTTGATCATGGGGCACAGCACGCGGTTGGAGACGAAGCCGGGCGAGTCATTGACTACGACGGGGGTCTTGCCCATCTGCGCCCCGACTTCGAGCGCCAGCTCCACGCTGGCATCGCTGGTGCCCAAGCCGCGCACGATTTCGATGAGCGACATGAGCGGCACAGGGTTGAAAAAATGCATACCCACCACTTTGTCTGGCCGCTTGGTAGCGGCAGCCAGCTTGGTGAGGCTAATAGACGATGTATTGGAAGCCAACACCGTTTCGGGCCGGGCGATGGCATCCAAATCTTGAAAGAGCTTGAATTTGATTTCAGGATTCTCGGTGGCGGCCTCGATGACCAAGTCTGTCTCGGCGACGCCCTTGATATCCGTCACAGGCACAATGTCCAGCGCGGCCTGCTTCTGCTCGGCGGTGATGCGGCCCTTCTCCGCCAGCTTCTCAACCGATTTAGCGATGGTGCTCATGCCGCGCTGCACGTACTCCTCGGCCACATCCATCATGGTGACCTGGTAGCCGGAGACTGCGGCAGTTTGGGCAATGCCATTGCCCATAGTACCCGCGCCGATGACGAAAATCTTCTTGATTGCCATTAAGACTCCTCAGTATCTACAGACCAATCGACTAATCAACCAGTCGCCTGGTCGATTAGTCAATTAGTCTGTTGCTCTTGCCAGACGCGGTAGTTCTCAGTGATTTGCTGAGCATGGGCGCGCGGGTGGTTGGAATAGATGCGCAGCCACTTTTCAAAGGTATACGGCTCGTCGTATTCGGGGTGGACTACGGTATTGTTCCAGACCTCATCGGGCAGGTTCTTGATGAAGTCATAGGTGACCTTACGCACCAGGCGAGTCAGCGCCAGCGCATCTTCAATATTCTCGGAGTGGTAATCCAGCTTGACGGCCCACAGATCCTGGTCGTAGGCCATCAGCGGCAGGCCGGGTTCGGCCACCAGGCGGCGGGCACGCAGGAAGCTGTTGGTCTCGCTATCCAACAGATGGATGATGTTCTCGTGCACGCTCCACGCATCGGGCGCGGGCTTGAACAGCCAGGCTTCTTTGGGGATAGCGTTCAGTGCGGCTTCGAACTCGTCGAAAGCGCTGGCGTATTTCTCAATTAGGGCTTGACGCTCGGCTTTCTCCATCTTAGTCCTCCAACTCAATCGCCATTGCCACAGCCTCGCCACCGCCGAGGCACAGCGAAGCGATGCCGCGCTTCAGGCCGCGGTCCTTCAGGGCGTAAATGAGCGTAGCCAGGAGGCGAGCGCCGCTGGCGCCCAGCGGGTGGCCAAGCGCAATCGCGCCGCCATTCACATTGACCTTGCTCCAGTCCCAGCCTTTATCGGCCAGGGCGTAGCCATCGGCCAATACTTGGGCAGCGTAAGCTTCGTTGAGCTCGATGAGGTCAACATCAGCCAGGGTCCAGCCAATCTTCTCCAGCAGCCGCGGAATGGCGTGCGCCGGAGCGATGAAGATGCTCTTGGGGTCTACGGCGGCCTGGGCGTAGCCCACCACGCGCGCCAGCGGCTTGACGCCCAGTTCCTCGGCGCGGGCACGGCTAGCAATCACGGTGGCGGCGGCGCCGTCGTTGAGGCCGGGGGCGTTGCCGGCGGTCACCTTACCGCCCTCCTGGAAGGCGGGCGGCAGCTTGTGCAGCACCTCCAGCGAGGTGTCACGGCGCGGCGACTCGTCCGTGTCTACAACGGTGACGCCTTTTTTGGTCTTGATCTCAACGGGAACAATTTCGTTCTTGAACTTGCCGCTTTCAATGGCGGCCACGGCTTTCTGGTGGCTGCCGAGGGCGTATTCATCCATCGCCTCACGGGTAACTTCATATTCATCGGCGATGAACTCGGCCGCGTCGCCCATAATCCAATCTTCGAAGGGGTCCCACAAGCCATCGAACTGCAGCGCATCGGTGAGTTGAGTGCTGCCATAGCGCAGCGTGCCGCCGCGCCCGTCCACAAGGAAGGGCGCCTTGCTCATGCTCTCCATGCCACCGGCGACGAACAAATCACCGTCACCCGCCTTGATGGCCTGGCTGGCGATCATCACAGCTTTGAGGCCGGAGCCGCACACCTTGTTGACGGTGGTGGCGCCGACTTCGGGGCTGATGCCGGCAAAGATGCTGGCCTGGCGGGCGGGTGCCTGACCCAAGCCAGCCGAGACCACGTTGCCCATGATGACTTCATCGATCTTGGTGCTGCCATCCAACCCGGCGCGCTCCAGCGCCGCCTTCACGGCGATGGCGCCGAGCTGCGGCGCGCTGAGGGTGCTGTAGGCGCTGAGGAACTTGCCAATGGGCGTGCGCACCGCGCTGAGAATAACGGGCTGATTGTGCTTATCTTGGGTCATAACCATCCTGTGTGGGGTTGGCGGAACTGCCAGAGTGAAAAGTGTACCTCAGGCCTTGGGGCTTACTTCCAGGCGGCGCGCAGGCGCTGCCAGGTTTCTTCGAGCGTTTCGGGCAGTACGCGGGTCTGGCCCACGGTGGCGGTGAAGTTGGTATCGCCGGCCCAGCGCGGCACGATGTGCAGATGCAAGTGCTCAGCAATGCCGGCGCCGGCGGCGGAGCCAAGGTTGGCACCCAGGTTGAAGCCCTGCGGAGCATAGACCGCCTCGAGCAGCGCCACGGCCTGCGTCTGCAACTCCATCATCTCGGCGCGCACTGCTGGGGTCAGCGCATCCAAGCGGGCGACATGCGCCAGCGGCAAGACCATCAGGTGGCCGCTAGTGTAGGGGTAGCGGTTGAGCATCACGAAGGCATCGGCGCCGCGGTGCAAGACCAGGGTCTCGGCGCTATCCGCTTGGGTCAGGACCTGGCAGAAGACACAGCCATCATTCATGGTTTTATCCCTTTGGATATAGGGTTTACGCCACGGGGAGAAGAGGCGCTGCATGAGTGAATTGTACTTTGAGGACGGGGTGTCATTCCGAGCGCAATAGCCGAAGGCTAAGAATCCTTTAGGGTAAAAGCCATCGACTCTATTGCATTGCCATATCGGATTCCTCCTCGCGGCTGCGCCGCTCGTTCGGAATGACAAGATGATCTACCCTGGCAGAGGCTGCAGCCTTGACAGACAGCCGTAAAAACTTGACGCGCCCGCGTGCGGCAAGTATCCTGCTCGCATGCAACAGATGGACCTGTTCACCCCTGAACCCAAAGCCATCACGGTGACTGAGCTCACCCGCGGTTTGCGCCGGGCGATTGAGTCTGTGGATGTGTTCCAGAACCTGTGGGTGCAGGGCGAAGTGTCCAACTTCTCGCGCCCGCAATCTGGCCATTGGTATTTCACCTTGAAAGACCGCGATGCCGCCCTGCCCTGCGTGATGTGGCGCAGCACCGCCGAGCTGCAAGCACAGATCCCTAAAAACGGCGACCAGATCGAAGTGCACGGTGGCCTGAGCATCTACGAAGCGCAGGGGCGCTACCAGCTGTATGTAGATGAGATTCGTTCGGCCGGCGAAGGCTCGCTGTACCAGAAATTCATTGAGCTCAAGAACCGGCTGAAGGCGGAAGGCCTGTTTGAACGCAACCGCAGCCTGCCCGCCTGGCCGCAGCGCATCGGCATCGTCACTTCGGCCACCGGGGCGGCGCTGCAAGACGTGCTGCACACGCTGGAGCGCCGCTACCCGCTGGCCGAGGTGGTGTTGGCGCCCACGCAGGTGCAAGGCCCCTCGGCAGCCGCCCTGGTGGCCGAGGCGCTGGGCCTGCTGGACCAGTTTGCCCAACCCGAGTTGATCCTGCTGGTGCGCGGCGGCGGTTCGCTGGAAGACCTGGACGCGTTCAACAGTGAGATCGTGGCACGCGCCATCGTGCGCACGCGTGCCGTTGTGGTGAGCGGTGTGGGGCATGAGACTGATGTCACCATTGCCGATTTTGCCGCGGATCTGCGTGCCCCCACCCCCACCGCGGCTGCCGAGCTAGCCACGCCAGATTTGCAAGAGTTACAAGCGCGGTTGGCCGCCCTGCACAGCCGGCTACAACGCCAAACGCCCATCGCCAAGATCAACAGAGCCCGCCAGCAACTGGATGAGCTCAGCTTGCGCAGCGGCCGCGCCCTGGCGCAACGCACGCGCTGGCTGCGCGCCACGCTGCAAGGCCACACGGCGCGGCTGCAGGCGTTGAGCCCGCTGGCGGTGCTGGAGCGCGGCTACGCCGTGGTGCGCACGGCGGAGGGCAGGCTGGTGCGCCAAGCGAGCCAGGTGCAGCCCGGTGCAGCGCTGGATGTGCGCGTACAGCGCGGCCGCATCCATGTTGAAGTCAAGGAAACGAAGGAAGACTAATGGCCAAGCCCAAAGAGATCAGCAGCCTGAGCTATGACCAGGCTTTAGAAGAACTCGAAACTATCGTGCAACAACTGGAAGCCGAAGTGGGCGATCTGGACGCGGCGCTGGCATTGTATGAACGCGGCCAGGCGCTCAGCCAGCATTGCAGCACGCTGCTGGAACAAGCCGAGCTGCGTGTGCAGCAACTGGGCAGCGATGGCCAGCTCACCGCGCTTGAGTGAAATGCAAGCCCTGCGCCTCGCAGAGGTAGCGCGGCCCAAGCCGCAGCCGCGCGGCATTGACGTGGTCAGCACCCTGCTGCACTTTGCCATCATCACTTATGCCGTGCCGCCAGAGCGTTTGCGCCCGCTAGTGCATGAGCGCTTTGAGTTGCTCACCGTCCCAGTACAAGGTGAAGAACGCGCACTGATTTCGGTTGTCCCGTTTCAGGAACTTGACTTCCGGCTGGCCGCCTACCCTTCCCCACAGTTTCGCTTCGGGCAGATCAATTACCGCGTGTATGTCACTGACCGCACAACCGGTGAGCCTTGCGTGTGGTTCTTGGGCAGCCTGCTCGATTCGGTAACTGTAGTGATTCCCCGTTACTTATGGAATCTGCCCTGGCATCATGGGCGCATGCACTTTGACTGCACACTAGGCACCGATGGCCGCTACAGCCACTACGCCATCGAGACGCGCTCAGCCTGGGGCGGCGCTGCGCTGGAGCTGAGACAAACCTTCGGTTTGTCTCAGCAGCATGCTGGCTTCCCCGATGAGGAGACGGCGCTGGTGTATCTCACCCATCCGCTACGCGGCTACTACACGCGCCGCGATGGCAAGCTGGGCAGCTACAGCATCTGGCACGATCGGCTAAACATGCAGCCTGGCGAAGTGGTAGACGCGCGCTTTGAGGCGCTGGAGCGCCTGGGCGTGGCCAGTTTCGAGGAGCAACGCAGGCCGTATAGCATACTGGTGCAGCCCGAAACCGAGTTCACGATCTATCTACCGCCGGGACTGGCCTAAGCCGCTGACCCCGCCGCCATTTGAATCCAAAGAGCCAGCTATACGCTGGCTCTTTTGGGTTTACCGATAGCGAGCCGCGCTCTATTCCACGCTGACCACTTCAAAGACCAGCACACCGGCCGGCGTCTGCGCTTCTACCTTCTCGCCGGCTTTGTGGCCGAGCAGCGCCTTGCCAATCGGCGACTCGTTGGAGATCTTGCCGTTGCGCGGGTCGGCCTCTTGGGCGCCCACCAGGAAGTACTTCACGGGCTCGCGGCCTTTTTCTTTCAAGGTCACCGTGGAACCGATGCCGATCACGCCATCCGGCGTGCCCTTGTCGCTGATTACGACCGCGTTGCCCAGAATGGTGTTGATCTCCTGGATGCGGCCTTCCAAAAAGGCCTGGTCCTCTTTGGCCTTGGAGTAATCCGCATTCTCAGACAGGTCGCCCTGCTGGATGGCGGTGCGCAGCCGTTGCGCTAGCTCGGTGCGGCGCGGGCCGCTCAGCTCCTCCAGTTCGGCCTTCAGTTTCTGAATGCCTTCTTCGGTTAGGTAAAACTCGTGGGGGGAGCTCATGGCAAGCTGGTGGTTCCTTTCAACCGGTTGTTTTCTTGCTCGGCAAAACGGTCGGTCATGCCAGCGATGTAATCACACACGGCGCGTTCGAGGCCGCGGCTGGGAATGGCGGCCTGGAAATCCGGCGGCAGCATCTCAGGCTTGGCTACGTAGGCGCGATAGATGGTGATGAGCGCATTGCGGGCATGTTCAGCCATACCGCGCACACGTGGGTGGTTATACAAGTTCTTGAACAAAAAGCTCTTGAGCTCCTTGTTCATCGGCAGCATCGTGGTGCTGTAGCCAATGACGTTGTGATCCAACTGCTGAAGATCCAGCACGCTTTGGGCCCCCGCCGCCTCAATGCGCGCATTGGTGGCCTCAAGCACATCACTGATGAGGATGCCGACCAGGCGGCGCACAATCTGATGGCGCATGAGTTCACTCATCTCGCCCTTGCCATCCCAGCCCACGCTTTCGATCACCAGCTTCCACAGCGCTAGATCGCTGAACATCTCGTGATGGATCATGCCGGAGCGCAGGCCGTCATCCAGGTCGTGCGTGGTGTAGGCCAGCTCATCGGCCACATTGGCGATCTGCGCTTCCAGGTTGCCGCGCAGCTCCGGGTTGAAGTCGGTCGCATCGGAGACGTCATACTCGGTCTCGTGCTTAACGATGCCCTCGCGCACTTCCCAAGTGAGATTGAGACCGGGCCAGTTGGGGAAGCGGCGCTCCAACTTGGTGACGATGCGGAAGGACTGCTTGTTATGGTCGTAGCCGCCGTGATCCTTGAGCAACTCGTTGAGCGTAGCTTCGCCGGAGTGGCCGAAGGCGGCGTGGCCGAGGTCATGCGCCAGGCAGATGGCCTCGATGAGGTCTTCGTTGGCGCCCAGGGCGCGCGCGATGGTGCGGCCTACCTGGGCCACTTCCAGCGTGTGCGTCAGGCGCGTGCGGAAGTAGTCACCCTCAAAGTTGTTGAAGACTTGCGTCTTGTACTCCAGGCGGCGGAAGGCCGTAGTGTGGATGATGCGATCACGGTCGCGCTGAAAGGTAGTGCGGTACTCCGGCTCGTTGTCGGGGTACTCGCGGCCCTTGGTGTCGCGGCTGCGCATGCCATAGGGAGCCAGCGTTTGGTCTTCGAACTGTTCAAGCAGTTGGCGAGTAATAATCATCTTATGAAAAGTCTAGTTGATGGCTATGGGACTGTCAATCGGGGTTAATCAGGAAAGAGTGAGCAGGGAGCAGTCAATCAGGGAGCAGTCAATCGGTGAAGCAGTCCGTGATGGTCAGTTCGCTAAGCACTGATTGCCGATCACTACTCACTGCTCACTTGTTATTCATCACTGGCTATTAGCGTTCCCAACTGCTCTCCTAGTAGGGCGGCCTGAATATTGCCGTCTTCAATACCAGAGAAGATGCTGATTTGGCACGCCGGCATCGCCTGCACGATGCCCAGCATGCTCTCCACTTTGCTGGCCATGCCGCCGGTTACATCGGTGGCGGCGGAGGCGCCGGGCAGCGCGTTCATGTTGGCGTAGCTGGCAGGCGTAATGCGCGGCACCACTGTGCCATCGGGATAACGGTCGTATACGCCAGCATCGTTGCCGGCCAGCAGAATTCGGGCAGGCTGCAGCTCGGCGGCCAGGTGCACGAACAAATCTTCGGTGGAGAGGATCGTGCCGCCTAGCTGGGTGTCGAAGATCACATCGCCATACACCACGGGGATGATGCCCGCCGCCAGCGCGGCGCGGATGGGCTGCAGGTTCCAGCTCTGCACGCCGCCGCCCGCCGCCAGCACGCTGCTGACGGGCGCAAAAGAGATGGCAGGCTGGTCAGCTACGGCTTGCAACGCGCCCATGATGGCTTGGTTGAGCGCGCTGGCATAGCGCCACACTTCTACAAAGCCCAGCCATTGCTCGGGCGAATTAACGCCCTGGCGCGTGCCATGCTTTTTGGCGGGCACGTGCCCAAAGGAGCCCGAGCCATGCCCCAGCACGATGCGCAGCCCGGAGTTGGCTTGGCGCGCCGCGGCAATCTCTTGCACGATGCGGCGCACCACATCCGGACGCAACGTGGCCTCGGTGTGCTTGTCTGTGATCAGCGAGCCGCCCAGCTTCAGGAAGACCAGCTCGCTCATGCCACCACCGTGTGCAGCGTGGCGCTGGCCCCCGCGGTCTGCAGGGCTTCCTGCAGTGGCGCCGGGTCGCCGGCGGCCAGCGCGATCAAGTTGCCGCCGCGCCCGCCGCCGGAGAGTTTGGCGCCCAGGGCGCCTGCGGCGCGTGCCGCGGCCACCAGAGCGTCCAACTCTGGCGAGGACACGTTGAGCTGTTGTAGTAAGCCGTGGTTTTGGTTCATCAGCTCGCCCAGCGTGGCCAGCTCGCCCTGTTGCAGTGCGGCACGGGCGGCATTGGTGATGGCGCCAATCTCGGCGAACAAGGCTTCGTAGCGCTCCGGCTCAGCCTGCCATGCGCTGCGCACATCGCCCACAGTTATTTTGGTGGGGCTGGGGATGCCCGTGTCGGCGATGACGAGATTCAGCGGCGCGCCCAGCGTAAAGGTCTGCAGTGGCTGCCCTTTGATGAAGTACACCGGCTGGTTGTACGTAATCACGGTATTGTCGATGCCCGAAGGTGTGCCGTGATGGATTTTTTCCACTTCGAACGCCACGGCACTGACCTGCTCATCGGCCAGCGGGTGGCCGAGGAAGCCGGAGAGGGCGCGGGCAATCGCCACGCTCACCGCCGCGCCGGAGCCGAGCCCGGCCGCCACCGGGATGGTGGAGCTGACCTTGATGGTCACTGCTAACGGGCGCTGCACGCCCATCGCCTGCAGGGTGAAGTGCACCGCGGCGGCCAGTGGGTGTTGCGGATCTAGCTCGTCCAGGTCAGCTTCCAGGCCTACTTCAGGCGCCTGGATACGAATGCGGCCGCTGGGCGCATTGAATAGCGGGCGCACCAGGGCACGCGCCGCCACCTGCTGCACGGGCACGGCGATGGCCGGCTGGCCGTACACCGCGGCGTGCTCGCCAAACAGAATCACTTTGCCGGGGGCCGCCCCGGTGCCGGCGGGCATGCTCATGCGAGGTAGAAAATTAGCAAGACGGTCAGCGCCCACAGCACCAAGTCAATTTGCAGAGGGCGGTCAGAGAACAGAATATCCTCCGGCGCTTCACCGGAATGTTTGACCTGCACCAGATACAGATAACGAAAGAAGCCGTAGAGCACAAAGGGAATGGTCAGCATCATGCTGTGATTATCGGGCAGGTTAGGGGCGGAGAAGGTGTACAGGCTGTAGGTCAGAATGGCCAGGCTGAGCACGATGAGCAGTAGTTGGTCGAGAAATTCCTCGGTGTAGCCCGCCAACACTTTACGCGTGTGCGCGCCGCCTTTGGCCTTGATTTCGGCGCGGCGTTTGCCGATGCCGAGGAACAGGGCAAAGAAGGTGGTGAATACATACAGCCAGGGCGAGAAACGCACCACATCGATCAGCGTGACGCCCGCGCCGACACGGATGACATAAAACAGCGCCAGCACGATGACGTCAATGATGGCGATGTGCTTGAGCCAGGCCGAGTACACGAAATTGAGCGCAAGATAGATCACGCACAGGATGCCAAACGCTGGCGAGAGCCAGAAGGCGCCCACCAGGGCCACCAGTATGCAGGCCGCTGCCGCGCTCACCGCCAGCCACATGGGCAGCGCCCCGGAGGCCAGCGGGCGGTGCTTCTTCTGAGGGTGGCGGCGATCGGCCTCCACATCCACAATGTCGTTGATGAGGTAGACGCTGCTGCTCAACAAGCAGAAGAACGCAAAGCCCAACACCGTCTGCTGCAGTGGGCCGAGCCGGGTGAGTTGGCGGTCAAACACCAGCCCGGCAAACAGCAACACATTCTTGGCCCATTGTTTTGGGCGCATGTTTTTGAGCAGAGCAAGCAGCATGGGGCGAATCATAGCATTTAAAGTATGAGTGATTAGTGATCGGTGAACAGTAATCTGTAAGGTGATTGATAACTAATCACTCACCCCCGCTCACTGATCGCTCGTTTTTCTGCTATAGAATCTCACTATGCCTAAACAACGCGCCGACTTGCTTCTGGTGCAGCGCGGCCTGGCCGAAACCCGCAGCCAGGCGCAGCGCCTGCTGATGGCCGGCCAGGTGCGCGTCAACGGCCAGCTGGTCGATAAGGCCGGAGCGCTGCTGCCGGAAGACGCCGCCATGGAGCTGGCGGCGCGGCCGCCTTTCGTTTCGCGCGGCGGCGAGAAGCTGCAGGCCGCTCTGGATGGCTTCGCTATCTCGGTGGAAGGCTGGGTGGCGGCCGATGTGGGCTCTTCAACCGGCGGCTTCACCGATTGCCTGCTGCAACGCGGCGCAGCCAAGGTGTACGCCATTGACGTGGGCAAAGGCCAGTTGCACTGGCAGTTGCGTCAGGATGGGCGTGTAGTGGTGATGGAAGAAACCAATGCCCGCAATGTAGCCGCCCTGCCAGAGCTAGTGGATGGCGTGGTAGTGGACGCTTCGTTCATCTCGCTCAAGACGCTGCTACCCGTATTTCAAAGTTGGCTGAAGCCAGGCGGCCAGGTAGTGGCGCTGATCAAACCGCAATTCGAGGCGGGCAAAAAAGAGGTCGCACGCGGCAAAGGCGTCATCCGTGATGCTAGCGTGCACCGCCGCGTGCTCGAAGATACGCTGGCCTTCGTCAGCCAGCGCGGCCTGGCGCTGCGCGGGCTGCTGCGCTCGCCCGTGCTCGGCCCCAAGGGAAATGTGGAGTTCCTGCTCTGGGCACAGCAGGGCGCGGCAGCCGTGACGCCGGACCTGGACGCGGTGCTGGCGGCGCCAGAGCCGGAGGGCGAAGATGGCTAAGCTACAGAGCCATGCGGGTGTACTGGCCTATTTTTTGAAGAAGCCCGGCGCCGGCGACAGCTATCCCTTTGGCCCGGGCGCCCGCGTGCTCAAAGTGGGCGGCAAGATGTTCGCCCTTATCGGCGAGGGCGAAGCGCAGCTCACCCTGAATCTCAAATGTGACCCTGAAGATGCGCTGGCGCAGCGCGCTGCCTACCCGCAGTGGGTGCGGCCGGGCTATCACATGAACAAAAAGCACTGGAATACGGTGGTGGTCGGCGAAGGTTTGCCTGATGCTGTGCTGCGCGAAATGATCGACCAGTCGTACCTGCTGGTGGTCGCCAGCCTGCCCAAAGCCGTGCGTGCCACACTGGAAAGCTAACACAGCTGCTAAGGCGCAAAAGAAAAGACCAGCCAAACGGCTGGTCTTTTGTTGCTTGCATTCAGGTTAGCTCTTGGCCCACACGGCCAACTCCAGCGTCACGCGCTCAAAGAAGCTGTCTTCGGGCAAGGCACCCTCACCGTATTGCATATCCACCACGCGCGCCACCATCTGTAGAGTGGCGGTCTCGAGCACCATCTCGACGCCGGGGCTGCACAACGCCGGCTCGCCCTTGGCGGAGAGACGGCCACGGGCCGCATCATCGCGGAAGACGTGGCTGCTCATCAGCACTTTCGTCACGGTCTGGATATCGTTCTTGTCAAACAGCCAGATCTCGAAGGCCGTGACACGCTTGGGCGTGCCTACCCCGATGGTATCGGCAATGCCCACGCCGCACTCGCCCATGAATTCGCCGGCAGGCGAATCAATGCTGAACGAGTCATCGAACAGGTCATCGCCCATCAAATAGGTGGTCATCCACTGCGAGAGCGGCAAGGCATCATTGCTGATGGCGCCGGGAGCCGCGCTGGGTTGCACCTTGCCACGCGGCCCTAGCGGCGACGCGGCGAGCGCGCCACTTTGGCGCTTCTTCAGTAAGGTAACCGCTAGCAAAACCGCGCCCAAAGCGAGCGTAATGCCACACATTGTGGTGAACCAGTTGCCCGCTGTTAGTTGCGGCTTATCGGCGCCGGCAGCCGGGGTTGACTGGCTAGCTGGCCCGGTCTCGGCATTGGGCGTTTGTGCGCCCTGGGCGGGATTGGTGCCCAGCAGCAATTGGAAATGAGCGATGGTATTGACGTCCTGGCTGCCGGGTGCAGCGGCCACGGCGGCCATGATGCCATCCACGGCGGCGCCCAGCGCCTCAAGGCGCTGGCGCGCTACGGTCTCATCCGGGGTGAGGGTGTAGGAGTCGATGGCAGCACGCAGGTAGCTTTGCTGGTAATCGGCGCGCATCTGTGCCGGATTGCCATCGATGAATTCCACCGGGTACAGCCACCAGCCGATGACCAGCCAGCCGAACAGCAACCCGGCAATAGCGCTAGCAATTGCTAGGGTACGTGGCTGGCGCAGGCTGGCGAGCAGCGCAGTGGGATCGAACGCAAAGCCGCGGCGGCGGGCGGCGGGCGGTGCGACGGGGTCAGGAGTTTGTGGGTCGTAGTCCATTTGGATTGGATTTTAGAGGAGCAGCAGGGAATGTGCAACTAACTCCAGCCTGTCATTGCGAGCGCAGCGAAGCAATCTGGCTTGGAGATTGCTTCGGGGCTGAAAGTTGCATGAATGCAACTTTCAGCGTCCTCGCAATGACAAACTAGGCAGCTTCGCCGGCGGGCTCGTCTTCCTTTTGTACATCGTCCAGCGGGAACTGCGTTTCGCAGTCGATGCACTGGGCGAAGTTCTTGTTGGCGATGACCAGCGTGCCGCCGCAACTGGGGCACGGTGTGGGCAGCGGGCGCTTCCACGAGGTGAATTCACACTCAGGGTAGTTGGCGCAACCATAGAAGATGCGGCCCTTGCGCGTACGGCGCTCGACGATATCGCCGCCGTCTTTGGGGCAGGTGACGCCAATCTTCTCGAGGCAGGGCTCGGTGTGGCGGCAGTCTGGGAAGCGCTCGCAGCCGATGAACTTGCCATAGCGCCCCCAACGGATGATAAGCTGGCCCTGGTTGCAGGTGGGGCACTCGCGGCCGATGTACTCGGGGCCAGCTTTGGACTCGGGCATCTCCAGCTTGGCCTTCTCCACTTCTTCAGCAAAGGGGCCATAGAAGTCACTGAGCACTTTGACCCAGTTGGCATCACCAGAGGCGATCTTATCCAGATTGGCTTCCATCTCTGCCGTGAAGTTGAAATCGACGATGTCTGGGAAATGCTCCGTGATAAGGTCGTTCACGAGCAGCCCCGTCTCGGTGGGGATGAAGCGCTTATCTTCACGCACCACATAGCCGCGCTGCTGCAAGGTGTTGAGCGTAGGCGCATAGGTGGACGGGCGGCCGATGCCGTATTCTTCCAGCGCTTTGACCAGCGAGGCATCGCTGAAGCGCGGCGGCGGCTGGGTGAAGTGCTGGGCGGGCAACAGCTCCAAGAGCTTTTGCGTTTGACCCTCGGCCAGGTCCGGCGGGATGGGTGAATCATCTTCACCCTCGGCTTTGACGGTTTCGTCTTTGGCTTCCTCGTACACAGCCAGGTAGCCGGGGAATTGCAAGATGGAGCCAGAGGCGCGCAGCAGGTACTCGTTGCTGCCCTGGCCAATTACACGCACCGAGATAGTGTCGTAGACCGCGGGCACCATCTGCGAGGCGAGGAAGCGCTGCCAGATGAGCTGGTACAGGCGGTACTGGTCTCGGCTGAGGTTGTCTTTGATCTGCGCCGGCGTGCGCATAGCTGAGGTTGGGCGCACCGCCTCATGCGCTTCCTGTGCGCCTTTGGCGCGGGTCTTGTATTCAGGCGCCTGCTCCGGCAGGTAGCTGGCGCCGTGCACGCTGGTGACGTACTCACGCGCCTCTTGCTGCGCCAGCGGCGAGACATAAGTGGAGTCCGTACGCATATAGGTGATAAGACCGGTGGTCTCACCCTCACCCAGGTCAATGCCTTCATATAACTGCTGGGCAATAGCCATGGTGCGCTTGGCGGTGTAGCCGAGCTTGCGCGAGGCTTCTTGCTGCAGCGTGCTGGTGGTGAACGGTGCGGGCGCCTTGCGGCGGCGCTGGCCGCGCTTGATCTCACGGATGCTGTAGGCGGCGGTTTGCATATCCGCCAGCAGCGGATCAACTTTGTCTTTGGAGCCCAGCTCCGGCTCGGCACCGTTGACCTCGGCCAGCTTGGCCACGAAGGTGTTTTTGCTGCCTTCAGGTTGCAACTGCGCCTCGATGGACCAGTACTCGACGGGCACGAAGGCATCGATCTCACGCTCGCGCTCCACAATCAGGCGCAGCGCTACGGACTGTACGCGGCCGGCCGAGAGGCGGTTGCGTACCTTGGTCCACAAGATGGGGCTGAGGTTGTAGCCTACCAGACGGTCAAGCACGCGGCGGGTCTGTTGCGCGTCGACCAGATCCATATTGAGCTCACGCGGCTGGCCAAAAGCTTCTTCGATGGCGGGCTTGGTGATCTCATGGAAGACGACACGCTTGGCGCGCGCCGGATCGATCTCGGCGGCCTCGAGCAGATGCCAGGCAATTGCCTCGCCTTCGCGATCAGGGTCGGTAGCGAGGAAGATCTCTTCGGCCTTGGCGGCCTCGGCCTTGAGGCCCTTGACCACCTTACGCTTCTCGTTAGGAATGCGGTACTTGGGCGCGAAGCTGTTGTCTACGTCCACCGAGAGCTGCGAACGCAGCAGGTCACGCACATGGCCCACTGAGGCTTCGACACGGTAGCCGTTACCGAGGTAGCGGCCTACGGTGCGCGCCTTGGCGGGCGACTCGACGATGACCAGGCGACCTTTGCGCTTGGCGTCCTGGCGCTCTTGCTTGGTCGGCTTGACCGGGGCGGCAATGCCCTCATGCGCCGGGGTGCGCCCCATGCGGAACAAGGTGGTGCCGCACACACCGCAGGTGCCACGCGTACCCGGCGCCCCGCTGGCCGTGTATTCCGGCTTGGGGTCAACCATTTCACGCTTGGTCTTGCACTTTACGCAATACGCTTCCAAACAAACACCTCTAAAGTTTTAATCATCATCATGGTTACAGATACTTCTGTAACCCTTTTTCTTTCAGGGCTTCAATGACCTGGCGCACATCCTGGGCGCGCTCACGGGAGCAAATTAATAGCACATCTCCGGTGTCTACGACCACCAAATCCTTGACGCCAACGGTAACGATGAGACGCTCTGGCGTGTTGCTGGCGCCGTGCACCAAGGAATCATGGCTATCGAGGTCATGGTGGTGTGGATGCAGCGCCAGATTGCCGTTGGCGTCGGCGGGCAGCACCTCAAACAGCGAGGTCCACGAGCCGACATCGTTCCAGGCCAATTCCTTGGCGGGGATGACGGCGACGTTGGCGGCATGCTCCATGACGCCATAGTCAATCGTCTGGGCGGCGATGCGCGGCCATTCGTGGGCGATCACGCTGTCGTAGTCTGGCGTGCCCATGGCGGCGGCCACAGTTTGCAGCGTGGCGTGCAGGTCTGGCATTTGCTGGGCAAATTCCTGCAGGATACGCTCAATGGTCCAGATAAACATGCCGGAATTCCAGGCATAGTCACCGGAAGCGAGCATGGCTTCAGCTTCTGGCAGGCTGGGCTTCTCTTTGAAGCGCTTGACCTTGTGGGCAACAAAGCCGCCGAATTCGCCCAGACTCTCACCCATGTGGATGTAGCCATATTGCGTGGCGGGGAAGGCCGGGTCAATACCCAGGGTAACCAGCGGCCCGGTCTGCGCCAGGGCCACAGCGGCTTCGAGGTAGCGGTGGAAGCCAGTTTCGTTGCCAATGTAGTGGTCAGCGGTGAGCACGATCATCACGGCCTGCGGGTCACGCTGGCCGAGGGCGGCAGCGGCCAAGCCAATGGCGGCGGCGGTGCCGCGTGGCTGCGGCTCTAGAATGTAATTCTCGGTGGGCAGCTCGGGGGCGTGAGTCTTGAGCTGGTCAGCCTGCTGCTGGCTGGTGACCACCAAAATGCGCTCGGGCGGCAGCAGGGCTTGCAAACGCTGCACGGCGATCTGGAACAGGCTGCGCTCCTCGATGAGGGTGAGCATCTGCTTGGGCTTGGACTGGCGCGAGAGCGGCCAGAGCCGCGTGCCGCCGCCGCCGGCCATGATCACGGCGTAGGCGTGTTGCATCACAGGCTTAGCCATAAGTAGCCCCCAGTTCGCGGGCGGCCACATAGGCCATGCCGCCCACATGGCGCACCAAACCTTTGAGCTCCATCAAGGTCAGCGTGGAGGAGACTTGGGCGATGGGCAGGGCCGCACGAGCGCCAATCTCATTGAGGTGCAGCGGCTCAGCCCCTAGCAGGCGGTAGAGCGCAGCCTCGGTGGCGTCTGTGGGCAATGCCTGGCGGGCATCTTTGTTGGCTTGCATCGTTTCCAGGTTCAACACCTTTAGTAAGTTCTCAAACTGCGTTAGTGGGTGTGCCCCACGTTCAATCAGCATATTGCATCCCTTGCTTTGCGGCGCATAGATCGGGCCGGGCACAGCAAAGACCTCGCGGCCTTGCTCAGCGGCAAAGCCAGCGGTGATCAACGCCCCGCTGCGCTCACCCGCCTCGATGACCACCACCGCCTGCGAGAGGCCGGAGATGATGCGGTTGCGCGGCGGGAAGTTGGCCGCATCCGGCGGAGTGCCCAGCGCATAGTCGCTGAGCACGGCACCGCGCTTGATCATCTCTTCGGCCAGGCCGCGGTTGGCAGCGGGATAGACACTATCCAACCCATGTGCCACTACGGCTAGCGTGCGGCCGCCGGCGCGCAGGGCGGCGGTGTGCGCCAGGGCGTCCACGCCGCGCGCCAGCCCACTTACCACGGTGATGCCGCGCTGCGCCAGAAAGGTAGCTAGCTCTTGCGCCACCTGGCGGCCGTAGGCGGTCACCTCGCGGCTGCCGACAATGGCCACGGCCCATTCATCCTCAGGCAGCAGATCGCCACGCAGGTAGAGTACCGGCGGGGCTTGCTCGAGCTCGCGCAGGCGGCGGGGATATTCGTCATCCTCCCACACCAGGGCACGCACGCCGTACTGCGCCAGGCGGGCGGGAACCTTGTCCAGCTCCAGGCTCTGGCGCGCCTGCACCAAGCCATTGACGGCGGCGGGCGGCAGGCCAGCCGCTTGCCATTGGGCCGGCGTGGCGGCCCATGCAGCCGCGGCGCTGCCAAAGGCCTCCAGCAGCAAACGGAAGCGCACGGCGCCTACATTTTTAACGCTGGTGAGTGCAATGCGGCTGAGCTTTTCGCTATCCATGGGTGGCGTAGGCATGCTGGCCCTCAAAACGGCAACCAGAATACCACAGGCATACCAAGGATGAAGAATGAGGGATGAAGGATGAGTTAGAACATCCCCCACGGTTCTTCATTATTACTTCTCGGGCAGCAGGCCGGGCAGCAGGTGCACGCGCATGCGCTTAGCGGCAATGTCGGTCTCCAGCACTACGTCCGCGATGGCGGGCAACAGCACTTCCCCATAGGTGGGCGATTGCACCACGTAGACATCATTGGCGCCGGTCTCCAGCACCTGGGTGAGCTGGCCCAGCGCCTCTCCGCTATCGGTGAGAACCTGCAAACCGAGCAGTTGGTAACGGTAAAACTGGCCGGGCGGCAATGGCGGGCTGTCTTGCACGCGCGAGAACAGCGGTGCATTGCGCACCTGCTCCAGGGAGGCACGATCGGGAAATTCTTTGAACGCCAGCAGCACGCCGTTATCTACCGGGCGCACGCTGCGAATGGTGACCGGGCGATGGTCTTCACCCAGGAAGAACACCGCGCCGGGTTTGAAGCGCTCGGGGAAATCGGTTTCGATGGAGGCTTGCAGCTCGCCGCGCAGGCCATGCGGGCGGCGCAAGACGGCCACCAACACAAAGTCAGGCTCGCGAAAAACTGCCGAGCCTGACTGGGAGGGCTTGCCTTCATTTGCCTTGCGGCGAGTGTTGGCTCTGTGACGTCGCGAGGTCAATCAGGTTCCGAGATGTGCAGGCTGGCGTGTTTGCCATCTTGCGAGGCGGCTACCTGCAGCAACAGGCGAATGGCATTGGCGACGCGCCCGTTGCGGCCAATGATGCGCCCCATATCTTCTTTGGCCACTTGCAAGGCGAGCTCATTGCCCTCGCCACGGCGGCGCGGGCGCACCTGCACCTGGGTAGGATCATCTACCAGGGAACGGGCGATGTATTCGATGAGCGCTTGCATAGCTGCTTATTCAGCGGCAGGGGCGTCGTCTGCGGGAGCGGCCTCGGCCGGCGCTTCAGCTTCGGCGGCAGGGGCCTCAGCCACTGGCGCAGCCGGAGCAGCCGCGGCGGCGGCAGCGGCCGCCAGGTTCTTCTTGTTGCGGCTGGAAGACGCCGGAGCCGGGCGGCGAGTGCGCTGGTCAGCATTGCGCAGCTTGGCGGCGGCATCGGCCTCGGCCAGCAGGGTCTCGATGGCCTCGCCGGCTTTGAAGCGCACATAGCGATCCAGCAAGCCAGCCTGCTTGAAGACCTGCTCGGCCGATTCGCTGGGCTGGGCACCATTGCCGATCCAGTGATAAATGCGGTCTTCCTTCAGCACAATCGTGGCCGGCTGAGTGCGCGGGTTGTAGGAACCCAGCACCTCAATAAAACGGCCTTTGACCGGGCTTTCTTTATCTGCGGCTACGATACGAAAGCTAGCCTGGTTATGGCCGCCCACGCGGCGCAATCTGATCCGTACCATCTACAACAAGCTCCTCAAGTAAACGTTAACTAGGCCCTGCCGATGGCAAAGCCCATGTGTAGTTTTATCACTACAAACGGCGGGTGATTGTAGCCGCTAAGCGGCGGCGGGTCAAGAGCGCGCTTTAGGCCCCAGGGCGGGCGGTAACGGGCGCGCTCTTGTAGGCTGGCCGAGTTTCCACTACACTTAGCCACTACCCTATTTTACGTGCCCGCCCCGGCACACGAATCATCTGTGAGGAGAGAGCATGGCCAAAGTTGCAATCATTACCGATAGTACCACCTACCTTCCCAAAGAGCTGAGCGAGGGCCTGAACATCAACATTGTGCCCACGGTGGTAATTTGGAACGGGGAGGAACTGCGCGATGGCGTGGATATCCAGCCCGACGAGTTTTACGAACGCCTGGCTAAGGCAGATAGCATGCCCAGCACCTCGCAGCCCTCGCCGGCCGCCTTCAAGGACATGTACGAGAAGTTGAAGAAAGATGGCTATAGCGACATTTTGGGCCTGTTTGTTTCCGCCAAGCTCTCGGGCACGATCAGCTCAGCCAACCAGGCCAAAGAGCTGGTCAGTGGCATCAATATCGAAGTGATGGACGGGCATTCGGCTTCGATGGGCACCGGCTGGGCGCTGCTGGAAGCGGCCAAGGCCGCCAAGGCGGGCAAATCGCTGCAAGACTGCGCGGCGATCGCCAAGAAGGCCGGTGAGCACACCGGCTTGATGCTGCTGGTGGATACGCTGGAGTTCCTGCACCGCGGCGGCCGTATCGGCGGCGGGGCGCGCTTCCTGGGCACGGCGTTGAACCTGAAGCCGATCCTGGAAGTGGAAGATGGCGCCCTGGAAGCCCGCGAGCGCGTGCGCACCAAGGCCAAGGCGTTGGCGCGTGTGCTGGAGCTGGTGGAAGAACGCATCGGCGGCCGCACACCGCTGCACCTGGCGGTAGTGCACGCCAACGCCGAGGCGGATGCCAAGGCGCTGCTGGATGAGGCCAAAGCGCGCTTCAACCCGACGATGACCGCAGTAACCGCGGTGAGCCCTTCGGTGGGCACGCACACTGGCCCGGGTACACTGGGCGTGGCGTTTATGGCGGGGTATCAAGGGTAGCAATCAGCGATCAGCTTTTAGCTATCAGCTAAATCAACTTCAAAAACAAAAACAAGCCCTGCGAATTCGCAGGGCTTGTTTTTGTTTAAAGTTGATTGCTGAACGCTGACAGCTGGTCTACTTCACCACCCCATAGGAGTGCGGCAGCGGCTTGACTTTGCTGGCCGACCACTGGTGCGCGCCGAGCACACGCGCCCGGGCCGCGGCGAGCGATTGTTTGGAGTTGGCGTGCAACTCAAATAGGGCTTCGCCCTTGGCCACCTTGTCGCCCACTTTGTGCAGCACCACGATGCCCACGGCGGGGTCAATCGCATCGCCCTTCTTGGCGCGGCCGGCGCCCATCTCTACAGAGGTTTCGCCGACGGTCTTGGCGTCGATCCATTTCAGGTAGCCGCTCTTGGGGGCCTTCACAACTTCCACAAAGGGCGCCTTGGGCAGCTTCTCGGGATCATCCACATAGCGGACATCGCCGCCTTGCGCGGCCACCAGCTTGCGGAAGCGCTCGAAGGCGCCGCCATTCTGCAGGCTGGCCTCGGCCAGCTTGCGGGCCGCTGCCAGGCTGCTGGCGCCCTCGCCCAGCACGATGAGCTGGCTGGCCACTTCGAGGCAATGCTCGCGGAAATCCGCCGGGCCAGCGCCATGCAGGGTAGCGATGGCTTCCTTGACTTCAAGGGCATTGCCCACGGCGAAGCCGAGCGGCTGGTTCATATCCGAAAGCAGGCAAACGGCTTTGCGGCCGGCGCGCTTGGCAATGCGCACCATCAACTGCGCCAGCTCTTTGGCTTGCGGCAGCGTTTTCATGAACGCGCCCACCCCCACCTTCACATCCAGCACCATGCGTTGGGCGCCGCCGGCGATCTTCTTGCTCATGATGGAAGAGGCGATCAGCGCCATCGAATCAACGGTGCCGGTGACATCGCGCAGAGCGTACATCTTGCCATCCGCCGGCGCCAAATCACCGGTTTGGCCGGTGAGCACCACGCCAAGCGTCTTGAGCTGGCGCAGGAATTCTTTCTGGGTCAGGTTGGTGCGGAAGCCGGGAATGGCCTCCATTTTGTCGAGCGTGCCGCCGCTGAAGCCCAGGCCGCGGCCAGACATTTTGCCGACGCGCAGGCCACAGGCCGAGACGACCGGCTCCACCACCAAAGTAGTTTTATCCCCCACCCCGCCGGTGGAATGTTTATCCAGGGCAATATCCACCACGCCACTCAGATCGAGCACATCGCCCGAATGGGCCATCGCCAGGGTGAGATCGGTGGTTTCGCGGTCACTCATCCCGTTGAGCAGCACCGCCATGGCCCAGGCCGCGGCCTGATAGTCGGCCACGCTGCCATCGGTGAAGCCCTGAACGAAGAATTCAATTTCCTCGCGGGTCAGTTCCAGGCCATCACGCTTCTTAATGATCAGATCCACAGTTCGCATAACACCTCACTGGGAAAATTATACTAATGCCCCATCCACCGTTCGGGCTCAACATTCAGGGCGGATTGCCCTACAATAAGCCTGTACGGAAAGGCTGTACTTCGCCGAATGACTATTCTGCTGACCAAGGTGCGTGCCCCGCAACGTCGCAAGGACGTGCTGCGGCGCGTGCGCCTGGTGGATACGCTGCACCAAAACCTGCACCGCAAGCTGACCTTTGTATCGGCGCCGGCGGGCTACGGCAAAACCACGCTGCTGGTGGATTTTGCCGCTGATGTAGATGCTCACGTCTGCTGGTATCGCGTAGGGCCGGAGGATGGCGATCTGGTGCAATTTGCCCTGCACATTGTGGCCGCCTTCCAGCAGCAATTCCCCGGCTTCGGCGAAGCCCTGGAGGAACACCTGAACACGCCCGGTGCCACGCCGGATGCGCCCAGCATTGCTACTGAGCTGATCAATGCGATCCAGGAGCAGGTCAAAGATTTTTGTGTGCTGGTGCTGGATGACTATCATCTGGCAGGCGAGAACCAGCAGATCGTCGATTTTCTCGAAAGCCTGCTGGAGCATCTGCCCGACCATTTGCGTATTCTGATCGGCTCGCGCAGCGTTTACGGCATCCCCGCCGCCAGCCTGTATATTCGTGATGAGCTAGTGACGATCAGCGCGGATGAGTTGCGCTTCCGCGCCGATGAGCTGCAAAAGCTGGTGCTGCAAAACTATCGCATGCGGCTGACGCAGGAGGAAGCCGAGGAGCTGGCCAAGCGTGCTGACGGATGGATCGTGGCGCTGTTGCTGGCGGTGCGCGCCATCAGCCACGGCGCGCTGCCGCGCTTCCTGGGGGACACCGAGCAGGTTTACACCTACTTGGCCGAAGAAGTCGTCAACCAACAAAGCGAAGAGCTGCGGGCGTTTATGCTGGGCGCCTCGGTGTTCAGCGATTTTAGCGAAGCGCAGTGTAACTTCCTGCTGCAACGCCAGGATTCGGGCCAGATGCTGCGCGCTCTCGAAGAACGCAACTTGTTCGTCAGCCGCACCGAAACGCGCGAGGGGACCAGCTACCGCTTCCACCAGTTATTTGCCGAATTCCTGCAGGATTACTTCGCACGGCATGACGCCGCACGCCTGCACCACTTGCAAAGCCGCGCCGCCGAATGGCATTTTGCCCGCCAGGAATGGGAGAGCGCGGTAGCCTTCAAACTGGCCGCCGGCGAAACCGAGCAGGCCGCCGAGTGGATGGATGCCGCCGCCGAGCACTTCTACACCACCGGGCGCCAGGCCCTGCTGGCGCGCTGGCTGGAAGAATTAGGCACGGCGCCGGCCCTGTGCCAATTGGCGCCACGCCTGCTGCTCTACCAGGCTAAATCGCTCGGCAACCAAAACCAATTTGAGGAGTGCCTCAAGCTGCTGGCCGAAGCCGAGCCGGTGCTGCGTGACCGTGGTGATGTACAGCTATTGGCCAATGCGCTGATCACGCGTGGCATGGTCTATCGTTTTACCGGCAATACCAATGGCGCCATCGGCCTGGCCGATGCAGCACAGGAGTTGTTGAGCGAGACACGCTCCTACCAGTGGTACCAAGCCGAACGTTTGCGCGGCGTTTCCTTGCACTTGCAGGGCCAGACCCGCACGGGCATCCATCACCTGGAAGATGCGGTGCGCGGCTTGCGCCAACTGGCCGCCGAAGGGCAAGACAAGCTCAAAGGGGTATACGTCTTCAATCTGGCTGAATGCCTGAGCGATCTAGGCTGGATCCATATTGTCAACGGGCAGATCCTGCTGGCACAGCAAGCGTTTCAGGAAGCATTGGATATTCATGTCAGCATCCGCAGCAATCTGGGGGCGTTAGCGGCGGCGCGCAACAACATCGCTTATCTGCACCACCAGGTAGGCCACTACCCCGCCGCCTGGAAGGAGTACTCGCTGGCATTGGGGCACGCCCACGCCTCAGGGCAGGTGCGCGCCGAGATTGCCATTCTGAGCGGCCAGGGGGAGCTGCTGCTGGACCTGGGCGAGCTGGCGGAGGCGGAGGCGGTTTTCGAACACGCCTTGCAGCTTGGCCAGCGTGACGCGCAACTGGACCTGGCCTTGATCTATGCCGGCCAGGCGCGCGTGCAGCGCCTGCAGGGCAATGGCAACGAGGCGATGGCGTTGCTGCGCCAGGCCGCCAGCAAACCCAGCAACACCTTTGGCAGCGATGACTATGCTCTGGAATTGGGCTGCATTTATCTAGCGATGGGCCAAACCGTACTGGCACGCGAAGAATTCGCCAAGTGCCTGGTTAATGCCCAAGACGGCCAGCCACGCCCCAGCACGCCGCTGGCCGCCTTTCACCAGGCGCTGCTGCTGCACGCCGCAGGCGAGCTGCCGGCTGCCGAGGATCTGTTTGCCCTGGCGCTGCAGATCGCCGCACGCCTGGGCTATGACCAGTTCCTGGTGGTAGCGGCACAACGCCACCTGGAGGCGTTGGCCCGCGCGCTGGCCGATGTGCAGCTGCCCGCGCTGGAGAAGTTGCATGCCCGTGCAGCAGCCTTCCAGCCGGGGCGCGCCAACCTGGGCCCGCCCAGCCCGGTGGAGCAAGTGCCCGATACCAACCTGGAGGTGCACGCCTTTGGCAGCAGCACGGTAAGCAAGGATGGCGCCGCGATCCACAGCGCGGTGTGGCGTTCTAGCCGTGCCAAGGCGCTCTTCTTTTATATATTGGATCAAGGCAGGGTGCGCAAAGAAGCCATCGGCCTGGATTTCTGGCCAGACTTCAGCATCAGTAAGATCAGCAGCAACTTCCACGCCACGCTATGGCGTGTGCGCCAGGCGCTAGGCTTCAAGGAAGCCATCGTTTTCGAAGACGAAAGCTACAGCTTGCACCACAGTCTGCACGTATGGTACGACGTGGCTGAATTTCAAAATTATCTGGCGATGGCCGGGGCCAGCGGGCTGGCGGATGCCGAGCGGGCCGAGCTGCTGCGCCAGGCGATCCGCCTGTACCGTGGGCCCTTTATGGAAGACCTGTACATGGAATGGGTAGACCAGCGCCGCGAGGTGCTGCGCGGCCGCTACCTGGATGCCTTGATAAGCCTGGGTGAGATCGAGATGCGTGGCAAGCGCTTCCGCGAAGCGCGCGAGACCTATGAACGCATCGTCGCCAGCGACCCGTATCGTGATGAAGCGCACCTGGCCCTGATGAAGAGCATGGTCGCCTCGGGCGCCACCTCCACCGCGCTGGCCCACTATAAGGACTATAAGGCCCTGCTACGCCATGAACTGAACGCCGAGCCGATCGAGGCGCTGCAGGAGTATTACCAACAATTGATCATCAACGTGTAGAACAAAAATACGCACCCTTGCGTTTGCACTTCACCGGTGCGCAACCGGAAACGTGCCAAACGGCAAGGAAATTGCAACTTAATCGCCAGGTAATGAAAAAGCTACTCGAAATTGGGTGGCTTTTTTTGACATTTGGTCATAGCTGCGTTCATAGGTGCATTCGTAGAATGTGGCCAATCTAATCTACAGGAGATTTACCAACATGATCAAGCAGACCAGCTTCTCTTACCCCATCGGTGGCGGCATCGGCTCCGGCCCGCAGGCTAGCTACCCTATCGGCGGCGGCATCGGCTCCGGCCCGCAGGCCAGCTACCCCATTGGCGGCGGCATCGGTTCCGGCCCGCAGGCCAGCTACCCCATCGGCGGCGGCATCGGCTCCGGCCCGGCCACGCGCTAATCCAGCCCTGACCTTTACGCACACCCAACGGAGACCCCAATGTCCAAGCTCAAACTGAACGCTATTGCCACTCTCGCGCTGGTAGACCAGGATTTCAAGGCAGCCATGCTGAGCGGCCGCTTGCAGGAAAAACTGAGCGCGTTCCAATTGAATGAAGAAGAAATGCGCGCCGTCACCGCTATCCAGGCCATGGATCTCGATCAATTCATGCACCGCCTGGGCACCCTGATTCAGGCCGCGCCCGCAGTACACTAAGCATTCCGTGGGGCTTTCCTCGGCCTACGCCGCAGGATACTGGCCCCTTAACATGACGCATGCCCGTACGTTGAGCGGCGCTTATGGATGCAAACACAATGCTGCTGGCCTCCTTCAACGATTCACGTTCCCGTCGAGCTTCGTCGGGCAATGACTTCTCGCGTAATCTGAGCAAAGTCAAGGCCCTGATCGAGCATATTGCCGAGGCCGTATTGATTCTGCAGGCCGATAACGGCCAAGTGCTGGCGGCCAACCAGAGTGCCGTGCTGCTATTTGAAGCCGAAGAAAACCGCCTGCAGCAGCACAACTTTGAACAGCTAAGCCAAACGGGCCAGGGGGAACTGGACCGTTACCGCGCCTTGGCGCGGCAAGGCGAGACACCCGAAACGCCGTGGGCCGGGCGCACCCCTGCCGGCAAACCGATCAACGGCAAAATTCAATTAAGCCACCTACCGCTCAAAGATACGGACCTGATCCGCGTCACGATCAGCAACCCCGAAAACCTGCCCATTCCCTGGCTGCATGAAAGCACCGATGGTCAGCATACCGATGAGCTCGCCGCGCTGGCGCTCACCGGAGCCAGCATTAGCTCCAGCCTGGATATTGACAAAGTATTGCAGGTGGTGGGGTACCAACTGATCAACCTGTTGGATGTACACACCTTTATTGCGTACGACTGGCTGGCGGATACCCAAGCCTTACGCCTGCGCCACAGCTACGACAAAGTGCCCAGCCACCCACCGCAGGCCATCGCCGCGCATATGGACGTGAGCGCCGCGCTGGAAGCGGGCCAATCGATGCAACGCCAACGCACGCAAAGCAACCTTGCCGCCGCCGAGAAGAAGGCCTTGCAACGCGCCGGGGTGGAAACGGTATTGCTGGTGCCGCTGATCGCCCAGAGCAAGATCATCGGGTTGGTGGAATTGCAAGACCGTGAAGCACTGCGCAGCTTCTCCAGCCGTGAGATCTACCTGGCGCAAACCCTGTGCCAGCAAGCTGCAGTGGCGATCGAGAACGCGCGCCTGTTCCAAGCCACCCGCCGCCAACTGCAAGAGTTGACCATTTTGCAGCAGGTGGCCAATGCCACCACCGAGGCCAACAGCGAAGATGAGCTGATCGAAAGTGCAACCCAGCTCATTCGCCATAGTATTTATTCGGATAACTTCGGCATCATTCTGTTGGCCGAGAACAGCCAAGAATTGCACATCCACCCCTCCTATGAATCGGCGCCGGAAGTGGCCGGCAAACCGATTGCCCTGGGCGTGGGCGTCACCGGGCGCGTGGCACAAACCGGCAAGCCGATGCGCATTGCGGATGCGCGCCTGGAGCCCAACTACCTGGATTACGACAAGGCCACGCTCTCCGAGCTGTGTGTGCCGATGAAGATCGGCGAACGCGTCATCGGCGTGATCAACACCGAAAGCCGTGAGCTGAACCACTTCACGGAAGACGATGAGCGCCTGCTCAGCACTCTGGCGGGCCAGTTGGCCACCGGTATTCAGCGCTTGCGCAATGCCAGCGCTGAAACCCGCCGTGCCCACCAGTTGGCCGTGCTGAACGAATTGACCACGCGCATGAGCGGCCTGTTGGAGCGCGAAAAGCTATTTGAAACGATTGTGGAGTGCCTGCACCGCCGCATGGGCTACTTCTCCACAGACATCACGCGTGTAGACGATGAAACGCAAGCCTACATCGTGGAGGCCAGTGCCGGCGCCTTCGAGGGCCGCGTCAACCGTCAGGGCTACAGCCAGGCCTTTGGCGTGGGCTTGCTGGGCCAGGCAGCGCAAAGCGGCGAGGTCGTGCTGGCCAACGATGTCAGCAAGGCTGCCAATTTTCACCATGTGGAAGGGCACGGCCCGATCCAATCAGAGCTGGTCATTCCGATCAAGATCTACAAGAAGGTCTTTGCGCTACTCAACATCGAAAGCCAGCAACTGAACGCATTTGATGATTACGAAGTGGCGGCACTCTCCACCCTGGGTGATCAGATCTCCCTGTCGTTGGAAAGCATCCAGCTGTTTGAATCGACCAAGCGCCAGCTACAAGAGCTGACCATGCTGCACGCCATCACCCAGGCGGCTGTGAATGCCAAGACCGAGAATGAGCTACTCGAACGCGCCACGGAAATCATCGGCGCCAGCTTATATACCGATAAATTCGGCTTCCTGATCATGGATGCCGAGGGCAGCGCACTGCTGGTGCACCCCTCCTATCGCGGCATCGACGAAAGCAGCCGCCAGCAGGCCGTGCCGCTCTCTCAAGGCATCACCGGCCATGTGGCCGCCACTGGCAAAGCCTGGCGCGTGCCCGATGTGTACAAAGAGCCCAATTACATGCGCGTCAACCCCAGCATGCGCTCTGAATTGTGTGTGCCGATCTTCGGCAATGACAATCGTGTGCTGGGCGTGATCAACGCCGAGAGCACACGCATCAACGCCTTCACCGAATCTGATCTGCGCTTGTTGAGCACCATCGCCGGGCAAGTCGGCACGGCGCTGGAGAAGCTGCGCCTGTTCGCGGCGGAGCGCGAACAGCGCGGCCAGGCGGAGACCTTGCGCGAAGTGGCCGCGATCCTCGGTTCAGCCGCCGACCGGGCCAGCGTGCTCAATCTGATCCTCGAGCAGCTCAAACGCGTGGTGCCCTTTGACAGTGCCTCGGTACAACTGCGGCGCGGCGACCACTTGGTGATCCACGCCGTGGCCGGTAAGCTGCCGCCGGAAACCGTGGGGCACGAATTGAACATTCAGGAAGACCGCCTGGCCCACCCGCTGCTGTTCGAACAGCGCACCCTGCTGTTCGAGGATATTGGCCAGCACCCCGATTGGATGTTGGCGCCCGGCGCGGCGCAGGTGCTCTCGTGGATCGGCGCGCCGCTGATGGCGCGCGGCGAATGCATCGGCGTGCTGACCGTGGATGGCTATACGCGCAAGCAGTTCTCGCAGGCAGATGCCGATCTGGTGGCCTCGTTTGCCATCCATGCCGGCATTGCGCTGGAGAACGTGCGCCTGTTTGAAGAAGCGCAGGATGCATATCTGCAAACCGTCAGCGCCCTGGCCAGTGCCATCGACGTGCGCGACACCTACACCAGCGGGCACAGCCAGCGCCTGGTGGACCTGGCCGTGGAAACCGGGCGCCTGCTGGGCTGCACGCCCGATGAACTGACTGATATCAAATGGGGTGCCCTACTGCACGACATTGGCAAGATCGGCGTACCCGATGAAATCTTACGCAAGCCCAGCTCGCTGGAAGCGGCCGAGCTCGACATCATGCGCCAGCACCCTGAGATCGGGGCGCGCATTGTGGAGCCAGTGCGCAACCTGGCCACGGTGGCGCCGATCATCCGTGCCCACCAGGAGCGCTACGACGGCACCGGCTACCCCGATGGCTTGCGCGGCGAGCAGATCCCCAAGATCGCGCGCATCATCAGCGTGGCGGATGCCTATGTAGCCATGACCGATGAACGCGTCTATCGCCAGGCACGCACCCAGGCGGAGGCCATCGCTGAGCTGAAGCGCTGTAGCGGCTCACAGTTTGACCCGAATGTAGTGCAAGCCTTTTTGCAGGCGTTGGAAAATTTCAGAGCGCGCAACAACTAAAGAATCAGCATCGCATCGCCAAATGAATAGAAGCGATAGCCGCGCTGGATCGCCTCCTGATACACATCCAGGATCAATTCGCGCCCCGCAAAGGCGCTCACCAGCATCAACAGGCTGGAGCGCGGCAAGTGGAAATTGGTGATCATCGCATCCACCGCCTTGAATTCGAACCCCGGCAAGATAAATAGGTCAGTACGTCCTTCGTAGGCCGCGACGCGGCCCGCGCCAGCACGCGCGGCGCTCTCTAGCGTGCGCACGCTGGTGGTGCCCACGGCCAGCACGCGCCCGCCAGCCTGGCGCGCCGCGGCCACGGCCGCGGCGGTGGCGGCGGGCAGGCGGCACCATTCGGTGTGGATGGTGTGCTGCTGCGGGTCATCCTCATGCACTGGGGCAAAGGTATCCAGGCCGACATGCAGCAGCACCTCGGCGAAGCCGGTGCCCTGCGCCTGCAAGCGGGCCAGCAGCTCAGGCGTGAAGTGCAGCCCGGCGGTGGGCGCGGCAACCGAGCCCGCCTGCTGGGCATAGACGGTTTGGTAACGCTCGCGGTCTTGCAAGGCGGTGTGGATATAGGGTGGCAGCGGCATCTGCCCGATGGAATTGAGAGCCTCGTCGAGCGGCTGGTTAAACACGATCACCCGCGCCGAGCGCTCTAGCTCTTCGACCACTTCGGCCTGCAAACCATGCCCGAGCTCGATCACCCGGCCGGGGCGTAGCCCCTTGCCGCCCACCAGCGCCTTCCAGCGCTGCGGCGCCAACTGCTCCACCAGCAAGATCTCCACCTCGCCGCCGCCGGGCTGCTTGTGGCCGTGCAGGCGCGCCGGCAGCACGCGGCTGCGGTTGGCCACCAGCAGATCATGCGGACGCAAAAACTGGCCAATTTCAGCGAAGTGGGTGTGGATGCGCTGCCCGCTGGCGCGGTCGAGCACCAGCAGGCGCGAGCTATCGCGCGGCTCGGCGGGCGTTTGGGCAATGCGCTCTTCGGGGAGCTCGTAGTCGAAGTCAGCGGTGTTCAAGACAAAAACTCTCCACAGATACACACAGATAACAAGCAGATGAACTCAGATGTATCTGCTTTATCTGTTCCAAGCATCTGTGTTTATCTGTGGATCAAAATAGAGTCGGCGTGTTGAGCTGCGCCGGCACGGGCAGGCCCAAATGAGTGCACGCCGCCAGGGTGGCGTGGCGGCCCTGGGCACGGCGTTCGAGGAAGCCGAGCTGCATCAGGTAGGGCTCCACCACATCCATGATCGTATCGGGCTCTTCGCTCACTGCGGCGGCGATGGTGTTCAGGCCCACCGGGCCTCCGCCGAACTTCTCAACAATCACGCGCAGCACGCGGCGATCGAGCTCATCCAGGCCGAGCGAATCGACTTCCAATAATTGCAGGGCCTGCTCGGCCACCACCTGGGTGAGCTGGCCGGCGGCGCGCACCTCGGCATAATCGCGCACCCGGCGCAGCAAGCGCAGCGCCACGCGCGGCGTGCCGCGGCTGCGGCGGGCTATCTCCTGCATGCCCTCGGCATCCGCCGGCAGGCCCAGCTCGCCGGCAGCGCGCGCCAGGATCGCCTGGATGGCGGCGGGTTCGTAGTAATCCAGGCGGAAGGTGGCGCCAAAGCGCGCCCGCAGCGGCGCGGTGAGCAAGGCCAGGCGTGTGGTGGCGCCGATGACGGTGAAGCGCGGCAGCTTGAGGCGAATGGCGCGCGCTGAAGGGCCTTTGCCAATGACAATATCCAGCGAATAATCTTCCATCGCTGGGTAGAGCACCTCTTCTACCGCTTTACCCAGGCGGTGGATCTCATCCACAAAGAGCACATCGCCCTCATTGAGATTGCTCAGGATCGCCGCCAGGTCACCCTGGCGCTCGATGGCCGGGCCGGCGGTGACCTTGATGTTGACGCCCATCTCATTGGCCAGGATGTGCGCCAGCGTGGTCTTGCCCAGGCCGGGCGGGCCATAGAAGAGCACATGGTCCAGCGCTTCGCCGCGCTGGTGCGCCGCGTCGATCAGGATGGCCAGATTCTCTTTGACATTGCTCTGGCCAATGAGTTCATCGAGCTTGCGCGGGCGCAGCGCGGGCTCGTTGCGATCCGTGGTTTGGGGCGCCGGGTCCACCAGGCGTGGGGCATCGTTCATCGTCAAAGATTATACAGGTTCGAAAATTCGCGGCGCAGCGGCGCTGCGTATATAATCGGCGCAATTTATTCGCCGCCTCATTAGCCAACGGAGGAACGCGCATGGCCCAGGCAAACATTTCCCAGCACCCCATGGTTTTACACAAGCTTACTATTCTGCGAGACAAATCCACCGAACCGCGCAAGTTCCGCGAGCTGGTGAAAGAGATCAGCGCCCTGCTGACCTACGAGGCCACGCGTGATCTGCCGACGATCAAGAAAACGGTGGACACCCCGATGGGCAAGGCTGAAGGCGGCGAAATGGAAGACACGATTGGCCTGGTGCCGATCCTGCGTGCCGGCCTGGGCATGGTGGATGGCGTGTGGGAGCTGATCCCCGATGCGCAGGTGTGGCACATTGGCCTGTTCCGCGACGAGAAGACCCTGCAACCCGTGCAGTACTACAACAAGCTGCCATTGGCCCCCACCGTGGGCGTGTGCCTGGTGCTCGACCCGATGCTGGCTACCGGCGGCTCGGCGGCGGCCACCGTGAGCATCCTCAAGGAATGGGGCGTCAAGAACATTCGTTACATTGGCTTGCTGGGCGCCCCCGAGGGCATTCGTTACCTGGCCGAGCAACACCCCGATGTGCCGGTGTTCCTCGGTGCCCAAGACGAACGCCTGAATGAGATTGGCTACATTGTTCCCGGCCTGGGCGATGCAGGTGATCGCCAATTCGGCACGGGCTAACGCTAATGCCGGCTTGCAGTTTTGTTAGCTCGCTTTGTTCTACGTTTTTGTAAGGTGTACACTCGGAGTGGTCTGACCGCTATATGCCAACCAAGAAAGCGCCGCTGACGCGCGCCAAAGGCCCTACGCTGGCTGAATTGCGCAAGGAGAATGCCGAGCTGAAGAAGAAGCTCGCCCAAGTCTCCCTGGAGCGCAATTTTCTTGACCGCGCCATGTCAGATCTCAACTTTCACAACAACGCCCATGATGGCGTGGTGTACACCAACGCCAACAACGAGATCACTTACGCCAATCCCTACTTTCTTAGCATGATGGGCGTGGATGCCAAAAGTGAACTGTTGGAGAAGGGCTTCCCGGGCTATATGTGGAACGAGCCTAAGGATGCCGAGCGCCTGTTTGCCGATGTGAAAAGCAACGGCTTTGTGCGCGAACGCGAGCTAACCCTCTACAACAAGCACGGCACCCCGGTGTTCGCCATGTGCTCGGCGGTGGCCAGCAAGGATGAAGCCGGCGCGGTGATCGGCACTGAGCTGATGTTCTGCAATATCACCAGCAAGCGCAAGTTTCAAGCCGAGCTGATGGAACAAACCGCCCTGTTCGATGCGGTGCTACAAAGCACGCCCGATCCGATCCTGCTGCTGACCAGTGAGACGCGCGTGACGCGCGCCAACCAAGCGGCGATCGACTTCTTCGGCATCCCGGCGAACGAGCCGCTGGCGCTGGCCAGCGTGCTGCAAGGCTGTGGTCTGGCCGCCACCGAAGCCGAGCAGATCGTGGCGCGCTTTGCCCAACTGCACCCCTTTGATTTTGAGATTGCCCTGGGTGACCAGCACTTCGATTGGCATGCCGCCCCGCTGCAGATCCAGCAGCCCGGCTGGGTGTGCGTGCTGCACAACGTCACAGTCCGCAAGCTCACTCAGGAGGTGCTGCAGCACCACGCCACCCACGATGCGCTCACGCAAGTGCCCAATCGTTCCTACTTTATCGAGCAGCTCAGCCGTGCCCAGGAACACCAGCAAGAGCGACACTACGCGGTGCTGTTTATCGATCTGGACGATCTGAAATTGTTCAACGATAGCTATGGGCACATGGTGGGCGACGAGCTGCTGTATCACTTCGCCCGGCGCGTGGAAGCCAGTATTCGCCCGGGCGACATCGTGGCCCGCCTGGGCGGCGATGAGTTTGCCGTGCTGTTGGATGGGATCGAGCAGGCCGCGGATGCGATGCAAGTGGCACAACGCATACGTGAAGCGGTGCTGCGCCCCTTCGTACTGAGCGCGCTGAAGGATGAAGCCAACATTACCGCCAGCATCGGCATCGCCCTCAATGACGCCGATACCGAAGCAGAAAGCCTGCTGCGCGAGGCCGACCAGGCGATGTATGCCGCCAAACAACAGGGCGGCAACACTGTGCGCTTGTTCGGGCGAGCGGCGGGCTGATCCGGCCGCCGGTTAAGCCGCGGCCTGCGTGATCGCTACGAAATCAGCCGCCTTCAAACTAGCCCCGCCCACCAAAGCGCCATCGACCTCCGGCTGAGCAAAGTACTCGCCGGCGTTGCCTGCATTCACGGACCCACCATACAGCACGCGCACTTCGTCAGCCACGGCCTGGCCCAGCAACCCGGCCAGCGTGGGCCGCACGACATTGCGCAACAGGGTGTTGATCGGCTCAGGGCTGGCCGCCTTGCCAGTGCCAATGGCCCACACCGGCTCATACGCCACCACCAGCGCCTGCGCCGAGGGAATGTCCACGCCTTCCAGGGCGGCGCGCAGCTGGCCGCTGAGCACTTCGGCGGCGCGGCCAGCTTCGTTCTGCTCCAAGGTCTCGCCGATGCACAGCACCGGGGTCAACCCGGCCGCCAGGGCGGCAACCAGCTTGCGGTGCACGTTAAGATCCGTATCGCCAAACAAGGCGCGGCGTTCGGAATGGCCCACGATCACATACTGGCAGAATTCGGCCAGCATGCGGGCGGATAGTTCGCCGGTGAAGGCGCCATCCGCCTCCCAGTGCAGGTTCTGCGCGCCGAGGGCCACGCCTTTGCCTTCCAGCAGGGCCGCCACGGGCATCAAGGCCATCGCCGGCGGGCAGAGCAATGTCTCCACACCCTGCACGGCGCGTAAGCCGGGCAACATATCTTCCACCAGGCGCAGGGCTTCCCCCACGGTTTTGTTCATTTTCCAGTTGCCTGCGATCAGCGGGGTACGTGCCATGCTATTTATCCTCCAACGCTGCCAACCCGGGCAGCAGTTTGCCTTCGAGCATCTCCAATGAAGCGCCACCGCCGGTGGAGATATGGGTGATCTTGCCAGCCAAGCCAGATTGCTGCAGGGCGGCGACTGAATCGCCACCACCGACGATGCTGACCGCCGAGGACTGGGCCACGGCCTGGGCAACGCCCACGGTGCCGCTGGCAAAGGGCGCCAGCTCAAATACGCCCATCGGCCCGTTCCACACCACGGTGCCGGCGTGGCTGAGCACGGAGCCAAAAGCGGCGACGGTCTCCGGCCCAATATCCAGCACGCGCCATCCGGCGGGCACATCACTCACCGGCACAATGCGATAGGCAGCCTCTGCGCTAAAGGCATCGGCAATCACAAAATCCAGCGGCAGGTGCAGCTTGCCCTGGCTATCCGCCAGCAGCGCCTTGGCGGTGGCGATCGCTTCAGGCTCCACCAGCGAATCGCCCATGGCGATGCCCTGGGCGGCGAAGAAGGTGTTAGCCATGCCGCCGCCAATCAGCACCTGATCCGCCTTGGCGAGCAGGTTGCGGATCACCTCGATCTTGTCGCTCACTTTGGCGCCGCCCAAAATAGCAATGAAGGGCCGCGCCGGATCGGCCAACGCCTGGCCCAGGTATTGGATCTCTTTTTCCATCAATAAGCCAGCCACGGCGGGCACATAGTGGGCAACGCCCTCGGTAGAGGCATGGGCGCGGTGCGCTGAGCCAAAGGCATCATTGACGTACAGGTCAGCCAGCTTGGCCAGCGCAGCCGCCATCGCCGGATCGTTGGCGGTTTCGCCGGGGTAGAAACGCGTGTTCTCGAGCACCAGGATTTCGCCCGGCTTGAGCGCCTGGGCGGCCGCCTCGGCTTGCGGGCCGATGGCCTCTGCTACAAAGTGCACCGGCGCTGCGGTGAGCGTGCGCAGGTGCGCCGCCACTGGGGCCAGCGAGTACTGCGCATCGGGGGCGCCTTTGGGCCGCCCGAGGTGCGAGCACAGGATCACGGCCGCGCCACGCTGCAGCAAGCTCTCGATGGTGGGCAGGGCGGCGGTGATGCGTGTGTCATCCTGCACCACCTCGCCCTCCAGCGGCACGTTGAAATCCACGCGCACCAGGACGCGCTTGCCTTGCGGGTCAATATCAGCAATCGTTTTCTTATTGAACATGTTCCTGCTCTTCTCGCGTCAATGGGCCAGTGCGCTCCTGCAATAGATCGATCAGCAGTTGCGCTAGTTTATCGGCCAGGTGCTGGCCGGGTTTCTCAGGGTCTGCCACCTGCGCCAGGTAGAGCGGATAGTTCTTGCGCAGGTCCTCATCGATGGTCACCCAATCGCTGCCTTTGGGCAGCTTGCGCCCCAGGGGTTGGTTGCCAATCACGACATCAAACAAATGATCGCCCACATGCTGCTCGATGGCGCGCACATGGTCACCGCAACTGTAGCCATCCGTCTCGCCGGGCTGGGTCGAGAGATTGCAAATGAAGATCTTGAGCGCCGGGCTGTTGCGCAGCGCGGCGGCCAGGTCGGGCACCAGCAGGTTGGGCAGAATGCTGGTGTATAGGCTGCCGGGGCCGATCACGATCAGATCCGCATTCAGCAGGGCGCGCACCGCCGCCGGGTAGGCCGGGGGTGCATTGGGCTCCAGCCAGACGCGGCGCACCGCCGCGCCGGTTTGCTCCGGAATTTTGCTCTCGCCGTGCACGCGCACTTCGCCGCCGGCCAGCGGCACGCTCAGATCGGCCACCAGACGCACATCGTGCAGCGTGGCGGGCAGCACCTGGCCGTGCACGGAGAGCACCCGGCCAGATTCGGCCACGGCTTGCTCAAAGCTGCCGGTGATCTCGCTCAACGCGCTGATGAACAGGTTGCCAAAGGAGTGGCCCTGCAATTCACCGGCGCCGCTGGAAAAACGATACTGGAAGAGCTGGGTGATCAGGGTTTCATCGTTGGAGAGCGCGGCCAGGCAGTTGCGGATATCGCCAGGGGGCAGCACGCCGAGATTGCTACGCAGGCGGCCGGAGGAGCCGCCATCATCGGCCACGGTGACGATGGCGGTGATGTTGTAGGTATGCTCTTTGAGGCCGCGCAGCAGGGTGGAGAGCCCGTGGCCGCCGCCGATGACGACGATGCGCTGGCCGCGGCCACGTTTACGGTGATCTACCAGGGTATCGACGACCGGGCGGCCGGGGCGCAGATAAGGCGCCAACAAGGCCCGGTTCATATTCAGCACGCCGTAGACCAGCGCACCCATCCCCAGGCCGCCAAAGATGAGCGCGCGCACGGGGCGTTCAAGGAAGCGCAGTGAGAGCGTAGAGAGGTAGCTGGCCCACCAGGTATCCGGCGCGGTGCGGTAGATATCCAATACCAGGATGGCACCACCTACGCCGATCAAAAAGGTGCCAAAGAGAATGACCACCAGCCAACGTTTGATCCCCAGGCCGGGGGTGAGCCAACGCAGCACGCGGCGCACCCCCACCCAGGCCGCCTGCCACCATTTCTGCATTTGAAGCCACATCGCCCGCGATGATAACGCAAGAAATGTAGCCCTGTTTAGAGAGTTTGTAAGTGGTTGCCCCTACAGCATAGGGTTGTTGGCTTGCTGCCGGCTGGTATGATTGCGCCGCCATGCCACCCACTGAGAAGATCTGGAAAATTGCGCCGCGCATCGATGCGGCGATCGAGCAAAACCTGGCCCACCATCCGGCGCTGCTGCGCCAGATCCTGTTCAATCGTGGCCACCATACGGCGCAAGCCGCCAGCGAGTACCTGGGGGCGCAGCCGCCGCACGACAACGACCCGCTGCGCATGAAGGACATGGGCGTGGCGGTGGAGCGCATCGCCTACGCCATCCAGCACGGGGAAACGATCGTGGTATATGGCGATTACGACGCCGACGGCGTCACCGCCACGGCGCTGCTGGTGCAGGCCATCCAGGCGTTGGGCGGCCAGGCACGCGGCTACATCCCCGATCGCTTTGAAGAAGGCTATGGCCTGAACGTGGCGGCGCTGCAAACGCTGCACGCGCAGGGCGCGGCGCTGGTGATCAGTGTGGATTGTGGCATCCGCTCCCTGGCTGAGGCCGCCGAAGCTCGCCGCCTGGGCTTGGATCTGATCATTACCGATCATCACTCGCCCGGCCCCGAACTGCCGGATGCCCTGGCGATCATCAATACCAAACAAGCCGGTGATGAGTACCCTGAAAAACAATTGGCTGGTGTAGGCACCGCCTACAAGCTGGCCGTGGCGCTGCGCAACCGCCTGCAGCCCCAGGCCGATGCGTTGGCCGGGCTGGACCTGGTGGCACTGGGTACCGTGGCCGATATGGTGCCGCTGGCCGGCGAAAACCGCTGGCTGGTACGCCAGGGGCTGGAGCTGATCCGGCGCCCCACCCGCCAGGGCTTGCTCTCGCTGATGGGCGCGGCTGGCGTGAAGCCAGCCAAGGTGAGTGCGGGTGACATTGGCTACATGCTCGGGCCGCGCCTCAACGCGGCCGGGCGCATGGAGAACGCCAAGGCCGCCTACGACCTGCTGACCACTGATGATGTGTTCAGCGCCGGCCAACTGGCTCAATATCTTGACCTGCGCAATAAGGAACGCCAGGAGCTGACGCGTTCGATGAGCGCCTCGGCCGAGGTACTGGCCACGCAAGGGGACCCGGAAGCCCTGGTGCTGTTCGCCTTCCACCCGGAGTACAGCTCCGGCGTGGTGGGCTTGGCGGCTTCGCGCCTGGTGGAGCGCTTCTACCGCCCGGCCATCGTCGGCCAGCAGGGCGATGTATTCACGCGTGCCTCGTGCCGCAGCATCCCTCACTTTCATATTACCGATGCGCTGGAACAATGCGCCGAGCTGTTCGAGAATTTTGGCGGCCACGCGGCCGCGGCTGGCTTCACCATCCGCAACGAGCGCCTGCCCGAGCTGCAGGAACGCCTGCGGGCGATCGCTGCGGCGCAACTGGGCACCCTCGACCTGCGCCAGGAAATCACGGTGGATGCCGAGCTGCCACTGAGCGAGCTGCGCCCCGATGTGCTCAACCAGTTGGCGCTGCTCGAGCCTACCGGCTTCGGCAACCCCCAGGTCAACCTGGTGAGCCGCGGGCTGCAGGTGCGCTCGGCGCGCACCGTCGGCGCCGAGGCGCGCCACCTCAAGCTCAGCGTCAGCGATGGGCACATCGTCTACGATGCGATCGCCTTCGGCATGGGCGAATGGTACTCACGCATGCCGAAGGCGATCGATCTGCTCTATCGTTTTGAAGCGAATGAATTCAACGGGCGCACCAGCCTGCAACTGAATGTGCGCGATCTCAAGCCGGCGGATTAACCCGCTACCGGCCCAGCCATTAATCGAAAAAGCGATACCACAGCAAGGCCCACACGGCCTCAAAGGCATCTTTGAGGCCGATCTTTTTGCCTTCCGAGTAATCACGCGGGTTGAAGCTGATCGGCACTTCATAGATGCGCACGCGGCTCTTGAGCAGCTTGGCGGTGATCTCCGGCTCAAAGTTAAAGCGATTGGAGCGGATGGTGATGCCTTGCAAAGCCTCACGTTTGAACAGCTTGTAGCCCGTCTCCATGTCGGTAAGGATGTTGTTGTAGAGGATATTGGTGAGCAGCGTGAGCAGCTTGTTGGCGACCATGTGCCAGAACATGGTGGGCCGGCGCGGGCCGCCGAGGAAGCGCGAGCCGTAGACCACATCGGCGTTGGCGGTGTGGATCGGATCGAGCAGTTTGCCAAAATCACGCGGATCGTACTCCAGATCAGCGTCCTGGATCAGGATCAGATCGCCGGTGGCAGCCTGAATGCCACTGCGCACCGCGGCGCCCTTGCCCATGTTGCGGGCGTGCTGCAGCACTTGCACCCCGGGCTGCCCGGCATAGGCCTGCAATAGCGCTGCACTGCCGTCTTGGCTGCCATCATTCACCAACACCAATTCATCCGCCAACCCGGCGGCACGCACGCGCTGGATGATCTCTTGCAAAGTATTGGCTTCGTTGTAAATGGGAATGATGACACTGAGCTTCATGCTGGGATTATATGCTACCTAGCCGGCCAGGCTTGCCGGGAGCCACAGACCGTACAGGTATAATAGAGCCAACCGCAAACGGTTAAGGTTTTGCGGTTTTTTATTACTCGTATGCGATCCGCGCCCGCGTCTCCCCCAGCCCGCGCCCTGCGCCTCCGCTTGATGAGCGCGGGGGTATTGCTCAGCCTGTTGGTGCCCCTGTTTATTGCCGCTCAGCCAGTGCTGGCCGCGCCGCGCCCGCAAAGCGATGCCCAAGCCCAGGCGGAGGCACTGCTGCAACGCCTGACGCCCGAAGAGCGCGTCGGGCAGCTCTTTATGGTGACCTTTAGCGGTGCACACGCCAGCACGGACAGCCAGATTTACGAACTGATCAACCGCTATCACATTGGCGGCGTAGTGCTGCGCCGCGACATGGATAACTTCGTAGCCGCGCCGGATACGCTGGCTCAGGCACACACCCTGATCGCGGAGCTGCAGACCGCCGAACAAGACGCCTCGCAAGGCAGCCTGCTCAACGGCACGCGGGCGGCCTATATTCCGCTGCTGGTGGCGCTGGCCCAGGAAGGCGATGGCTACCCGAACGACCAACTGCTGGATGTGCTCAGCCCGCAGCCGAACGCGATGATGCTAGGCGCCACCTGGCGCCCTGGCCTGGCGCAGCAGGCTGGCGCCCTGCTCGGCAGCGAGCTCGCCGCACTGGGCGTTAACCTGCTACTGGGCCCTTCGCTGGATGTGATCGAAACGCCGCGGCCGAGCTCACCGGGTGATCTGGGCGTGCGCAGCTTCGGCGGCGATCCCTACTGGGTGGGGCAGATGGGCCAGGCCTACATTAGCGGCATTCATGCCGGCAGCCAGAACCGCGTGGCGGTGGTGGCCAAGCACCTGCCCGGCTACGGCGATTCGGATCGCCCGCTGGATGATGAAGTGCCTACGATCCGCAAATCGTTGACGCAGCTTACCCAGGTGGAGTTGCCGCCCTTTTTTAGCGTCACCGGCAATGCTCCCAGTGCCGAAGCCAGCGCCGATGCAATGCTGCTGGCGCACATTCGCTATCAGGGCTTCCAGGGCAACATCCGCACCACCACGCGCCCGCTCAGTTTCGATCTGCAAGCCTTCAATGATCTGATGGCCCTGCCGGCCTTCGCCAGTTGGCGCGAGCAAGGGGGGCTGATCGTTAGCGATAGCCTCGGCACGCGCGCCGTACGGCGCAGCTACGACGCCAGCGAGCAAAGCTTCAATGCACCCCTGGTGGCACGCGATGCGTTTCTGGCTGGCAGCGATCTGCTGTATCTAGGTAACTTCATTTCCACCGGGGATCCCAACAGCTACACCACCATCGTGCACACCGCCGAGTTCTTTGCCCAAAAATACCGCGAGGATTTGGCCTTTGCTGAGCGCGTGGACGAATCGGTCTTGCGCATCCTCACACTCAAATTCCGCCTGTACCCCAGCTTCAGCGCCAGCCAGGTGCTCAGCGCCGCCGAGGGCTTGGCGGCCATCGGCCAGGATGACCAGCTCATCTTTGAGGTCGGCCGCCGGGCGGCCACCCTGTTCAGCCCCAGCCCGGCCGCCCTGGCCGATGCACTGCCGGAACCACCGGGGCGCTTTGAGCAGATCGTCTTCATTACGGATAGCTACACCGCCCAGCAATGCAGCCAGTGCCCACCGCAGGCCGAGGTTGCGGTCAACGCCTTTGCCCAGGCGGCCGTAAATCTTTATGGCCCGGCGGCGGGCAACCAGATCACTGCCGCCAACTTGTCGTCCTTCTCCTTCATGCAGCTCACCCGCACGTTGGATGGCAACATCGAAGGGGAAGACCCACTGCTGGATAATTTGGCCCGCGCCGAATGGGTGGTGTTTGGCGTCACGCAAAACAACCCGGCGCGGCCTGAATCGCAGGCACTGCGGCGCCTGCTGGCCGAACGCATGAATCTGCTGCAAAACAAGAAAGTGATTGTGTTCGCGCTGAATGCGCCGTACTACCTGGATGCGACCGACGTGACCAAGGTAAGCGCCTATTACGGCTTGTATGGTGAAGGCGCCGGCCTGGCCGAAGTGGCCGCACGCCTGCTCTTCAAAGAGATCGACCCGCGCGGCGCTTCGCCGGTGAGCGTGCTGGGCGTAGGCTACGAGCTGGCCGATGCGCTGGCTCCCAACCCATTGCGCGAAGTTCCGCTGGTAGTGTCACGCTTGCTGCCCGAAGCCAGCGCCACGCCCGATAGCACTACACCGACGGTGACCGCCGAGCCGCCCAGCTACAAAGCCGGCGACCTGCTGGCATTGCAGGCGGGGCCGATCCTCGACCATAACAACAACCCGGTGCCAGACAATACCCTGGTGACCTTTGCGATCAACCTGGTGACCGAGCAAACCACCTTGCAACGCCAGATCAGCGCGCCCACGCATCTGGGCGTGGCCAACACCACCTATTCGATCGAAGATGAAGGCACGCTGATCATCACCGCCGCCAGCGGGGAGCCGGCGGCGCTTGCGCTGGGCCAGCAGTTCAGCGTAGCTGGCATCAACCCTGAGGGCTTGGCGCTGCAGGCAACGCAAACGGCCCAATCGATCCTGGCCACCCAGGCGGCGCAAACGCCATTGCCTACACTGGCGGCCAATGGGCAGGAGAGTGCACGGCGCACGGATCTGGTGGATTGGTTTCTGTGGGTGCTGATCTCGGCCGTGGCGGCGCTGTTTGCCTACCAAAGTGGGACTAGCCTGCACCAGCTACGTTGGGGCGTGCGCTGGGCACTGACCACACTGATCGGCGGGCTGCTGGCCGGCTGCTATCTGGCGCTGGATCTGCCCGGCAGCCAGGCGATCCTGGAGTTTAGCGGCAAGTGGGGGCTGGTTCTGGCGGTGTTGGCTGGCTGCCTGGGGGGCTGGCTGGCCGGCTGGGCCTGGTGGCGGCGCGGCCGCAAACCGGCTAGTGGCCGATCGTCGCAATAAAGCCCAACAACAGCAACATCCCCGCTAACCACACCAGCGAACGCTCGGTGCCGAGCGAAAGAATATCGCCCCAACTGGGTGCAGGCACGCGGCCCGCATTGCGCCCCACCGGCTCCAACTTGCCAAACAACGCCTCCTGAAACTCGGCGATGCTTTGCGGCCGCTCCTCGGGGTGCAAACTCAGCGCCCACATCACGGCGCGTTCGGTGCGCGGGCTGACCTCGGGGTTGAGGGTGCGCAGGCTGGGCATCTGCTCCGGATGCAAGAAGCGCTCGCGCGCCTCCACCGGGGGCGTGTTACACAGCAGGTGATAGAGCGTGGCGCCCAGGGCGTACACATCGCTGCGCACATCGGTGTGGCCGGTATCGCCGCCGTATTGCTCCAGTGGCGTGTAGAGCGCCGTGCCGCGGCCCTGCACGATCGTGACCGTATCTTCCTGGGCGGCGAGGATCTTGACCAGGCCGAAATCGACCAGCTTGACGACACCATTCGGGGTCAGTTTAAGATTGCTCGGCTTGACGTCACGGTGCAGGATCGGCGGATCCTGGCTGTGCAGGTAATTTAGCGCCGCGGCGATCTGCCCGGCCCAGGCCAGCACTTCCGTCTCATGCAAAAACTCATCCGTCTGGCGGGCTTCCATCATCAAGGTGCGCAAATCCCCGCCGGGGACGTAATCCATCACCAGGTAATCACTTTCACCTTCGGAAAAGAAATCTGACACTTTGGGCAAGTTGGGGTGATCGAGGCGCGCCAACACCGTCGCCTCGCGCAGGAATTGGGCGCGGGTTTGGTTGAGCGTTTCTTCGGAAAGCGAGGGATCGAGGCGAACTTCTTTTACGGCGCACTGGCGCCCCTCAAGGCGCAAGTCTTCAGCCAGGTAGATACTGCCCATGCCGCCCCGGCTGATGAACTCTTTGATCTGGTAGCGCTCGCGTAAGATCTCGCCGGCGTCCAAAGGCATCGTTTTGATTCTTCTCCGAACTCCGCTGCGCACCCCGGGGGCGTAACCCGTTGGCGAAGCCGGGTGAGCAGCCTGAATTTGGTATTATACCTGCGGAGTGCACATGCCCCCGAGTGCCGAAAGTTACCCCGTGCTGATCGCGCAAAACGGCCCATTAAATGGGGAGCGTTGGACGGTGCGCAACCAACTGGTGATCGGCCGCGGGGAGGATTGCGACATCATCATCCCGGATCGCAAGATTTCGCGCCAGCACGCCCGCCTGCTGGCCGGCGCCGATGGCATCACCCTCGAAGACCTGGACAGCAAAAATGGCACGCACCACAACGGCAAGCCGCTTAAGGGCTCAGTGGCACTCAACGATGGCGACCTGATCCAGATTGCCCTGGCCCAAAAGTTCACCTTCCTCAGCTCAGATGCCACCGTACCGCTGGATTTTGACATTCCCGCGGCGGTACCCGAAGGGCGCCGGCGCCTGCACATGGACAAACGTTCACGGCGGGTGTGGGCCAATCAAATCGAGGTGGACCCGCCGCTTTCGGTGGCGCAATTCAGCATGCTGGAGATGCTCTACCTGCGCGATGGCCTGGTGGTGACGCGCGATGAGCTGGTGCGCCATGTATGGCAGGCTGATGAGGCGTTGAACATCTCTGACCAGGCGCTGGATGCGCTGATCCGCCGCCTGCGCGAGCGCCTGGCCAAGGCCGATCCGAGCCACGAGTATGTGGTGACGGTGCGCGGCCACGGGCTGCGCCTGGAAAACCCCCTGGAACCCGAAGACGAACAAAAAGACCCGCACTAGTGCGGGTCTTTTTTGATTGCTTGTTTTTTTTTGGCTACTCAAGCCCCCATAGCTGCAGGATGCCGTCTGTCGAAGCAACCAGAATGCCGCGCCCATCCAGCACCACGCGCGTGTTGGATACCTGCCCCAACCCGGTAGGCAACGTAGTTAGCAGGCTGGTGCTCAGGTAATCCCAAAGATAGAGCTGACCGTCGGACCCCACGACGACCACGAGCGGCTCACCAAGAAACGCGATAGCAGAAGCCCAGGATGGATTCTTGATATCGCGCAACTTTTGGCCATCGGTCAGCCGCCACACTCCCATGGCGCCATTCCCCTGATTGGACATCAGGATCTGATTGTCCGGCGAGAACGCCAGCGGGCCATACACGGGTGAAGGCGCCGATAAGCTGAGGGTTTTGCTTACCTCGCCCTCCAGGCTCCAAATGAAGAGCTCTTTGTTTGCATACGAGGCAAGCAGACGGCCATCCTCAGAGAAGGCCAGCAATTGCACATCCTCTTGATGGGCACGCAAGGTGGCCACGAGCGCACCATCGATGAGGCTGTACAGCTCGACGACCGAGCCGTTGGCGAGCGCCGCCAAGCCGCCGTTGAGGCTGGCGGCGACAGGTGACTGGGAGCTGCACGCCGCCAGAGTTTGCACCGGCACGCTATTACTGCTTAACACACTCAGCTGGCCCTGCTGGCATTTAAGGGTGACGTATTTATCTTCTGAGAAGTGCGTTTGCCCTTCAACAAAGCCGATCTCGCTCAACGAGGCAACTTCGTTCTGGAGGGGGAGCCAGCGGGTATCAATGGCGGGCATCCACACTTCCAGCGCATCCGCCTGCACTGGCAAGATCAAGCCGCGCTCGCCAAAGTAGCCTTGCGCTTCAAGCCACTCTTTTTGGCTGGATAGATTCAGCGAGATCGCTTCGGGGCGGGTGTTCTCAGGAAAAACGATGGCCTCGGCTTCTTGCGCCGGCAGCAGGCTGCCATCGCTGGCTTTGCGCACCTGCTCGCCCGAATTGATCGAGATGTAGGCGCCATCCTCCGAGAATTGGACATCATAGGTCCAGCCCAAGCCGGTGCCGTAACGTCCGGCGGACTGGCCCGTCTTGGAGCTCCACAAGAATACGTAGTTTTCAGAGAAAGTGGCGAACAGCTCCCCATCTGGGCTGAACGGGTGGGTGGGCAGTAGCGTGCGATCCAGGAACCTGGCAATCATGTGCTGCTCGGCAATATCCCAAACGCCCAGCACTTGTTGGTAGCCAGCATCCTGGACGATCAGGTATTGCGAGCCCGGAGCAATGACGATGCGTTCCGGCACGGGTGAATAGTCGCCCTGATCGAGGGTGGCGACCAATTCACCACTGCTGGTAGCGTAGACCCGAATAACATGAAAGCGCGGGTGCACATTGCCATGCGGATACCTGGCAACGGCCACCAGGCTTTCATCCGGAGAGAATACAAAACGATAATTATCGGTGGGTTCGCCGCTCTCCAGAGTGAAGGACGAGTTCGTAGCACCTAGCGCCCCCAGGCTAACCACGCCAGCGGCATCCACACCCACCATGTACTGGCTGCTGGGCGAATACTCAAAATAGGTGGGCTTGGGCATCTCGAACAGCAGCTCGCGCGTCTCGGTATCGAAGAAGAGCAGCTTGGTGAGCGTTTCGGCAAAGAACACCTGCCCATCGCCCACCGCCTTGAGTGCGATGATGGCTCCTTGCCCCCAGGTATCCAGCAAGGTTACTGCGGCGGCATTCTCCAGCGTGATCGCGGTGGTGGGCCAGGCATACGGCGCCAGCGTGGGGGTGGCGCTTGGCGCCTGAGTGGGCGTGGCGGCTGGGGGTTGGGTGGGCGCCGGTGTAGCGCTGGCGCCCACGGGTTCGCTGGCCGGCGCGGCGCCGGCGCACGCGGCCAGCACCAGCCCGCAGCACAGCGCAGCGATGGCCCAAGCTTGCTTCTGCATATATCCTCCCAAAAAATCAGGCCCGGCGCGTCTAGCGACACGCGCGGGGTCTACTCAGACTACTCGATTTGGTAGCAAGCAGGCAAGGGCACCCTTTTAGGTGCCCATGCTCTTTTGCATCGAAACTTTAAGGGCGGCGCGGTAGGCCTGGCGCACCTTGTCGGCCAGCTGCTTATCCGGGCTATCTTGTAGCTGGGCCATCATGGCAGAGAGGCTCTCCAGAAATTCCGGGGTGATCGATTCTTTATTGTCTTCGGCCACCTTGGTGCGCGCGGCATCATCGCTGGCTTCGACCAATTCTTCGAGCAGGCCGGGGTTGTAGCCGGGATTGACCAATTGCTGGATGAGCATGGCCAGGCGTTGCAATTTTTGCAAGCGCGTGCCATCTTTTTTCTCAGCCGCCTCTTGCAAGCTCTGATTGATCACTTGCACAAACAATTCATCCAGGATGGCCGGGTTTTGCTGCAAGACCTGGATCGGGTCTTCGGCCTGCAGCATCGCTTCGAGGTTTTTCTGTGCGGCACTGACGCGCTGCTGTAACTGCTCATCCAACTGCTGGGTCAGGGCAAGCAAGGTTTCGCGCAGACGCTGGAGTTTGGCCTGCGCTTCGCCACTGGCTTTTTCGATGCTCTCGCTGAGCTGCTGGAAGAATACATAATCCAGGCCGGGGCGCACCATGCTGACCATGGCGCTGAGGCGGATCTCGTTATCCAGTGCCGCCAGCAGCAGCTCCTGCAGCTTCTCTCGGGTGAGCTCCTGGCCGGCGCCTTCCAGCGTAGCGCGGGCCGCTTCGATCTCATCGGCCTGCTGCTTGATCTGCTGGCCGAGCTCGGTGTGCTCCAGCAACGCCTCTTGGATCTTGCCGAGGCGGATGGCGGCGTTCTCGTCGCCGGCGCCCAGCCCGGCCTGCAACATGCGGCTGAGCAAAGTGAAGAAGTCAGCATCCACGGTGTCGAGATTCTTCTGCACCAGATCGACAATGCCCTCTTCGGGCGCGGTGAGCAGGCTTTGCAACAGCTCGACACGCTTCTGCTGGGCGGCCAGCATTTCTTTGGTGATGCCCTCCCCTTCCAATACTTTTTCGATCAGGTTTTGATAGGTGAACATCTGCTGTGGCTTGAACAGGTAGGCCTTGCGGTCCTCCTGCTTCAGATTATTGACCACGCGATTCATAAAAGGTGCGATCTGCTTTTCCTGCTCCATCACGGGCGTAATGAGCTCTGCCGGAAAGTAGGTCAGCAGCAGCTCCTTGCTGGGGTCGTGATAGACAATGGGCACAGGGATCTGGCCTTGGAAGCCGCAAGTGGGGCACTGCACTACGTTGACAGAACCGTTGAGCAGCTTCTGCTTGGCCTGCGGGTCGGCCCCCACATCAAAGAGCTGTTCAACCTCAGCAGTGACGGGGGTGCGGCATTGGGGGCAGGCAACTTGTGTACGTGGCATGATCTCTCGATACAGAATGAATTTTAGTGGCGCGGCAGGGAGAAGCAAATGCAGGCGCCGTGGGTGTAGCTCGGGTCGACCCAGATGCTGCCGCCGTGGGCCTCCAAAATGGCGCGGGTCAAATATAAACCAAGACCAGCGCCCTTGGTGTTGCGCTGGGCCTCATCGGCGCGGTAGAAGCGATCGAAGATGTGCGGGATGTCACCGGGAGCGATGCCGGGGCCTTCATCACTGACGCACACGACGACATGCTCCGGGCGCACCTGGCCCCACACGCGGATCTCGCCGCCCTGCGGCGAATACTTGACGGCGTTGGAGAGCAGGTTGAGCAGCACCTGGCTGATGCGCTGCTCGTCGGCCAGGATCACGGGATACTCGGGCGGGAAATCCAGCACGAAGGTATGCGAGGGCGATTGGGTGCGAAAGCGCTCCACGATGCGCTCGGCGAGCAGCGGCAGGGCCACATCGCTGGCGTTGATGGGCAGCACGCCGGCTTCCAAGCGCGAGGCATCCAGCAAATTTTCGATCAGGCCGCTCAGACGGTCAGCCTCTTCTTCGATAACTTCCAGGCTGTCTTGCACGATCTTGCCATCCCAGCGTACATCCGGGCGGCGCAGCGTGCCCACATAGCCCTTGATCAGCGCCACCGGCGTCTTGAGCTCGTGGCTGATGACGGAGATGAAGGTGCTTTGCAGCTCCTCGGCCTGGCGGAAGTGGCTGACATCGCGCACGGAGGCGATGATGTTCAGCAACCGGCCCTCCTGGGTCAGCAGCGGCGCGTAGGTCACACCCACGGCCAGGGCGCTGCCGTCCGGCCGCTGCAGGTCACCTTCGACGTAGAGCGTGGCCGTGGGCGTAAGCGGCCAGCCGCCCGCTTCGGCCTGCTCGAGCGTGGGGCCGTGCTCCAGTTCGCCAAACTGGATGACCTCATTGTGCTTGCGGCCGAGCACATCGCCCGCCCCGCGGCCAGACAGGCGCGCAAAGGCGGGGTTGCAACGTTCGATGGTGTGATCCGGCCCAAGGATAAGAATGCCATCCGCCACTGCATCCAAAATGGCCTCGGTGCGGCGGCGCTCCCGATTGGTGTTGGCATACTGCTGGGCGTTCTGCACGGCAATGGCCGCCTGGTCGGCAAAGCTTTGCAGCAGCACACGATCTTCTCGCGAGAACTGGCCGCGGTAATTACGGAAGACAAAGATCACGCCCAGCACGCGGTTCTGCGAGATGAGCGGGAGGCCCACGCCGCTGAACAAACCCAAACTGACCTCGCGCGCCAGGCGTTGTAGCAAGCGATTGACTTCAGGGAGCTCAAAGCGGGCCGGATCTTCATGATCCGGCACCGCCGCAAGGATCGGGTTGAGGTACTGAATGAGCTCGTTGGGGATGCCGTACGAGGCGGCGGTAGCCCAGCCACCGGGTTCGGTGCGCAGGGCTACCAGGCCGGCCTGGCCAGCCAGCAGGTCAGCGGCGTGGCGCAAAATGCGCGCCAGCACCGCATCCAGGTCTAGCTCTTGGGTAATGACCCGCGCGATCTCCAGAAGGTAATCGCGCTGGCGTACACGGAAATCAGGCAACATAGGCGGGTAGTTGCCCTATGATACGGCCTTTGCTCAGGCTTTGGGCAGGCTGGCGGCCAGGATCTCCAGCGTCTTGTCAATGATCTCGGCTGGGGTGTCCAGCGTGCCACGGAAGCGCACGGAGCGGTTGCCGCAGCTGAGCGCGTAGACACCGTTGTCCTTCATGCGTGCCAGCAGGGCATCGCGCTCGGCGCTGTTGGGGACATCAAAGGCCACCATCATGCCGCGGCCGCGCACGTTGTCCAGGAAGCCCTTGGAGCCAGCCGCCACGGTTTGCAAGCCAGCGATGAGCTTCTCACCCATCTTGGCCGTGTGCTCCACCAGCTTCTCTTCGGCCATGATCTCGATAAAACGCTGCGAACGCACCATATCGGTAAGGTCGCCACCCCAGGTGGAGTTGATGCGGCTCTCTTCTTCGAAGACGTTGTTGGGCACATCATCAATGCGCGGGCCTGCGATGAAACCGCACACCTGGGCCTTCTTGCCGAAGACGATGATGTCGGGCTCAATGCCCATGTGCTCCACCGCCCACATCTTGCCGGTGATGCCCATACCGCTCTGCACCTCATCCATGATCAGCAGGAACTCGTGCTCATCGGCCAGGCGGCGCAATTCTTTGAAGAATTCAGGGCGGAAGTGATTGTCGCCACCTTCACCCTGGATGGGTTCGATGATCAGGCCGGCAATATCGCCGGGGTGCTGCTGCAGGGCGTATTCGATCTGCGTGATGGCAATCTCTTCGGCGCGCTTGACGTCCGCCAGCACCTCATCGGTGATGGGGAAGCGCAGCTTGGGGTTCATGATGCGCGGCCAATCGAACTTGGGGAAGTACATGTACTTGCGCTCATCGTTCGTATTGGTCATCGACATGGTGTAGCCCGAGCGGCCGTGGAAGGCTTCGCGGAAGTGGATGATCTTGGAGCCCATGCCATCGATCTTGTGCATGCGACCCGTAGGCGGCTTGCTGAAGGTGGCGATGTTGCGGCGCACCTTCCAGTCAAAGGCTACTTTGAGGGCATTCTCCACCGCCAAGGCGCCGCCGGCGATGAGGAATAGGTGCTGCATGCTGGCAGGCATGATGTGCTTGGAGAAGGTCTCCACGAACTCGGCCATGTAGGTTGTGAAAAAGTCCGAGGAGGAGGGTTTGGTGATCGCCACGCTCATCATCTTCTCGATGAAGTCTGAGTCGTGCATCTTGGGGTGGTTGTGGCCGATCGGCGCGCTGGCAAAATAGGTGAAGAAGTCAATATATTCTTTGCCCGTCAGTGCATCACGCAAATAAGGGCCGTGCGAACCCTCCACATCCAGGACAATCGGTTCGCTGCCGGCAGGCAGGTGTTTAGCAATCGTTGCGTGTACGTCTGAAGGTTTCATTGGCTTCCTTTTTAATGATGTGGGGAGTTTCACGCCAATTATACCCAGCCTGGTCGCCCCCTCTCAGCCGCAGGCTAGCCGAGCGGCCACAGCCGCGGCAGCCACAGGGTGATCAAGAGCATGAGCAGTAAGGTGAGCGGCAGACCGACGCGAAAGAAATCCTTGAAGCGATAGCCGCTGGGGCCGAGCACCAGGATGTTCACGGGGTGGCCCAGGGGCGTAACGAAGGCAATTGAAGTAGCCATGGCCACACCGAGAGCCAGGCTGTGCGGATCCATCCCGGCGGCCTGGGCGGCAGTCAGGGCGATCGGCGTGACCACGGCCGAGACGGCGGCGCCCTTCATGGCTTGCGAGAGCACCACGGTCAGCACCATCATCGCCAGCAGGATGCCGAGGTGGCCGTAGGGCTGGGCCGTCTGCAAGATCTGGCTGGCGATCAAGTCGCTGGCCCCGGTCTTGTTAAGCGCCATGCCCAGTGGCAGCATGCCGGCGATCAAGAAGATCACCTTCCAATCGATGGCCCGGTACACCTGCTCCATCGTGACCACGTTGCTGAGCACCAGCGCCAGGGCGCCAGCCAGCATCACCGCCCCAGTGGGCAGGATGCCTAGCATGGTGATCAGCACCGTGACCAGGAAGATGCCCACCGCGCGGCGGCTGCGCCCGTTGACATGGCGCACTGGCTCTTCTTCACTGCTCAACACGATCAGATCGGGATTGCTGCGCAGCATGGGCAAGCGGTCACGCGGGCCTTGCACCAACAGCGCATCGCCAAACTCCAGGCGGTGATCGGCCAGGCCAGTGCGCACCACGCTCTGGCCGTTCCACACGGCCAGAATGGTCATGCCCAGGTTCTCGCGGAAATGAGCTTCTTTCAACGTGTGGCCGATGTGCTGAGAGCGCGGCGAGAGCACCAGCTCCAACACGACGGTGGAGGCCGATTCGAGATCGCGCTCATCGTATTCCTTCATCGGCAGGATCTCAAGATAAGGCTCGACGTCGATCTTGCGGAACTCTTCAAGGCGGCCAGACAGCAACATTACATCGCCCTGCTCCAGCAGGAACTCCGGGCTGGGGTCAAGGTAACGTTCATCGCCACGTTCCACCGCTACCACGTTGAGGTTGTACACCTCGCGCAGGGTGCTGCGCGCCAAGGCTTTGCCGCTCAGGATGGAGCCAGCCGGGATGCGCGCTCGGAACAAGCGCTCATCCAGATGATAGGTATCGAGCAGATCATCTGCCTGGCGCAGCACAGTAGCGCGCTCTTCCGAGGGTTGTTTGGGCAGCAGGTGGCGCCCCAGCAGCACCATATAGGCAATGCCGGCAATCGTCAGCGGCAGCCCCATGCGCACGAAATCGAGCACGCCGAAGGGCGTGTAGCCAGCGTCTTGCAAGACGCTGTTGACCACGATGTTGGTAGTGGTGAACAGCGTAGCCATGCCGCCCAGCAGTGTGCCAAAGGCCAGCGGCATGAGCAAACGGCTGAGGCTGATATTGGTCTTTTTAGCCAGCGAGAACATGGCGGGCATCAGGATCGACGCCACGGCGATATTGTTCATGAACAGCGACATGAAGGCGGCCAGCCCCATTAACTTCAGCGTGATCCACAGCTCGCCGCCGCCCGAGCGCGCCAGGAAGACCCCCATGCGCTCGGCCACCCCGGTGACTTCCAAGCCGTGGGCCAGCACAAAAATCGCCATGATAGTGATCACGGCGGGGTCGCTGAGGCCGGAGAAGACCTCTTCAGAGGATAGGATGCTGCTCAGGCCGAGGGCCACCAACACCAGCAGGGCCACCAGATCTACTGAGACGCGTTCACTGAGAAAAAGAACCAGCGCGACGGCTAAAATGGCCAGGGTCAGGATGGTTTCGCTACTCAACAAGTTCCTCTGTGTACGGATTATAGTGCTCGTCTAGGACGATTGGGCAAATACGCCTGATTAGGTACACTTACTGCCACATGAGCTTTGATTTCAAATTCACGCTTGAAGGCCAAAGCGGCCGCGCCCGTGCCGGCCGCTTTGCTACGCCGCACGGCGAGCTGCTGACGCCCGTGTTTGCCCCGGTGGGCACCGCCGCCACCGTCAAGGCGATCACTCCGGCGCAGCTCAGCGAGCTAGGCGCCAGCCTGGTGCTATCCAACACCTATCACCTCTATCTGCGCCCGGGCGACACCCTGGTGGCCGAAATGGGCGGCCTGCACGAATTTATGCAATGGCCGCACCCGATGCTTACCGATTCAGGCGGCTTCCAGGTTTTCTCGCTTTCGCAAACCCGCGCCGTCGATGCAGATGGTGTGGATTTTCGTAGCCACATCGATGGCTCGCGCCATCGCTTCACCCCGGAGCGCGTGATGGCGATCCAGGAGAATTTGGGCGCCGACATCATCATGGCGTTCGACGAATGCGCCGAGCCGAGCGACCGCGGCTACAACGAGCAGGCAATGCAGCGCACGCATGCCTGGCTGCAACGCTGCATCGCCGCCAAGCAGCGTGGCGATCAGGCGCTGTTCGGCATCGTGCAGGGCGGCATCTGGCCGGATCTGCGGGCGCGTTCCGCCGAGTTCGTCGCCAGCCTGGGCCTGCCGGGCAACGCCATCGGCGGCCTCTCAGTGGGCGAGAGCAAAGCCGATATGCACGCCATGCTAGACGTAGTGGACCCGATCCTGCCGGCGGACAAACCGCGCTACCTGATGGGTGTGGGCACACCAGAGGATTTGGTGCAATGCATCCAGCGCGGCGTGGATATCTTCGATTGTGTGCTGCCCACGCGCCTGGGGCGCAACAACGCCGTCTTCCTACGTTCGGGTGGGCGCCTGAGCCTGAAGAACGCTGAGTTCGCGCACGACCGCAATCCGATCGACGCGGCGTGTGGCTGCTACACCTGCCGCACCTTCACGCGGGCCTATCTGCGCCATCTCATTGTTGCTAAAGAGATGCTGGCAGGCACGCTGCTCTCAATTCACAATCTCTACACCCTCGTTCATTTGGCCAAGGATCTGCGCGCCGCCATTTTGGATGGCAGCTTTGCGCAGCGGGTGGCCGCGCTGGAACTCCAACACCAAGGCGCACTTGCAAAGTAAAGGAACCTCTCGCCGATGACGCTGCTTCACGCCACCCTGCTGGGTATTGTGCAGGGACTGACCGAATTCTTGCCCATCTCCAGCTCTGGCCACCTGATCCTGGCGCGCAACCTGCTCGGCTTGCCCGCGGAGGATAGCGCCGCGTTTGTTTTTGATGTACTGGTGCAACTGGGCACCTGGGTGGCGGTAGTGGCTTATTTTTACAAGGACTTGCTGGCCATCGCTCAGGACCTGTGGCGCAGCCTGCGCGGCGCCCCGGCTGGCCCCAACGCCCGCTTGGGCTGGGGAGTATTGCTCTCCATGCTGCCAGCGGTTGTGGTCGGCTGGCTGATCCAGGATCGCATGGATACATTCTCCAGCCTGCGTTGGACCGCGGCGTTCCTGATCGTGAACGGCCTGCTGTTGCTGGCCGCCGAATGGCTGGGGAAGAAACAACGCCAACTGAGCGAGCTCACCCCTGCCGACGCGGTGTGGATCGGCTTTGCGCAGATCTTTGCGTTGCTGCCGGCGGTATCGCGCTCGGCGTCAACCTTGTTCGGTGGCATGCTGCGCAACTTTGACCGCCGCGAGGCGGCGCGCTTCGCCTTCCTGATGTCGGTGCCGATCATGCCCGCGGCAGGCTTCGTAGCCCTGCTGCAACTGGGCAGCCTGCCCGAGGCCAGCAGCCTGCTGCTGCCGATCCTAGTGGGCTTTGTGGCGGCGGCTATAGTGGGCTATGTCGCCATCCGCTGGCTGCTACGCTACCTGGCGACGCATTCTTTTTATCCGTTTGCCCTGTACTGCAGCGCACTGGGCCTGCTGATTCTGATATGGCGATGAAGCGCATCCTCTTACTGTTGTTGGCGCTCGGGCTGGTGAGCTGCGGCGCACCTCAAGCGGCGCAGCAGACCCTGCGGTTGGCGATCAGCCCAGCGGCCTACCCTGCGGCCAGCGCGCTAATGGCCTGCCTGCCGACCGGCGAGGGCGTGGCGGTGAGCATCGATTCAGTGTATCCCTCAGAGATTGACCTGGCGGCCTATGATCTGTATATCCAGCTGGGCGCGCACCCGGCGGCCGGTTTCGCCGCCGAGATCGCCAGCGAGCAACTGGTGTTGGCGCTGCCTGCCAGCCAGACCGCCGCGCTCAACAGCGCACAAGCCAGCTTGCTACTCAGCGGAGCCCTGACGGATTGGCAAGCGATCGGTGGCCAGGCCGGCGCCCCGCAGCTGTTGATCCCGCCAGCCAGCGACGAGGCCCGCCAACAGGTGGAAACGCAACGCCTGCAGGGGGTGCCTTTCGCCCCCAATGCCTTGGTCGTAGCGCCTGAAGCGGCGCTGCACCAACTTGAAAGCGATGCCGCCGCAGTGGCTCTGTTGCCAGCCGCCTGGTTGCCCGCCTCGCTGCAATCGATCGCGTTAGGAATTGAGCTGCCCGTGCTAGCGCAAGCGCCGGCCGAGCCGCAAGGTTTGGCGCGCAACGTGTTAGCCTGCCTGCAAAGCGGCACGGGCCAGGCGCGGCTGGCCGAAAGTTACCCCTGATGGCGCTGCCCAGCTTGCTTGCCACAGCGCTAGACGCACGCCGCGATCTGCTCACCCAACTGCATAGCGAAGACACGGACAGTTATCGCCTATTCCACGGCACGGCAGAGGGGCACCCCGGCCTGACGATTGACCGTTATGGTGAGTTGTTGCTGGTGCAAAGCTTTCACCAGCCGCTTGCACCGGATGAAGTAACAGCCATCGAGGCCTTTTACGCCCAGGCGCTACCCGCTCTAACCCCGATCTACAACGACCGCAGCCAGACAAATTCGCGCATCCGCAACCCGCTGCCCGCCGAGCGGCAGCAGGTGGCCAGCCAGCTGCACACCGTGCGCGAGCTGGGGGTACGCTACCAGGTGCAAGCGCGCCATGAGGGGCAAGACCCTTGGCTGTTTTTGGATATGCGCGCTGGCCGCCGCCACATCCTGCAGAACGCGGCCGGCAAATCTGTGCTGAATCTCTTCGCGTATACCTGCAGCGTGGGTACGGCGGCGGCGGTGGCGGGGGCGCGCCAGGTGGTCAATATAGACTTCGCCGCCAGCACGCTGGCGGTCGGCGAGCACAACGCTGAACTGAACGCGCTGCGTATCAAGCCGGACTTCATCAAGAGTGATGTGTTTCCGGCGCTGCGCCAGCTGGCCGGCATCGGCCAGCCGCACTTCGTGCGCGGCAAACGCATGCCCGCTTTCCCGAAACTGGCAGCGCAGTCCTTCGATATTGTCTTTCTGGATCCGCCGCGCTATGCCAAGAGCCCCTTTGGGGTCGTGGACTTGGTCAACGATTACCCGTCGGTATTCAAGCCCGCCTTGCTGGCCACGGCTGAGGGCGGCACGCTGTATTGCTGCAACAACGTGGCGACCGTGGAGCGCGAGGGCTGGCTGGCGCAGTTGCAGCGCAGCGCCGCCAAAGCTGGCCGGCCGATACGCGATGTTGAGTGGATTCTGCCCGAAGCCGATTTCCCCAGCATGGATGGTAAGCCGCCGCTCAAAATTCTGGTGCTCTCGGTGTAGCGCTGTCTGGCATTGCGAGCGAGGCCGCATGTCAATGCGGCCGACCGAAGCAATCTGGGGGAATCCAAAGGCTAGAAACACGCGCTAGATAGAACACCCGCCTGCAAGGATCCTTCGCTGGCGCGGGTTCGGCGTGCTGGTGACGTTGTGCCCCGCTCAGGATGACACGTAGGTTGCGGGGCGAGCTGCTTGCTTCCGCTTAGGCCGTCATTGCGAGCGAGGCCGCATGTCAATGCGGCCGACCGAAGCAATCTGGGGGAATCCATAAGCTAGAAACACGCGCTACATAGAAGACGCGCCTGCAAGGATCCTTCGCTGGCGCGGGTTCGGCGTGCTGGTGACGTTGTGCCCACCCGCTCAGGATGACACGTGGGTTGCGCATCCCGAGCGCTGCGAGGAATTATCGCCCGGCCGTACTTGTAGAGAGCGAGCTATAGGGGCAACAAAATCTGTGTTCATCCGCGTTCATCTGCGGCAGAAACTTCGTAGTTAGCGCCCGAGTTTCTTCTCCAACCGCGCGGCGCGTTGTTCCAGCTGCGGCTCCCAGTGCACGCGCTCAAAGTTTGTGGGCCGCTTGCGGCGCACCACTTTGAGCGCCGTCACGGTGTACTCCAGCGCCAGCGTGTACTCGCGCGTCTTGTGCTCGTAGTACTTGGCAATTTCCACATGAGCGTAGACCTGGCCATCATCGGCGGCCTGCTGCCATAGTTGCAGCGCCGCCTCGTAATTGCCGCGGCGGCGGAACAGCGCGGCGAGTCGCTCCAGCAGCTGGCCGCGCTTGTCATCCGGCAGTTCCATCGAGAGCGTGCCTTGGAAGACTTCGATGGCCTCTTCGGCGAAGCCGGTATCCGCCAACAGCCGCCCGATGGCGGCCATCTCGCTGCCGTGCTGCACTAGTTCCATTGGCGCTTCCAGCTTACGGGCAATGTGCTCCAACAGTGAGGCCATGCTGACCACATCCATGTGGTTGTGATAGAAGGCGCCAGCCAGCGGGCGGGCATCGCCGGTGTGCATGTAGTCCATGAACAGTTGTGGCAGCAGCCAGCCGGGCAGGTCTTCGCCCGTGCGCGTGATGCCCAGCAGTTGCGCCTCCAGGTCACCGAGGGCGCGGCTGGGCAGCAGATCCTTCCACAGGCGGCGGGCAATGTGGAGTAAATCAATATGCGGCAGCTGGCGCAGCGGGGAGCGCTGGCCATTGGCCAGGTAGCGGTTGGCAAGTAACGGCAGGTCAAAACTCTTGCCGTTGAAAGTCACCAGCGCGTCATCGGGTGTGACGGCATGGTCGAGCACAGCTTGCATGGCGCGCTCTTCGGCCGGCTCGCGCAGGAATAGCTGCACGCAGCGGAAGCCGCCCGCCTCGAAGCGCCCCATCCCTATCAGGAACGCCATCGTACCGCTGCCCCACAGGCCAGTTGCCTCGGTGTCGAGAAAGAGGAAACGCTCAGCCGGAATCAGCGCCAGGCGCGTGTCGCCAGCCCATGCCGCCATGCGCTGCATCGCTTCGGGGAAGCGCAACAGATGCTGGCCGTGCGGCTCGCCAGCTGGGATAAAGTGCTCGACTACATACGCCTCGCCGAAATCGGTGAGCTGGCTGCGGCCGGGCACTACCTGCTCAATGCTAAAAGCCGCCTTGGACGAAGCGGCTGGCTTGGCGGCCAGGTCGCCTGCGCCCAGTTGCACACCCAGCGCCTTCAAGCGGTCAGAAAGGGAAGCCATGTGTGCAATTATCCGCTATTTTCGCTACGTTTGTTCTATTTTCTGCCTTAATCAATCGCTTACCCACAAACTGCCAGAGCGCAGTATTATATGTGCAAGAAATCACAAGGTAGTTAGGAGCACCATGGTCACTCCCGTTCAAACCAAGCAACCTGCCCGCATGGCAGGTTTTCCCGTTGTAGGCAACCTGCCCCAGTTTGCGCGCAACCCCATCGGCTTCCTCACGCGCCTGCAGAGCGAGCTGGGCGATGTAGCCGCCTTCTCGCTGCTGGGCAGCCACCTTGGCAAAGGCCAACTAAGAATTTTCACTGCTTAGAAAAACTCCGGCCAAACAGCCGGAGTTTTTTGTTTCTGCTCTCCATTTAATACCCGTGTCATTCTGACCGGGTTACTTCGTCTACACCAGATCGCCGAACCCGGGCTAGGGAAGAATCCTTATTGGCTCAACTTCCACGCAAAAGCCAGTTTTACCTTTGCGCCAACGAGGATCCCTCGCTGCGCTCGGGATGCACGGGCACCGTGTCCGCCAGCTCACGCAGCAGGGCCAGCGTCTCACGCTTGCTGCCCTGGCCTTGCTCGCCGCCCGGCCCCACACATGACGGACAGCCATCCTTGCAACCACAGGCCGCCACCAGCTCCAACGCGGCCGCCATCAACTCACCGTGCAGCTCGAACAAGCGCTCGCTGAAGCCCAGTGCGTTGCCGACATTGTCGTACATCACCACTACGGGGCCACCCTCGGCCAAATCTGAGCGCGGGTCAGAATGCACACCCAAATCGCTGGGGTCGCACATCAAATACAGCGGCGCCAAGTGGCGCAGCACGAACGACAGCCCGGCCAGTCCGCTGCGCATCGCCACCACCGCTTCGGCGCGGCGGTGGCAGGTGGGGCACAGGCTGATGAGGTTCTCGAGCGTGTTGCCTTCGGCATAGGAGCGGAAGCTGCGCAGCGGCTGCTTGTGGTGCACGTCCAGCGGTTCGCCGGCGCCGCACACCTGGCAGCGGTGGCCGTCGCGCTCCAGCGCCGCCTTGCGCACCGCGGCCCACTCCGGCCCGTAGTCGTTGGCATCGTTGGTCCACAAGCCCTGTTCGCGCAGGCGCACGATGGTGTCCTCGCCAATCGCGAACCAATAGCCATACGTATTGAGCTCGATCGGCGGCAAGCTCAGTTGCCCACCGCCAGGATTCTCCGGGTCCACCAGGCCGCTGCCGCTCCATTGAATTTTGTCGTAGCCGGTGATCTCGACGGTGATGTTGAGCTCGCCATAGTGCGTGCTACCACCGGGCGCTGGCTGCTGCTTGTGCTCCTCGACCAGTGTGACGGTGCTGCGGCTCTTGGGCACCGTGTAATAGTCGGCCTCGATCGGGCGCAGGTAGGCCACCTTTTCGTCGAGGTCGAGCTTGTCCACAAAATAGGTGCGCCCGTCGTGAATATAGATGGCGTCAGGATGCACCAGCCACAGCGCCGCGTTGGGCTCCACTTCGCCCACCAGCTGCCAGGCGCCCTTATCGTCACGCGCCTGGATGACCACCGAGTCGGTGCTGGCGCCGCGCAGGCTGACGCCGCGCGAGGGCTGCTGCTCTTGCATCCAATAATATTTGCCGCCCGAGGCGCGCAGCTCGCCGCCCTCGGCCAGCAGACGCAGAAATTCCTCCACCTCGGCGGCCTGCACCGTGCCGAAGTTTTCGCCCGGCTGGAAGGGCAGCTCGAAGGCCGCGCAGCGCAGGTGCGAGAGCAGGATGAGCAGATTGTCCGGGTTGATCAGAGCGCGCTCCGGCGTGCGGCCCAGTAGATATTCAGGATGCCGCGCCAGATATTGGTCGAGCGGATTGGCGGAGGCGACCAGCACGCCGAGCGCAGGCTGCTCGCCGCGGCCGGAGCGGCCGGCCTGCTGCCAGGTGGCCGCCACGCTGCCCGGGTAGCCCGCCAGCACCGCCGCGCCCATGCCGCCAATATCCACGCCCAGCTCGAGGGCGTTGGTGGCCACCACGGCGCGCAGCTCACCGCTGCGCAGGCCGCTCTCGATCTCGCGGCGCTCGGCGGCCAGGTAGCCGCCGCGGTATCCGCGGATGCTGTCCTCGCCCGCCGCGGTGCGGTCGCGCAGATTCTTGAGCATCACTTCCACCATGCGTCGCGTGCGACCAAACAGGATCGTCTGCACGTCATAGGCCAGCAGGTCGCTTACCAGGCGCACGCTCTCCTGATACAGGCTGGCGCGCAGGCCCAGCTGCTCGTCCACTACCGGCGGGTTGTAGACCAGAAAGTTGCGCGGGCCGCGCGGCGCGCCGTCTTCTTCGATGAGCGTGACCTGGCGCTCGATGAGGCGCTCGGCCAGCTCACGCGGGTTGGCGATGGTGGCCGAGGCCAGCACGAACTGCGGGCGGGCGCCATAGAAGCGCGTGACGCGTGCCAGCCGCCGCAGCACATTGGCGACATGCGAACCGAACACGCCGCGGTAATAGTGCATCTCGTCAATGACAATGTATTTCAGATTGCCGAAGAACTCGGCCCACTGGGTGTGCGCGGGCAGGATGCTGTAGTGCAGCATGTCAGGATTGCTGATGAGCAGGTGTGCCTTACGGCGGATGTTGTTGCGGTGGTGCGTGGGCGTATCGCCGTCGTAGGCCGCGGCGGGGATGCTGGCGGTCGCCGATGCGGCGGCCAGCCAAGTATCCAGCTCGTCGCGCTGGTCGTGGGCCAGCGCCTTGGTCGGGAACAGGTACAGCGCCCGGGCCGTATCATCGCGCAACAAGGTATCGAGCACCGGCAGGTTGTAGCACAGGGTCTTGCCGCTGGCCGTGCCGGTGACCACGGCCACGTCTTCGCCCGCTCGCAGGCCGCGGTAGGCGGCGGCCTGGTGGCTGTAGAGCTGGCCGTAGCCCAGGCGGGCAAAGGCAGCGGCCAGCGCCGGATGGAGGTCTGCGGGCAGCGGCTCGTAGCGGCCGGGTCGCGCCGGGTCACGATGCCAGCGGGTGACGTTGCCGCCGACGCCGGGTTCAGCGCGCCAGTGGGCCAGCAGGGCTTCAAGATTGGCCATAGTGGCGATTGTAGCAGGAATGGAACGGATATTCTAATAAAAGCTGGCAGCAGTAATGAGGATTAGCTCAAAAAAGCGTATCTAAGCACAGGGTTAAGCTGTGGGACGAGAATTAATAGTTGTGAAGAAGTCGTCAACCTTTTCTTTGTCCAACAAGAGAGTAAGCAAGCGATACTCTGCACTCCTCTCATCGAGCTTGTCAATTACCAAGCGCGCTATGGTGCGCAACCGTTCAAGCTGAAAGACAGACCTGATTCTTTGTCGCAAAATACTTGAGCCCGCAATTGCACTCGTAAATGCTATTGCTGCCCTTTCGTCGAAATTCTCGAACAATCTGATCACTATTGGGGCAGCCGCCCAAGAATAATAATTCCGATATGACTGATAGCCAACATAGGTCAGCATCAGTGAACGAACGTAGCGGTCCAATAACATGTCGGGAATACTCATCCCAAGCTGCTCAATGCGAGAAACAATTTTTGCTTCAATATCCCAGCTGTCAAGATTGTTCTCTAAAGCCTCTATCTCTTTGTTAAACACAATCTGACGAGTAGCGGTTGAGGTATATCGAAGACTTCCATCGCAAATTGATAAAAAACGTATAGCTTGAGCACTCTTTCGCGCTTGACCCTGCTGCAATTCCTTGTCAACGCGCCCGCCGACTTGATGTTTAGTTTCCTTCTGCAAGAACTCCCATAGCAATGGAGCGCAAAGCTCGATATTACTTCTCAACCTTGTTGAAGTTGCCTCATGCTGATAAATAGTCAAAAAACGATTGATTAGCTCTATCTTATATATCTCAGGCAGGTCACCGAGCGACTGTTGCACCGCTAGTTTTTCTTGCATGAAGTCGTCGCTATCCATCACTGCGATATAGGCGTTTATATCGATGATTGCAGGTGGAGGTTCAACTGAAAGAACATACTGATTGCAATCTATCATCAGATTCATTACTTTAACTACGCTTGGATCTGAACTCTTCGGGTGACCATCAAATATATGACGCGTTTCTCTAGCCTGATGCAGGACCTTCTTCGCTTCCCAATCAAGAACACCAATTTTGTATGCCCCCTCAATTAGGTCGTAGTCTGTAACATGCTCTTGGAAATCTTCGTATGTCCTGATTTCTCGGGAACCACCTGGACGCTCCTTGTTAAAGAGATCTAGGCTTCGATGAAGAATTTTCCGTCGGAGGTCATCTACCACAGCGTTCCAGTAGGAACCTATAGCGCTACGATAACCCCCTACTGACAGAACCCTGCTCGCCTCTTTGATATACGGGTTATCCCTGATTTCATCTCTAACATTATTTAGAGCAACCTGTATGTATTCGATATCCTGGCTTGGAATCTGAACAGCCTGCGGAGGTTGGCTTAAGATTTCACTCGAAGTGTGTTCTTCCATGTTAGACCCCATGAGAAACTATGAAGTGTAAAAGATGCATTTTACCTCTCTGAAAAACAATTGTGGATCAATGCATCGACTGTCACTCATCTAATACACCGCACAAACTTGTAGGTGATTACGCTAGAGGGTGAGGGCAAAATTTACAACTAGCACTCTGCTGCAAAAAAGAATTGCTTTCTTCTCCCCACATCTAGAAACACTACTAACCTACTCCTCCAACGCCTCAACCACGGTCACCGGTGACCAGGCGGGCAGCAGCGCATACGGGCTCTCGGTGGGCAGGTGCCAGGCTTCGCCGGGGTTGGCCAGGTCCATAATGAACAGTTGGTAATTGCCTGCCCGCGTGGAGTGGAACACAAGGTAGCGCCCATCCGGGGAGAAGGTCGGGTGGCCGTCTTCGGCCGGGTTATCGGTGAGCTGGGTCAGGTCGCTGCCGTCCGGGCGCATCATGTAGATGTCGGCGTTGCCGTTGCGCCAGGTCTCGAAGGCGATCCACTCGCCATCCGGCGACCAGCTCGGGCGCCAGTCCAGCTTGGCCTCATCGGTCAGTTGGCGCAGATCGCTGCCATCGGCGTTGACGATAAAAAGCTCAGAGTTGCCAGTGCGCCGCGAGGTGAATACGATCTGTGCCCCATCCGGCGACCAGGCCGGCTCGTAGTCGTAGCCCGGATGGTCGGTCAGTTGTAGCAGCTCGTTGCCTTCGCTATCCATGATGAACAGATCGCGGTTGCCGCCGCGCTCTGACATGTAGACGATCTGCGAACCGTCGGGCGAATAGCTGGGATAGCAATCAAAGCCCGGCAACGTGGTCAGCGGGCGCAGTTGGCGGCTGGCCAGATCGATGTAATAGATATCGCGCGAAACATCGGCACTGGGCACTGCATCGTAGGCTAGCCCGCGGCCGTCCGGCGCCCACACCGGCGCCTCAGCAAAGCCATTGGGAAACTCGCCGGTCAGGTTGAGCTCATCGCTACCATCCGGGCGGATCAGCCAGATATCGCGGCGGCCGCCGATGCTGGCGGTATAGGTTAGCCAGCCCAGCTCGTGCAGGGCCAGCGCGGTCTCCGGGCTGGCCGTGGCCGGTGGTGGCTGGGCAGGCAGTGCGGCGGTCTCCGCTGCGGCGGGCGTGCGCGTGGGCAGGTGCGTATCCGGCGGGGCGATGCAGCCCGCTAGCAGGCACGCCGCCAGCAGGGCGCAGCCTGCCAGCGGCAACAAAGGGCGGGTGCGCAAGCGCACTACTCCTCCGCCTGCGGATTCTCGATGATCTCTTTTGCCAGCCCGGTTAGCGTGGCACGTTGCTCCGGGTCGAGGTGTACGGTATCCCAATAGAGATCGAGCAAGTCATAGGGCGTCATCTCGCTGACCACGCGGCCCTCGGCAATGCGGCTGCGCGCGCTGATCTCAGGGCGCTTGAGCAAGTGAAACTCAAAGGTCCCGGCGGCCGCGGCGCGGATCTGCGCTTCGTCGATATACGCTTCCCACTCGCGCGGGTAAAACACCATCAGGCGCGCAATCGCATCCTGCAACTGCTCGGGCGGCGGCAGCTTAGCGATGATATCCGCGGTAACGCTCAGTTCATTCTCTGGCCGTGCCACCCCAGTCCAAAACTTGCGGATGTGACGCAGTTGGCGCCAATCCAATTGAGTGTTGTGCTTCTGCACATCAGCGATGACAAAGTATTTGTCATCGCGCGCCTCGCCAAAATCCACGCGCTCAATCGAGCCCGGGTACACCACCGGGGGCTGGCCGCCCTCGTTGAGATCCTGCTTCTTGTGGATGTGGCCCAGTGCCACATAGTCAAGGCGCGTGTCGCGCACCAGGCTGCCCGAAAGCACCAGGTCATTGCCCAGCATCACGGTGTGCTCGCCGCCATACACTGCGCCCTGCACTGAGGCATGCGCTGCCATCACAATCGGCATGCTGTGATCGGCAGCATCCAGGTACTCGTTGACGCGCCGGGTCAGGTACTCTTCCATCTGCGTGTAGATGTCATCGACCTCATCGCCCACGCTTTGCAGCGCGGCTAGCATCGCCGAGCGCGTCACCCACGGCAGGGCAATCACCTGCAGCGGCAGATCCCACAGATCCGCCGGGCCGAGGAACTGCGGCTTGTCGAGTACTTTGATGAAGGGCACTTCCAGGGTGGCATATTCTTCCAGGGCGTGAGCACGGCCCAGGCTGGGCGAAAGGTCATGGTTGCCCACCAGCAACAGGGTGGGGATCTGCGCCTTGGAAAGTTTGATCATGCGCCGGCCCCACTCGCGCATAAAGGTGGGCGCAGGGTTGCGATCCTTATACGCATCCCCGGCAAAGATCACCATATCGACCCGTTCCTGGATGGCGGTATCGATGATCTCGTCCAGTGAGCGCAAAAAGTCCATCACGCGGATCGGCAAGCCGGTTTCGGGGTCCTGGCGGCCGGTGTTGGCCATGTCAATGTGGGCGTCGGCGAAGTGCAGGATTTTCATACGTGTTCCTAGGGGCTTACTCCCAAGCGTTGCAACTGAGCAATGCCGGGGCCAAAATTAGGGTTGAGACGCACCGCCTCACGATAATCAGCGATGGCGTTATCCGTCTCGCCAATGGCTTCGCGTGCCAGGCCACGCCAGTAGATACTCTCCTCCAGCGTGGGCTCAGCAATGGTTTCCAACAACGTGACATTAGCCAGGGCAATCACATCCGCATAGCGGCCACTGTAGTAGTAAGCCCAGTATGGCCAGCTCTGATACCACAGCATGCGATACGGGCGCGTCTCAGGGTCGAGGCCCTGGTAGAGCTGAAAGGCGTAATCGTAGGCATGCGCTGCGTCGGCATATTCCAACAGGCGCACATGATTGGTGCCGACATTGAACCAGGCATAGTAGGCATCCAGCCCGCTGAGGGTCTCGCTATCGGCGCGGGCGGTCTGCATGGCATGCGTGAAGGCCCATTGCTCATCCGCCCAGGGGCCAAGCGCCTCCAGCAGCGCGGCTTGCTGTGCCTGCGGGTACACCACAATAAACAGGAAGTTGAACTGGCGCCAAGCGGAATAGAAATCCGCATAGGGCCAGCGCATGTTCTTGCCCGTATCGCTCTCGCCCCCGCGCTCGTAGGTATCCTGCACGATGAAGACACCTTCGGCATCGTCGTAACCAGTGACAAATTGGTAGTGCCCCAGCCACGAGTATTTGCCGCTGGCATCGGTGGTGTAGTAGCCCTTCTCGACGATGGCGGGGAAGCCAGCCGCCAGCAGGCGCTTGAGCGTATCCATCTCGCCGCCCATGCGGATGAGGGCCTGCATGCCGGGCACCTGCGTGTTGGCAAAGTCCTCCATCTCATAGGGCATCACGTTCTTGTCTTCCGGTTGGTTGGGGTTGCTGCCAATGCCGGGTTTGACGTAACGTGCCACGTCATCACGGTCGCCCTCCCAGCCCCAGAAGTTGAGCGCCATGGTCATATTGGCCGGGCCGCAATAGTTCCAGCGGTTGTGCTGGTCTACATAGGTGAAGCCACCCAATTGCACCTGAGGCGGCAGTGGCACCGCCGTGGCCGGCTGCGTCGCCTGCGGCGTGCGGGTGGGCAGCTGTGTAGGTTGGCTGATGGTGGTGATTTGCGGCTGGAACACCGCCTCTTGTGGTGGATTGAAGAAATAGACGATACGGGTGCGCAGTGCCTCGAGGCGCCACGCCAGGCGCTCTTTAACCGGCGGCAGGTTATAGATCAGCAGGACCAGCAACAGGCCCGCCAGCAGGATCGCCAGCACGCGCAGCCATTTTGGTGTGGGTGGGCGGCGGCGACGGTTACTGGGGCGAAGATAGGAGTCTTGCATGCGCTGCAAACGATTCTATCATCCGCAGATTAAGGCCAGCAGAGCAGGCCGGCCGGGGTCAGCCCCGCGTGGCGCGCTCCGCGGCAACCGCCTGCAGGCTGGCCGCCTCAACGATGTTGGGTGCCAGGCGGCCCAGATACCACACCAGGCGCGCCCGCGCCGGCGCCACGATGGTGGCCGCATTGCGCTCCACGCCGCGCAGCGCTTCGGCGGCGAACTTATCGGCCGGATACGGCGGCCCGGCCAGTTTGGTGAGGAAGCGGCGCACATTGGGCGTCCAGGGCATATTCTTGATATCGGCCGGGGGCGGCGCATCCAGCATGGGCGTCTCCACCGAAGCGGGGCACAAAACGCTGACGCACACACCTTGCGCAGCGGCCTCAATGCGCAAACTATGGCTCAGGCCCACGATGGCATGCTTGGTCATTGCGTACGGGGTCAGCAATGGCGCTGGGCCGAGGCCGGCCAGCGAGGCGGTGTTAATAATGTGCCCACGCCCCTGGCGCAGCATCTGTGGGTAAGCGGCCGCCACCCCGTTTAACGTACCGTTGATATTGATATCAATAATGCGCTGCCAAGCTTCCGCCGGAATTTCGGAGACTTCCCCCGCAATGCCAATGCCAGCATTGTTGAACAAGTAGTCAAGGTGGCCGTGCTGCTGGACAATAGCATCCACGCATTTCTGGAAAGCCTTAGCGTCACGCACATCCAGTTTCACTGCTGCGGCCTGTGCGCCGCACGCCGCGGCCACAGCCTGGGCAGCAGCCAAATCTATATCCGCCACGGTCACCCAGCCGCCCCGCGCGGCAATCGCCTGCGCCAAGGCGCGGCCAATTCCCGAACCGCCGCCGGTAATCAGTACTGTGGAGTTTTTCCATCGTTCCATGTGTACACCTCCAAGGCTGGCTTCATTATTGCATAGAAACTTCAGTGAAATAGGCGTGTATCCCTAGGGTGTACCACTATAATGAAGATCATTCTCGAAACAAGAAAGCAGTACATGGAAAACTCAATCACCCCTCCGAGCCTCCCCGAAACCACGTTGACCCAGTTGAGCGCCCGCATCCAGGACGCGGCGCAGCGCGCTCACTGGAGCCAACTGACCCCGGTGCAAGCCAAAGCCATCCCCTATATGCTCGCCGGCAAAGACCTGATGGTGCAAGCACGCACCGGCAGCGGCAAAACCGGCGCCTTCCTGCTGCCAATGCTCGAACGGCTGGACGCCAGCCGCAAAGAGCCACAGGCGCTGGTGCTGGTGCCCACGCGTGAGCTGGCCAGCCAGGTGACCAAAGACGCCCAGGTGCTGTTTCCCGGCAGCGGACTGGAGGTGGTGCCCGTGTATGGTGGTGTAGGCTACGGCCCGCAACTCGAAGGCTTCCAGCGCGGCGCCCAGGTGATCGTGGGCACGCCGGGCCGCGTGCTCGATCATTTGCTCAAACGCAATCTGAACTTGAACGCGCTGCGCATGCTGGTGCTCGACGAAGCCGACCGTATGCTTTCGATGGGCTTCTATCCAGACATGCTGGAAGTACAACGTTACCTGCCCCAACAAGGCGTACAGGCCAGCATGTTCTCGGCCACCTTCCCGCAGACGGTGCAAAGCCTGGCGCAGCGCTTTTTGGATGCGCCCGATTTCCTCGCCCTCAGCCGTGACCATGTGCACGTTACCAACGTAGAGCATGTAGTGATGACCGTGCCGCGCATGGATAAGGACCGCACGCTGGTGCGTTTGCTGGAGATCGAGAACCCCCACCAAGCCATCATTTTCTGCAACACCAAGGTGCGCGTGAACTACGTCACCACGGTGCTGCAACGTTTTGGCTTCAACGCCGCCGAACTGAGTTCAGAGCTTTCGCAGGCGGCGCGCGAGAAAGTGCTGGCGCAACTCAAGGATGGCTCGCTGAACTTTCTGGTGGCCACGGATGTTGCCGCCCGCGGCATCGACATTCCTGAGCTTGAACTGGTGATCCTCTATGAGCCGCCCGAAGAAGCCGAGTTGTACATCCACCGCGCCGGCCGCACCGGGCGCGCCGGAGCGGGCGGCGTGGCGATCAGCCTGATCATCACCGGCCTGGAGGAGCGCGAGCTCAAGAAGATCGCGGCGATCTACAAGATCGAGTTCACCGAGCGCCCCGCCCCCACTGAAGACGAGGTGGCCAGCATCCTCGGGCAGCGCCTCACCGCCCAGCTGGAAGCCCAGCTACGCGGGCGCGACAAACTGCAGGTGGAGCGCAGCCAGCGCTTCCGCGCCCTGGCGCGCCAATTGGCCGAGAACGACGAAGGCCAGGCACTGTTGGCGATGCTGCTGGATGATAGCTACCACGCCGCGGCCCACCCGCAGCAACTGATCGCCGCGGCATCGGCAGCCGCCAAGCCTGTGCCCGCTCGCCCGCAAGGCGGCGCGGAGCGGGATGGCGGCCGCCGGCGTGACAATGCCCGCCGTGGCGACCGTGGCCGCCGGCGCAGCTAACTTACGGCGCGGGAACGCGCAGATCGTAGATGATGTAGCCAGGCCCGGATTTCCACACCGGGTAGTTTTGCTGCAGTAATTGTTCGATCTCAGGCTGGCGCGCCAGCTCATCCATTTCGGTGATCAGGAAGTACTCTTTACCCGCCACCTCCTGGCGAAACCAGTCTTCCAGGTCCACCGTCTGGCCGGCCAATTGGCGCAGGGCAAAATCCGCCGCAGACATCCAGTTGCTTACCGAGCGCCAGCCCCAGTATTCCAGGCGATAGCCGTAATCTGGGGTGATGGCGATCAGAGAGGCAGTGCGCGGGAATAATCCAGATATCTGCTGCCAGAAGGCGGGCTGCTGGCGATAGTCTTCACGTTTGAGCTCAGCGCGCGCAGTCCACCCTTGGATGGCTACAAACACCAGCAAGACGGCCAGCAGCGCCGCGGCCTTGAGGCGCGGCGCGCCCTGCAGGCGCCCAGCCATCTGTTGCGCAAAGACCGCCAGGCCCAGCGCCACAATCGGCACCAGCGGCAATTGGTAATAGTCATGGCTGGCGATATGATAGGGCAGCACCAACGCGTAGACCAGGTAGCCAGCCCACAGCGCCAGCAACAGCGCCCGATCCGCTTTGCGGGTTAGCATCCCCACGCCCAGCAATGCGGCGAGGAAGAATTCAAAGCCCACCACCCTACTGATATTGGCATTGGCTTGCAGCCAAAAGCCAGGGGTCAACCACAATTGGGGGAAGAAGCGCAAACTGAATTGAGATTGCAATTCGCCCGTTACCCACAAACCATAAATATAGAAAGCCATGTAAGGCAACAAGGCCAGGAACGCCATCAGCCACACCTGGCGATTGCGCACAGCGCCGCGCCAGCCTAGTTTCACCAAGGGCACGCTGATGAACGCCGCCGCCAACGGAAAGATTACCACTGTTTTGGCGAAGATCGCCAGGCCGGCCAGCAGCCCGGCGGCCGCCGCCCAACGCCAACTGGGTTGGCGCTCCCAGCGCAGCAAGGCATACAGCGCGGCGATCATCAGCGCCACCATCAGCGGGTCTGGCTGGAAGGCGCGGCTGGCGAATACGAGGTAGGGTGTGAACAAATAGAACGCCAACGCAAACACAGCGCCGTTGGTGCCTGCCACTCGGCGGGTGAGCTGCAGCAGGGCCACCCCGCCCAGCAGCCAACAGAGACTGGCCAGCAGGCGCGGCACCCACAGGGCTTCCTGGCCCAACAGGCTATACAGGCTGGCCGAGATGCGTTCCATAATGGGCGGCTCGATCAGGCCTTGCGCTTTCCATTGAGTCACCGCCAGCTCGCGCTGCCAATCCGCAGCTGTGCCCAGAGTGGCATAGTACATGCCGCGCGCCTTAAGCGCCGAATACAACTGGCGCGTGGGGTGAAAATCCAATGGCGGATCACTGAGATCGTACAGGCGCAGGGCCGCGGCCGCCACGAAGAGCAGCAGCACCGTCACACGGTATAGCCAGGGGAATTGGTCAAAAGCTATTTTGGGGGTCTGGGGGGTATCGCTTGAAGTCATCGTTTTCTCGCTGGCCGCGCCGCCTGCGCCACCACGCCTACGATACCATTTTTGTCTCTGCCTGCACCACAAAAGCAACGGGCGTTCACCCGTGGGTGAACGCCCGTTGTATACCTCATGGCAGCACAGCTTAGTTGATGTTGACAAACAAGTTGAGCAGATTATCCAGCAGGGACGGCGTACGGCCGGAGAGATCCCCCTGCGCGTCAACGTTCACTTGCGCATCCGTCACCAGGTCTGCATCGGCGTTCACGTCAAGCACCGTGTTGTTGAGCAGTGGGGTGTTCAACTGCAGGGCGGAGTCGCTCTGCGCCTGGATGGGGGCTAGGCTGGCATCGGTGGTGGAGTGAATGCACAGCAGGCCCAGGAAGCAGCGCTGGGTTTCGCCGGCGTTCACATCGGCATTGACGAAGAGGCCACCATCCTGCGAATTGGCATTGACGTCAAGCCACGCGCCGTCCGCCGAGGTGCTGGCGGTGTTGACGCGAGCATCCAAACACAGTAGGCCGAGGAAACAATTGGCGTCGGCGCCCGGAGTGCCACCGTTGCCGTCGTTACCCCCGTTGCCATCCTCCCCATTGCCATCGTTGCCATTCCCGTTGCCATTATCCCCGCCATTGTCATTGCCGTTCCCATCCCCAGGAACGGAGATGTTTACATCCCCGCTCCCCGTATCGGGGCGGTCAGACTCGGTGCGGGTTTCTTTGAAGGCCTGAATAGCGGCCTCCAGCGGCGGCGAGCTAAAGCGTACACCGGCGGCTGCCACGCCCCAAACACACAGGGTGGCGGCGCCCAAGAGAGCCAGTACAGTAGCAAGCAGCCATTTACGACGATTGTTTTGCGTTTCCATTGATACCTCCATGAGTAAATACGCTGTGCTGCTATCGAGGGGAACGCATCGTCTTGACCCACGTTACCGCGGCGCGCATTAAGAGAATCGCTTGAGGATTAAGACTCTTTGCAGACTTGCAAAGTAGCAGCGCACTGGGCAACAAAAAATGCGAGCCAATGGCTCGCATTTTTGTTAGTACATAACTTGTGGGGCTTAGGCCTCGCGAAATTCGCCTTCCACCACACCTTCATCACTATGGCCGTGCCCATTGGCCCCGTTATGGGTAGCCTGGGGGTCAGCCGCGGCGGCTTGCTCCTGCGCGTAAAGCTGCTGGCTGATGGCGTGGAACGCGTTCTGCAAGTCCTCGCTACGCTGCTGGATGCGCTGGCGGTCTTCGCCTTCCACAGCGCTGCGTAACTCCTGCACCTTGGCTTCGATGCTGCTGCGCTCGGCAGCCGGCAGTTTATCGCCCAGCTCCTTTAAAGTCTTCTCAGTTTGATAAGCCAGGCTGTCGGCGGCGTTGCGCGCCTCCACCAGCTCACGGCGCTGGCGATCTTCGCTCTCATGCGCCTTGGCTTGCTCAACCATGCGCTCCACCTCGCTCTGGCTGAGATTGGTGGAGGCGGTGACGGTGATGCGTTGCTCCTTGCCGCTGGCCTTGTCCTTGGCGGTCACGCTGAGGATGCCATTGGCGTCAATGTCAAAGGTCACCTCTACCTGCGGTACGCCGCGCGGCGCCGCGGGGATACCATCCAGGCGAAAGTGGCCCAGGCTCATGTTGTCGGCGGCCTGGGTGCGCTCACCCTGCAGGATGTGAATGTCCACCGCGGTTTGGTTGTCATCGGCGGTGGAGTAGACCTCGGTCTTCTTCACCGGGATGGTGGTGTTGCGCTCGATCATCTTGGTCATCACGCCACCCAGGGTTTCAACCCCCAGCGAGAGCGGCGTAACATCCAGCAGCAGCACATCCTTGACCTCACCACCCAGCACGCCGGCCTGGATGGCGGCGCCTACGGCCACCACCTCATCCGGATTGACGCCCTTATGCGGCTCTTTGCCGCTCAGGCTGCGCACCAACTCTTGCACCATCGGCATGCGCGTGGAGCCACCCACCAGCACAACTTCGTCAATCGCGCTGGTCGCCAGGCCCGCATCCTTCATGGCGGCCTCGAACGGGCCGCGCAGGCGGGTCAGCAGGCTCTCGGTCAGTTGTTCGAACTTGGCGCGGCTGAGCTTGTACTGCAAGTGCTTGGGGCCGGAGGCATCCGCGGTGACGTAGGGCAAGTTGATGTCGGTCTCGGTCAAGGTGGACAGCTCGATCTTGGCCTTCTCCGCAGCCTCACGCAGGCGTTGCAGTGCCTGGCGGTCGGCGCGCAGGTCAATACCGTGATCCTTCTTGTACTCGTCGGCCAGCCAGTTGACGATGGCTTCATCCCAGTCATCACCACCCAGGTGCGTATCACCGTTGGTGCTCTTGACCTCGATCACGCCGTCGCCCACTTCCAACAGGCTGACATCGAAAGTACCACCGCCCAGGTCGAAGACCAGAATGGTTTCATTGGCCTTCTTGTCGAGCCCGTAGGCCAGGGCAGCCGCGGTAGGCTCGTTGATGATGCGCAGGACTTCGAGGCCGGCGATCTTGCCGGCATCCTTGGTGGCCTGGCGCTGGCTGTCGTTGAAGTACGCCGGCACGGTGATCACCGCCTGGCTGACCTTCTCGCCCAGGTAGGCTTCGGCATCCGCCTTGAGCTTACCCAGCACCATCGCCGAGATCTCCTGCGGGCTGTATTGCTTGCCGGTGGCGGGCAGCTTGACGCGCGCATCACCGCCGGGGCCTTCGATCACCTCATAGGGCACCATCTTGCGCTCCTCGGCCACATCCGCATAGCGGCGGCCAATGAAACGCTTGATCGAGGATACGGTGTTCTCCGGGTTGATCACCGCCTGGCGCTTGGCGGTTTGGCCCACCAGGCGCTCGCCGTTCTTGCTAAACGCCACTACGGAAGGCAGCAGGCGGCCGCCCTCAGCGGTCGAGATGACGGTAGGCTCACCGCCCTCGATGGTGGCGACCACACTGTTGGTGGTTCCCAGGTCAATTCCTATGATTTTGGACATGTTCGTTCTCCTATTAGTAAGTTGTGTACGGTTTGCTCACATACATGCGCCAGAATACTGCGCCAACACAAGAGCGGCGTTAACACGGCGTTGGATTCGTATTAGTATGGGCGGTTACAATGACCGGCACATCTGTTGACCCCTGTTTTGGAGCCTGTATTTGATGAGCCCTACCCCCGCAGACCTGCGCGCGGAGATCGAAACCCGCCTGCGCCAATATTATGAAGACTACTACCGGGTGGATTTGAGCCTGCGTGATTGGCGCGAACGAATTGAGTATCGCCTGGACGAAGAAGCCAATTTTGCTGAGCCTAACATCCGCAAGGTGGAAGAGTGGCTGGGCCTGGATTTCGCCGGCCAACGCGTGCTGGTGGTAGGCGCTGGCACGGGGGCCGAGAGCATCGTGCTGCACCAGCGCGGCGCTGAGGTCTACGGCATCGAACCGTATGACAAGGCGATGGCGATCCTCAACCTCAAAGCCGAGCTCTACGGGCTGCCGCAGGCCCGCTTTCAGCAGGCGGTAGCCGAGCACATTCCGCATCCTGACGAGACCTTCGATTTCATCTATTGCTATACCGTCATCGAACATGTGCAGGATGTAGAAGCCACGATTGATGAAATGCTGCGCGTATGCAAAACCGGCGGCCTGGTCTTCATTCAAACACCGGATTATCGCTTCCCATATGAGGCGCACTATAAGATCGACCGGCCAGCCTTTTCGCCGCGCTGGCTGACCGCCCTACGGCTACGGCTGCAGGGGCGCTCGGCGGCTTTCCTCAACACGGTGAATTTCGTTACCGCACCTGAGCTTAACCGCCTCTTTTTTGCACGCAACGTGCTCACCATGCGCATGGAGCCTAACTGGCTGTTTGGCTGGAAGCAGGCCGGCCAAGAGCATACGCGTGCATACCGCTTTGCGGCGCGCCAGGGGATCAGCCGCGATCAAAACATCTTCCTGCGCAAACTGGGGCCCAGCCGATGACACGCATCGCGCGAATGTTTGCCAAAGCCTTAGCCTGGGTCGCCAACCGGTTGCCGCAGGCTGCCCTGGAACGCATGCTGGAGCGCGTGATCGTAGCGCGCAGCCAGCAGTTGCCCGCAGCCGATGGCCTGCGCTTCCTCTTCCGGCTGGATGCGCTGCTGTATTCGCTGCAAGGGCCGCTTTCGGGGGTGTACGGCGGCGGGGTGCATTCCAAGCACCGCCACACCGGCTATCACGACTTTTTTGTTGAGCGCATCGGTGCCGATGAGCGCGTGCTGGATATTGGCTGTGGCATGGGCGCGGTGGCCTTCGATATCGCCCAGCGCACCGGCGCTCAGGTACACGGGGTTGACCTTAACGCCGAGAGTATTGCCGAGGCACAGCACCGTTACCAGTTGCCCAATCTGCGCTTCACGGTACAAGACGCGCTGCAATTAAAGCTAGACACCCCGTACGACACGATCGTGCTCTCCAATGTGCTTGAGCACATCGTCGAGCGGCCGGAATTCTTACGCCAAGCCATGCAAGCCACGGGCGCCAAGCGCATCTTCATCCGCGTGCCCTTGTTTGAGCGCGATTGGCGCGTGCCGCTCAAGCAGGAGCTCGGCGTCGAGTGGCGCCTGGATCTGGACCACAAGACTGAGTTCACCCTGGCACAGTTTGCGACAGAGACCCAGGCGGCCGGCTTGCAGATCGTGCACCAGGAAGTGCACTGGGGTGAGGTGTGGGCCGAACTGAAGCCATGAAGGTGACGCTCGAGGAGCAGCTCTCCTATTCGCTGCGCCGCCAGCAGGTGGATGCTTTCCTGGCGCAGCAGCTTGCCCAGCTGCCCAGCGGCAGCCGCCTGCTGGACCTGGGCGGCGTGAAGCATGGCCAGCGCGGCCATAGCCGCACGGCCAGCCAGGGCCTGCAGGTCACCGTGGCCAACCTGGTGACCGACAAAGGGCTAGACCTGCTGACCGATGCCGCTCACCTGCCACTGGCAACCGCCAGCTACCCGGCCGTGCTATGTTCCGAAGTGCTTGAACACGTGAGTGATCCATTGGCCGTAGTGCAGCAGATCCAGCGCGTGCTGCAGCCGGGCGGCCTGCTGCTCGCCACCGTGCCATTCATGTTCCGCCAGCATGCAGACCCGAGCGACTATGGGCGCTATACCGAATGGTTTTGGAGCGAGAATCTGCAGCGGCTGGGGTTCACGCAGATCGTTATCGAAAAACAGGGCCTGTTTGGCAGCGTATTGGCCGACATGCTGCGCCATTGGTGGCAACAGCGCCTCCTCGAAGGGAGCCGCCCGCGGCGGCTCAACCGCTGGCTGCTGCCGCGGCTAATGGCGGCAGCACGCCGCCGCGCCCTGCGCTTTGATCAGCAGCATGCCCAGCACCGCGTGTGGAGCAGCTACACCAGCGGCTTCGGCATCCGCGCCCACAAACCGGCATGAAAGCGCGCATTGCGTATTTGTTGCAGATGTTTGGCGTGGGCGGCATGCCCAAATGGCTCTACCGCCTGGCGGGTGAGCTGGCGGATGAATTTGATTTTCACTTTATTGCCACCCATTCCGACTACGTGCTGCCAGAGTACCGCCAGGTAGCTCAGGTGGCTGTAGTGCCCTTTCGCAAGCTGCCCCTGGCAGGCTATTTGCTGCGCCAACGGATTGACCTGGCGCAGATCGCCAATCTGCGCCTGTACGCCGATGCGGCGCGGCTGGCCGGCGTGCCCAGCGTGATCGAGCGGGTGGACGGCATGCGCAGCGGTGCAGCCCTGGGCAGCAAGGCCGGGCTGGATGCGGTGGTAGCGTCCACCGCTGGCATGGCGCAGCACCTGGCGGGGCTGATGCCCAGCGAGAAAATTCACACGATCTACAACGGGGTGGATTTGGCGGCAGTGGATGCTGCGCCCATAGAGCGCTTTGGCTTGGGTACCGACAAGATCATCATCGGCCGCACCTCGCGCCTGGGCGGTGGCAAGAACCTCTCGCTGCTGATCGCCGCCGTCAAGCAGTTACGCCAACACAGCCACTACCAACATGTGCATTTGGTGATCTGCGGCGGCGATACCACTCAACCGGGGGCCGTGCCGATGCTGGCTCAGCTGCGCGCTGAGGCCGCAGCGCTGGGCGCCGCGGTGACCTTTACCGGCGAAGTGGCTGACCCAATGCCGGTGACCAAGGGCTTTGATATCGCCACGTGTACCTCGCTGCCCAACAACGAGGGCATCCCCAACTCGCTGATCGAAGCAATGGCCGCCAGCAAGCCGGTGGTAGCCAGCGCGGTCGACGATATTCCCGAACTGGTGCAAGACGGCCAGACCGGCCTATTGTTTGAGAGCAACAATGTGGCGGCGCTGGCGGCGGCCTTGGCGCGCCTGGTAGAGGATGCCGCCTTGCGCCAGCGGATGGGCGCGGCAGGGCGGGCACGCATCGAAAGAGACTTCGATCTGCGGCAGCAAGCCGAGCGCTATCGCCAGCTCTATCGCAGCCTGCTGCAACAAAACGGCCGCCACTGGCTCAGCCGTTTCTAAACCAGCAGCTCCACCTTCGCCGCTAAGCCCAGGAACTTTGCATACCGCTGGATATTTCCGTCCAGTACCTTGGCGTCAGCTCTCAGATCGCCACCAAAGGGCGATTGCAGCGTGATGCGCACCTCTTGCTTGCCCAGCTCGCGCTTCCACATGCCCGCCGTGCGCCCGTTGATGATGTAGAAATGGGGCAGCATGTAGTTGCCGCCCGCCCAGAACGACTTGTATGCTTGCGGCTCAATATGGCGGCGATCAGCAAAGCCAATGCCGTACTCGTCAAAATTGGGCAGCAGCCAGGCGCTGCGCACGCTCCTGGCTGGCGCACGCTCTTTTGACCACCAGTAGGTTTTGCCATCCAACTCAGTGCTATGCAGCCCAGCGGCCTGCGCAGCGGCGCGGCAATCGGCCAGGGTGAGGCCAGACCACCAGGCAAAGTCGTGTGCGCTGGCCGGGCCGCGGGCGCCGAAGTAGCGGCGGGCCAGTTCGGCCAAGGCTTCAGCCCGCGCGGGCAGGCGCCGCGCAGCTGGGGCGCGCTCATCCAGCAGCATGTATGTGAATTGCTTACCGCGCCGCGGGCCGCTGGTAATCAAGCCCGCCAACTCAGCAAACATAATGATGTGTGCCAAGCGAATACTGCCCGGCGCACCACTGCCAATGGGAATGCCACTATCTTCAAGAGCTTCGGCGAGCTCTTTGCGCATTAATTGGCGGCCGCCTTCGAGGCTGCGCTGTAATGCCTTCAACGAGCGCTTTTGGGTGGCGGTGTCTATGCCGTGCTGGCGGTACATGTAGGCGTTGAACGCATTGACGCGCGGCGCGCTCAGCAGCAGCATCCAGCCAAGATCCTCTGGGGCCACAAAGTGCCAGGTGGGGCGCAAGATGTGGGTGCGCAGAATGCGCCCATCGGCGAACCAGGCCTCGACGGCACTCTCCGTCCAGCCGGCGGGCAGGCGCTGCGCCAAAGCCCAGAGTGCCCCGTAGAAATCCTGCGCCTGCAGCGCGCCCTGGGCGGATACAACCTCGAGTGGCGTGCTGAGCGGTTTGCCCGCCAGATGCTGGTTGGCCAGGCGGCGGCGAATAATTTCGGTTGGCTTCATAGTATGTAATCCTAAGCTTAATAAAGCCAAAAGCGGATAAATACAAAGACACAAAGGGCACAAAGAGAATTAAAACTTTGTGCCTTTTGTGTCTTTGTGGTTCCAGATTTTCTTCAGCGGAGAGGGAGGGATTCGAACCCTCGGTGGCCCCAAGGACCACAACAGTTTTCGAGACTGCCCCATTCGTCCACTCTGGCACCTCTCCACTTCGAATTATAACGGAGCGTGGGCAGGCCAGCAGAAACTCACCCGGATTGAGAAAGCAGTTCACCAGTCTGCATTGACCCTGCCGCGGCACGCTTCTAAGATGGGGCAAGTTAATAAATTAGTATTGAGGAGTGCTTGTGAGCAGAGGATTGACTGGCCTGGTGCTGAAAGGCTATGGGGCCAAAGATTACCAGCTTACCTTGCTGGGCAAGCAGAGCATCGCACCGCATTTTGTGCGCTTTCGCTTCAGCAGCCCGCAGCTATTGCAAGAGATCGAGTGGCACCCGGCCACCTGGCTGCGCTTTTGGTTCCCGGATACGCATGGCAAGCGCAAGGAGGTGCAGCGCGCCTACACGCTGGTGGCCGCCTACCCCGCGCAGGGTGAGTTTGAAATCGATGTACTCTTGCACCAGCCGCCGGGGCCGGCCACGCTGTGGTTTGAGAGCGCCCAACCGGGTCACCAGCTCACGGGCACGTTCCTGGGCTCACGCTTTCGCATGCCGCACCCCGAACCGGCCAGCTTCCTACTCATCGGCGATGCGTGCTCCACGCCGGCGATCAACAACCTCATCGCCGCCGCCCAGCCCAGCACCCCGCTGGAAGTCTATCTGGAAAGCAACGACGCACACGATGCAACAATTCCGCTGGCCAGCCATCCGCAGTTAACCTTGCAGCGCGTGCCGCGCCGCGGGCCGGAATCATTGCTGGCAGCCATCCCGCACCGCCCGCGAGCAGGCTGGTTCGCCTGGGCCGCCGGCGAAGCGGGCACGTTGAAGCTGCTGCACCACGCGCTCAGAAGCGAACATGGCTTTGACAAAGAGCGCATGCATGTGCAATCCTACTGGTCTGAAACTACGAAGCATTGAGGCCCGCCATGACGCACACTTACGGAAACTCCCATTACTTCACCCTGCCCGATGGGCGCAAACTGCACTATTGGCTCAAAGGGGAAGGCGGGCCAACGGTAGTGTTTGAAGCGGGCATGGGCTTCTCCGGCGCGATGTGGGGCCAGGTGCAGCCCGCCGTGGCCGAACGTGCCACCACGCTGGTGTATGACCGCGCCGGTACCGGCCGCAGCGATGACCGCCGGGATGCACACACCCTCGCGCGGGTAGTGGCCGACCTGGCGGCGCTGTTGGCCAGCCTGCCGCAGTTAGCGCCCTTCATTCTGGTGGGCGCCAGTTGGGGCGGGCCGATCGTGCGCCAATTGGCCGCCAGCGGCCAGTTGGCGGTTCGCGGGCTGGTGCTGGTGGACCAGAGCGACGAGAACGCGCCGGATTTCTTTACGCCCGCGGCACGCAAGCAGTTCGAAGCCACACCCAAACTGCTGATCCCCCTGGCCAAGCTAGGCCTGTATAAGTTGATCGGCCAGGGGCCGGGCAAACACCAGCCGGCCGATGTGCGCCAGGATCACTATGCGTTTGATTTCACGCTGCGCGCCGCGGAGAATTTCGCCGCCGAGATCGCCAACTTCATCCCAGATATGGAATGGTTGCGCGACCACCCTACCCGTTTAGAGGGCATGGAGGTGAGTGTGATCAGCGGCATGAAGGCTGGCTTCTTGGATGGCAAGCAGCGCAAATCGATCAATGCGGCCCACCGCAAGACGGCGCAACAGCTCGCCCAGGCGCGCTTTGTGCCCGCCGAACGTGCCGGGCACTATGTGATGTTCCACCAGCCTGAAATTATCGTGAGCGAGGTAGCACGCTTGCTTGGCAAAGCATAGCGGGCCGTGGTCACTCTAGGTTTGGAAGAATCCTTTAACAGGCTTGTTTGCGCTATGCCCTAAAGGATTCCTCGCTACGCTCGGAATGACGGCTTGGCTCTGTAGGGGCGCAGCATGCTGCCCCCCTACAGTCATATGGTCACAGGCAACTTACGCTCAACGTAAAATATCTGCCAGCAAGCTCACCACAGCTCGGCCACATCGCCACGGGCAGGGTAGTACACATTGGCAAAGCCATCGCCATGCAGCTTCTCGGTTAGTGCCGCCGCCGGGCCAGCTTCACCATGCACCAGGTAAATGTTGCGCACGCGGTCCTTCACCGCCGCCGCATACTCACGCAGGCCATCTTGCCCCGCATGCGCCGAGAACCCGTTGATGCTGGCCACGCGGATCTTGCGGTCATACTCATTGCCGAAGATACGAATGCGCTCGGCGCCTTCCACCAGGCGGCGCCCCAACGTGTGCGGCGCCATCCACGAGACGATCAGCACCAGGCTCTTCTCGTCATCTACGTTGTGCTCCAGGTGGTGCAGCACGCGGCCTACTTCCATCATGCCCGAGGCGGAAATGATCACCATCGGATCCTTGCGTTCATTCAACGCTTTGGACTCGTCGACTGAGCGGATGTAGGTAAGCATATCGAAGCCCAGGGCTTCGGTGTGCTTGTCATCCTTCAAAAAGGCGCGGGTTTCGTCATCCAGGCAATCGGGGTGGCGGCGAAAAATATCGGTTACGTTGACGGCCAGCGGACTATCCACAAATACAGGCGCTTTGGGCACCGCGCCACTATCCATCAACTGGTGCAGGTGATATACGATCTCCTGCGTGCGGCCCACTGCGAACGCGGGGATGATCACTTTGCCGCCACGCCGTAGGGTATCGCCAATGATGCCGCTGAGCTGCTCGGCGGCGTGCTCCGGCGGCAAATGATTGCGGTCACCGTAGGTACTTTCAATCAACAGCGTATCGGCGGCGCTGGGCAGCACGGGGTCTTTGATCAGGGTGAGCCCTGGCCGGCCAATATCGCCGGAGAACCAGAAGCGGCGTTGCTTGCCATGATCATCAATATCCAACGCGATCGCCGCCGAACCGAGAATATGCCCGGCCTCCACAAAGGTGGCCTGCACGCCCGGCAACACGTCAAAGGGGGCCATGTAATCGTGATTGGTGAACTGGCTGTGCGTTTGCTTGGCATCCGCCACGGTATACAGCGGCACCACCGGCGGCTCGCCCGGTTTAAGACGGCGGTTGATATGGGCAGCGTCGCTCTCTTGGATATTGGCCGAATCTTCCAACATGACTTTGCACAGATCGGCGGTGGCGTTCTGGGCATGGATGGCGCCACGATAGCCACTCTTGACCAGATTGGGCAGATTGCCGCTATGGTCAATATGGGCGTGTGAGAGGATCACCGCATCCACGGCCTGCACATCAAAAGCAAAGTGAGTATTACGCTCGGCTGATTCTTTGCGCGCCCCCTGGTAGAGGCCACAATCCAGCAATAGCTTGCGGCCATTGATCTCAAGCAAGTGCTGCGAACCGGTTACTGTTTGTGCCGCACCATGAAAATGAATTTGCATATCACGCTATCCTTGGTTGGGGTGCAAGGCCTTGAGTACATGCTCACCCCAGGTCTTGAAACGCCAGGGCACACTGGCAAACAGGGCTTCCAGTTCGCTCAGGCGGTGCGGGTTGGCGCGGGCCGTGCTCTCCATAATATCGCGTGGCAATACCACATCCGATTCGACATCCAGTGTCTTGGCAGTGGCTTTGCGCCAGGCGCGTAGTATTTCTAAACGTTCCACATAGGCTTCGTCATACGGGGGGCGCGGCGGCCGGCGCAGGGGCGCAGCCTGCAGGCCGCGCTGTACGGCCGCCAAGAGCGGCTTGCCGTGGCGGCGTAGCTGGCCCTCGCTCATGCCCTTGGCGGGCGCCAATTCCTCGAGGGTGTGCGGCGCCAGTTTGGCGATCTCGACCAGCGTGCTATCGCCGATCACCTTGAACAGCGGCACATCCGCCTGGGCCGCCCGCTGGGCGCGGTATTCGGCCAGCTCGCTGAGGATCGCTGCCTGGCGCGCCGTCAGATCACGCGCCCCTTTGACGCGCCAGACCTCGGGCACATCTTCGCCTGCGTGGCTGGGGCGGGTAAGCGCCGGCAGGCGGGCGAAATCCTCCTGAGCCAGCTCCCAGCGGCCCGCCGCCTCCAGATCCGCCTTGAGCTTGTGGCGCAATTGCAGCAGGTAGTGTGTATCGTGGCGCGCATACTCCAGCAGCGCCGGTTGCAGCGGGCGGGCGCCCCAATCAGCGCGTTGGAAGCGCTTTTCCAGCGTGATGCCAAAGTCTTCTTCCAGCAAGCTGCTGAGGCCGACGCGTTTGCGCCCCAGAGTACGCGCCGCGATCATCGTGTCAAATAAGTTGGCAAAATCCAGGTGGTATTGGCGCTGCATGACGATCAGATCATATTCACCGGCGTGGAAAATTTTCTCGTGGGCCGGGCTGAGAAACAGCGCGGCCAGCGGCTCCAGATCCGGCAAAGGAAAGGGATCGATCAAGGCGTCTTCGTCAGGGGTGGAAAACTGCAATAGGCACAGCCGTTCACGATAGGCGTGTAAGCTATTGGCTTCCGTATCTACCGCAATCAGCGGGTGGTGGTGTAAGCGCTCTGCCAGGGCGGTTAGCGTGTCCGTGCTGGTGATCAGTGCTGGCGTGCTACTAGACATGTGGCAGCTATTATATGTAAGAAAGCGCGCCGAGATGGATGAATGCGCAACTGCATGCGCATGACATGCAGCCGCATGCGGTACGTGGTTTTTCGCTTTGCACGGCGCGGCTGCTTGTATACTGAGTTTCTATGAATTCGCTGGTTCTCGAAGGCTGGGTTTCCGTGCTGGCGGCGCTGCAAGCAGCCTGCCGCCCGCTCGACGCGCTGTATGTGCAGCAGGGCAAAGAGGTGCGCAACCTGGGCATGATCGAACGCCTGGCGGCTGAGCAACAAGTGGCGCTGAAGTTCGTGGCCACCGAGGAGATCGACGGCCTGGTACAAGGCCGCAGCCACGGCGGCATCGTGGCTCTGGCGGGCGAGCGGCGCTTTGCGCCGCTGGCAGCGCTGGCTGAGGCGCCGGGCTGGGTGGTGATGCTGGATGGCGTGGAAGACCCCTACAACTACGGGCAAGCCATCCGCGCCCTGTATGCCGCCGGCGCCAGCGGGCTGGTAGCGCCGCTGCGCAATTGGGATAGCGCGCTGAACGTAGTCACGCGGGCCAGCGCCGGCGCCAGCGAGCACATGCTCACGGCGCGCGCGGATGTGCTAGAGGCCCTAGCCTTCTTCAAGGCGCACGGCTACCGCTGCCTGGCGGCAGCCAAGGCGCCGGGCAGCCTGCCGTTGCACGCCGCCGACCTGCGCGGGCCGCTATTCCTGCTGATCGGCGGTGAACGGCGGGGGCTCAACGCCGCCGCCCTGGCCCAGTGTGACGGCCTGCTCAGCATCCCCTATGGGCGCGAATTCAAGGCCGAGCTGGACGTTACCTCTTCCACTGCGGCGATCGCTTTTGAGGTTTTACGACAACGGAGTCAAAAATGAAGCACTATGTCGCGTTGCTGCGCGGTATCAATCTCGGCAAGCGCCGCGTGAAAATGGAAGAATTGCGCGCCATGTTCGAGCGCATGGGCCACAGCGGTGTGCGCACCCTGCAGGCCTCAGGCAACGTAGTATTCGCCAGTAAAAACGGCGACCATGCCACGCTGGCGGCAGCCATCGAGGCACAGATTGTGCAAACGTTTGGCTTCGATTCGCCCACCCTGGTGGTCAGCGCTGCCGAGATCGCCGCACTGATAAAACGAGATCCGTTTGCCAAAGAGACTTTGTCCGCAGGCAGCCGTACGCACATCACCTTTCTGACACAGCCACTGGGCAAAAACCGCTCACTGCCCTACATCGCACCAGATAAGAGCTTCCGTATCTTCCCTGCTGGCAGCCACCAATTGGCCTGCGTAGTAGAACCCACCACCAGCAGCTTGAGCTATATGGATTATCTCGGCAAGCAATTTGGTGAAGAGGCCACCACGCGCACCTGGAAGACCGTGCAAAAGCTCCACGATCTGCTCAGTGAAGCTGGATGAAGCCAGTATTCTTCGTCTCCAGCGCGGCGCTACGCCAATGGCTCGCCGAACATCATAAGAGCGCCACTGAACTCTGGGTGGGCATGTACAAAAAGCACACCGGCAAGCCCAGCATCACCTGGCCCGAAGTGGTGGATCAGGTGCTGTGCTTTGGCTGGATCGATGGCATTCGCAAGCGCATCGACGACGAGAGTTTCACCAATCGCATCACACCGCGCCGCAAGGGCAGCCACTGGAGCGCGATTAACCTCAAACGCGTGCAGGAATTGCACGCGCTAGGGCTGATGACGCCAGCCGGCCTGCAGGCCTACGAACAACGCGATCCGGCGCGCAGCCAACAGTATTCGTTTGAGCAGCGCCAGATGCAATGGCCCGCGGGGTTGGCGGCAGCCTTCAAGCACAATGCAGGCGCGTGGGCCTACTTCAACGCCCAGCCGCCGGGCTACCAAAAGACGATGACCTGGTGGGTGATCAGCGCCAAACGCGAGGAAACGCAATGGCGCCGCTTACAGCGCCTGATCGAAGCCAGCGCCCAGGGTGAACGCCTGAACGTATAGTTTAGGGCGCGGCGACCACGGCGCAGCGAAAGCCAACGCCATGGCCATACTTATTGATCTCAAACGAGTCGTGGAACCCCGCACTGGCCAGCGCGCCATCCCAGCTATAGCTTCCGCCGCGCACCACTTTTAGAAAGTACTCGCCTTCGTAATTCTCCGGGCCGGGCGGGTTGATCGCCGGGGAGATCTCATAGTAGCGCTCATGGAACCAGTCGTTGACCCATTCATACACATTGCCGGCCATATCCAGCGCGCCGTAGGGGCTGGCGCCCGCCGGAAACTTGCCCACATAGGTCACATCGCCAAAAGCGTAGCTCACGTTAGCATGCCGGCTGGAGGGGAGCTGGTCACCCACGGGAAGAGCCGCCCATCGGTGCCGCGGGCCGCCTTTTCCCACTCCGCTTCCGTGGGCAAGCGCCCACCTGCCCATTGGCAATAGGCATTGGCCATATGCCAATCCACATTGATCACCGGGGCGTCCTGATCCAGCGGGTTGTCATAGTAATTGCGCATGGTCACCGAAGACAGGCGGTACGGTGGCCGGCAGGCACCATCGCTGACACATAGTTTGTACTGAGCCACCGTCACTTCGGTGCGATAGATCCAGAACTCATCCAGCCACACCGCATGCACCGGTTTGGAGTTTGCAAACACATTGGTGGTGCACAGCACGCAGCGCGAAAACAGATCATTGATCTGCACTTCGGTAAGCCCCATGCTGAATTCCCCAGCAGGGACCCGCACCAACGCCTGGCCATCGATCGTATTCTCAGCCTCATTAGAAGATTGGATCAGGAGTGACGGCGCCGCCACCACAGCCAGCGGCGTAGGCGTGTTGAGCACATACAGTGGCGTCGCCGTTACCACCACCGGCTCTTTGATGATCGTAGGCGTCTTCGAGCTGGCCACCGTGTAGGTGAACTGGAAGGCCTCTGCCTGCGAGAGGCCGTGGATCGGGCTACCGATGCTCCAGTTGTTTTCACGCCGCAACGACACCACTTGCACATCCACCGGCTCCATGCGCACCAGATATTCCATCACCGGTTGCGAACCCAGGCTGCTGGCCTGGCTAAACACCAGGTCCCACATATCGGGCAGCTGCAAACCCAGGCTCACCACATCCCCCAGCAGGTCATTGACGGCTTCCAACACCTGTTGGTCAACGACATTCGAGCGCACCACCAGTATAGTTACATCCAGCTTTTCATCCAGCGTATCCAGTTTCACCGAACCGGCGTAGCGATCAAACATGATCGTGTCACCGGCTTGGACGCGGTAGACATCCTCTTCAAACGGAAAGTGATAGCCCCAGGGCAGGGTTTTGCCATCCTGAAAGATGACATAGATCTGAATGCCATCCAGGCTTGCTTCGCTTTCCTGCAACACTTCAAGGCTGTTGAGATCAAAAATGATGTATTCGTTGTCCGCTACTGTGCCGGATGCCTGCACCATGGTGGGGGCAGCGGCGAAGGCATTGGCATCCACCGTGGTGGGGGCCTCAATGCGTAGCAGGCGCAGGACAAACAGAAAGATGGCGAGACATACGGGCAAGACGTAACGAAAGAAGGCCTTCTTATCCAGTTTCCACCCATGCATGCCCCAAATTGTAAACTAGCTGGCCCAAAAAAAAAGCGCAGGCTTGCCGCCTGCGCTTTTTGCTTGTGAGGGGTTATACGATCGGTGCGCCTTCCAGCCAATCCTGCGGCAGGTCACCGCGGCCTTCACCCAGTACCAGAAAGGTGCCCCGGTGAGTCTTCTTGAGGTTCACTCGCGCCCCGAGCTCAAATTCGGAGGCCCACTGCTCGCGCCGGTCACCGATATAGAAGCGCTTGCCCGCTTGCAGGCGCTGGATCAGCGCGTCACGGTCAAGCAGCACGGTGTCGGACCAGGTAGGGCCGCGGCGCTCATAGGCACGCACCCAGACGAGCTGCCCATTGGCATCCAGGTGGATCGCCTCGATCACCCCGTGGGCTTTGCGGTTGTTACGAACGTAGTTTTTTGTTTTCAGCATAGTTTTCAACATAGGTCGGGGTGGGCGGATTCGAACCGCCGACCACCGCGTCCCAAACGCGGTGCGCTGCCAGGCTGCGCTACACCCCGCAGCCAACACAGTATACCAATACAGTGAAGGCCAGCGCCGTTAACCAAGCGCTGATAAGACGCTGATCGATTTCTTACGCAGGCGGGCTATGCTCTGGCCATCACATCCTATCAATGGAGATGAACCGATGATGACCCTATACCTTAACCCCCGCACCCGCCGCTTCAGCCAAACGCGCACCCCCGGCGTGCATGTGCCCGTGGACGTCAGCGCCAATGGCGACGAATACTTGCTGCGTGCCTATCTGCCCGGCCTAAAAGCCGAGGATTTGCAGATCGAGGTGCTGGAGAACACCATCACCCTGCAAGGCGAGTTTCCTCACCCCGTATTGGAGGAAAACGAGCAGTTGCTGCTGAGCGAGCTGCCCAGCGGGCGCTTTGAGCGCACCCTGCGCTTGCCCAGCGACCTGGATGCCGAGCACGCCCAGGCAGAAATGCACGATGGCTTGCTGACCCTGCGCCTGGCCAAGGCCGAGCACGCCAAGAGCAAGAAGATTGCCGTGCTAGCCAAGTAACTTGGCCCAGTCAATTTACTGGCACTAGCCAAAAAAAGCCGAGCGACGCTCGGCTTTTTTTTGTGCCCTTCACCACGGCCAATCACATCCGCTATACTAGGGGTATGCGCCGTGACCCCCTGCATAGCGAAGATCTGTTTGGCGCCGCGCGCCATCCGCTGGCCCGCCGGCGCCATGTACGCCAGGTATGGCTGCAAATTGCCCTGCCGTTAGGCCTGGGTGGGCTGTTGGGCGGTGCCGGGCTATATACCCTGCTGGCCGCCAACGTGGGCAATGCGGCCCGCGCCGCACAAGTGGCCACGCTGTTCCTGGCCATCCCGCTGATTCTGATCGGCGTGATCCTCCTGGTGGCCTTAGTCGCCGCGATCTATTTCACGGCACGTGCCATGCGCTGGATCCCCGAACACACCATCTACCTGCATCGTCGGCTGCAGCAAGCCAACCACGCCGTTCTGCGCGGTGCCGATTACGCCGCTAAACCCATGCTGGCGGCACAAAGTTGGGGCGAGGCACTACGCCGCGTCTTTCAAAGGGAGCGTTTGCGATGAGAAAAAGCAACAGCCTGCTGGCAGTGAGCGCGGTCTTGGGCGCCGTGATGGGCTTGGCCACCGGCGTTTTGCTGCTGCGCCGCGCCGAGCAACGCGGTAGCGAAGTCGCCATCACCAGCGGCGAAGGGCTGAGCATCGGCCTGCTGGTTTTTGGCCTGCTGCGCCAGATCGCTCAGTTGGGCGACGAGAGCTAAGAACCCACGCACTTCAAGTATTCGTAAAAAAAGCAGACCGCAAGTCTGCTTTTTTGTTGATTGCACCGCCGAGTGAAAGAAACGACAGATGCGCTGGCCTGGTTCGCGGATCCCCCTGCTCATCTATAATCCGCTGCATGAGCATAGCCCCCTCCTGTCTGTTATTTGGCCGCATTGAACGCGAAACGATCCTCAACGCCGAAGGCAAAGCCCTGATCGATGAACCCGGCGGCAATCTGCTGTATGCCGCGGCGGCCTACCAGGTGTGGGGCGAAGTGCCCGGCCTGGTGTGCCGGGTGGGCAATGATTTCCCGCGCGAATGGGAGCAGGCCTTGCAGGCCCAACGCCTGGATACGCGTGGTATCCAGCGGCTGGACACGGCTTACGATCTCCGCCGTTTCATCGCCTATAGTGACGTAGTCACCGCGCACGGCGAAAATCCCATCAAGCATTTTGCGCGCCGCTCCCTGCCCTTTCCCAAGGGACTGCTGGGCTACCAGGCGCCGGTGGAACACTTGGACTCGAAGCGCAGCCGGGATGTGCTTTCGTTGCGTGCCGAAGACGTGCCCGCTGCCTTTCAGGGGGCGGCCGCCGCACATCTCTGCCCGCTGGATTTTTTTAGTCACAAATTGCTGCCTGCGGCCTTGCGAGAGCAAGGCACGCATACGATCACCCTGGACGCCGGGCGAGGCTACATGCATCCTGACTTTCTGGCCGAGATCCCCGAGCTGGTCAACGGCCTGACGGTGTTCCTCACCAGCGAAGAACGCCTGCTGACCCTGTTCGCCAACCGCACCCAAGAGATCTGGAAGCTGATCGATACCCTGGGGAGCTTTAACTGCAAAGCCGTGGTGGTGCACAGCTTGCATCGCGGCCAATGGCTGCTGGATGTGGATGCGCACAAGCGCTACCAGATCCCGCCCTATCCGGCGCGGTTGAGCGATGTCACCCATGCCGGCAGCAGCTTTTGCGGCGGGTTCATTGCCGGCTTGCAACGCACACAAGACTTCCTGCGGGCCACTCTCTACGGAAACGCGCTGCAATCGCTGGCCATGGAGGGCAGCGGTGCGGCCTATGTCAGCGACACCCTGCCTGGCTTGGCCGAATCGCGCCTGCAATCCCTAGCCGCAGCCGTACAGAGCCTCTAGGCTCGCCCAAGCACCTCAATCATATAAATGAGCAAAAGAGCGGCAAATGCCGCTCTTTTTGTGTTTTAGGGGCTGATACCTTTCAGTTCTGCAAAGAGTACCCTACTACTATAGAATAAATACTTCATACTAACTAAAATCTAACTACAAATCGAGTTCTCCTCAAACTCGAAGGAAGGTTAGATAGTATGAAATCGCTCAGCATCCTCGTTTTCCTCGGTACCCTTTCCGCACTTATCTTCGGAGCCATGTTCGCCATCAAACCCGTTTCGGCCCAAGCGGCCGCCCCCAGCGATCCGCCTGCCCCTCAAAGCGAGACAGTGCTCGCCCCGGTAACCGGCGCCGAGGCCCCCCAGAAGGGCGGCCCGGCCGCCGCTGACCCCGGTGCCGTGCTGGCCCAGGCTTTCGTGATCAACCTGCAGAAGGACCGCAGCGCCCCCGCCGTAGACACGACCCCCGTGGCGGCGGCTGAAAGCGCCGCGGCGCCGGCCCCTGCACAGGCCACCACCTTGCAAAGCTTCGCCAGCTCGGTGAGCAACGGCAACGCCGGCCAGGTTGCCGGTATCTATGTCGAAGGTGTAATGGCCTATGGCGTTGCCAGCCAGGGCGGTAACGCCGCCTTCGTCAGCGAGCAGCCCAATGTGGTGACGCAGTTCGGCCTGGCCGCGCAGTACGGCAGCCAGGGCTTTCTGGCGCACAACTACCTGGCCGGCGGCGCCTTCGCCCAGATCAGCAACGGCCAGGTAATTACCCTGGTCTACGGGGATGGCAGCTCGCGTGATTTCCAAGTGACCGGTACGCAACGCTACCAGGCCTTGTCGCCCGACTCCACCCAATCCGCCTTCGTTGACCTGAACAGCGGCGATCAACTCTCCGCTTCAAGCCTGTTTCACAAAGTGTATAACCAGGATAACGCCCTGGTGCTGCAGACCTGCATTGAGCGGGATGGCATCAGCACCTGGGGCCGCCTGTTCATTACCGCAGTCCCGCTTAGCTGAGCGAGCTTCTTCCTACCGAGGAACGGGACTGGTTCCCCTGAAAAATCCCCGCTTGAGGAGGCGGGGATTTTTCTTTGCCGGCTACGAGGTAGCCGGCGAGACAGGCACGGCGACGATCAGTACGCGGTGCGTGTTGCTCTCATACGGCCAGCAAGTAATCACCGTAAGGCGCTCGTCTTCGGTGGGCTGGATCCACTCGGCGTTGGCCACGCGCACCTCCATCGGCTGGTTGCGCTCGGGTAAGACCGCGGTATACACCACGACATATTGAAAGCGCTGGCCGTTGGAGTAGACCTCGATCTCATCGCCTTTCTGCAAGCGATACAGATCGCGAAACACCTCGCCGTGTACATTATGGTGGCCATTGAGCACAGTATTGCCGGGCACGCCCAGGCCAGCTGAGGTTTGGTGCCAGCCGACGGCTCGGTAATCAGGAGCCAACCACTGCTGAAAGGTCTCGTCCTCGTACGACAGATCGATGGAACCAATCGGCACAATGCTGGCATCCAATTCGATGGCGGGAATAATGATGCGATCCGGCACCTGGCCCACCGGGGTCTCGCCCTCAGCCAACGGCTGCGGCGTGGGGAAGCCATCTGGCATCACGCCTACTGAGACCAGGCTCGGATCGGCCTCGTGCCCCGCGGAGGAGTACACCGGCAGAAAGCCGGCTTGCTGGGCATCATCGGCCGCCAGGTCGATCGCCGGGGGCATAGTGGCGACATCAAAAACGCTCTTGCCTAGCGCGAAGACAATCACGGCCAAGCCAAGGAATACCAGCACAATGAACAGGGCATTGGATTCTTTTTTCGTGGGTTGTGGCGGGTACATATCCATAGTTTTCTGTGGTGATTCTATCCTCTAGGCTGCACTCCAGGGTGGTAAAACAAGAAAAGCGGGGCCATGCTGGCCCCGCTTTTTGTTGCTTTCGGGTTACGCGGAGTGCCTAGTCTTCATCCTCGTCTTCGTATTCATCTTCCTGAGCAGCGCGGTGCTGGCGGTCACGGTCAAGCTTCATGCCGATACCCAGCAGGATCAGTGCAAAGCCGAAGACACCGATGCCCAGGTTCAGGAACATGTTGTCACGGAAGATGGCCGGCAGGTCAATGCCCGTGATCGGGATGAGCACGCCCGGCGTGGGGCTGGGGGCTACCGTCGGCGTGGGCAGCTCGCCATTGCATAGGGTGCCGCTGTTGTTGTTGCTGAGCGACTTCGACTGGCCATCGGCCGGGTCCATCCACATGATCGATACGGTGTTAGGCAGGGCACCATTCACCGGCGAGCCGAAGACGATCGTGCTGTTAGCCGGCACGGCGATCGGGCCACCCGAGGCGCTGCCACCCACCACCCACCACACAAAGGTGATCGGGTTGGGGTTGGCGTTGCTCACTTCCCAGCGCAGGTCACCCGGCTGAGCTTCGTTGGTGTTGACGATCTCGCCCGCCTGGTCGACACACAGGCCAACAAAGGTGATGCCATCGCCGGTGATCGGTACAAACACGGTGGGGGTAGCCGTGAAGGTGGCGGTATTGGTGGGCGTATTGGTGGCCGGCTCCGTATTGGTCGGCGTCAGGCTGGCCAGCAGGGTGCCGGTAGCGGTGATCGTCGGGGAGGCCGTGCCGGTAAAGGTGGGCGTGAAGGTGGCCGTAAACGTAGCCGTCGAGGTAAAGGTCGCCGTATTGGTCGCGGTGAAGGTTGCCGTAAAGGTCGGCGTGTTCGACGGCGTGCTGGTGTTGGTGAAGGTGGCGCTAGGCGTCAGCGTACCCGTGGGAGTAATGCTGGGCGTCAGCGTAATCGTCGGCGTATCCGTAGGGGTGGGCGTCGGCGTATCCGTAAAGGTTGCCGTAGCCGTGGCCGTGTAGGTAGCCGTCGGGGTGGGTGTATCCGTGAAGGTCGCGGTGGCGGTGAATGTCGCCGTGTTGGACGGCGTCAGCGTCGCCGTAAAGGTCGGCGTGTAGGATGGCGTCAGGGTTGCGGTGGCCGTCGGCGTATCCGATGGGGTCAGGGTCGCCGTGAAAGTGGGCGTATTGGACGGCGTAAAGGTCGCCGTATACGTCGGCGTGCTGGATGGCGTAAAGGTCGCCGTGTGCGTGGGCGTGTTCGACGGCGTGAAGGTGGCCGTGTACGATGGCGTCAACGACGGCGTCAACGTAGCGGTATTGGACGGAGTGAGTGACGGCGTGAAGGTCGCCGTGTTGGATGGCGTCAGCGAAGGCGTGAGCGAGGGGGTCAGCGAAGCCGTCAACGAGGGGGTCAGTGAAGGCGTCAGCGACGGAGTCAGCGAGGGGGTGGGCGTCTTGATGGTGTACTTGCCCTCATCACGACAGTCGACAGTGCCAATTACCTTCCAGGTCCAGGTGGTGGTGGGCGGAGTGATGGTGCCAATCTGGCGCCAGGGGGAGTTGCCGTTCAGCGCGGGCACATTAAAGCGCGCCACCTCAGACCCGTTAATCTCTACACGCGCCTGCTGGGCAACTTCATAGATGCCAGACATGTTCTCAACTTCCACGGAGCCAGTTTCGGTTACACGGAAGTTGTAACGGCCATTGCAGTCCCAGGCGCGCGCCACACTGTTGGCGGCGGCGGCGACCACGGCCACGATGACTACCGCAAAAAGAAATTTACGCACAGTACTCATACTCACTCACTTGCCAGCTGGTAGCCAAAGCGGGTCTTGTTTAAGATCAACGCCGGGCGGCTGGGGTCCTTCTCGATTTTTTGACGCAGCAAATATACGATCCACTTAATGCGCTCGCGGATCTTGTCGTTGTCTTCGCCCCACACCTCGCGCGCCAGCGTCTCATAGGAAACGGGCTTGGGGTGTTGGCGCGCCAGAATTTCAAGCACGGCGAACTCGCGCGGGGTCAGATCGATCAACTGATCGCGCAGGGTTACCTGGTGGCTCTGCATATCCACGGCCAGGCCCTGATCGGGGAAGACCAGCACCGAAGCCGGCTTGGCCGGGCCGGAGCGGCGCAGCGCCGCTTCGATACGCGCCACAACTTCATCGCCCACAAAGGGCTTGGAGACATAATCATCGGCGCCCTCTTTGAGGCCGCGCACGATGTTCTCTTTTTGGCTGAGCGCCGACAGGATGATGATCGGCGCGTCGCTGATGGCGCGCAACTGGCTCAAAGTCTCCCAGCCATCCATTTCGGGCATCATCAGATCGAGCAGCACAATGCTGGGGTTGGTGTCCATCCACTTGCGCAGCGCCTGCTTGCCATCAGAGGCACCGACTACGTTCATGCCGGCGCGGCGCAGGGTGAGCTTGAGCAGATTGAGCGTATCGGGATCATCCTCAACCACCATCACGACGCGCTGCGAGCCGAGCTCTTGCACGGCATCCAAATCCAGACCAGCAGCGGTGGTATTGAGTTCCTTTTCTTCAGCCAACAGCACTATTACCCACTTTTCTTTTCGGTTTCTCGTAGCAAAACAAATCGACCTTTTAATAACGATAAATTCGGCCGCGAGTCAACCATTTTTCTACTTTTTCCAGCCTAAATCATAACAGATACTAACTTAAATGCAAGCACCGCTTTTGGGAAGCTTGCATTTAAGTTAGGCGAATTCGGGGCCAGAGGTGAGCTAACTTAAATCTAACCTACTCAGAAAGCTCTACGCTAGACGAGCCACCGCCCCCAAAAACGACGTCATCATCATAGTTAATGGTAATCCGCCCACCGCCCGTAACGAGAAAGCGGCCAGCAATCATCTGCCCATTTACTGTCTTGTTACTACCCGAACCAGTCGAGGCAATCCGTGCTTTAGGGGCATAGATGGTACCGGTCATGGAAAGCACCCCGGCCCCGGTTACAGTAAGGTCATTAGTGTTAGCACGCCCCATAAAAAAGGCCAAGCCCGAATAAGGCCCGCTGGTAGGCGCTTTAGTAGTCAGCGCGGCGCCACCATCAATCGTAATCGCCCCCTTGTTAACATAGATCATTCCGTTCAACGTACGCGAAGCCGCGCTATCGCCACCAACATTAAAGCTACCATTCTCTACATGAAATAGTACGCCGGAGCTGCCCGCGGTGAGATTGGCCTGAGCGCTACTGGTAATGGTTACATTGCCACTGGCGACATAAATACTTACACCTGTCCCTGTGGGCATATTCGTACTTGGCCCGCTGATCGTAAAGTTACCATTGGTCACATAATACAAACCGGGTTGCATCGTCACAGGAACATCCGTGGAGATATCGATACTACGATAACGGCCAGGATAAATGGTGACCCCAGTGGAGCACCAAGCCCGCCCCGTACCGATACTCAAGTTGCCGTTGGCATCCAATACCCCACCACAGGTGCCATGGATCGTGGGCGTGGCTGGAGCGCCAGGCTGCGCGGGAATGGGTGGAGTAGCCACATCTTCCATTGGATCGCCACGCGGGGTACGCCCCGTCTCTGGCGGCCAAGGCTTGATCCACAGAGAAGGGTTGCCATAAGGAATCACCCACGAGGGCAAGCTCACCCCACCCACCAACTGAACCCACTCCGCAACGATGCGTGCTCCACCGGGGCAACCGCTGCCATCCCCGCCATCCAGGAATAGAGCGCTCGAGTTTGAGGATTCGACAAATACGCCACCATCCACTACACGCAGGCACCCACTGCTTGGCCCGTAGACCACGTTGTCATTATTGGGATCGAGGGCGATCAAGCCATTGCCCCAGCCCACCGCCCCGCCGCCGGGCTTGCAGCGCGCCACGGCGCGGGCCTTGACTTGGGGGGTGCCGGAGTACACCAGGCGCCCTAGCGTCAGGGGCAGGCGGCTGGTGATCGTAACAGTCACATACTCGCTACCGGAGGGGTTTTGTACACTCACGGTAACATCTGGCGGCGCCGCGGTAAAGCCGTTTTGCGCTGCCGATGCCACCGCCGCCGAGACCACGTTGGTGCTATTGCACAAGGCAAACGCGCCGGCCAGCGCGGCATTGTCGGCGGCGTTCTGCACCGAGCGCCGCTGGCTATAGAGCCGGCCGCCGTCAATGGCCACGCCGGTGATACCCAGCAGGGCCACAAAGACCAGCACCAGTAAAACGATTACTTGGCCGCGTTCGTGGGTGGAAGAAGGGGCGGGCTTCATGCACATGGCTACCTTAAAGGCTCCTAGCGCTTAAGTATAGCGAGGAGTCGCCTGTTTTTCGCCCTTACTTTTGACCCAGTTCGCGCGTGACGGCAAACGAAGTAAACGGCACGGCAAAGCGATCGACTTCCTCGTAGCTACCGAGCGTATCCATTAGGCCTAAACGCCCACCGTTTTGACTCTGCTCCAGGATCAGGAAGCGCGCCGCATCCACCCATTGCACTTGCAGCGCGAAAGGTGCCAGCGTGCCCGGCAGGGCCAGCGGGCTAACTTGGCTGTCGGCGGCGTTGGCCAGCACTAAGCGGGCGGCGCCATCTACATAGGAGTACAGGTAGCGACTGCTATCCGGCGACCAAGCCAGGAATTGGATCTGCTCGCCGCGCAACACCGGCGACTCATTGCTGCCGTTGCTCAGCGCAATCACCAGCTCGTTGGCGCCGCTATCGCCATCCAGCGGGCGCAGGTAGGCCACCCGCCCGCCATCGGGCGAGAAGCGCGCCGCGCCCATGATGAAGAAGGCCGCCTGCACGCTGCCTGCCTGGAAGGCGGGCGTGCCATCCAAGGGAATCCACCACAACGCGGTCTCCGGCCGCCCAGGGGCCAAGGCATCTGCCGGCGGCACAGCCACCAGCAGGGCGCGGCCATCCTGCGCCCAATACAGTGGCGGGCTGTAGAGATATTCACTGTAGGTGATGACCTGTGAAAAGGTGATCAGCTCACGGCGCAAATAGCTGCCATCGCTATTGATCACATGCACCTGCGTGGGGGTAGAGAAGGCGATCTGCTGACCATCTGGCGAGAAGGCAAATTCGTCACCGCCCTGCTCCACGCCCAGCAATGGGGTCAGCTCACCTGAATCGACATTGACCAGCGTAAGATCATTGCGTAAGGTACGCCCCACACCGGGGTGCAGCATCTGAGTATTGAAGGCCAGGCTGTGGCTGCGCGGCTGAAACTGGAAACGTGCAACCGAGGCGATGTTGTTGCCATCCGGCACTGGCTGGCTGGCCAAGTAGGCCGTATCCACCAAGGCGCGGTTGTTGGCGCCATCACTGCTCACCACCCACAGCTCGGCCAGCGTTTCTGGCGCTGCAAATTCGCTATCAGGGTCGTACTGCGGGTTCGGCTGGCTGCGCGTATAGGCAATGCGGCAACCATCGCCGGAGATCGCTACCTCCAGTACATCCGCGCTTTCGGTGAGCTGCGTGCGCATGCCGCCCTGGGTCCACAACCACAGGTTGCCGTCCTTTACATAGGCCACGTTCACCAAGCCAGCATTGCTGCAGGCCGGCTCGCTGGGCGCCTGCGTAGCCACTTCGCCCAGTGTAGGCTGCGCAGTGGGCACCGGCTGCCCGTTGGCCGCCAGGGTGGCGGCTACACTGGTGGCCACTTGATCCGCTGCGCTGATGTTTGCAGCGCAAGCCGCCAGCAATAGGTTGAGGCATAGCAGGGCAAGGATTTTGAAACGCATGGCACTCTCCGCAGGGTGGTGTTGATTCTAATATACGCCTCCGCAGCCACAGAGTTTTCCGCTATACGGTTTGATGTCTAACAGTTAGAATACTAACCATGAACCGGCCAACTTTGGAAAGCGAAGTATGTACCGCATTGATCCGCGTGGGCACACGCATGGCGGCGGGCTTTGACCAGCGCTTTGCCGAGTTCAGCCTGACCCAAGCGCAGTTCCGCACGCTGGTGGGTGTGATCATGTTAGACCGCGGCGAGGGCATTACCCCCTCGGAGCTGGCAGACCACTTGTTTGTGGAGCGCGCCACACTCTCGGTGGTGGCGCAGGCACTGGTCAAGCGCGGGCTGCTGGTGCGCCGCCCGGGTGCGAACCGCCGCAGCCACCGGCTCTCACTTACCGAGGCGGGCATAGCCATACTGCAACAGAGCATAGCCCCGGCGCTGCAGCTGGCAGACGAGACGGTGCAGGGCCTATCGCAAGCGGCGCTGCAAAACATGCTCGCCAGCCTGAACCATCTGGAAGCGCATCTGCGCCAGGCGCAAAAGAAGGCCTAAGCCGCAAACAACCCACACCCCCGCTCACTCGTATATAGGATGTTCGCCAAATCAACCAAGGAAATGACATGAGCCAACCCATCTTGCAGGCGCAAGACCTGCACAAACATTACGAAAAAACCCACGCGGTACAAGGCATCAGCTTTGAGATTCAGCAGGGGGAGATCTTCAGCCTGCTGGGGCCAAACGGCGCCGGTAAAACCACCACCATCTCGATATTGAGCTGCTTGCTCAGCCCTAGCGAGGGCGACGCCCTCATTGACGGCCACTCAGTACGAAGAGACGCCGACGCGGTGAAAAAGATCATTGGCGTGGTGCCGCAGGAAATTGCGCTGTACCCTGACCTGACGGCGCGCGAGAACCTGATGTTCTGGGGCAAGATGTACAGCCTGGGCGGCGCCCACCTCAAGCAACGCGTCGAAGAGACGCTGGAGATCGCCGGTCTGAGCGACCGCGCCAACGAAAAAGTGGAGAGCTACTCCGGCGGCATGAAGCGGCGCATCAACATTGCCGTGGGCTTGCTGCATGAGCCCAAGGTGCTGTTCATGGATGAGCCCACCGTAGGCATTGACCCGCAAAGCCGCCGCCGCATTCTGGATACGGTGCTGGAGCTTAACCAGCGCGGGCTAACCGTGCTGTACACCACCCACTATATGGAAGAAGCCGCCGAGCTGAGCAAGCGCATCGGCATTGTGGACCACGGCAAGTTGATTGCGCTGGGCACGCAGGACGAGCTGACCCAGCTGGTGGGCGAGCGCGATGCGCTGCAGATTGGCATCAGTGGTATCAGCGAGCCGCAACCGCTGCTGGCGCAGCTGAATGCGCTGAACGGCATCCACAAGGCGGCCTACGAAGACGAGCTGCTCTTGCTGCAAGCTGACCACGCCAATGAGCAACTCAGCGGCATCATCGCCGCCATCACGGGCGCCGGGGGCCAGGTCAAGAGCATCAAGATCGAGGAACTCAACCTTGAAGCGGTGTTCCTGCACCTCACCGGCCGTGCCCTGCGAGACTGAGCATGAAAGCCCTTGAGATTGCGTTCAAAGATACGCTGACGCGCTTCCGTGACTGGAAGGCGTTGGTAGGCATGCTGGCCGCCCCGCTGATGATCAGCGCGCTGATCGGCTTGGCGTTTGGCAACTTCTCTAGTGATGAGGCGCCTATCGAGAACATTCGCATGGCGCTGGTGAACCTGGACGACGGCGAACTCGGCCAAGCCTATGAAGACGTGCTCACCAGCCCTGATTTGGAGAACCTGATCGCCCTGGAGATCAGTGAGGATGCCGCGGCGGCCAAAGCGCGCATTGAAAGTGGCGAACTGCGCGCCGTATTGGTGATCCCTGCAGATTTTAGTGAAACCGTCATCCCTGACGGCGAAGGCGAAAGCGGCACAGCCAGCGTGGAGCTGCATACCGACCCTGCCGCATCCGTGAGCCCGATCATCGTCAAGAGCATTGTGGAGCGCATCAGCGCCAGCATCAACACCATGCTGCTGGCGGGCAGCGTATCTGGCGACCGCATTGCGCCGTATGCACCGCTGCTGGGCGCCGAGATGGCCACCCTGGGCGAAGCGATTGGCGCCGAACTGCAAAGCGAGCGCTTTGATTTCCAGGAGCCCACACTGTCTTTGGAGATGATCGCTACCGGCGAAGATGAAGAGCCGTTTGACCCCTTCGCCTTCTTCATTCCCGGTATGGCGGTGTTCTTTTTGATGTTCAGCATGTTCGAAGGGTCCCGCTCCATCCTGCAAGAAGAGCGCAACTGGACCTTGCAACGGTTGATGAGCACGCCCACCCCCACTTGGCAAATCATCTTGGGCAAGATGGGCGGCACATTCCTCACCGGCTTGTTGCAGTTCATCGTACTGGTGCTCAGCTCGGCACTGCTGTTTGGCGTCAACTGGGGTAACTCCATTCTGGGGCTGCTGATCATGGTCGTGCTGACGGTGTTCGCCGCCAGCGGGCTGGGCGCCATGCTGACCGCCTTCTCGCGCAACGAGAACCATGCCGGCGTGGTGGGCAGTGCCGTTTCGTTGGTGTTCGGTGCGCTGGGCGGCAGTTTCTTCCCCACGGATGGGCTGACTGGCATCGTCAACCTGGCCAGCAAGCTCACCGTCAATCGCTGGGCGATGGACGGACTGCTGGCGCTCACCGTTGAGCGCGGCGGGCTGGCCGACATTCAAACCCCGGCGCTGGTGCTGGCCGTGATTGGCCTCGTGACCTTTGGCCTGGCCCTGATGGCCTTTCAGAAACGGTTCGTGAAATGAAACAGCTCAAAAACCTGCTTAACATCGCTTGGTTGTACCTATACACAACCTACAAAGACCGCAGCACCTTTATCTGGGGCCTGGCCCTGCCGCTGATCTTCACCACTGTGCTGGGCGTGGGTATGCAAGGCTTTGCCAGTGATGACGAGCCGCCCAGCTGGAACATTGCGGTGGTGAACCAGGATGCCGGCCCCTTTGGCAGCCAGCTGATCGCACGGCTGGATGCGCACCCCAGCCTGCAGGCCGAAACCCTGAGCCAAGCTGAGGCTGACGCCCGCATGGAAGATGGCGAGAGCAGTGTGCTGCTGCAGATCCCGACGGAGATGAGCCGCAATCTGGAAGCCGGCCAACCCACGCGCCTGCCGCTGCTGACGCGGATCAACGAGCCGCTGTCTGCCCAGGTGGTGGAGCAAGCCGTACTGGCGGCGCTGTTTGATGTGAGCGCCAGCGTGCAGATCGCCAATACCAGCCTGCTGGTAGCCGAACGTATGGATTTGTTCAGCCGTGAGGGTGCGCCCAGCGAGGCTGAGTATCTGCAAGACAGCCTTGAGGCTGCTCAGGCCGCGCAGGAAACCCAGCCGATCACAGTGACCACGCGCCAACTGACCCGGCTGGATGAGCAAACCGACATCCCCATCGGCTTCACGCAAGCCTCGCCGGGCAACATGGTCATCTTCTCGATGTTCTTCATCGTGTACGGCGCCAGCAGCATTTTGCTGGAACGCGAGCAAGGCACGTTGCGCCGCCTGCTAACCACGCCGGCGAGCAAGCTGGCGATCTTGGGTGGCAAGCTGCTGGGCGTGTTCGTTGCTGGCCTGGCGCAGGTAAGTTTGCTGGTCGTCGTGGGCCAGGTGGCCTTTGATGTGCCCTGGGGCCAATCCCCGGTAGCGCTGGCGGCCATGGTGCTGGCCTTCGCCTTCTGCATCACCAGCATGGGCATGCTGTTGGCGGCGCTGGTGCGCACCTATGCGCAGATCGATGCGCTGAGCATGCTGCTGATCCTGCCGTTGGCGGGCCTGGGCGGCGCCATGTGGCCGATCGAGATCGTGCCAGACTTTATGCAGAAGATTGCCTTGTGGCTGCCCACTGGTTGGGCAATGCGCGGCTTTCAGGACATCATCATCCGCGGCTTCGGCCTGGCCGAAGTGCTACCCAGTGCGGGCATGTTGGTGCTGTTTGGCCTGGCGTTTCTGGTGCTGGGTGTGTGGCGCTTCAAGTACGAATAGCGCAAGACACAACAAAAAGCCTGCGCATTCCGCAGGCTTTTTTATTACTTTTCGTCCTCGTCTGGCAGTGTGGGTTTGACGCGCAAAAACCAGTACGGGGCCGCCGGAAAGGTGTCTGCCAGCTTAGCATCCCAGATAAACTCGCTTGGCTGCACCAACGGCTTAAGCGCAGCATCCAGTGCCGGCAGCTTGCCGGCCAGCTCCGGCGCGGCTTCGCCCAGCAGTTGCATCAGCACGCGCGGGCGCACCTCATTGGCATAGTAGAGCGCATGTTGTTTGGGCTTATCCGCCAGCTCGGCAAGGTAATGCGACCACTGGCGCAGGCGTGCCGCGAATTCACGTTCAGCTTTCTTACGCCAAAGTACCGGCCAGGCGCGCTTGGCTTCGGCGATGGCGCGGCGATCCTCTGGGCGCAGCTTGCCTTCGGCCTGCAAGCTGGCTTCGGCCAACAATACATTGCCGAGGGTCAGCTGCGGGTCCGCATCCAGCAGCCAAAACACATCATCGGTTTGCAAATAGTCGGTTAGCTGTGGCAAACCATCCGTCAGAAAGCGTTGGTAGTCCATAAACCTATGATACCTCGCTGAGTTACAATCCCGCCGCCATGGTGACGATAAGCGACTACCAGCCAGGCTGGCCAGATGAGTTCCGCCGTGAGGCGGCGCGCATACGCGCGGCGCTCGGCGACCTGGCGCTGCGCATCGATCACATCGGCTCGACCGCAGTGGCGGGGCTGGCCGCTAAAGACATCCTCGATATCCAGGTCAGCGTGGCCGCATTGCGCCCAGCGGTGATCGCAGCCCTGCAAGCCGCCGGCTACCAATACCGGAAAGAGATCGACCGCGACCACGTGCCACCCGGCGGTGCCAGCGCCGCCGAGGCCTGGCGCAAACTGTATTTTCGTGAGGCTCCGGCTACGCGCGTGGTGCATATTCATGTGCGCGTTGCGGGGCAGCCCAACCAGTGCTATCCGTTGCTCTTTCGCGATTATTTGCGCGCCCACCCTGCCAGCGCAGCAGCCTATGGCGAGCTCAAACGCCGCCTGGCTGCCAATCTGGCCGATAGTGACAGCTACCCCGACGTCAAAGACCCGGCGGTGGATCTGATCTACCTCGCGGCGGAAGACTGGGCCGCGGCCACAGGCTGGCAACCCGCTGCCTCAGACGCGTAACAAAAACGGCGGGCCAATGGCCCGCCGTTTTGATTGTCTGTATATCCCCGCGCTACATGAGCAGCGCGATGGGGTTCTCGATGTAGGCAGCCAGGGCCTGCAGATACTGCGCACCCTCGGCACCATCACTGATGCGATGGTCGATCGAGATGGTGATGCGCATGCGATTGCCCACGGCGATCTGGCCGTTCTTGACCACCGGCACTTCCTGAGCAGCACCCACGGCCAGAATGGCGGCCTCAGGCGGGTTGACGATGGCAGTGAAGCTGTGCACATCGTACATGCCCAGGTTGCTGATGGAGAAGGTGGAGCCTTCGATATCCTCCGTGCTGACTTTGCCTCCGCGCACGCGGCCGGCCATCTCACGCACTTCCTGCGAGATTTGGCGCAGCGGCTTGCGGTCTGCATCGCGGCACACCACCACCAGCAGGCCGCCTTCCACCGCTACGGCTACGCCGATATTGACCTGGCCGAGCTGCACGATGGCGTCGCCATCCAATTTGGCGTTGAGGTTGGGGTATTGGCGCAGGGTCAGCGCGGCGGCCTTGATGATGAAGTCATTCACGCTGAGCTTCTCACCGCTGCCTTCGAGGGCGGCATTGGCCTGGGCGCGCGCTTCCAGCAGGCGGTCTACATCGTATTCATGCGTGACGTAGAAGTGTGGGATCTCCTGGCGAGATTGCACCATGCGGCGGCCGATGGCCGAGCGCAGACGCGTGAGCGGCACGCGCTTGTCGGCTGGCGCCGGGCCGAGGTCAGCCAGCTGCAGGCCAGGCAGCGACAAACCGCTGCCGCCGGCTTTGGCGCCTTCAACATCACGCTTGGTGATGCGGCCGAGTGGGCCGGAGCCGCGCACGGACTTGAGGTTGACGCCGCGCTCCTGAGCGATCTTGCGCGCCAGGGGCGAGGCGCGGACGCCGTCGGGTAAGCGGCCATCAGCGTCAGCACCTGGGATTGGCTTGTCGTCCGTCTTAATCTGTTTATCGTTTAATCCAATAATCGCTTGCTTTTGATTAACTGATGGCTCTTGATTAACAGATTTCTCTTCGGTTTTAGGCGCGACTGCTTGTGCTGCTGCCCCCTCATACTTCTCACCCTCCGCGCCAATGGCGGCGATGGGGTTGCTTACGGGCACAGGGGTGCCCTCGGTCACCAGGTGCTTGAGCACCACACCGCTGTATTGGGATTCGACTTCTACTGTGGCCTTATCGGTCTCGATTTCGGCCAGCAGCTCACCCTTTTCTACTTTGTCGCCTTCTTTCTTGACCCAGCGCAGCAGAGTGCCCTCGGCCATATCAAAGCCGAGCTTGGGCATGGTTACGATGTCTGCCATTACAGCACCTCTTTCACCGCAGCCACCACATCCGCCACTTGCGGCAGCGCAAACTGCTCCAGAGCGGCGTTATACGGCAGCGGCACTTCCTTCTGTGCTACACGCTTGACGGGTGCATCAGCGTAATCGAAAGCGGCCTCGTACAGGCGGGTGGCTACTTCAGCGCCTACACCGTAGCTGGGCCAGCCTTCTTCCACAATGACGGCACGGTTGGTCTTTTTGAATGAAGCCAACGCCGGCCCCATGTCCAAGGGACGCAAGGAGCGCAGATCCACAATCTCAACTTCAATGCCTTCTTGCGAGAGTTGGTCGGCGGCGGCCATCGAAAGCTGCAAACCCTTGCAGTAGGTCACGATGGTGACGGCGTCACCTTCGCGTTGCACTTTGGAGACGCCGATGGGCGTGGTGTAATCACCTTCGGGCACTTCGCCGCGCACCTGGTACATGGCGGCGTGCTCGATGAACAGCACCGGGTCATCATCGCGGATGGCGGCTTTGAGCAGGCCCTTGGCGTCTTCCGGCGTGCCGGGCGAGACGACCTTGAGGCCGGGGAAGTGAGCAAAGATCGCATCGGGCGTTTGTGAGTGCGTGGCGCCAAGTTGGCGGCCACCGCCACCCGCGGTGCGGATCACCAGGGGCACCTTCATCTGCCCACCAAACATGGTGTGCATCTTGGGTGCCTCGTTGACAATGTAATCCATCGCCACGAAGGCGAAGTTGATCGTCATGATCTCGGAGACGGGGCGCAGGCCCACCATCGCAGCACCAATGCCGGCGCCAACGATGGCGGATTCGGCGATAGGGGTATCGCGCACGCGCTTCTCGCCAAAGTGATCGAGGAACCCTTTCGTGACGGCATAGGTGCCGCCCCACACACCCACTTCTTCACCCAGGATAAATACCTTGGGGTCACGCTCCATCTCTTCCCATAGGGCATCGGAGATGGCCTGGCGCATAGTGATGATTGCCATGCTCTACTCCTTACTCGCGTACATGTAATCGAAGAGGGTGTCGAAGCCCGGGTCTGGGCTGGCCTCTGCGAATTCGACCGCTTCGGTCACTTCGGTTTCGACCGCCTGATCGATCTTGTCCAGATCGGCCTGAGTGGCGATCTTTTCTTTCACCAGATAGCGGTTATAGATGCCAATGGGATCTGATTCTTCCCATTTGGTGACTTCGTCTTTTTCACGGTAGCGCTGCGGGTCACCCATCGAGTGGCCTTCGAAGCGATAGGTCATGATCTCGAGGAAATACGGGCCTTTGCCGCTGCGGATGTGATCGAGCGCGGCGCCCACCGCTTCACGCACTTTCATGATGTCCATGCCGTCTTCCAGGCGAGAGTGCGGGATGCCGTAGCCTTCGGCCTTCATGTGGATCTGCTCCACCGCCGAGGCGCGGTCTACCGCGGTGCCCATGCCGTACTGGTTGTTCTCGCACAGCCAGAGCACCGGCAGGTTCCACACCTTGGAGAGGTTGACACCTTCGTGGAAGAAGCCGATGTTGGTAGCCCCGTCGCCGAACATGCAGATGGTGACGCCGTCGTTGCCCTCGTATTGATCCCCGAGGGCCATACCGGCGGCGATGGGCAGGTGGGCGCCGACGATGGCGTGCCCGCCCCAGTAATTTTTCTCCACATCGGCCATGTGCATCGAGCCGCCGCGGCCTTTGGACACGCCGGTCTCCTTGCCCAGCAGCTCGGCGATCACGGCCTTGGCCGGGATGCCAACATTCAGCGCCAAGCCATGGTCACGATAAGCCGTGATGATACGGTCTTGCGGCTGGCGCACCGAGACAATGCCGGTGCTCACCGCTTCTTGCCCGATATACAGGTGCAAAAAGCCGCCGATCTTGCCAGCCTGGTACAACTCCGCCGAACGCTCTTCGACTCGGCGGATGAGTACCATCTGGTGATACAACTCCAGGTGGTCCTTCTTTTTTAATGCCATCTAGGGTGCTCCTGAACACTAACAACCCCTGCCGCGGACAGGCGTTGTGATGATCGATCACGTGGAATGATTATACCTAAGCCATCCCGCCCCTCTTCGCTGTGGCCAAATCTCCTTATAATCAGCCTATGGACTTTAGCAAACTCCCCCTCATGTTTGAAGGCACGGTGCAGCAAGAACACTTGGATTTTTTGGGCCACATGAACGTGATGTGGTACACGCACTTTTTTGACCGGGCCACCTGGAATTGGTACAACAGCTTTGGCTTTGGGCACGAGTACCACACGCAGAGCGGCAACGGCAGCTTTGCGCTGGAGTCACATACGCGCTATTTGGCCGAGCTGCGGGCGGGCGAGGGCTTCAAGGTGTACTCGCGGGCTTTACAACGCAACCCCAAGCTATTCTTGATGATGCACTTCATGGTGCGCGACCGTGACGGGCAACTGGCGGCCATCACTGAATTGCTGGGCATCCACATCAATATGGCCACCCGGCGCAGCTCGCCGCTGCCGAAGGAGATCGCCGCGCTGTGGGATGCGCAGATCGCCATCGGCAACAAAGCCGGCTGGGATGCACCGGTGAGCGGCGCGATCAAGATCGGGTAGATAGAACAAAATTTCACGCGGTTGAAATTGCAAGCCGGGAATTGTAGAATAGCTTTAGCATGAGTCGAGAGTTCGAACTACTGAAGGGCATTCTCTCCAAAGAGCACCAAATGCTTAACCAGGCATATGGGGTATCCAGACTGGCTGTGTTTGGATCCTTTGCCCGCGGGGAAGAGACCCCCACCAGCGATATCGACATCCTTGTTGAGTTTGAGCGCCCCATCGGCTTGTTCCGTTTTGTCCAACTGGAGGCTCAGCTAGCTGATTTACTTAATCGCCGCGTGGATTTGGTGACTGAGAAGGCTCTGAAACCAGCGTTAAAACCTGAGATCCTTCAAGACGCCGTATATGTCTAGGCGAAGCGCGCAGGTGTATCTAGACGATATTCTAGAAGCCATCACCAAGATTCAAGGTTATACCGAAGGAATGAATATGCAATCCTTCAGTGCAAGCAGCCTAGTTATTGACGCAGTCATTCGCAACATTGAAGTTATTGGTGAGGCTGCCAAGAATCTGCCTGAAGAAATTAAGGAGCACCATCCAGAAGTACCCTGGTCACAAATCATTGGCACACGCAACAAAGTAGTGCATCAGTATTTTGGGGTCGATTTAGACATTATCTGGCACACCCTCCAGGAAGAGCTGCCGATCTTCTATGGCCAAGTAAAACAAATTCGTTCAAAGTTCACTGGATAGAGCCCCATGCCAGTTACCGAATTGCGTGTTGCGCTAACCACCGAGGACTACGAGCGCGTCGTGGCCTTCTACCGTGATGGCTTGGGGCTAGACCCGGCGGCGCTGTGGACCAATGACGAAGGCGGACGCGGTCTGATGTTCCACGCCGGGCGCGCCGCGCTGGAGGTGTTTGACCCCAGTTATGCCGCTAGCGTGGACGACATCGAAGTTGGCCGCCGGGTCAGCGGGCAGATCCGTTTCTGCTTTGAAGTAAGCGATATTCACACCGCCGTGGCCCGCGCCGTGAAGTATGGCGCGGTGCTGGAGCACGAACCAATGCTGACGCCCTGGAATGACTTGAACGCTCGCCTACGTTCACCTGATGGGCTGCAAGTTACTTTGTTTCAACCATTACAGGCTGATCAAAAAGGCTAGCCCTTCACCAACTCCACAACTTTGTCTGGCACCAGGCGGCCTTCGTCATTTTGGCGCTCGATGTAGCGCGCCATCCAACGCCCTTTGGGCTTGTTTTCCTTCATGGGGTCAAGCTTCTCGGCGATGCCAGCCGCCTCGAGCACTTCGGGCCAGCAGGTGACGCCAAATTTCTTGAAGTTGCCGCCGCGCACCACCCAGCGCGGGTGCTCGCCGCCGGCAGCCAACTGGATACTCTCGAGCTCGAAGGCTTTGGGGGCATCGCTGGCAACGCGCTCAGCGCCTTCGGCAACGACTGCTGAGTCAATACTCGTGGCCGCTTCCCACGCTGTCCAACCTTGTTCGGCGAGCAACTTGATGAAGTTGGCTACGCGCAGGATGAACTCTTTGTCAGATTGTTCATCTGCCTGGCGCAGGGTGAATTGATCTTTGCTTCCGTTGGGGCTGCGAAAGTAACCGTTGTAAGAACCACGTGCTTCATGCATCCTTGCTCCGTTTCACTTGTTCGCAGGGTAGATTTCCTATGACGTATTGCGATTAAAATCCTGCAGGTACGCCAAGGTGGTTATGCTAAAATGAACAAGTGTTCTACGCTTACTATGCCACGTACGCCAGCAGTCTGTCAAGGCCCTGACCATGCCAGTTAACTATCTCGACCTTCGCCAACAAGCCCGAGCCGAAGCGCTGAAGGCTAAAGATGGCCTGCGCCAAGTGGAAGATCGCCGCGCGAGTGCCAGCGCGTTGCTGCACGGGCGTGCAGAGGATCTGCAAACCATCCGCCAGCAAGTGGAAGCGGCAGCCCAGGCAGACTCGCGCCTGCGTTGTGCAATACCCGTAGATGAGGCGCTGACCCATGCCGCCGCGCTACCTGCATTGCCAACCAACTACACCCTGATTGCTGCCGATGGCTCGCAAATTAACCCCAACGCCCACGCACCAGTGCACTATTTTTTGGTGAACCTCGGAGCCATTCGGCTGCACGGTGGCAGCAGCGACGCGCCCGAGGTGTATACGCGCAGCGAGTTGCACGTGGCGGAGTACACGCGCAGCGGCAGCTACTCTGAGGAGCAGGTAAGCCTGGAGCGCGACAAGGGCGAGCGCAAGTTGCTGGCTGAGCTGGCCCGCACAGATAGCGCTACGCCCATCATCACGCTCACAGATGGCCCGCTGGAATTATGGGGCGCCAAAGTCATCGACACTGCAGACAACCGCGCGTTTGAAGAGCACCTAACCGAGTACCTGGCCGCGCTAGAGCAGTTACACCAGCGCGGCGCGGCGACTGCCGGCTATGTGGACAAACCGCGTGCCGACCTGCTGGTGCGTATGTTGGAAGTGATGCAGCTTCCCTCAGGCGCGGGTACGGTGGAGCTGCGCGAACGCCAGTTGCGCGGTGTGACCGACGCACTGTTGCTGCGCGATATCCTGCAGCCGGGCGAGCGTTCTGCTTTGTTTGCCATCCAGAGCCAATCGGCCAAACGCTACTTCGGCCATTTGGCGCTGCACTTCTTCTACCTTAATGTTGGCAAGCCCGGCGCGCCGTGGCTGGCGCGCGTAGAAGTGCCTGGCTGGGTGGCATACGATAAAGTACTGCTGAATGCATTACACGCCGTATTGGTAAAGCAAAACAGCGTTCTGGGTGACTATACCTATCCTTATGTGCTGCACCGCGCCCACGAAATTGCATTGGTGAAATTTGAAGAGCACGAGCAAGTGGCCCAACTGCTGATCAATGAGCTGCGCGCCATGGGGGTTGAACCGGGCGAGCTTTCACAAAAACAAGCGGCTAAGAACTTACCCGGCCGCAGGAGGTTTACGCTATGACGACCCAAGCCTACAAGGTGGGCTACCTGTTGCGTTCAGCCATCACTGGCTTTGTAGCCGGCACGAAAGTGACCGAGGAAGATGCCCCGCACTTCGGTGCGCTGGTTAGAGCGCCATTGGGCCAATCCATGTGGATTTATGGCCTTATCTATGCCATGCACATTGATGACGACGGTATGGTGCGCCAGATTGCCACCACCGACCAAGTGGATGACGCCATCATCGCTGACAACCGCAGGAACCGCACTGTGCCGCTGGAAATTAGTGTGCTCACCATCGGGCACAGCCGGGACGGGGTGATTTCGCACCTGTTGCCGCCACGCGCCCCGCTGAGCCTCGATATCGTCTGGCAGTGCGAACCAGCCGAGGTGGCGCAATTTACCGAGCGCCTGGGCTACTTTCGGCATGTGTTGCGCAACGGGGCTAACCCGGAATCGCCCGCGGCTGAATTGCTGGCGGCGCACCTAGCGCAGGCGGCTGCCGCACACAACGATACCCAGTGGCGCACGCGTGCTACGCAGGAAATCATTACCTTGCTGCGTGACGATTACCAAACCCTGATGCAAGTAATGTCGGCCTTGGCTGACAGCGGCATGGAGATAGCGAAATGAGTGAAGATACACAGGGACGCAAGCGTGTTGGCTTTGTGGTCGGCGGCAGCCTGAAGGACAATTTGCAGGTACGCCTGCAAGTGCCCGCCCACGAAGTGCGCGAGGGCGCGTTCGTAGTCATTGAAAGCGGCGATTGGCTGTTTCACGGGCTTGTAACTGACCTACAGCTTGGCGCTACTGACCCGCGCTTTGCAGATGAGCCCGGCGGGGGGCGACTCCCGCAGGAATTAGCGAGCCTATTGCACGGCCAAACGCTCTACACAAATTTGCAGGTGCTACCCGCCCTGATGATGCAACGCGGCCCGGAGCCTGGCACCCCTGAATATATCAAGCATCAGAAAGCTGTAGAGGATGGACTGGCCGAAGATTCCTCAGTGGAACCGGTTAAGACAGTCCCGGCGCACCATGCCTCCGCCATGCTGGCCAGCCAGGGCGATATCGCCGAAATCTTTGGCAAAGCCGGCAGCAAAGATGGCTTCGTGATTGGCACGACCCGCGAGCAGGGCCACCCGGTGCGCATTGATCTGCGCAAGCTGGTGCAACGCTCCTCGGGCATTTTTGGCGCCACGGGAACGGGCAAATCGTTCCTGACCCTCGTGGTGCTGGCGGGGCTCATCAAGCATGACCAGGTATCCCTGCTCATCTTTGACATGCACAACGAGTACGCCTATGACGTGCACGACAAGAACAAGGGCACCAGCGTAGCGGGTTTGCAGCAAAAGTTTGGCAAATCCAAAGTGCAGATTGTGGGCCTGGGCTCAGGCAGCAATGCAATCTATCGTGGCAATGCGCCCGACATCAATTTGGAGATTGCCAAAGACGACATCCAAATTGAGGATATTGAGTTGCTATGGAGCGAGCTTAACCTGCGCGACACTGCACCCAACACGCTGAACGCGCTAGCAACCAGCTTTGGTGAAAAATGGTTCTCACGCTTTATGGCGCTGGGGCCGGGCAAGAAGGAAGAAGGACTGGAGGATGGCGACTACCCGGAAGACAGCATTGAAGGCTGGGCTGAGCGGCACAACATCCACCCTAAAGCGGTGAGCGCACTGCACTCACGCCTCAAGAACAAGATCAACGACCTGAAGTATGTGACCGAGGGTAGCTCAAACAAGGCTATAGACCAGATCGTGGACGTGCTCAAAAACGGCAAGCATGTCATCCTCTCTTTTGGCAAGCACGACCGAGATTTGGATTATCTATTGGTCAGCAATTTGCTCACCCGCAAAATTCGCGCCCAGTGGGAAGCCATGATGACCAAGAGTTACAACGAGAAAACGCCGGAACCGCGCCCCCTGGTGATTGTGGTGGAAGAGGCACATAAGTTACTCAACAAGGAGTTGGCTTCGCAGACTACCTTCTCAACGATTGCACGCGAGTTGCGCAAGTACAACGTCACGCTGCTGGTGATTGACCAGCGTCCCAGCCAAATCTATGATGAAGTCATGTCGCAGTTGGGCACGCGCATTTCGGGCTGGCTAGGCGATGATGATGACATCCGCGCCGTACTTTCTGGCCTGGCCGGGCGTGAAACGCTGAAGGGTATGCTGTCACGCCTGCAATCTGGCGAGGATGTGCTGCTGCTGGGGCCGTGGGGCGTGCCCATGCCGCTGCCGGTACGCAGCCGGCGCTTCAACAATGATTTCTGGCAAGAGGAGCTAGGCAACAAGGCGAGCAGCAAGAATGAAAAGAAGCTCAGAGATGAATTAGGTTTCTAAGGGAGGCATTATGTTGCGCAGAACGATCACAGTAGTACTCACCCTGTTGACCATTACTGTCAACGCCTTGGCCAACATCCTGCCCATCAACGGACAGACCACTGGGGAGATCTCTGACCGTTTTCCAATTCGCTTTGTGCCGGACGGCTATGTATTTTCAATTTGGGGGTTGATCTATCTTGGGCTGGTTGTATTTGCGCTGTACCAAATTGGCCCTTCCCAGCGCGGCAAGCAAGTGCTTGACGAGATTGCGCCCGCCTATTGGCTGGCTAGCCTTGCGAATGCCACATGGATCTTGCTGTGGCATTACGAACAGTTTGTGCTCACCATCCTGGTGATGGTGGTGCTGCTCGCCTGCCTGATTTTTATCTATCGCAAAGTGGCAGCAACCAAGGGGGACCGCCTGTTTCGTTGGTGCGTGCAGATTCCATTTAGCGTCTACCTTGGCTGGGTGTCCGTGGCCACCATTGCCAATGCGTCGCAGGTGCTAACTTTTGTGGGCTGGGGTGGCTGGGGCATTAGCGCCGAGCTGTGGGCGGTCGTGATGCTGGTGGTTGCCAGCGGCTTGGGCGCGGCGATGCTGCTACGCGAGCGTGATGCGGCTTTTATGTTGGTTCTGGTGTGGGCCTTTGTAGGCATCGCCCTCAAGCAGGCGGATAGTGCGCTGGTGGCTAACAGCGCCTGGGTGCTGGCGGCCGCCTTGGCCGCCGGCAGCGGCTGGACGCTGCTGAAGAAGGCAAAGTGAGCAGGGCCAACTTCTGCTCTTCCAGTTTGCCGCTCTCAGTGGGGGTTGGACGGTGAGCTGATGGGCTAGGTATCCCGATGCTTCCAACAATCCAAAGCCGTCGCTACGATGGCACCCTCTGGCAAGAGCTGCTAGGCGCAAGGCCGCTGGCGGCAAGAGCGAGAAGCAGCTCAAGAAAGAACTGGGCTTTTAATAGCCGTCCCCAAACCAAGGAGGTCTATAGGATGGCAAAGAAGCCAGGCTATTCACTCGATTTATGATTAAAGCTGGATGAGAGACGCGCGTGCCTTAAAGAATTAGAGGAGCTGCCTCCTTCTCCCTAACTATTAGAGGCTGACTTTTGCAGGATAGTTCTGTATTTTACAAGTAAAGTAGCGGATTCAAAAAGTAACCAGCCATTCCCACAAGGGTTAGGATGTGCAAAGTTCTGATTCATGCGGAGGTCACAAAATGGCGGGTTCATGCATAGTAACTAAGGAAATGGCAGAAGAGTTCCTTTATACACAAGAAGTATCATTATCCAAACTGGATTCAGAGAAACTTGGGAAAGTGTGTCTGATTGACCTCAAGAACAAGACGGTCCTTTTCTCCTTCGACAAAGCCTGGAAACCCTACATTGGTTTTACTAGAGGGTACAACCGGAAAGAACGTGTATCTCTTGAGCCTTGCGAGTTAACAGAAATGATCAAAATGGCTTTCCGGCAACAGGGGCGAAGGCCAGCGGGAGGACGTGTACACATAAAAGCTGATAGTGTCTTTTACAAGAATTCTGATCGTACTAAAGTAGAGCTATTTAGGATAAGTGAGTGGCAAGGAGACGATCCCTACAAAGCTTCTGCCGCTCTCCTCAATACCCTAGAGATAGGTCGATAATGGTCAACTCTTCTCTTGTCTTCGTCCTCGTCCAGTTCGTCGCAATTGGCGCCATCCTGCTCAGCGGGCCATGGCTGGCGCAGCCTTGGGCTCTGCTCGCCCTGCAGCTCGCCGGCCTGGCGCTGGCCGCCTGGGCGATCTTTAGCATGGGCATCGGCAACTTCGGCGCCTCGCCACTGCCGTTGGCGCGGGGGCGCATGGTGCAACACGGGCCCTACGCCATCATCCGCCATCCCATGTACACCAGCCTGCTGCTGTTTACGCTGCCGCTGGTGCTGAGTGCGCCCAGCCCGCTACGCATCTTCTTCTGGCTGGCCTTGCTGGTAGATTTGGTGCTCAAACTGCAGTATGAAGAGGGGCTGCTATGCAACAAGTTCGCTGAGTACCCCGCCTATATGCAGCGCACCAAGCGTTTGTTACCCTTTATCTACTAGTCCCTCAAAACAGCATCTCTGCAACTTCGCAAGGAGAGCAAGGCCAGCCTTGCTCTCCTTGCATTTCTGATAAGCGCATAGTTGCCAGGATGGCATAAGATGGATGTCAGCTTTCATTGTTGAAAGTTTCGCGGCGATGGACCATTCGAATACCAGCCAACAAGTCAAAGCCCTGCTCAAAGTGGGCAACCGCCGCGCGGCGTTGGCGCTGCTTTCCCAGGCACTCAAAGCAGACCCGCACTACACTGAAGGCTGGTGGCTGCTCAGCTTTGCCATTGAGGAGCGCAGCAAGCAGATCTATGCGCTGCAACGCGTGCTGCAGCTCAGCCCACACAACCCCAAAGTGCTCGAACGCTTGGCGGCGCTCGCTCCGCAAGCCATGCCCGCCCAGCCCAGCCTGCGCAAGCAAATGCCCGCCTCCGGCGCGCTGCACACGCGCGAGGGGCGTATCTGGGGCAGCGCCATTGCTGCCGGGCTGCTCGTCACCCTAGTGGCCGCGCTGGCACTCACCCTCGCCATGCGCACCTCGCCGGTACGTGCGCAAGCCGCCGCAACGCAGCCGCCCCCCTCACCCACCGCCAGCCCACCCCACACAAGCGCCACTCCCGCCAGCACAGACACGCCAACGGTTACGCAGGCCGTGGTGGCCACCGAGCTGCCAGCCAGCCCGACGGTCGAGCTGCTGCAGCCGGTGACCGGCGACGGCGTAACTGTGACCCTGCTGACGGATGCCGATACGGCCGCCTTGAATTTGCCTGCCTTTGATCAGTTCGTGCAGAACGTGAGCAATGGTGATGCCAACCAACGCGTAGGCGTATTTGTGGAAGGACAGTTCGAATACCCCATCGTGCAGCAGCCCGCCAGTGACCCGGCCTGGGTTAGCAGCAATTTTGGTGAGGTGACCGAATTCCGCATCGTGCGCCAGCACACCGGCAACGAAGGGTTGCTGGCGCACAACTACCTGGCGGGTGGCAGTTTCTTCGCACTGGCGCCGGGCGATGTGGCGCGCCTAGTAATGGGTGACGGCAGCGTAATGGAATTTGAGATCTACCAGATCCACAGCTTTCAAGCGCTCAACCCCAATAGCGCCACCAGTGATTTCTTGAATTTAGACACCGGCGAAAAGATCAGCGCCTCAGAAGTGTTCTACCGCATGTATGGTGGGCAAATGACGCTCACTTTCCAAACCTGTATCAACCGCGACAACGTGTCCACCTGGGGACGTACATTCATTATTGGAGCCGAGTTGTAAGATGGTGCGTCATTATCTTGATCTGCTGCAAAGCAATTGGCGTTGGATCGCCATGTATGTGCTGGGAGCCTGTATTCTCTCCGTGCTGATCTCGATCAGTGCCACGCCGATCTATCGCGCCACTACGTCCTTTGTCATCTATCCCAACGAAAACCTCACCAGCAGCCGCGATGTGGTTTCCAGCCTGGATACGCTGGAGAAACGCTCGGTGATCACTACCTACTCTGAGATCGTAGCCAGCGAGCGCGTCTACCAAAACACACAACTGAACATGCCCTCTGCCGGGCAGGATTTTGCCAGCTACCAACGCAGTGTGGTGGTGCCGCAGGAATCCAACATCTTCTACCTGAACATTGATGGGCCAAGCCCAGCCTTTGCGGCTGCGTTGGCTAACAATGTCGGCACGCAAGGCATTGCCACGATCAAGGGCATCTATCAGGTCTTTGACATCTCGGTTCTGGACGAGGCCCGCGCCCCCCAAGCCCCTATTCGCCCGCGGCCGCTGCTCTCGCTGTTGCTGTTCGCCCTCGGCGGGCTGGGGCTGGGCATCCTGCAAGTCATCGTGATCTATCAGGCCAGCCGCCCGCTGGAAGCGATCCGCGATCGCCTAAATCGCGATCCCGAATCGGGCGCCTACAAGCGCGCCCACTTCAGCAACCTGATCGAGCGGCGCATGGCGGACCGGCCCGATGCCCCGCTGTCGCTGGCAATCATCGAACTGGAAAGCCTGAAAACGTTTGCCAATTCGCTACCCAACGCGGTGCTTACCGACTTCCTGACCAACACGGTAGAGATCCTCAAAAAGCAATTGCGCGGCAACGATGCCGTAGGGCGCTGGAATGAATCGGCTTTTGCCATCCTGCTGCCGGATACGCCGCCGCAGCCAGCCGCACGCACCCTGCTGCGCATCCGCCAGGGGCTATTGCAACCAATGGAGGAACATTCCGGCCTCTACAAGGTTTCGCTCAAACCCAGCATCGGCCTGACTGCCTGGGAGAATGAGGAGACGCTCAGCGAGCTATGCAGCAATGCGGAGTATGCGCTGGAGAAAGCCAACCAGGCGCCGGAACGCATTTTTGTCTACCCGGTAAACCTGGGAGAGCCCAAGCCATGAAGCGGCTAGGCCAGTTCTTTCTGCTGTGCGCTACCGTAGGCCTGCTGGCTTTGGCGCCGGCTGTGCCAGCCTTGCAAACCGGCTTGCAGCAGCGCAGCATTCCGCTCACCGCGCTGGGCATGGAGCCCTACGCCGCCCTGCAAGGGCCCTATGGGGAGGTTACGCTACACTTCACCACCCCCGCCAACTGGCAACCCGAGTTGGGCAGCAACCTGACCCTGGATCTGCAAAGCTTTTTCTCCAGCTATATTCCTGCCCAGGGGGAGCTGCCAACGCAAAACCTGGTGGCCGGGCACCTTTCGGTGCTGCTTGATGATACGGTGCTGTATCGCAACGTGCTCAGCGCCAACGGCGAGCAGCAACTCAGCCTGCCGCTGGAGCCCAGCCGGCTGGCACAGGGCGCACAACATAGCTTGCGCATTTACTGGGATGCTTCTGCCTCGTGTGCGCTTAATCTTTCCAGCACCGCCTTGCTGCAGCCCAGCTCCAGCTTAAACCTAAGCTACAGCGAAACCGCCGTAACGCCCGATCTTGGCCGGCTGCCCTATCCCTACTTCAGCGCCGATGCGCTGGAGCAGCCCGGAACGCTGATCCTCATACCCAGCAATCCAAGCGAAGCGCAGGTAGCCGCCGGCCTGCGCGCTGCCGCAGGGCTGGGGCGCTTTGCCCCAGCCCAGGCGATCACGCTGCGCCAGGAGAGCGAAGTGAGCGCAGCTGAGTTAAGCGAACACCACCTGATCTTTGTTGGCCCGTTGGAAGCCTTCAATCAGTTGGATACCCTCACCCTGCCACACAATCAAGACGCCAATTTGCGCCTGCCAGTGAGCCAGCGAACCGAGTTGGGCTTCATCGAGGTAAGCCGCTCCCCGTGGAATCTGCAACGCAGCCTGCTGGTGGTCAGTGGCGGCAGCGACGCGGCGGTGAACCGCGCCGCTTTGGCGCTGGGCGGCCCGCTGGTACTCAATCGCGAGCGCACGCTGGCGCTCATCGGCGAAGAGCAGTTCACCGCTACCCCGCGCACGGACCGGTTAAGCAGCACGCTGGCGGATCTGGGGCACAATGATTTCACCTTCACCCGCTTTGGCCGCTCAGAGTTGCGTGTGCCTTTTTACGTGTCTCCTGATCGGGCGATCAGTGATGCCGCGTTTATTGATCTACGCTTTGCCCACTCCCAACTGCTGGATTATTTGCGCTCCAGTGTGAGTCTGTCGATCAACGGCCAGTTGCTCAGCACCACACGCCTGGTAGATCAGACCGCGGCACGCCACAGCGAGGTGACCTTGCTGCCGCCTTCTGTATTGAAACCCGGCGTCAACGAACTGGTGGTCTCCGCCGATGTGGTGCCGCTAGACCTATGCGCCGACCCGCAGCAGGGGGAGCACTGGCTGACGATCTACGCAGATTCGGCGCTACAGTTGCCCAATGCAGAAGAGCCGGCCACCAAGCATGAAGCCAGCCTGGGAGATTTTCCGCTGCCCTTCCTGCAGGATGGTATGCAAGCCACCACGTTGCTGCTGCCTGCGCAGGACAGCGCAACCTGGAGCAGCGCCGCAGAGCTCTTGCGCGGGCTAGCCGCTACATACCAGGTGTGGCCGTTGCAAGCACAGGTTCAGATCGGCAGCAGCAGTAGCGCCTTTGCCAGTCTGCAAAATGACCATGTGATCCTGCTGGGAAACTTTGATGATTTTCTATCTGACCTGGAAATGCAAAGCGTATTCGGGGTGGAACGCGACGGCACCCGCGGAACCCTGCTGCTGAGTGACGGCAATCGCCTGAGCTATAGCGCCAACGTGCCGCTGGCGGCGGCTTCGCTGGGCCGGCTGCCTGATTCCAAGACCACCAGCAAACTGGCCTTGCTCAGCAATGCACCCGACAGCCTGAACAGCTTAGTGAGATTGGTTACCCAACCCGCTTTTTCGGAACAAACCAATGGGGTACTTTTACTAGCGCAGCAAGGCAGTACGCTGATCAAAGATAGCCGCGCCTTGGCCCCAATGGTGCCTTCGGCCACATCGGTAAGTGCTGAAATGGCCACGGCTCCGTTGGCAGCCGCCAGCAACCAGGGGTTGTGGTTGTGGCCGCTATTGGCCTTGCTGCTCGTGGCGTTCGGGCTGCTGGTATGGACGCAGTTGGCGCATTGGCTGCAGGTGCAGCGGCGCGGCAAACCGCCGCAAGGCTAAGCGAGCAGGGCGGCGAGCGTTTCGGGATGCTCCAGCAGGCCGTTGGGCGGCGTGCCCATCGCCAGCAAGCGCTGCAAAAGCTCGCGCCATTGTGGCTCCGCCGCAAACAGCGGCTGCAAGAGCGTGCGCGCCTCGGCTAGCTGGCCCAGGGTATCTGCCAAAAATAATGCCTGCCAAAACGCCATCTCGCTTGCGTCCGCGCTGGCCTGGCGCGCCGCGGCGAAGCCCGCCAGCACTTCGTTGGCTGCCAAGGCCTCAGCCTGCGCTTCCACCCGCTGGCTCATGTGTTCAGCCTGGCATAAGCTCACCAAGCGACGCAGCTCGGCCACTGGGTGGGTGTGCTCATCCACACGCAAATCGCAGACCCGGTTCTCCCACTGCGGCTTGTCCTCACTGGCGTAGACCACGATCGCAGCGGATTGGCTGCCACGAATATCGCCACCCTGTGCTTCGGCTGCCTCCAACGCGCACATCAGCCGGTGCATCAAGTCACCGCCCGCGCGGCGGTACGCCTCAGCCATCGCCGCCGGTACTGTGGGGCGCGCCATCATGTTAGCCTGCACGCTGAAGTGCTCGCCGACTTCATGCCCAAAGTAGGGAATGCAGCCTTCGCCACTATAGGCCGCGGCATTACCGGCGCGATCGATCACCGCCAATTGGCGGTGCTGGCGGCCTTCGTCTGCGGCAATCAATTGCTCCAGAGTTTGCTGCGCGCTCACCCCCTGGCCGAGTAGCTCCAAGCCGCGCGGCCCAAAGGAAATGTTGACCAGCGACTGCGTGGCCACGGCACCCACGCCGGCGCGCACCCAGGGCACGATGGCGCCCACAGCGGGCTGGTGCGTTTGCACGGCCACGCCAAATTGGCGTGTGCTCGGATCATATGCAACGATGGAGTAGGTCATATAGGTAAGTATAGTGGCGAACTCCTGTTTAGATTTTTGCCTTACCTGGCACAAAACCTGCAATCTTCAAGGCATGGAGCTCACAGGAAAAGGCTACTATCTCTGGCAGGTCAAACGCGCATTCGAGGGCAACCCGGCCAAAATCGCCGAGGCAGCCCAGCAGGCCGGCTTGCGCCATATGCTGATCAAGGTGGCGGATGGCGTCTACGGCTACAACATCACCAACGGGGTCGATATGGTTCCCGATCTGGTGGCCGCGTTGCGAGCGCGTGGCATCTCCCCGTGGGGCTGGCAGTACATCTACGGCGTAAACCCCACCAATGAAGCGCGGCGTGCGATTGCCCGGGTGAACCAACTCGGCTTGGATGGCTTTGTGGTGAATGCGGAGAAGCAATTCAAGGCGGCCAACATGGCGAAAGTGGCCAAGGCCTACATGAAAGAGCTGCGCAGCGGCCTACCCAAGCTCACCATCGGGCTCAGCACTTACCGCTACCCCAATTTGCACGCACCCTTTCCGTTCACTACCTTCCTGGAGTATTGCGATATCAACCTGCCGCAGGTGTATTGGGTGGGCTCCAGCAACCCGGCGCAGCAACTGCAGCGTTCGATCAACGAGTATAAGGCGCTCAAACCCAACCGCCCGATCGTGCCCACCGGGGCCGCCTATGGGGAAGGCAGTTGGTCGCCCACCGGGCAGCAGATCCTGGAATTCTTGCAGGCGGCGCGCTCACAAGGCTTGGCCGGCGCGAGCTTCTGGGAGTGGCAAACCGCTTACCTGAAACCGGATGTGTGGAACGCCGTGCGCCAATACAACTGGGAGACACCGCAGGCTCCCGTGCCGCCGCCCGTGGTACCGGCCCCGCCAGCCCCCACGCCTCCGGCACCGGCCCCCGCCCCGGTGAAGCCGGTTACGCCCACCGTGCGTGACCCGCGCGCCCAGCAGGCCCTGGCGATTGGCCAGCGCCTGATCGCCGCGCTGAATTCCGGCAAAGCCAATCAGGTAGTCTTTTTGTACGAAGAAGATGGCCATTTGGCGTGCAACGGCCAAGGGCGCACGGGATCGCGCGAGCTGTATAGCTGGTACGTGAACCTATTCAAAGACACGTTTCCTAAGGCCACTTTCCGGCTGGTGGATTCGGGAGTGTATGGCGAGTTCTTACGGGTGGTGTGGAGTGCTACGTTGGCGAATGGCAAGATGGCGCGCGGCACCGATCTGATCCGCATGGACCGCGAGGGCAAGCTGATCGCTCACCACAACGTTGCCTTTAGCGTCTCCAAGGTCATGGAGCGCAGCCCGGCCTGAAGCTAGCTTTGTTCCAGCGTGATACCCAGGTGTGTGGCCAATTGGTACACAAAGCTGGTTTGCGCCATATTTAGCTTCAGCACGGCTTCAGGCAAAGAGAACCAGGTAGCCTGCTCTACCTCTGGGAAGCTGGCGCGCTTGCCTGAGCGCGGCGGCCATTCCATCTCAAATTCAATGCTGTGCGCGGCAGCCGCATCCAGATCCCCTTGCACCGCCCAGGCGCTCACTTGCTTGCCGCTGCGTTGGATCACGGGTTGCAGCGGGATGAAGTCCCCCTCGACCTGAAAACCCGTCTCCTCCCAAAATTCACGCCGTGCCGCCGCCAACGGCTCCTCGTCTGTATATTCCCCTTTGGGAATCGACCAGGCGCCCAGATCCTTATTCTTCCAAAATGGGCCGCCCGGGTGCACTAACAGCACTTCGGCCCGGCCATCATTCAAACGATACATCAAGATTCCTGCGCTGGTTTTTGACATCCGCATGATTATACGCCGGCGAATCTCTGGATTCTCACCATACAGAGGAGCGACTCTGCAAGCACCCCCCATACACGGCGATTGACTCTTTTAGCTCTCTTGTTCTATACTCTAGCCATCTTAGAACAGATGTTTGGCCGTGAAGGCCAGAGGAGAACAAGAAATGGTCAATAAAGGATTACTTCGCAATTTCAGTGTTCCGGGTTTTATTCAGCGCAATCTGGTGTGGGGCCTGCTGGTAGTTGCGGCGTTGCTGGCCTTTGAGCTGTTCAACTTCAGCACCACCGAATTTGCCCTGCACGACCTGCTGGGCGATCTGCGCTTTGGCGGCGTAGCCTGGGCTTCGATCCTGGCGGTGGCCTTCTGCGCCATCGATTTCGCAGGCATCGCGCACATGTTTGCCAATCACACCGATCTGCGTAGCCAGCAGCTCTCTGACACCTGGTACCTGTTCGCCGCCTGGTTGCTGGCCGCCACGATGAACGCTACGCTGACCTGGTGGGGCGTCTCCATTGCGCTGGTCAACAGCCCGGCGCTGGGCGAAGGGTTGCTGGATATGGGCACCCTGCTGGCGGTGGTTCCCGCCTTCGTGGCTGTATTCGTCTGGCTGATCCGCGTACTGACCATCGGCACACTGATCAGCTCGGGCGGCAAGTTGTTCACGCAGAGCCAGCGCAGCATGCCGCCGACCATGCGCCGCAGCCAGCCGGCAGGCAGCCGCGCCGCACAGCCCGCCATGTACAACGGGTTGGTAGGCCACAGCCAGGCCAAGCCGGTACAGCAGCACAGCTATCAGTACGAGGACATCGAAAGCTAGGCTGTGTCTGCGCAGAACCGTTCTTTCGTGCAGTACCAGGACCGAGAGGCAGGCCAGGCGAGTGGCTGCCTCTCGGTCTTGCTGTTCCCTCCGGTAAGCGTGCTAATTTTTGGTTCGTTGTTATTTTGGGGGCTGCTGAATTTACCCATCACCCGCCTGCTCAGCAGGCCATTGGAAAATACCCGCCCGCCGGCCAGCCAAAGCGCTGTGCCGGTTTCAAGCTCCGCGCTGGCACATGTATTCACCCCGCAGGTCTTGCGCTGGGAGCCCCAGATCCTGGCATGGGCGGCCGAGAATACGCTCGACCCAAATTTGGTGGCGACTGTAATGCAAATCGAATCATGCGGTGACCCGCGCGCCCTTTCCGGCGCCGGCGCCCAAGGTTTGTTTCAGGTGATGCCCTATCATTTTGCCAGCGGCGAGGATGCCTTCGCCCCGGAGACCAATGCCCGCCGCGGCCTGGCCTACCTACGCAAATCATTGAGCCATTTCGATGGGGACGCCAACCTGGCGCTGGCCGGCTACAATGGCGGCATCAACGGCGCCAGCCGGCCCAGCAGCGCCTGGGCACAAGAGACGCGTGACTACCAGTATTGGGGCAGCCACATCTACGCCGATGCAGTTGCCGGGCGCAGTGAGAGTGCGGTACTGCAGGAGTGGTTAGCCGCCGGCGGGGCTAGTCTATGTGCTCAGGCGGAGCGCCAGGCGGCGTTGCCTTAGCCGCCACGGGGAAGGTAGTTTCTAAGCGCAGGTCAGAGGTTGTATCCGGGCAGTTCTCATCGGCCAGCGGCAAACGGATAGTGAAGGTGCTGCCACGATTGGCGCGTGATTTGACTTCAATCTCACCGCGATGGTTGCGCACGATCCAATAGGCGATCGAGAGGCCCAGGCCAAACCCGGCCCCATCTTTGCCCCGCGAGCGCGATTTATCGCCACGATAGAAGCGCTCAAACACATGCGGCAAATCCGCGGCTGGGATGCCCAGCCCGGTATCGCGCACCGCCAGCTTGGCTTCCTGTGCATCTTTCGATAGGCTGGCGGTCACCACGCCACCTGGCTTGGTGTACTTGATGGCGTTGGCCACTAAGTTCAGCACCACTTGGCGCAGGCGATCGCGATCACCACACACCAGCACCTGATCAATTTTGCCAATCTCCAGCTTGACCGAATCGCCAGCCAGCACGCGCACCTGGTTGAAGACTTCGAGCAGCAAGCTATCCAACTCCACCCGCCGCCGGTCCATAGGCAATTTGCCCGATTCGGCCTGCGCCAACACCAGCAGGTCTTCCACCAAGCGCGAAAGGCGCACCACCTCTTGCTCGATGCTGTGCATCGATTCTTCGTCCATCTTGCCAATGCGGCGCATCAGATCCAGATTGCCGCGCACCACGGTGAGCGGTGTGCGCAACTCATGGCCAATATCGGCGACGAAGCGACGCTGCGTAGTGAAAAGCTTCTCCAAGCGCGCCAGGGTGTCGTTGAATGCGGTGATCAGCCGCCCCACCTCGTCCTCGGGATCCGAGGGAGGTGGAATGCGCCGCGAAAGATCATCGGCCCGCGTGATTTGCAAAGCCGTGTCCGTGATCGTCGCCAGCGGGGCCAGCGCCCGGCGCCCGGTGACCAGGCCGAGCATGCCGGCGATCAGGATGGCGATAGCGCTGAGCAGCGCCAGATAGCGCACCAGGTCAGCTCGCAGCGCATCAAAGATGCTGAGCGAGGCGCCGCTCTGCAGCACGCCAACCCGCTGGCCGTTGGAGTGCAGCGGCACGCTAAGCACGCGGTAGGGGATGCTGCTGATGGTGACATTGGTGAAAGTACGTTCATCAGCCTGCATGGCGCTGGCATCCAGCGGCTGCATCAGCGGGCTTTGCGGGTCCACCGTTTGGGTGACGCCGACCAATTGGCCGCTGGTGTTCCACACCTGGCTGATGACGCTGGAATCGAAGGAAACGCGTTGGATAAAAATAATGTCGCCCTGTTCATCCACCCGGGCGACAAACAAAAGATCGCGGGCGGCGCGCTCCAGGGCGCTATCCACCTGGCGAAGCTGGACTACAGAAATGAGGCCATAGACGGCCAGCCCAAAAAGGACCAGCACGGCCGCCAGCACGAGGGTGTAATACAAGGTGAGGCGGGTACGCAGCGACATTTACTCATCTTCGCGCAAGACATACCCCATGCCGCGCACGGTATGCAGTAAACGGCTCTCCTTACCAACCTCGAGCTTTTGGCGCAAATAGCGCACATACACTTCAATAATGTTGCTCTCGCCACCAAAATCATAGCCCCACACATTGTCATAGATCTGTTCGCGGGTCAGCACTTGGCGCGGGTTGCGCAAAAATAGCTCAAGCAGCTCATATTCTTTGGCGGTCAGGTCGATCACGCGCTCGCCGCGTTGCGCACGGCGCGTGCCGGTATCCAGGGTCAGATCACCAAACGTGTAGGATTTTTCCTTGGGCACCTGGGTACGCCGCAGCAGAGCACGAATGCGCGCCAGCAACTCATCCAGGTTAAAGGGCTTGACCATGTAATCATCGGCGCCGGCATCCAGGCCTTGCACACGATCATTGACCGAATCTTTGGCAGTAAGCATCAAGATGGGGATCTTGCCCATGGTGCGCAGACGCTTGCACACCTCGAGGCCGTCCATCCCCGGCAGCATCCAATCCAGAACCACAAGATCGGGGCGATTGCCGCCGGCCAGGGCCAGGCCCTTTTGGCCGTCCTCCGCGGTTTCTACTTCGTATCCCTCATAGCCGAGGCCACGACGCAGGAAAGCCAAAATGGCTTCATCATCTTCAATTACGAGTATTCGAGCCGCCATACGTGCTCTCCCTGATCACTTTTGACTATATCATAGCGCACGCCTGCCGCCTGCTGGGTGAGCGCCAGCTAAAAGCCGCTGGCCGGCACGTGCAAACAAAAACAGCCGCCGGAGATCCGGCGGCTGTTTTGTTTTGCACGTGCAGAAACTTAGGCCAGCTCGACAACCGCGCCAGCGGCTTCCAGCTTGGACTTGGCGTCCGCGGCAGCTTCCTTGCTGGCGGCTTCGAGCACCTTGGCGTTACCGGCCTCGGCCATGTCCTTGGCTTCCTTCAGGCCCATGTTGGTGAGCTGGCGGATGACCTTGATGACCTCGATCTTCTTGGGACCGGCGTCCTTGACGATCACATCGAACTCAGTCTTCTCTTCACCAGCGGCGGCAGCGCCACCACCAGCAGCGGGAGCAGCGGCTACAGCTACGGGAGCGGCAGCGGAAACACCCCAAGCCTCTTCCAACTTCGAAACCAACTCAGCCGCTTCCACTACGGTCAGCTTACCCAACTCTTCTACCAATTTGCTAAGATCAGCCATTTTTCAATATCTCCTTCGATATTCTGATTGTTTGATGTTATGCCGTTGCTTTTTCAGCATTGGCCTTGATGACCTGGGCAACACGGCGGCCCGGTTCATTCAACAAGCGCACCAACTGCGTGGCGGGCGTATTGAGCAGTGCCAGGAACTGGCTGCGCACGACCGGCAGGGCCGGCAGCGTGGCCAGGCGGGTCACGTCTTGCTTGCTCAGATAGTCTTTGCCGAGAAAGCCGGATTTGATCTTTACGGCTTCTTGCTCTTTGGCAAAGTCTGCCAGGGCCTTGGCTACGCCAGGGGCATCCGAGAACGCCAGCCCGATGGCCGTGCTGCCGAGCAGGTCGGCTTCAGGCACGTCGTACCCGGCGGCTTTGAAGGCACGGCGGCCCAGCGTGTTTTTGATCACGTGGAATTCGCCGCCAACTTCGCGGATGCGCTTGCGCAGCTCATCGAACGCTGGCATGGACAGGCCAGAATACTCGGCAAGGAACACCGCTTCGGCGTCGCCCAGCCACTGCTCATACTGCGCAGCGATGCTTTGCTTCTTTTCCTTTGAAAGCGCCAAATTTACCTCCTAAACAAAAAGTCTTTGCTCCAAAAAACGAAGCAAAGACTTTACGCAGTCAAAAAAAACTACGATCAAGCCCTTACCTCGGCAGGGGATTAAGCCTGCGCAGCTTCCTGCGCAAACGCCTGCTATCTTTGGTAGAGCGAAAGCGGCTAGATTGTACTACACGTGCCCAGGATCAGGCGGCAACCCCCGGGTTGAGCGCCTGGTAAGTATCCACCTTGATCGAGGGCCCCATGGTGGCATTGACCGAGACGCGGCGCACATACACACCCTTCACGCCTGAAGGACGCGCCTTGACTACGGCATCCAGCAGAGCGGCGAAGTTTTCCTGCAGCTTATCTGCAGTGAAGGACACCTTGCCAATCGGCACGTGCAGGTTCCCGGTGCTGTCCACGCGGAACTCGACGCGGCCCGCCTTGGCTTCGCGGATGGCACGCGGCAAATCTTCCGCGGCGGCCACTACCGTGCCGGCTTTGGGGTTGGGCATCAAGCCGCGCGGGCCGAGCACACGCGCCAGGCCGCTCTTACCGAGGTTGCCCATCATCTCCTGCATGGAGAGGGCCACATCGAAATCCAGCCAGCCATTGGCGATCTTCTTCAGCGATTCGTCATCATCCGCCACTGCATCGGCACCCGCCTCACGGGCCACCTTGGCGGCCTCGCCCTGAGCGAAGACCAGCACGCGGATGGTTTTCCCCAAGCCATGCGGCAGGATCACCACATCACGCACCTGTTCATCCGCCTTGCGCGGATCGACATTCAGACGAATGTGCACTTCCACGGTGGGGTCAAACTTGGTGTAGGCCGTCTCCTGGGCGAGGCTGAGCGCCTCGTTGGGGGAGTAATCCTTTTCGGCCACCTTGGCCGCTACTGCTTGGTACTTCTTGCCTTTTTTAGCCATGTTTCTCCTTCGTGGTCTTATCGAGGTCTTCTTGTGGCGAAGGTAGCTGCCAAAGGCAGCGCAACTTCGCCTGCGCTGCCTTTGGCAGCGCACCTCTCCCACAATTTAGTCAACGACGGTGATGCCCATGTTGCGGGCAGTACCCTCGATTTGCTTCATCGCAGCTTCGATCGTGGTGGCGTTGAGATCGGGCATCTTGATCTCGGCGATCTCGCGCACCTGGGCGCGGGTCACCTCGCCCACCTTCTGACGGTTAGGCTCACCGGCACCCTTGGCCGCACCTGCGGCCTTGGCCAACAAGGTGGAGGCCGGCGGGGTCTTGAGGATGAAGGTGAACGAGCCATCCGTGTAGATGGAAACTTCTGCCGGAATGATGTCCCCCGCGCGGTTGGCGGTGCGCGCATTGTATTCCTTGCAGAAACCCATCAAGTTGATGCCGTGGCCAGCCATGGCCGGACCAATCGGGGGGGCCGGGCTGGCCTTGCCCGCCTCAATACGAACAGTAACGACTGCCTTAAGTTTCTTTGCCATTCTTTCTCCTTAGTGGTCTTAGCGAGTCATTGTGGCCAATGCACAGCAGTGGCCCGCGGCGCGATGCGCCGCACTCTCCCACAAATTCACTAGGCCTTTTCGACCTGCAAGAAGTCTAACTCCACCGGGGTTTCACGCCCAAAGAAGTTGACCATTACGCGCACCTTGGCGCGCTCCATATCGATCTCCGAGACGGTGCCCCGGAAATCGTTGAACGGACCATCCACAATGCGCACGCGCTCACCTTGCTTGAAGGTGACCTTGATGCGTGGCGCCTCCGCCTCCATGCGCTTGACGATCTGAGAGACTTCCTCAGGGCGCAACGGCAGCGGGGTGTTGCCCTGGCCTACAAAGCTGGTGACACCAGGGGTGTTGCGTACAACAAACCATGATTCCTCAGAGAGGACCATGTTCACTAAGATATAGCCCGGGAAGACGCGGCGCTCCACAGTACGGCGCTTGCCTTCTTTAACTTCGATTTCTTCTTCGGTAGGCACAACAACATCGAAGATCATGTTCTTCATGCCCATCGATTCGATGCGCTGCTCCAGGTTATGGCGCACCTTGTTCTCGTAACCAGAGTAGCAGTGCACCACATACCAGGCACGGCCATCGGCATGTTCGCCCTCCACCGTGGGCACCTGGCTGAAATCGGGGACGTCATCCCCGCCATCGCGCGAGAAATCATCGCTCATGCGGCGGGTGCGCGGCCGTTCCTCAGCCACTGGCGCAGCCTCTAGCGGGGCCGCCTCAGGCTCCTGCGCGGACACGCTTGGCTCTTCCGACGCCACCGGCGGAGTTACCTGCGCGGTGTCGTCTGGCTGCGGCTCGCCGTCCTGTGGCGCCTGCGGTACTTCAGCCGGCTCGAATTGGTCTGACATAACGTATCTTCCCTACTTACCTAGTACAACAACCAGCGGAAGAAGCTCCCAAATACCGTATCCAAACCGCCGAGGATGATCGCCATGACGATCATCACGATCAGCACAATACGCGTCAGGGCCAGCGCCTCGGGGCGGGTGGGCCAGGATACCTTGCGCAACTCAACAATGGTTTCACGAAAGAACCGTTGGATCGCATTTGGTTGGCGAACCTGAGTTTGGTTTGACATGCCACACTCCTTCATGCAAGCGACACTACGGCTTGCGCGCGTATAAATTCAGGCAGGCGAGGCAGGAATCGAACCCGCAACCCCCGGTTTTGGAGACCGGTGCTCTGCCAATTGAGCTACTCGCCTAAGCCAGGTGCGCGCCATAGGCGCGCACCTGGAAAACTACTTGGTTTCGCGGTGCAGGCGATGACCTTTGCAGCGCGGGCAGAATTTCTTCATTTCCAACCGCGCTTGATCGTTACGGCGGCTCTTCTCAGAGGTGTAGTTGCGCTCACGGCACTCAGTGCATTCCAGAGTGATCACTACACGCACGCCTTTCTTACCAGCCATGTAAAACTCCTAAACCCGTCTTTGCGACGTGG